>JAYOEY010000020.1:0-64996 GCA_038116945.1 Rhodospirillales bacterium
GGCCATGGCCGCATAACTTAAACCAAACGGCCTCCGGCAATCCCGGGGCGGTTCAGAATCACGGCCGAGCGAGTGCCTAGTTAGTGTAAGTAGGTCCAACTGAAAACAGAAGCTGTCGAGCCCACGAATTTTACAAGCTAGGGAGCTGGAATGAGGATTCCACCAGTAGCCACGAAGAACATCGTCCCCATTTGCGCTCTTTAGCAACCAAGGTCTTAGAAGGAGCTTCGGAACGAAGTGGTGCCGTCTCGATACTTGATTTGCCATTTTGCGGTCTTCGATGATCGGATTGAATCCCGTCTTACATAAAGGCGAAAGCCGACAGCGGCCTGTTCGCCCCTCTACTCCCCCTTCGCCGCCTGAATCGCCCGCCACACCCGCTCCGGCGTGGCCGGCATCTCGATATGTTTCACGCCGAGATCGGCCAGCGCATCGACCACTGCGTTGATCAGGATGGCGAGTGAGGGCGTCGTGCCGCCTTCGCCGCCGGCGCGGATGCCGAGCTTGTTGGTGGTCGACGGCACCTCGCTGATGGCGGTATCGAAGGACGGCACCGTGTCGGCGCGCGGCATGACGTAATCCATGAAGGAGGCGGCCAGCAGTTGCCCCGTGTCATTGTCGTAATGGACCCATTCGCCCATCGACTGGCCCAGCCCCTGAACGGTCGCGCCATGCGCCTGGCCGTGCAGGATCAGCGGGTTGACGGCGCGGCCGACATCGTCGACGGCGGCGTATTTCACCAGCGCGATCGCGCCGGTGTCCTCATCCACCTCGACCTCGCAGACATGCGCGCCGAACGGGAAGGCGGGCACCCGGATGGTCTGGTCGCTCTCCGCCTCCAGCGTTCCTTTCAGCTCGTCGGGCAGGGAAGCATCGGTCTCCGCTGCGTGGGCGACCGAGAACAGATCGATGGTGCGGTCGGTGCCCGCCACGGTGAAATTGCCGTCGGCAAAGGCGATATCGGCTTCGGCGGCCTCCAGCAGATGCGAGGCGATGCGCTTTCCTTTCTCGATGATCAGGTCCGACGCCTCGCCCATGATGATGCCGGCGAGCCGCATCGAGCGGCCCGAATGCGAGCCGCCGCCCACCTTGACGATATCGGTATCGCCCTGGATCAGCGTCACCTGGTCGAAATCGACGCCGAGCCATTCGGTGACGAGCTGCGCAAAGCTGGTCTCGTGCCCCTGGCCGGACGACAGGGTGCCGATCACCACGTCGATGCGGCCATTGCCCGCCGCGTCGCGGGCCGGCGGCACGACGGTCATCTCGGTCCGTTCGCGCGGCGCGCCGGTCGAGGTCTCCATATAGGACGCGATGCCGAGCCCCCGCCGTTTGCCGCGTCTGGCGGATTCCGCCTTGCGGGCCTCGAAGCCTGCGACATCGCCGAGCGCCAGCGCCTCATCCAGCACTTTCGGGTAATCCCCGCTGTCGTAAATCATGCCGAGCCCGTTCTCATACGGCATCTGGTCGGGCTGGATCAGGTTGCGGCGGCGCAGCTCGACCGGGTCGATGCCGGTCTCGCGCGCGGCGAGCTCGACCAGCCGTTCGATCACGAAATTCACCTCGGGCCGCCCGGCGCTGCGATAGGGCGCGGTGGAGGCGGTGTTGGTTGTCACCGCGCGGGCGCGGAAAAAGCAGGCCGGGATGGCATAAGTGCCGTTATTGATCTCGACGCCCTTGGCGAGCGGCACGTAGGAAATCGTGTGCGCCCCCGCATTGCTGATATTGCTGCCGCGCAGCCCGATGAACTTGCCGTCGGCGTCGAGCGCCAGCTCCGCCTCGACCCGCAGATCGCGCCCCTGATGGTCGGTCAGGAAGCTCTCGGTGCGCTCCGCCGTCCATTTGACCGGGCGACCGATCTTCTTCGCCGCCCAGGCGACCAGCGCGAATTCGGGGAAGAAGGAATTCCGCGTGCCGAAATTGCCGCCGACATCCTGCGCCACCACCCGCACCTGCGCCTCTTCGACGCCCAGCACGCCGGCGATCTCGCGCTTCTGGCGCACCGCGCCGCCGCTGCCGGCATAGACCGAATAGCGGCCGGTATCGGGATCAAAGGAGCCCAGCGCGGCGCGCGGTTCCATCGTCACGCCGGTGCAGCGCTGCGCCCAGGTTTCCAGCCGCACGACATGGGCGGCGCGGGCGAAGGCGGCCTCGGTGGCCTCCCTGTCGCCGACATCGGCATCGACGCAGCAATTGGTGCCGAACTCCTCCCACACCAGAGGCGCGCCGGGTTCCAGCGCGGCGGCGGCATCGGTCACGGATTGCAGCACCTCGTAATCGACCTCGACCGCCTCGGCGCCGATTTTGGCCGCGGCCGTCGTTTCCGCGATCACCATGGCGACCGCCTCGCCGACGAAGCGCGCCTTGTCGTTGGGCAGCACGCGATGGACCGAGATCAGGTGGGGCGACCCGTCGCGGTTGGCGAGCGAGATATCGGGCGGGCTCGAGGGCGACACGTTGTGCGGGATCGGGTTGAGCCCGTCGGCCTCGACATCCGCGCCGGTAAGCACCGCGATCACGCCCGGCACTTTGAGGGCGGCGGCGGTGTCAAAGCCCCTGATCCGCGCATGGCCGTGCGGCGAGCGAACCATGGCGGCGAAACTTTGGCCCGGCAGGGTGGCGTCGTCGCTGTAATTGCCCTGACCGGTCAGCAGCCGGATGTCTTCCTTGCGGATGACCGAATCGCCGATCTTCGGCCGTCTGATTTCCTGCCCCCGGCCCCGTGAATCCTCCATGATGCTTTCTCTCCGTTGGTTGTTGCGCCGATTGTGGACAGCGGCGGGGCCGCGTTCAACCCGAAGAAATTTCCATCGCACCGGCCCGCTCCCCCACCCGGCCACCCAGCGTGAGCATCCTGTGGGTGGCCGGGTGGGGGGGCGGGCTGGCACCGCCTCAATCTGAACTCCAACTCTCGACCGTCATGGTCAGCCCACGAATCCGGCCAAAGGCCGGTCCGAGGACAGGCTCCGGCCGACCATCCACGAGTTTTCGTTTTCCGGCAGTCGCAAAACAAAAAACGTGGATGGTCGTGACAAGCACGACCGTGACGAGGGGAGAGTGTTGTGGCGGTGGTGCGACTTTCCCGGACTTCCATGTTCCCGATTGCCGTCAGCCCCCCGTTGCGGGAAACGAAGCCACGCGCCATGATCCCCGTGAGGGAGACACGCCATGACCGCCATTCCGCAGCTTCGCATCAATCACATCGGCATCTATGTCAGCGATCTCGACCGGATGGTCGATTTCTACACGAAGGTGATGGGCTTCATGGTGACCGACCGGGGCAGCATCCCGAACGGCACCGAAATGGCCTTCATGAGCCGCCATCCGAAACAGCATCACCAGGTGGTGCTGGCGAGCGGCCGGCCCGAAGGGCTGCCGTCGCAGATCAACCAGCTGTCCTTCGAGGTGGATACGCTGGACGATTTGCGGACGCTTTACGGGATGCTGGCGGAACGGGACGATATCGACGGGCTGGTCCAGACCACGCACGGGGTTTCCTGGTCGGTCTATTTCAACGACCCGGAGGGAAACCGCACCGAGTTCTTCGTCGAGACGCCGTGGTACACGCCCGCTCCGCGCGGCATGGCGCTGGACCTGTCGAAATCCGACGACGAGATCCTCAGGGAAACCGAGGCGGCGCTGAGCGAGCATCCGCAATTCAGAACCCGTGCCGACTGGCGCGAGGACGCCGGCCGCAAGATGAAGGAAACCGGCGCATGGCAGGACAAGTGAGGCGATAGCAGCATGAGCGATAGCGGAACGGCCAATGCCAGCAGCAATCTGCGCCCCCAGCGCGAGGATTATTACCGGCGGATCGAGGAATACGATCTGTCGCCGCTGTGGGAGGTCAACAAGCGGCTGGTGACGCCCGAGCCGGTCATCGAATCGGTGCCGCATCTGTGGGATTACGATGCGATCCGCGACATGCTGCTGGAAAGCGGCGATCTGATCTCCACCAAGGAAGCCAATCGCCGCGTGCTGATCCTCGAAAACCCCGGGCTGGAAAAATCGCACCGCATCGTGGAATCGATGTTCGCCGGGCTGCAGCTCATCATGCCGGGCGAGATCGCGCCGGCGCACCGCCATTCGCCCGCGGCTTTGCGCTTTATCATGGAAGGTTCCGGCGCCTATACCGCGGTCGGCGGCGAACGGTCCTATATGGAACCCGGCGATTTCATTATCACCCCGGCCTGGGCGTGGCACGATCACGGGCATGAGGGCGACGGGCCGATGGTGTGGATGGACGGGCTCGACATTCCGATGGTGGCGACGTTCGGCCCCTTGTTCTTCGAGACCTTCCCGGAAGACACCGCGCCCGACCAGGTGCCGCCCGGCGACAGCCAGGCGCGCTACGGTGCCAACATGCGCCCCGTCGGGCAGAGCTGGGACAAAAAGGAATCGCCGATCTTCAACTACCCCTACGCCCGCTCGCGCGAGGCGCTGGAGAAGCTGCGCGACGCCGCCGACTGGGACCCGTGCTGCGGCGTGAAGATGGAGTACATCAACCCGGTCACCGGCGGCAGCGCGATGCCGACCATCTCCACCTTCCTGCAGCTTCTGCCGAAAGGCTTCAGGGGCGAGACCTGGCGTACCACCGAAGGCATCGTCTATTCCTGCACCGAAGGGTCGGGACGCTGCATCGTGCAGAACGGTGAGGAGACCGTTACGATGGCGTGGAAGGAAAAGGACATTTTCTGCGTGCCCTGCTGGATGCCGCACCGGATGGAAGCCGACAACGATGCGGTGCTGTTCTGCTATTCCGACCGCACGGCGCAGGAAAAGCTCGGCATCTGGCGCGAGATACGCGGCAACGCGTGAGAAACTGAACAGGGAGAAAACAACATGGTGAGCAAGTTCGAGGATTACTGCTGGGCCGACGTCATCGATGAGGAGACGTTTGCGATCTACGCCGATTACGAGCGCGAGCTGAAGGTCGGTCCGCGCCCCGCGGTGCTGATGATCGACGTCTACCAGGCGAGCTACGACGGCGGGCAGCAGCGGGTGATCGATGCGATCAAGGATTATCCCAGCTCCTGCGGCGAACGCGCCTGGGCCATGGTGGAGCCCGCCAAGCGGCTGCTGGAGGCGGCGCGCAGCGCCGGTCTGCCGGTGGCCTACAGCACCGGCGACGAGCGCAGCCAGGCAAATCGCGGCCGTCCGACCAGCCGCCAGCGCATGACCGAGAGCGAAGACATGTACCGCATCCTGCCGGAGCTTGCGCCCGCGCCGGAAGATCTCGTCGTCTACAAGCAGCGGGCCAGCTGTTTCTACGGCACGCCGCTGTTGTCGCATCTGGTCGGGCTTGGCGTGCAGAGCCTGATTATCGGCGGCGGCACCACCAGCGGCTGCCTGCGCGCCGGCGTGCAGGACGCCAAGGCCAACGGCTTCCACGTCACGCTGGTCGAGGAATGCTGCTACGACCGCACGGCGATCAACCACAAGGTCAATCTGTTCGACATGCACCACAAATATGCCGACGTCATGAAGCTTGACGACGTGCTGGCGCATCTCGAAGGCGAATACGGTCTGGCCCAGGCCAGTTGAGAGCGGAAACGGCATCCGGAACCCCCTCCCTGTCCCTCCCCCGGGTCGGGGGAGGGGACTCGGTTCTTGTTCTCTACGTCATGTCGACGAGGCCTTTCCATTGCGCGGTGAGAACTCCCTCCCCCCGTGAGCGGGGGAGGGTTGGGGAGGGGGTATTCGTCTCGGGACGATATGACTGATTTTGGACACAACCCGTTATGACATCCGTCGCTATCGCGGGCGCGGGGTTCGGCGGCATCGCGCTCGCCATCGCCCTGAAGAAGGCGGGGTTCGAGGATTTCACCCTCTACGAACGATCGGACTCGCTCGGCGGGGTGTGGCGCGACAATGCCTATCCCGGCGCGGCGTGCGACGTGCCGTCCCGCTTCTACTGCTATTCCTTCGAACAGGATTACGACTGGTCGTCTTTCTGCGCGCCGCAGCGGCAGATTCTCGACTATCTGAACCATTGCGCGGACAAGTACGGCGTCGCCCCGCATATCCGCTTCGGGACGGAGATCGCCTCGGCCGCGTTCGACGAAGGCGCGGCGCGCTGGACCCTGCAAACGCGACAGGGAGACCGCATCGAAGCCGATATGTTCGTTTCCGCCGTCGGGCTGTTCAACCGGCCGCGGATTCCGGCGGTCTACGGGCGGGAGGATTTCACCGGCGATCAGTTTCACTCGTCGCAATGGCCTGAAAATTTCGACCCCGCGGGCCGGTCTATCGCGGTGATCGGCACAGGCGCCAGCGCGGTGCAGATCGTGCCGTCCATCGCGGAATCCGCCGGCCGCCTCGCCGTGTTCCAGCGCACCCCGCAATATGTCGGCTCGATGGGCGGGCGCACCGGCGATCTCGACGGCGGTTCGTGGCTGACGCGCCGTATCGAGCGCGCGAAGCTGTTCTGGCGGTTCGAGACCGGGACGCGGCGGCGCGCCTCGGAACGTCTGACGAAAAAGGGAGAGGCCGCGTTTCTCGATCATCTGGAACGCGCGGTGCCCGACGATGCGCTCCGCGAACGCCTCACCCCGCGCTATCCGCTGGGCTGCAAGCGCGTGCTGCGGTCGGACGGCTGGTATCCGGCCTTGCAGCGCGACAATGTCGAGCTGGTCGATACGCCGGTTTCGCGCATCGTGCTCGACGGGATCGTGACGGAGGACGGCCGTCATGTCGAAGCGGATACCATCGTCTGGTGCACCGGTTTCACCCCGACCGACTATCTCGCGCCCATGCGGGTGACCGGCGCGGGCGGGCGTGATCTGAACATGGCCTGGCGCGAGGGGGCGGAAGCCTATCTCGGTCTCGCCGTTGACGGGTTTCCCAACTTTTTCATGATGTACGGGCCGAACACCAACCTGTCGGGCAGCATCATCTTCATGCTCGAATGCCAGGCGCGTTACGTCGCCGATGCCGTGCGCAACCTGTCCCGCAAGGGCGCACGGTCGATGGCGGTCAGGGCCGGGCGCTTACGCGCCTATAACGAGATGGTGCAGCGCCGCATCGCGAAGACCGTCCTCGTTCACCCGTCCTGCCATTCCTATTTCCGGACCGCCTCCGGCAAGGTGACGACGCAATGGCCCGGCTTCATGTCGGAATATCGCTGGCGCACGCGGCGGGTGCGGAATTCGGATTATGTGTGGGCGTAGCGGGGCGGCGGGGAGGAAAACCCCCTCCCCAGCCCTCCCCCATTTCTGGGGGAGGGGGTACCATCCGAGGCATAGTTCCCTCCCCCTTGAGGGGGAGGGTGAGGGAGGGGGAGTGAGGCAGCGCTCCGAACGAGCCGCAGTCATTCCGAAACCAGGGGGAGAAATCCATGCCGACGAAGAAACGCAAATTCCTGTCGAAGCGCATCTCGAAGAAGGACCGTGTCGCGCGGCTGACGCTCGACCGGCCGGAGAAGAAAAACGCGCTGAGCCAGGCGCTGATGGACGAGCTGATCGCGGCGCTGCGGGAAATCCGCGACAACCGCGAGATCCGCTGCATCGTGCTGGCGGGCGCGGGCGATACGTTCTGCGCCGGGATGGATCTGCACGAGCTGGGCGAACGCCACAAGGCGCCGCATCGCTGGGACGATGGCGATCTGCGCGAAATCCTGGCGCTGATGCGGTCCTGCCCGCAGATCACCATCGCCGAGGTGCAGGGCTACTGCGTCGGCGGCGGCATGGTGCTGGTCAACGGCTGCGAACTCGCCGTTGCCGCCAATGACGCAAAGATCGGCATGCCCGAAATCATCCGCGGCTCCTACGGCGCGGTGGCGACGCCGACCCTGTTTCAGTCGGGCGTGCCGGCCAAGACGGCGTTCCGCGTGTCGCTGGTCGGAAAGAACCTCTCGGGCGAGGAAGCGCTCCGTGCCGGTCTGGTCTCCCACGCCGTGCCGGCGAAAGATTTGCGCGCCACGGTCAACGAGCTGGCGAAGGAGATCGCGAGCCGCCACCCGGCCGCGCTGGAACATTCCAAGCTGTCGGCCTACGCCGCGATGGATTCGACATACGACATGGCGCTCAGGACCGACGAATATATCAGCCACCGGCTGCGCATCTATGCCGACCCGACCGGCCATGTGGACGGGTACCTGAAATCGCAGAAGGGCGGAGCCAACGCGGGTTACGTCAAGCCGGACGCGTAGTAAGGGAAGACGGAAATGGGATATCTCCGGAACTGCTGGTATGTCGCGGCGTGGGATCATGAGGTCACGCGCGGCAATCTGATGCGGCGCACCCTGCTGGGCGAGCCGGTGGTGCTCTATCGCGACGAGGACGGGACGCCGCTGGCGCTGGCCGACCGCTGCTGCCACCGCCACGCGCCCTTGTCGAAGGGCATGCTGTATGGCGACGTGGTCGAGTGCCCCTATCACGGATTCCGCTACGACCGGACGGGGAAATGCGTCCTGATCCCGGGACAGGACAGCGTGCCGGACACGGCCCGCGTTCGCGCCTATCCGGTGGTGGAACGCCATCGCTGGATCTGGATCTGGATGGGCGACCCGGCGCTGGCCGACCCGGCAACGATCGAGGATTTTCACTGGCTCGACGACCCGGACTGGCGCTGGGCCGGCGAACGGCTGGAGCTCAAGGCGAATTACATTCTGCTGATCGAGAACCTGCTCGATTTGTCGCATCTGTCCTTCATCCACCGCACCACGCTGGGCACCCATGCGGTGGCGGAAACCCCGATGGAATATTCGGAAACCGAGGAGGGGGTGCGGGTCACGCGCTGGATCCTCGGCCATCCCGCGCCGCCCTTTTTCTGCAAGGCGGGCGATTTCGCCGCCGATGAACCGATGGACCGCTGGCAGATCATCGACTGGACGCCGCCCTCCTTCGTGCGGCTCGATGTCGGCTGCGCCCGCGCCGGCACCGGCGCGCCCGAAGGAGACCGCAGCCAGGGCATCACGCTTCGCAACATGAACGCGATCACGCCCGAAACCGACAGCACCACCCATTATTTCTGGGCCACCGCCCGCAATTTCCGGCTCGACGACCGCTGGATGACCGACGTGGTCTACAACAACGTGCACACCGCCTTCATGGAGGATCTCGAGATTCTTCAGGCGCAGCAGGCGAACATCGAAACCGACCCGGACGCGCCGCGCATCAACATGCGCCACGACGCCGGCGGCATCGCCGCCCGCCGCAGGCTGGAGGCCCTCATTGAGGCGGAGCAGCAGGCGGAGGCGTCGCAGGCGGCGGAGTAGGGAGAGAATATTTTCGCGTGTCTGCGGGGCGGCGGAGCCAGCCCCCACCCCGACCCTCCCCCGCGCCGGGGGAGGGGACACTACAGTGCAGTCGAGAATTACGAACTCCCTCCCCCAATAATGCGGGAGGGGGGCTGTCAGGGGGAGAGCGAACCAATCCTCCCTCCCCCGATTCCGGGGGAGGGGTGGGGGGGTAACCCGCGGGACCGGGCGTGAAGACCGCCTCAATTTCCATACCGGGCCTTTCGCGCTAGACTGTTCTCGAATGAGAACAGAATCGGAGGAATTCTCCCATGGCCGAACAGCGCGACAGATCGAGACAGATCCCCGGCACCACCGTGTTCGACGGGGCGGTGTCGCGGCAGGGCTACCGCATCAACAAGTTCGCCATGTCCTTCACGCAGCCGGAAAACCGCGAGGCTTTCATGGCGGACGAGGAAGCCTATATGGAGAAATGGGGCCTCAGCGAGCAGGAGCGGCAGTTCCTGCGCGACCGCGACTATCGCGGGCTGATCGACGAGTGCGGCGGCAATATCTACATGATCATGAAGCTGGGCGTTTGCACCGGCGACGGGCTCTACCATATCGGCGCGCAGCTGCGCGGCCAGACATTCGAGGAATTCATGGCGACGCGCGGCGCGGCCGGCGCGCGATAGGGGCGCGAGATAGGGGAGATCGCTGAGATGGCGAAAATCGTCGGTGGAATCGGCTCGTCGCACGTGCCCTCGATCGGCAAGGTGATCGACATGGGCGAGCAGGACGAGCCCGCCTGGAAGCCCCTGTTCGATGCCTATGTGCCGGTGCGGGGCTGGCTGGAAGACCTCAAACCCGATATCGCCATCGTGGTCTATAACGATCACGGCGCCAGCATGTTCTTCGACAGGTACCCGACCTTCGCGATCGGCGCGGCGGACACATATGCCATTGGCGACGAGGGGTGGGGCCGTCGCCCGCTGCCGGACCTGCCCGGAGACGCCGAGTTTTCATGGCACCTAGCGGAGTCCCTCGTTTACGACGAGTTCGACATGACGGTGTGCCAGGAGCTGTCGGTCGAGCACGGGTTCTTGGTGCCGATGAATCTGTGCTTTCCGCACGAGCCCGCCTGGCCCGTCGCGGTGGTGCCGGTGGCGGTGAACGTCATCCAGCATCCGTTGCCGACCGCTTTGCGCTGCTGGAAGCTGGGCCAGGCGATCCGCCGCGCGGTGGAGTCGTGCCCGCGCGATCTGCGGGTGGTGATCTTCGGCACCGGCGGTCTGTCGCACCAGCTCAACGGCACGCGGTTCGGCCATATCAACCCGGAGTTCGACAACCGATTCCTCGATCTGCTGGCCGACGACCCGATGCAGCTCACCGAGATGACGCATCAGCACATCATGGAGGAAGCCGGCGCGGAGGCGGTGGAAATCATCATGTGGCTCACCATGCGCGGCGCGCTGTCGGCAGATCCGATCCAGGTGCACCGCAACTACTATGCGCCGATGACCACCGGCATGGGGCTGATAGCATTCGAGGAGTAGGGGAGAGCGCGCACCCGTATCCTGATTGGTCGTCATCACCGGGCGTGTCCCGGTGATCTCCCGAAGAGGGCTCTGTCCCTACAAGATGCCCGGGACCAAGCCCGGGCATGACGGGCCAAGCGGCGGACGGCGGGACAGAAGAGAGATCATCCCCGGCTCTGCGGCCCTACCCGGTCTATCGTGATACGGATGATGACGCGGTCCTCGTCCAGGATGTGGCGGCGCGATTCTTCTTCATCGAAATCGTCGCCCAGACGCCGCCGATAGGCCTCCAGCAGCAGGTCGAGCGAGTCGGGCAGGCCGATCACCTCGGCGGTTCCGTCGAGCTGGTAATAGGCAGAGCCGTTCCACTGTTCGCCCAGCACCACCATGGAGACCCGCGGGTCGCGCCGGATGTTTTTCACCTTGTAGGTGCTGCCGCGCGACGAGATCGTCACCCGACCCTCGGCATCCACGCCCGGCGTCACCAGCGTCATCTGCGGCGAACCGTCCCGCCGGCGCGCCAGCAGCACGCCGCGATGGTTGGTCTCAAGAAATTTCTGAACGTCGCTGATTTCCATGGGGAGCTCGTATATCCGGGATTACAATCGGTTATTTTGCGGTCGTCGAAATATTCTTCAGGAACTCGACCTTCTCAGCATCGGTTTTGAGTGTGCTGAATTTTGTCTTGGCAGCGTCATCGAACTCAATGCGGGTGTATCCGAGATTCTTCAGGCAGGAATCGTAGGCCGCGCTGTCTGCCCGTCCCATGGCGATGCCCTCCGCGGCCCCGCCCAGGAAACCGCCCCCATAAGTCCCGTAGACGACGGGGGGTCATACGAATACGTATTTTTTATCAGGGAAATGCTTCGGCTTACCGCCCGTGGCGACAGACCAGCAGTCTTCCTTCTGTTTTTTCCAAAGGTCGGCGCTCACGTCGCTTTTAATATGGGAGTAGCTTGCCGCGCATGCCGTCAGCAGACTACCCGCCATGATGACTATGGCCAGACGAATGGTGGGTATCATATCCATTGGTTCGACTCTCATTTCCAACTGAGAAAGAATTTCCTAGAAAAAATGTAGTCGTCGTACGCATGTCGGGGAAGACCCAACCTGTTGAAGGAGTATCCGTATGTCCGCAACTGTCGCTATTATTTGACCATGTTATCGCATGAAGAAAATGACCTTCTGACCCGCGTCGGTCCGGGCACGCCGATGGGCAACCTGATGCGGCGCTACTGGATTCCCGCGGTCTTTTCGCGCCAGATCGAAAAACCGGACTGCCCGCCGGTACGCGTCAAGCTGCTGGGCGAGAACCTCGTGGCGTTCCGCGACAGCAAGGGCCGGCCGGGACTGCTGGACGAGCGCTGTCCGCACCGCACCGCGTCGATGTTTTTCGGCCGCAACGAGGAATGCGGCCTGCGCTGCGTCTATCACGGCTGGAAATTCGACGTGACCGGCAAATGCGTCGATCTGCCCTCCGAGCCGCCCGGCAGCAATTTTCAGGACAAGGTGCGGATTACCGCCTACCCCTGTCACGAGGCCGGCGCCATCGTCTGGGCCTATATGGGGCCGGCCGACCGCAAACCGGAATTTCCCGAATTCGAATGGACAGAGCTGCCGGACTCCCATCGTTATGCCTCGCGTCATATCGAGCGATGCAACTGGCTGCAGGCGCTGGAAGGCGGGTTCGATACCAGCCACCTGGCCTTCCTGCACCGGGGCGCGACGCAGGCGCCGCGTGCGGTACCGTCGCGCTACGAGGTGATCCCCAAGGATTTCGGCTTTGTGGTCGGCACCGGGCGCGACGTGATCGACGGAGAAACGCTGTGGACCGCCAACGTGATGGCGATGCCGTTCCACAAGATCATCGCGACCGATCCTTACGGCGCGCATTGCTGGGTGCCCATGGACGACCACAGCACGATGCTCTACAGCCTCGATTACCGGCCCGACCGGCCGCTCGCCGACGACGATCTGGCGCTCAGCCGGAATTACGAACACATTCACGCCGAAACGATCCCCGGCACCGACCTGCCAGTCGAGAATGCCGCGAACGATTATCTGATCGACCGTGCGGCTCAGGCCCGGGGTCCGTCCTTCACGGGGATGCGCGGGCTCGCCGTGCAGGACCGCGCGGTACAGGAATCGATGGGCCCGATCGCCGACCGCACCATCGAGCATCTGGGCGTCAGCGACACCGCGATCATCCGGATCCGGCGCCTGCTGCTGGAAGCGGTGCGCAGCCTGGAGGCCGGAAAAGAGCCGCCCGGCATGAGGGGCGCGAGCTATCGCGTGCGGTCGTCGCGCTTTTCCGCCCCGGCGAAGACGGCCTTCGCCGATGTGGTGGACGAACGCGTGGCGCTGGATGCCGCGCCGGTGATGGATGCGAAACTCTAACTGCTGGAGGTAATGGAGCCATGACGATACCCGTTGTCGCGATAGAAAAGTCCGCTTCCTCCCTTGTCGATATTTACGGCGAGGCCGCGCCCGTCTGGGCGCGCGAGCGGGTGGCCGAGTACGAAAGCGACGTCTCCAGAGAGGGCTGCAAATTCTGGTCGGCCGTCGAAGCGGAGACCGTCAGGCTGCTGGCCAGGGAACGCGCGGGGGCCGAGCCGTCCCGTTCCGGCGCCCTCAATGCGTTTCCGCGGTTTCTGCCGGTTTAGCGGGAAACCCTACCGTACCGGCGGCTGCTGGTTGCCGAGCAGCCAGCCCCACTTGTCCTTGGCTTTCGCCCAGAGTTCCGGGTCGGGCATGTTGACCTTCGGGAAACGATCCTTCCAGTGGAACGGCCGGCAGGCGTTGATGATGGCCCGCGAATTCGTCGTGTCGCCGTCCTCCTTGCGATCGGGATGGATCAGCGGATCGAGCCCGGTCGACCAGGCGTGATTGATGATGTCGATATCGGTCGCCGGGTCGGTGCGGAAGCAGAGCGCCCACATCACCTCGCCCAGATCCGACGCGTCGATATCGTCGTCCACCACCACGACGAACTTGCCGGCATAGGCGCCGAGGCGGCACTGGCTGGCGATCTGGCCGGCCTGGGTGGCGTGGCCGGGATAGCGCTGCTTGATCGAGACCGCGGTAAACATGCGTCCGCCGCCGCATTCGTGGCACCAGGCCATCTGCACGTCGGGCACGCCGACCGCGTCGATCTGTTCCTTGAGCAGGGCCGAGCGCACGACCGCGCGGTAGCGCGACTGTTCCTCCGGCGGGCGCTGCGGCGGGCAGCCGAGCAGGATCGGATTGTTCCGGTGATAGATCGCCTTGATGTCGAGCGTCGGTCCGGCATGCTCCGGGTTGCCGTAATAGCCGGTCCATTCGCCGAACGGTCCTTCCAGCCGGCGCTTGTCGGGATAGCAGAACCCTTCCAGCACGACCTCGGCGTTGGCCGGGAAGGGCAGGCCGGTATGCTTGCCGATCACGACTTCGGTCGGGCGTCCGCGATAGGCCCCCATGATGTCGAATTCGCAGACCCCGTAGGGAATTTCCGACGATGACATCAGGAAGCTCAGCGGATCGACGCCGACCACCACGCAAACCGGCATCGGCTCGTTCTCCGACATGTATTTCTGCCGGTGGATGCGGCCGTGCTTGCCGGGCGAGATATAGAATCCGACGGTCTTCTCGTCATGGATCATCACGCGGTAGGTGCCGACATTGATCCAGTTTTCGACCGGGTCGCGCGTGACGTTGAACGAGCCCGTGCCGATATAGCGCCCGCCGTCGCCGGCGTGCCACAGCGGTGTCGGGAAGGAGAGCACGTTGACGTCGTCGCCTTCCATGATGTTTTCCATCACCGGGCCGGTCTGCACGACCTCGTAGGGAAGCGGGTTCCTGACGACTTCCTGATAGGCGGCGTTGAACGCCATGCTGAGTTCGAACTTGGTCAGATGGGCGGGAAAGCCCAGCGTGATGTTCTGGCGCTGGCCGCCGAAGAAATTGGTGAAAACCCGGTGGCCCTTCGGATAGCCGGGGATCTCGTCGAACAGGGCGCAGGGCGCGGTTTCGCTGTGCTGCAGCAGCTCCGCGGCCAGCCCGATATCCTCTTCCCAAGTCGCGCCGTCGATCCGGCGCAGCTCGCCCAGCTTCTCGACCTCGTCGATATATTCGCGCAGATCGTTATAGGTGACGTTGTGCTTGAGATTGCCGATCTGAGATCCGTCCATGGCGCTGTCTCCCGGTTTTGAAGGTGCTGCAGGAAAGGTATGCATAGCGCGCGGCGCTGTAAACGGCGGTGATGGCGACGGGCCTGAAACGGTGTAGGTTGAACGGCCAGAAGGAAGACAGAACCGGTTGAATAGGAACGACAATACCGAAACGACCGACCGCCGGAGCGATACCGTCCGCGGCATCGCCTGGATGCTGCTGAGTATCGCCGGGCTGACCGTCGTTGTCCTGTCGGGCCGAGCGCTCAAAGTGGACATGGATCCGCTACAGCTGCTGTTCTGGCGGGCGCTGGTCGGGCTGATCATCATTTCGGCGGTCGTCGCGCCCAGGGGTTTCCATACGGTGCGGACGCGGCGTCTGGGCCTTCATGTCGTTCGCAACCTGATCCATCTCGCGGCCCAGTTCGGCATCTACTACGCTTTCATCGTCGTCCCGCTGGCCGAGGTGACGGCGGTTGAATACACAATTCCCGCGATGACGGCGCTGATCGCCGCGGTTTTCCTCGGCGAGAAGGTCGGTATTCACCGATGGGTCGGCATGGGGATGAGCTTTGTCGGCGTGCTGTTCGTGGTCCGGCCCGGTTTCGCAGACGTGCCGCCCGAGATGTTCGTCATGTTCGGCGGCGCGCTTTGCTTCGCCATCAACAACGTGATGATCAAGGCGATGACGAGGACCGAATCCGCCGAGACCATGGTCTTCAACATGAACCTGATCCAGCTGATGATTTCACTCGGTCCGGCGCTCTATGTCTGGACCCATCCCGAATGGCACCACGTGCCTTGGATTCTCGGGCTCGGCGCGGCGGGGCTGGTAACGCATTACGCGATGACGCGGGCGCTGACGCTGGCCGACACCTCTGTCTGCTTCCCGCTCGATTTCCTGCGCCTGCCCTTCATCGCCATCGGCGCCTGGCTGCTGTGGGGCGAGACGTTCTCGCCCTGGGCCGTGCTCGGCGCCGCCATCATCTTCGGCGGGCAGTATTACGCCGTGTGGAAGGAGACGCGGGGGAAGAGAGGCGGAAGCTGAATAAAGCGCCCGGAAAGATCGGCCGCGCCGGTCCTTGCCCGGCGATCGCGCGTCAGGACTGCCCGCCGCTGCAGTTGATCACGTCGCCGGTAATAAAGCTGGCATCGTCGGAAGCGAGAAAGGCGACGGCGGCGGCCTGGTCCTCGGGCGTGCCGCGGCGGCTCAGGGATTTCTGGTTCTGGATGTCCTCGGACATTTCGCGACGGAAGGCGTCGGCTTCCTCTTTCGGCAAATCTTCGGCCATGACGCCGGGCCGGATGGAGAGACGAGGCGTGACCCTATCCGGAATTTCCGTTCCGCCCGGAGATACCGTGTTCACGCGGATGCCATAGCGCCCGTACTCCATCGCCAGAACCTTGCCGATGGCGAGGATGCCGCCCTTGCTGGTGGCGTAGGGCAGGCGATAGAGGCCGCGCACCGATTGCGAGCCCAGATTGACGATCGAACCCGATTCCTGCGCCATCATGGTCGGCAGCACGGCGCGACAGCACCACAGCGTCGGCTTGAGGGAGCGCTCCAGCTCCAGCTCGATCTCGTCCGCGGAATAGAGATGGAACGGCTTCATCCAGATCGTACCGCCGACATTGTTGACCAGCACGTCGATCCTGCCGAACGCGGAGGCGGCCATCGCCATGAGCTCCTCGGCGCCGGAATACCGGCTCAGATCGACAATCGCCTTGATCGCCTCGACGCCGTGTTCGGTCAGCTCGTCGACGACCCTGGCCGCGCCTTCTTCTACCCGGTCCGCGACGACGATCTTGCCGCCCTCCTGGCCCAGCCGTCTCGCCACCGCCCGGCCGATGCCCTGGCCTGCGCCGGTGACGATGCAGGTCTTGCCCGCGAGTCTGCGCGCGCCGGCTGCCTTTGGATCGAGTTCGTCTGCCACTTTCAAGCTCCTCGTCTCATATCGACGTGTGCGGGATGTCTTTCCTGACCTTCATGGGTTCGCCCGGCGCTTCGTCGAACGGGATGTCGCGCGACAGCAGGAACGAGGCCGAACGGACTGCCTGCGACTTAGTATCGAGCCCCGCCGGGCGCTTGCCTTTCTCCAGGTCGAGAGCGGCCCTCCGCAACCGGCCTCGCGCCATGACGATGGCCTTGTCGGTCATCACCAGGTTCTCCCGGCTGCGGTCGACGATCTCCCCCATGCTTTCCTGCAGCGAGGCATCCTGCATGGAAATACCTTCGACACCGCTATAGAACCGGCCTTCCTTCTGCGCCTCGCGGTCGATCAGGTAATCGTTGTCCCTGTTGGCCGCCGTCCGGAACGAGCCGGGTACGAGTTTCGCGTGCAGGCTGCCGCCCTCCGTCATCACGCCGAGTTCCAGCTCGCTCAGGGGCCGGGCCGGGTGATAGGAAAACGTCCAGGCAAAACAGGTCTTGTCGTCGATCGGCACCCAGGCATGGGCGTGCAGCGGGTTGTCGCCATAGGGCGGCACGATCGTGTACCAGGGCATGATCCAGGGCGTGACGCGCCAGTAATACTGGTCGTCCTCGGCGTTGCGGCGCACCCCGATATTCAGCCCGAAATCGGAATCCCTGATCTCGAACACCGGTTTCCGGTCGGCGACGTGGAAATCCGATCCCCGCGAACCGTGATGCAGCGGGTCGCTCCTGAGTTCGCCGCTGTGCAGGAATCCGACATGAGAGGAATCGATTCCGCCCTCGAGCGCCTGAAGGTAGTTGCATTCCTCCAGCCGCTTGGAGTGGTAGCGCTGGTCCTCCGGCACGTGGATCCATTCGAAGGCCGGCGGCGGGGGCTGTTCTTCGGGCGGCCCCATATAGGTCCAGATCACGCCGCCCTGTTCGACGCAGGGATAGGCGGTCAGCCCGACTTCCGCGCGGAACCTGTCATTGTCCGGTTCGGACGGAATTTCCACGCACTTGCCGGTAACATCGAACTTCCAGCCGTGATAGGGGCAGCGGATGCCGCAATCCTCGTTGCGGCCGAACCACAGCGACACGCGGCGGTGGGCGCAGAACTCCTCGATCAGCCCCAGCCGGCCCTCGCTGTCGCGAAAGGCGATCAGGTTTTCCGACAGCAGACGCACCCGCACCGGCGGACAGTCCGGCTCGGCGACCTCGCGCGACAGCAGCACCGGAATCCAGTAGCGCCGGAACAGGTTTCCCATCTGCGTGCCCGGCCCGGTCTCGGTCAGCAGCCGGTTTATGTCCTGGGTTACCACGGGATTTTCTCTTCCTGGGACGTCATCGCTCTATGACGATGGTCGTATCACAGGTTCCGTGTCCTGGGCAAAACGCGGTTCGCAAGTCTACAGATCGGTGGAGTGGGATGGTGGTTGGGAGAAAACATCAATGTGGCGATCACGCGGTTTTCCGTATCGGCGTCCGTATTTGGTTCGCTCTTTATGAGGTGCTACCTTAAGGAGAAAATTTTCTTTAGTAAGTCTTGGCAAACGTGGGACAGGCAGGAAATAAGGATTACGAGATTTTTTCTGCGGACACTGTCGTTTCGAGAGGAAAAGAATGAAACTACCAGCTTGGTTGCCTGTTTGCGCCTCTTATTGCCCTTTGCATGTCGCTGAATGGGTGCGTAACGACTCAGAATGATTCTCCCGGCGATGCAGGACAGCACTCCCTGCCCGGACAGGTAGTCCTCCGGGCGGTGACCGGACTTCAGCCTAACAACATTCAGGTCGAGAGTTTCCTCGCCAATTTCAGGGACAGGTTGAACGAAGAAGGCAAGGGGCTGGTTCGGGTCGATTACCTAGGTAGCCATGATGTCATACCGCCGCGCAAGGTCGGCTCGGCGCTGAAGAGCGGTCATTTCGACATCCTGCACAGTCCGGTATCGTACTATATCGGGATGGTCCCGGAAGGATACGGCATGATGGGCGCGAACCAGCCGCCGGAGGTCCTTCGCCGTAACGGCGGCTGGAAAATTCTTCAGGATGTTTTCGCGAAAAAAGCCGGGTCTCGCCTCATTGCCTGGGGCGAATCCGCAACCCGGTTTCAGATATATCTATCGAAGAAACCGGGACTGAACCGCGATGGCGTGCCCGATCTGTCCGGGTTCAAAATGCGAGTCACCGGTACCTACCGGCCGCTGTTCGAATTGCTGGGAGCGACAACGGTCAACGTGAGGTCAAGGGATATCAAGGAGTATATGAGTAGGAAGCTCATAGACGGTTTCGGTTTCCCTGATGTCATGATCGGAACGCTCGGTCTGCACGATCCAGTCCGATACAGGGTGGTCCCGGGATTTTACCGAACCAATTTTGCCGTCACGATGAATTTGAACAGATGGCAGGCACTCCCGAAAGAAACGCGAGATCTCATCGAAAAAATCGCCATTGAGTACGAAAGAACTTCTGTAGTCTACGTCGGGAAACAACGTATCAGAGACGATGAAATTCTGCGCGAATCCGGGGTAAAAGACATCGTTCTTTCAGGTGAATCCGAGAAAAAATTCCTGTCCATGGCGCATGAAGCGCTCTGGCAAGAACTTCGGAAGCGTTCGGCATCTTCCGATAGGTTGCGTGCAAGGCTCTACGTTCCCTGACCGACGAGTTTTCCCAAGACGGCGGAAGAGACTTTCCGTCCGCGCCCGTCAGGGCGGGGGAAACAGATGTAGCCGACACCGCTCAATCGAACAGCTGCGGGAACCGTTCCCTGATCTATTTCTTCAGCGCGGGGCTGGCTTCGGCCACGGTGGGGAAATCGTCCTTCCATCCATAGCGGCGGCAAGTGCCGATGATGCCGCAGCCCGGCCGCCTCAGATCGATTTGAGAAGACTGAGGCTGCGTTCCCAGGACAGCTCGGCCGCCGCTTCGTTGTAGGCGTCTCCGTGGCCGGGAAGCATATAGCCGTGCTGGACCCCGCCTTCGTAGAAGAAAATTTCGGCATCGTCGAGCACCGAGAAGGAATCCCGGACCTTGTCGATGACGTCCAGCGGCGCGGCTCCGTCGTTATCGCCCCAGTGGAAGCTGAGGGGACAGCCGACATCGGGGACGGCGTCGAGGTGGTCCTGGACGAAAGAGCCGTGGTAGGAGAGGCCGGCCTGGATGCCGCATTTGGCGGCCGCCTCGAGAGCGAACGGTCCGCCATAGCAGAACCCCATCACCGCGATCTTGCCGTTGCAGTAGGGTTGCGCGCGCAAATGTTCGATTGTGTCGGACATGTCGCCGAAGGCCTGGTCGAACGGGGTGCGTCCGAGACGGGCGAAGGCACGGTCCCGGTCCTCGCCCGAATGCCCGATAATGCCCGGTTCCTCGTCTCGCCAGAACGGGTTGGGCACGATCGCGGCGAAGCCCTCGCCGGCAAGTCGCTCAAGCACCATGGTCATGTCATCGTTCAGCCCGAAGATGGTCGGGGCGATCACGACGCCCGTGCTGGGTCCTCCCTCCGGCAATGCCGCCAGGCAAGGGACAGAGCCGCCGCTCGAGGCGGGGACGTTGATTTCTGTGACTGCCATGTTCTTTCGCCCGTGTTTGGTCAATCGAATCCCGACCGCCGTCGCGGTCGGGTCAGCCGGGAATATGGCATGTACCCGCAGTGCCAGTCACGTCCTTCGGCTGATTCCCAATGTCAGGCCCGGAACACGGCGACGGGACCCGGGGAAAGAACGTGCTAAGACCGGCGGCCCGCCATGGCAGGCCGCCGTTCCGGGGTCCGAAAAACCCGATGCTTCGTGATTATCCGCTGATCTTATCCGCGCATTTCTCCGCGACGGCTGCGTCCGGCGCCGATGCGCCGGGCATGGTCGCCCAGCCCTGGCCTGCGACAAACTTGCCGTGTTCGCGGTAGGACAGCTTGTTCAGCGATGCCAGCTTCTGCGCCATCATCGGGTCCTGCTTGAACTGCGCTACGCAGATCGGCGTCAATCGTTCGATAACGGCTATCTCGCTTTGTTCCTGGGCGGTGCCGCCGAGGACCCATCCGCTCATGCCGAATCCGATGCCGAACAGTAAAAAAGCGCCGATGGCGGCGCCGGACAGACAGAGCTTGATCTTCTCGATTTCCATGGAATTTTCTCCTCATATGGGGCTTGTTGTTTCACAACAGAATTCCCCAGTTGAGGTTTTCCATTACGCGGAGACCATGACCGAAACGGGGCCCCGGTGCAACTCGTCGTCGAAAGGCCCGGAATTCTCGTTTCCAGCGGCCTGCTCAAATCGGGAGAAGGGGGGACGGAATCCCCCGGCCGCCGCCCGACCTCGGCGCTCTCAATCGAACAGCTGCGGGAACTGTTCCCTGATTTTTTTCTTCAGCGCCGGGCTGGCCTCGGCCACGGTCGGGAAATCGTCTTTCCATCCATAGGGACGGCAGGCGTCGATGATGCCGCGATTGTTCTGCCAGGGCGGCTCGCGCAGCATCGGGTCGAGCGGCGTCGACCACGACCGCTTGATAAACTGCACGTCTTCCGGCGGGTCGCACCTCGTCGACATAGCCCAGACCACGTCGAACATGTTGGACGGATCGATATCCTCGTCCACCACAACGACCCACCGTCCCGCATAATTGCCCGCGTGGCAGTTGCAGGCCAGCATTCCGGCCTGGCTGGCGTGACCAGGATACATCTGCTTGATCGAAATCACGTTGAACAGCCGTCCCGCGCCGGCCTCGTGGCACCAGACGCCGTGGACGCCGGGCAGCCCGGCCTTTTCGACCTCGTCCCAGATCATCGCCGATTTCACCGCCGCGCGGGCGAAGGTGAAGTTCTCCGGCGGTCGCGACGGGATGGCGAGCGTCATGATCGGGTTGGTGCGGTAATAGACGCGCTTTATCTTCACCACCGGCAGCTTCGTCGATTCCGATGCGTAGTAGCCCATGAACTCGCCGAACGGGCCTTCCTCGCGAATTTCGTCCTGGTAGATCTCCCCTTCGAGCACCAGCTCGGCATAGGCCGGGATCGGCAGGCCGTGCAGCTCCGATTTTACAACCTCGATGGCGCGGCCGCGCATCCCGCCGGCATAGGCCAGCTCGTCGACCTCGTGATCGATCTCCTGATGAGAGACGAGGAACAGCAGCGGGTCGTGGCCGCAGGAAATCACCACCGGGCAGGGCTCGCCCTTCGCGAAATATTTCTCGCTGATGACGCGCCCCTGCTTGCCGGGCGACATCCAGATGGCGACGGTGTTTTTGTCATGCAGCATCACGCGATAGGTCGCCGAATTGACCCAGCCGCTATCCGGATCGCGCATGATCACCGCGTCGTCGGTGCCGATATAGCGTCCGCCGTCCAGCTCGTGCACGAAGGGGGCGGGGAACTGCAGCAGGTCGACATCGTCGTCGCGCATGATGTTCTCGAATACCGGGCCGGTTTCCAGCTCGACCGGCGGGATCAGCGCGAATTCCTTTTTCGCCTGGTCGCGGTAGGACTGCACCAGGTCGATCTCGTTCTTCGGTTCCGGCAGGCCCAGCACCACGGCAAGCCGTTTGAAGGCGTTGGCGCCGCCGGAGAGGATCCGGTGCCCTTTGGGATAGCCCGGGATATTGTCGAACAGCATCGCCTTGGCCCGGCCCGGCTTTTCGGCGGCGGTCATTTCCGAAATCGCGCCGATCTCGAGATTCCAGTCCGCGCCGTCGACATGGGCGACCTCGTCCATCTGGTCGAAAATCTCCAGCAGTTCGCGAAGATCCTGATAGCCGACATTGCGGCGCGATGACGGGACGGGGGCCGGGTCGTTGGCCATGAAACTGTCTCCCCTGGGAAATTTTCAATGGAAATTCGCGCTGAAAAAATAGCCTTACCGGGCGGGCGGTGCAACGGAACCGCCAACCGGCGCCGGATGGACGGGGACGGGCCGACAACCTATTCTGGCGCCCGCCCGTCAACCCATTCCGGAAAGCGTAATGTCCGATTCAGAATCCCTGCCTGAAACGTCCGTTTCCCAGCATTTCTGTCGCTGGGCGGCGTCGCTCGATGTCGCCGACATTCCGGACAGCGTGCGGTCCGCGGCCGGCGCGGCGCTCAAGGATTTCGCCGGTCTGTGCGTGTCCGCCCGCGATCTCGACTATGTCGGCCAGATGGTGCGGGCGGGGACCGAACCCGGCTTGTGCACCGCGATCGGGCATGACGGGTCGTTCGATATCGGCGGCGCAGCGCTGGTCAACGGCACGGCCGCGCATGGCGAGGATTACGACGATACGTTCGAGGGAACGCCGGTCCATACCGGCGTGGTGATTTACCCGTCCGTGCTGGCCGCCGCCGAACGGTTTGGCCTGTCGGGCGCGGACGCGTTTCGCGGCGTCGCCATCGGCACCGAGCTGATGTGCAGGATGGCGCTGACCGCACCGACCGCGACCCACCGGGCAGGTTTCCACCCGACCGCGGTGATTGGCGCGATGGGCGCCGCGGCAGCCGTCAGCGCGGCGCTGGGGGCAACCGAAAAACAGATGACCGACGCGCTCGGCATCGCCGGCTCGACCGCGTCGGGTATTATCGAATATCTGGCGGAGGGAAGCTGGACCAAGCGCATGCATCCCGGCTGGGCGGCGCAGGCGGGAGTCCGTTCGGCGCTGCTCGGGCGCGAGGGGTTTCTCGGCCCCCGCACCGTGATGGAAGGCCAGCATGGCTGGTTCTTCGCCTTCGCGGATCACGGCATCGAACCCGATTACGGCCAGATCACCGGCGGGCTGGGCGAGACCTGGCACGCCGCCAATATCGCCTTCAAGCCGTACGCCTGCGGCACCATGGCGCAGCCCTTCATCGATTGCGCGGTGCGTCTCGCCAGTGACGGTCTCGATCCGAACGACGTGGAGTCGGTGACCTGCAAGGTGGGCGAGGGGACGGTCCATCGCCTGTGGGAACCGCTTTCGGAGAAACAGGCCCCGAGCACCGCCTACTCCGCCAAGTTCAGCGTGCCCTACTGCGTCGCCGCCGGGCTGATCGACCGGGCGGCCGGGCTTGCGCAATATACCGACGAACGCGTCGCCGACCCTGAAATCCGGGCTCTGGCCGCGCGCGTCACCTACGAGATCGATCCCGAAAACGAGTATCCGGCCAACTATTCGGGCCATGTCCGGGCGGTGCTCAAGGACGGTTCGGTACGCGAGGCGGAACAGCCGCACTTGCGCGGCGGCGCGCATGAGGCGCTGAGCCGGGAAGAACTCGACGCCAAGTTCCGTGCCAACTGCGCCTTCGGCGGATGGGACGATGCCCGGACGGACGCGCTCGCCGATTTCTGCGCCGGCGCGTTCGAGGCGACGGACCTGTCGGGTCTGGCCGCGTTCAGGGGGTAGTCCCTCCCCAACTCTCCCCCGAAAACGGGGGAGGGGACTTCAAAGGTGGTATCAGAAAACGGCTCGGCGTTTCACGCGATATTCATGAACCAGCCGCCATTGACGTGGATCACCTGGCCGGTGATGTAGCGGCCGCCCGGGGAACACAGGAAGCGGACCGTCGCGGCGACTTCCTCGGGCTCGCCGGCGCGGCCCATCGGCGGATGGCGGTCCTTGAAATGCTGCGGCAGGTCGCCGTCGCGGGTGGTTTCGATATGACCCGGCGCGAGGCAGTTGACGGTGATGTTGTCGGGCGCGAGCTCGGCGGCGAGCGCGCAGGTCAGCCCGGCGACGCCTGCCTTGGCCGACGCCACATGGGTACGCAGCGCGACGCCCGCGTGGCCGCCGACCCCGCCGATATTGACGATCCCGCCCCAGCCCTGTTTGCGCAGATGCGGCACGGCGGCACGGCAGCAGAAGAACGTCGCGTCGAGACAGCCGCCGATCACCGTGCGCCAGTCCTCGTCGGTGGTTTCCGTGATGGCGGTGTTGTGCCTGACCCCCACATTGTTGACCAGAATGTCGAGCCTGCCGAACGTGTTTGCCGCCATGTCCACCATCGCCTGCGCGGCAGCGGAATCGGAAACGTCGCACAGATGGACCACGGCCCGGCCGCCCGCCTTCTCGATGGCGGCGGCGGTTTCTTCCGCCGCGTCGCGCGAGCGGCGCGCGTTAATCAGGACCGACGCCCCCGCTTCGCCCAGAGCAATGGCGGTGGCGCGGCCGATATTGCGCGCGCTGCCGGTGACGACGGCCCCGAGCCCTTCCAGATCGCCGGCCATGCCTACTCTCCCGCCGCCGCGATGCGCGTCCGGCCGTACCTCGCGCTGTCGATGGTGTGGGCGGCGAGCGCGTCGCGGTCGATTTCGGGCGTGTAGCCGGCTTCCATACGCAGCGCGCCGGCCTCGAACCGCAGCGGATTGGCGAACAGCCGGTCCTCGGGCTTGAGGAATCCGTTGAACTCTCCCGCATTGTCGATCGTGTCGCGCGCGACGCAGGCCTCCGTCCAGCAGCACAGCTCGGTGGAGACGCCGTCGCCGAGGACCGGAACCATGCCGAGGTCGCGGATCAGTTTCAGCCCGTCGCGCAGCCGGTCGATCCCGCCCATCTTCTTGAGCTTGAGCTTGACGAACCCGACGCCGTCGATGTCGCCGGCGCGCCTGATGTCGTCATTGTCGTAGATCGACTCATCCAGCATCACCGGCACGGCGGAGGCGGCGGCGACGGCGGCGTTGTCGTCCCAGTCCTTCGACCCGCAGGGCTGTTCGAACAGCTCGATCCCGTCCGGTTCCAGCGTTTCGGCGAAGCGTACCCCGTCCGCGCGGTTGAAGCCGCGATTGGCGTCGAGCCGGATGGTGGCCCGGCCCTTCGCCGCTGTCTGAACCGCCTTCACCTTGGCCGCGTCTTCCTGCCAGTCCTTGCCGACCTTGACCTTGAGGGTGCGGAATCCCTCCGCGATGCGGGCATCGACCTCGCCCGGGATGTCGGCATGATCGGTCGAATGGAACGGCGTCAGCAGCGGCAGGGAAACGTCGTTCTCCAGCATCAGGGCCGGATGACCGCGCATCATTTCGAGCGCGGTGACGATGGCGGTTGCCGCCACCGGGCTTTCCGGAATGCGCGCCTCGATGGCGGCAAGCGCGGCGTCGCCCGTCCGGCCTGCCATGGACTCGACCGCCGATTTGCAGAAATCCCAACCGCCGTCGACGGTCTCGAACGTATGGCCGGGCGAAATATGCCCTTCGCCCCAGCCGGTCCGCCCGTCGGAATCCCGCGCCTCGACGATGATGGGCTCGAAATCCTCATAGACCCGGTAGGACACGTGATAGGGCACGGTCAGCTTCATTTTGACCCGGTAGAGGACGATTTCTTCGACGCTCACGGCTGTCTCCTTTTTCGCCTCGGCATCTTAAACCCCTGGCGACTTCCGTGATAGGATCGCCGAAGCAACGGAAGGGAGGCGGTCCATGGCGACCGGAACGATTGCAGTTCGCAGTATGTCGGATGCGCTCGGTGCGGCGATGGACGGCATCGATCTTGCCGATGTCCCGGATGCGACCTTTGCCGCGATCGTGGAGGCGTGGAAAAACCATCTGGTGCTGGTGTTTCCCGGCCAGACCCTGTCGGATGCGGCGTTTCTCGATTTCAGCCGCCGGTTCGGCGAGCTCGATCTCGCCCCCATCACGGTGACCGGCAAGCCCTATATTCCGGAGCTGCCCCATCTCGCGATCATCTCGAACGTCGTGGAGAAAGGACAGGCCATCGGCGGGCTCGGCAATTCGGAGCTGATCTGGCACACCGACATGTCCTATGCCGACGACCCGCCCATCGCGTCGCTGCTTTACGCGCTCGAGGTGCCGGAAGGGCAGGGCGACACGTGGTTCTGCAACATGTATGCCGCCTACGACGCGCTGCCGGACGATCTGAAAACGCGGATCGCCACGCTCACCTGCAAGCACGATTCGTCCCACAACTCGGCGGGCGAGACACGCAAGGGGTTCAAGGACGAGATCGTCAATCGCGACGACATCCCCGGCGCGGTGCATCCGCTGGTCTGCCGTCATCCGGAATCGGGCAGGCCGGTGCTTTATCTCGGTCGCCGGGCCAACGCCTATATTCCCGAGTTGCCGGACGCGGAAAGCGACGCGCTGCTCGACGAGCTCTGGTCGTATACGACCCCGGACGCGCACGTCTATCGCCATCGCTGGGAGGCGGGCGACATCGTGATGTGGGACAATAGAGCGACGATGCACCGGCGAGACGATTTCGACCAGAATACAAGGCGTATCATGCACCGGTCGCAGGTGCAGGGAAAACGAATGGAGGCCGCAGCCTGATGCCCGATACAGCGCTTAACACGGATACCGATATCGACTGGGTCGCGCGTGCGAAAGAAGTGGCGCCGATCATCGAAGCGGCCGCGACGCAGACCGAGGCCGACCGCAAGGTGACGCCGGAAGCCATGAAAGCGATGCATGAGGCCGGGCTGTTCCGCCTGTCGGTGCCGAAGGCCGCCGGCGGTTTCGAGGCGCCGGTCGAGCAGATCATTCAGGCGGTTGAAATCGTCGCCGGCGCCGACGCCAGCGCCGGCTGGTGCATGGGGCAGGGGCTGGGCTGCGCACGATCGTCGGCGTTTCTCGACCCTGAGATCGCGCGCGAGATCTGGGATACGCCTGACGGGGTGCTGGCCTGGGGCCCGCCCGCCGGGCCGATGCGGGCGGTGGCGGTCGAGGGCGGCTACCGCGTGACCGGCAAGTGGCAGTTCGCCAGCGGCATCATGAATGCGACCTGGGTCGGGCCCAACCTGCCGGTGTTCGACGAGGACGGCGAGCGGCGGCTGGACGAGGACGGCAAGCCGGAAAGCCGCAACATGCTGATCCGCAAGAAGGACGTACAGATCAACGACGTCTGGCAGGTCATCGGGTTGCGCGGCACCGGCAGTAACGGGTTCGAGGTCGAGGATTTTTTCGTGCCCGAGGAATTCACCTTCATCCGGGATTCCAGACATTACCGCCGCTGCGATGCGCCGCTTTACCGCATTCCTCTCACCACCTATTACGGCATGGCGTTCGGCAGCGTGGCGCTCGGCGTGGCGCGGCCGGTGCTCGATTCCTTCATCGATATGGCGGAAACCAAGAAAGCCAGCCACACCGCCATGGTGCTGCGCGAGAACCCCGCGGTACAGCGCGAATTCGCGACCGCTGAAGCGGGCTGGGGCTCGGCCCGCGCCTATCTGCACGAGCGCGTCAACGCGCTGTTCGGGCGCGGGATACCGTTCGAGGAATGGTCGCTTTCCGACCGGGCACGGCTGCGCATCGCGTCCACCAATGCCATGCACCAGTCACGCAATGCGGTGAACTGGGCCTATCAGGCGGCGGGATCCGGCGCGATCTTTCAGAACAACCCGTTCGAAAAGCGGCTGCGCGACATCAACGCGGTGTGCCAGCAGGCCCAGGCCCAGCCGGTCAATTACGAGCATGCCGGCGGCGCGCTGATGGGCGTCGAGACCTCCGGCGGACGGGTCTAGGGATTTTCGATCTCTGACGCGACAGAATCAGAAACCGTTCAGGTCTTCGCTTTCGACCAGATCTGTTTAATCAGCGGCCAGAACAGGCTGATAAAGGTCAGCACGAAGAACAGCACGACAATCGGGCTTTCGAACAGGCGCAGCCAGTTGTTGTCGTAGATGATCATCGATTGCGACAGCGATTCCTCGACCAGCTTGCCGAGGATCAGCCCCATCACCAGCGGCGCCGCGCCGAACCCGTGCCGGTTCATGATAAACCCGACGATGCCGGCGATCAGCATCACCCAGATGTCGAACACCGACGAGCTGTAGCTGTAGGCGCCGACCATCGAGAACACAAATACCGACGGCCACAGCAGGGTGCGCGGGATCAGCGTGATGCGCGAGAAAATCTTCGCGCCGCCCAGCCCGATGGCAAAGAACATCAGGTTGGCGAACAGCATCGCAAAGAATATCGCATAGACGAATTGCGGCGTTTCGTTCAGCAGATGCGGGCCGGGGCGCAGGCCGTGCATGATAAAAGCGGCGAGAATGACCGCCGTGGTGCCGCTGCCCGGTATGCCGAGCGCCAGCGTCGGCACCATCGCGCCGCCGGCCGCGGCGTTGTTGGCGGCTTCCGGCCCGGCGATGCCTTCGATCGCGCCCGAGCCGAATTTCTCCGGCTCTTTGGAAAACCGCTTCGCCTCGTTGTAGCCCATGATCGCCGCGACGGTGGAGCCTTCCGCCGGCAATATGCCGATGAAGGTGCCGATGCCGCAGGAGCGCAGGATGGTCCATTTGATCTTCCGGTAATCCTCGCGGGAGGGGAGCTTGATGACCACCGAGCTGATCCGCTCCAGCGTCTTGTCGAGGGTCTGCGACTGGGTCAGCAGCTCGCCCATGGCGAACAGCCCGATCAGCACCGGCACGAAATGGATGCCGTCGGAAATCTCGGGAATCCCGAAGGTAAAGCGCTCGACGCCGGTCGTCAGATGGATGCCGGCGGTGCCGATCAGCACGCCGATGCCGCCGGCGATCAGGTTGCGGATCGAGGATTTGCCGCTGATTGCCGCCAGCATCGACAGTGCGAAAATCGCCAGCGCGAAATATTCCGGCGGCTTGAATTCGAGCGCGACCTTGGCCAGCAGCGGCGTGGCGACAAGAAACACCAGCAGGCTGAACACCCCGCCGATAACGGACGACACGGCGGCCAGCCCGAGCGCCCGGCCGGCCTCGCCGTTCTTCGCCATGGGGTACCCGTCGAACGCGGTGGCGACCGCCGGCGGCGCACCTGGCGCGTTGATCAGGATGGCCGTGATCGAGCCGCCGAACGTGCCGGCGCAGTAGAGCGCCGCCAGCATCGAGATCGCCGGAATGGGCTCAAGCCCGACCGTGAACGGCAGCAGAAGCGCGACGGCCATCGGCGAGCTCAGCCCCGGCAGGGCGCCGACCATCACGCCGATCAGCACGCCGCACAGGATCAGAAACAGATTGTACGGATCGAAGATCAGCGAAAAGCCGAGAGTCAGCGCGTCGAAACCCATGGTTACTTGTTTTCCTGCTCGGTCAGGGGACAGGCGATACTCTTCAAAGACATAAGACCTATCCCCCGATTGCGACGCCGAACAGGCCCGGTTCGAAATAGACCTTCAGCACCTTGGTAAACAGCAGCGCGACCGTCGGCGGGAATATCAGCACATAAGGGACGAGGATCTTCATCCGCCGCTCGCCCCACAGCAGCGGCAGCGCAATACAGACGGAAATCATCCCGCCCAGCGTGCCGAACAGATGGATCATCGAGACCACGCAGATCATCAGCAGGGCGGTGAAAACCGAGATCGACTTGATCCGGCTGGACCGGTCCTCGTCGATCGATGCGGTCTGCGATCCGCGCGCCAGATGCTCGAACGGCAATAACAGGCTGAGGACGACGATGGTCCAGATCAGCAGGCGGGGAAACCATTCCGGCCCGATATTCTGCGTCAGCAACGACGAGACTTCGTCGAACTGCGTGGTGACGTAATAAAGCCACCCGCACACCGCGACGATCAGGACCGTCAGCCAGAGGTCGGTGAAATGGACGAAACCGCGGCCGGAAGGCGCGGGCGAGGCGCTGCCCTGCCCGCTATCTCCGGCCGGGTTTTCCGCCGGTTCGGTGTCCGCCATGGAAAACCTGCTTTACGCGTAACGGGGCGTTACTTCTTGATAATGCCCAGATCGAGCAAAGCGGCCCGTGCGTTGGCGTACTCTTCCTTGATCTGCTTGTCCCAGACCTCGTGGCCCGCAACGCTGTCGTCGGGCGACAGGCCGGAACTCTTCAGATAGTTGGCGAAGACCTTGTGTTTCATCGCCTTGACGAGGCCCTTGGACAGCGTGTCGATGACCGGCTGCGGCGTGCCTTTGAGCACCCAGTATCCGCGGGTGGTCGATGCCTTGGCGTTGTAGCCGAGTTCGACCGTCGACGGCACATCGGGATAATCCTTCAGGCGCTTCTCGGCCATGACCGCAAGCGCAAGGAAACTGCCATCCCTGACCTGTTCGCCTGCCTCGGAAACGTTCGGCAGGGTGGCGTCGATGGCGCCCGACAGCAGGGCCTGGACCATCTGCGCGCCGGAGCCGAACGGCACCACCTTGAACTTGATCCCGGAAGCCTTGGCGAAGGTGGCGAGTCCGATATGCTCGGTGCCGCCGATCTGCGCGACGCCCCAGTTAAGCGGCTTTTCCTTCGATGCCTTGACCATATCCGCAAGCGTCTTGAACTTGCTCTTGCCCGACACGGTGATGAAGGTCGGGTCGTCCATCGCGCGGGCCACGCCGACCACATCGTCAATGGTCAGCGGCGATTTGCCGCGGGCGATCGTGTAGAGATGCGTCTGGGTCAGCGCCAGAAGCGTATAGCCGTCTTTCGGGCGCGACTGCGCGTAGGCATGGGCCTTGGCGCCGGAGCCGCCGCGCTTGGAGACGACCTGCATGTCGGTCTTCAGGTTGCGGCGAGAGCGGATCATCATCATCCGCGCGGTCACGTCGGTGCCGCCGCCGTAGCTCGAATGGATCACCACCTGGATCGTCTTGGACGGAAACTTGTCCTGCGCGAGCACCAGGCTTGCCGACGATGCGATGCCGACGGCGACCGCGACGCCGAGCGCCGCCCTGTCAATTCGAAATCCCGTGTTCTTCATCGTGAAGCTCCCCGAATGAGTCGATATTGCTGTTTACTGGTATACCAGCGTCTCACTGACGGAAACGGTACCCTTCCGACAACAATCGAGGAAGCCAAAAATTCGCGTAAGCGAGTTTTCCCGCGCTTTCAATCCAGCACGATCAGCCCGTCGACCGCGACGATACCGTCGCCTTCCGGCCGTACGATCAGCGGGTTGATTTCCGCCTCCCGGACGACGGGCGCGCCGGCGGGCAGGCGGGCCAGTTCGGAAAGCGCGGCGATGGCTTTCGCCAGCGCGTCCAGATCGCCCTTCGCCATGCCGCGATAGCCGCGGATCGGGGCGAGGCCCGTGACCTCGTCGATCATTTCCCGTGCGGTCGCGACCGAAACGGGGGCCAGCCGTACCGAGGCGTCACGATAGAGTTCGGCGAGAACGCCGCCCGGCGCCAGCGTGACGATCGGGCCCGCCTCCTGCGTCAGGCGGTAGCCGATCAGCGCCTCGGCAAGGCGGTTCTCCATCTTTTGAACCATGACCCCGTCGATACGGGCATCCGGGTGGGCGTCCGCCGCGCGCTGCGACATCAGGGCGGCTGCCTCCGACAGGGCGACGTCGTCCCAGATGTCGAGCATCACCCCGCCCGCCTCGGTCTTGTGCGGAATGTCGGCGGAAACGATCTTGGCGACGACCGGATAGCCGATGGGCGAACCGATCCTGCCCGGCTCCAGCATCGCCGACCGCACCTGTTCGATCCCGAGCGCGCCGAACACCGATCCCGCCGCCGACTCGTCGAGGATTTTACCCTTCGCGGCGCGGGCGGCCTTCTTCAGGGCGGCGGCGGCTTGTTCCGTTCGCTTGCCGCGCGGCTTCGGCGGCGGCGAAGCGGGCGGCGTCCAGTCGAGGCAGGCGCGCATTGCGTCGGCGCAGGATTCCGGCGTCCGGAATGCCGCGATGCCGGCCGCGGTCAGGAGGCGGAGCGATTCTTCGGCGGCCGGCACCAGGAAGGCGGCTATCGGCTTGTCGCTTTTCCTTGCCGCCGCCGCGATGGGTTCGACCGCGATGCCGGCGTGAAACTGCGCCGATGAGCCGACGACCGCGACGACCGCGTCGTTTTCCTTCGAGCGCAGCAGCATTTCGAGCGACGGCTGATATATGTCGCGACGCGTACCCGCCATGGTCAGGTCGATGATCGGCCCGTCACTCAACGTGATGCCCGCCGGCGCGACCTTGTCCCGCAGCCGCTTCGGCGCGCTCACCAGATCGATGCCCGCGAGTCCCATCCGGTCGACGGTCGTCGCCGCGCCGCCGCCGGTGGTGGTCAGCACGGCGACCCTGCGTCCCGGCCCTTTCGGACGGCGTTTTGCGAGCGGCGCGATTTCCAGCAGCGTCTCCAGCAGATCGACCCGGAGAATGCCGCAGTCGCGGAAGAAGGCGCTGGTGGCCGCGTCGTCGCCGGCGATTGCGCCCGAATGCGATACCGCCAGCGCCCGCCCGGCATCGGACCGGCCCAGCTTGTAGGCGATGACCGGCTTGCCCGCCCTGTGGGCGCGCCGGGCCATGGCGGCGAGCGATACGGGGTCGCGCACCGATTCGAGAAACAGCAGGATCGCTTCCGTGTCGCTATCATCGACCAGCGCGTCGGCGACCTCGCCCACCGTCAGGTCGGCCTCGTTGCCGATCGAGACCATGCGCGAGAACCCGACCCCGCGCGCCGCCCCGCGCGAGATCAGAGCGCCCAGCATGGTGCCGCTCTGCGAGACGACGCCGAGCGAGCCGGGGATAAGCTCCGGCATTTCCAGCACCGCGTTGACGGTGATCGCCGCACCGCCGACCACGTCAATCACGCCCATCGAGTTCGGGCCGACCAGACGCATGCCGGCCTCGCGCGCGTCGCGCACCATCTTTTCCTGAATGCGTCGGCCCTCCTCGCCGGTTTCGGCGAACCCGTCGGAAAAGATGCTGGCGATCTTCACGCCGGCCTTCGCGCAATCCTTCAGAATGCCCGGCACGGTCGCGGCGGGCGTCATGATAAAGGCGTGATCCACCGGGCCGGGAGCGGCGGAAACGGATTTGTATGCCGGCAGGCCCAGAATCTCGTCGCGCCCGGGATTGATCGGCAGGATTCGCCCGCTGTAGCCGTGTTTTGCCAGATAGCGCTGCGGCCGGGCGGTGTTTTTTCTCTCGTCGCCCGATGCGCCCACGAGAGCGACCGAACGCGGGCTGAACAGCGCCCGGATCAGCGACTTCTTCATGTCTAGGCTTCGGGTTTAGGGGGCCGCGGCGGCCGTTGCGAGAAACGCCGCTCGAACACGTCTTCGGCGATGCGGTTCTTCATCATCTCGGGCGAACCGCCTGCGATCATCCAGCCGCGCGTCCGCCGGAAGCAGTATTCGACCAGGCTGTCCTGGCTGTAGCCCGCGCCGCCCATCGCCTGCATCGCCTCGTGCGCAACCTGAAAGCCGTTCTGGTTGCAGGCGATCTTGGCGATCGAGGTTTCCTGCGCCGACGGGAAGCCCCGGTCGGCGCTGGCCGCTGCGCGATAGAGCAAAAGCTGCGCCGAATCGAGCAGTATCTTCATGTCGGCGAATTTCCACTGGATGCCCTGGAACTCGCAAAGAGGCCGGCCGAACTGTTCGCGCGTCATGACATGCTGGCGCGCGGTCTCGAAGGCGAAGCGTCCCAGCGCCAGAGCGCGGCTCGCATTGCCGATCCGCTCCACATTGAAACCGGCGATCTGCTTGCGGAAGCCGCCTTCCTTCAGCAGCACGTTTTCCGGGCTGACATATACATCGTCGAAATAGAGCTGGGTCCATTCCTCGCCGGACAGGAAGCCGGTCGGCGTGCCGGTGGTAAACCCGTCCGATCCGCGCTCGATCAGCACCGAGCCGATGCCGTTGAGCCCCGGCCCGTAGCGGACATAGGCGAGCAGCACGTCGGCGTAGCGCCCGTGGGTGGTGAACACCTTGGTGCCGTTGATGCGGTAGCCGTCCCCGTCCGGCGTCGCCGCCGTTTTCAGGTCGGTCGCCGCCGATCCCGCCTCCGGCTCGGTCATGGCGACCGCGATGACTTTTTCGCCGGCCAGCATCGGCTTCAGCAGCCGTTCCTTCTGCTCGTCGGTGCCGTATTCGGCGAGCACCCGGATCGGCCCGAAATTACCGGCCTGGATCACGTCGGCGCTGCGCGGACATACGCTGGCGATGGTCTCGATGGCGATCACCGCATCCATCAGCGTGCCGCCCTGACCGCCTGCCTCCTCGGGAATGGTGATCCCGAGAAGCCCCTGTTCCGCCATCAGCTTCGCGACATCCCACGGGTAGGCGTCGTTGTGCGCGCGTTCAAGCGCGCCGGCAGCGAGGTGGCGCTCGGCGAAGGCGCGCACCGAATCCTGGAATAGCTGCTGTTCTTCGGTGAAGGTGAAATCCATCTGCGGCTACTCCGCGGCCTGCGACGCCGTCTTCATCGAGAACGGCAGCGACCGGATCGAATCGAGCGTTTCCAGCGACCAGCAGGCATCGAGCAGGGCGGACGCGCTTGCCTGCCCCATCACCGGCGTGGCGAGTTCGGTGAACTTGGCGGAAATCTCGTCGTCCGACAGTGGCAGCTCCGGATCGCCCTTGCGCGCGTGCTGGAAATGTTCGAGCACCCGGCCGTCCTTCGTCCGGACCGTGATGCGTGCGGCGCGCTGTTGCGGGAAGTTTTTATCGATTTCCTCGTCAAGATGGACGGTCACCTTCGGCGACAGCGCACAGGTCTCGGGATGGGTCAGACGTTCCTCGGTGAAGGCGTCGAGCCGGACGGTCCCGTGGGTAAAGGCGGTCGCCACCAGGTAGGGGACGCTGAACCTGCCGTCATAGGGGGTGCTGTGGTCATGTCCGCTGCAGATCTCATAGGTCGATGAATAGCCGTTAATATCGATCGACTCGATGTCGCCGGCGGTCACCCCGTACTGCTCCTTGATCGCCAGCGCGGCATCGATGGCAGCGAAGGTATGGCCGCAGCAGCCGTGATTCTTGGTCGTCATCACGGTGATGTTGTAGCGCTCGCCCAGCCCGTCGGTCGCTTTCGACCAGTCGCAGTTCTCGCTCATCGCGGCGCCGACGCCGACCTCGCCGTCGAGCATGTCCATCACGCCGCGGATGCCATGCTTCGCGGACATGGCGCACATCACGCCGGTGTCGGCGGCATGCGCGCCGTGCATCGGCTTGGTGTCGGAATCCGAGCGGAACGCCTGCTGCAGCCCGGCCGCCATGGTGCCGACCAGCGCCAGCGCATGGGCGATCTGCTCCCGATCCAGCTTCAGCGCCGTTGCCGCCGCGATGGCCGCGCCGAACGAGCCGATGGTTGCCGTGTTGTGCCAGTACTTATAGTGAGCGCGGCCCAGCACCACGGCGATGCGGGTCGAGACCTCGTAGCCGACGATCACCGCGCGGAGGAATTCGTCGCCGGACAGGTTTTCTCCTTCGGCGACCGCCAGCGCGGTGGAGACCACCGGCGTCGACGGGTGATAGATCGCATCGCGGAAGATGTCGTCGAACTCGACCGTGTGAGAGGCGGCGGCGTTGATCGTCGCCGCGCTCCGCACCGTCGCCTTCGCACCGGACGGGAACAGCCGCGCCGGCCCGTGCCCGATATCCTCGCCCAGCGCCTGAACCAGCCCGGTGGCCGGCTGGATGATCGCCCCCGGCGCGGTGGTGGCGCACCAGTCTATGACGGCCCGCTTGGCCCAGCGGACAGCTTCTTCGGGAATGTCGCGCGTCCGTTCGGCGACGGCGTAATCGGCGATGTCGTGCAGCAGCATGGCGTCCTCAATTTCGACATATTATGCCCGGATTGTAGGATACTGACCTTACGGGGCGAACCCGGGCCTGTCCACGGAGCCCCCCGAAACGCTATGGTGCTGCCGAGATGATCCGAGCCTTTGCATATGCGATTTTAGCCGCGTTGGCGCTGACCGGCTCAGTGCTGGCGCAGACCGCGCCGTCGAAGCAGGAAGTTGCCGCCTATGGCGGGTTGCTGGCCGCGGCGGCGGCGGGCGACATCACGCGCATTCAGGCGCTTACCCGCAAGGGCGGGCCCGTCGATCCGCGCGATGCGCACGGTCGGACGCCGCTGATGGTTGCCGGCTATCGCGGAGACGTCGCGGCGGCCAAGGCACTGCTGGCGGCGGGTGCGGATATCGATGCGCGCGATTCGCAGGCCTATGACCTGATGACCATCGCCGCGGTCGCCAACGACCTGCCGATGCTGAATCTCGCCATTTCTGCCGGCGGCAACGCGGGCCAGATCACCAGCCCCTATGACGGAACCGCCCTGATCGCGGCGGCGCATCTCGGCCATGTCGAGGTGGTCCGCGCCCTGATTGCCGCGAAAGCGCCGCTCGATCACGTCAACAATCTCGGCTGGACCGCGCTGATCGAGGCCATCGTGCTGGGCGACGGCGGCGACCGGCATCGGCAATGCGTCGAGGCGCTGGTTTCGGCCGGCGCGAACGTGAACCTGCCGGACGGCGAAGGCGCGCGGCCGCTTGCCTTGGCGCGGTCGCGCGGCTATCAGGCTATCGCGAAAATTCTCGAGGCTGCCGGGGCGCATCCCTGAGCCTGCCCGAAACCGATTTCAACGGACGTATGAAGGAGATTCGTTTCGTCATGATCCGCAAGATTCTGAGCACCGTATTTGCCATCGCGCTGCTTTTCGGCACAATGGAGGCGAATGCCGCCGACGGGAGAAGCAAGGTGAAAATCACAACCAGCATGGGGACGATCAGCGTCGAGCTGTTCGACAAGGAAGCGCCCAAAACGGTCGCTAACTTCAGGGCCTACGTGAAAGCCGGCCATTACAGCAACACGATCTTTCACAGGGTGATATCCGGTTTCATGATCCAGGGCGGCGGGTTCGAGCCCGGCATGAACCAGAAAAGCACCAACGATCCGGTGGATAACGAGGCCGATAACGGGCTCCGCAACGAGCCGGGTACGCTGGCCATGGCGCGTACGTCGGATCCGCATTCCGCTTCCGCCCAGTTCTTCATCAACACCGCCGACAATCACTTCCTGAACCACACCGACAAGAGCACGCGCGGCTGGGGCTACGCGGTGTTCGGCAAGGTCACCGACGGGATGGACGTGGTGCGCAAGATCGAGGCGGTCGCCACCGGCCAGAAAGGCCCCTACGGCGACGTGCCGGTCGAGGACGTGGTGATCCAGAAGATCGAGGAAGAGTAGGAAAAGCGTTTCCGGAACAGGCTCGCCGGAGCAGGTCCGGCGATGACGTCTTGGTTTGATGACGTCTTGGTTTATCGTCATGCCCGGGCCCAAGTGCGCTTCACGCCCATGCCCGGGCATCCTGCTGAAACCGGGTAAGGTTCCTACTGCAGCCTGGGCGGCGTCTTGATGCGTTCGGGCAGCGCATGTCCGCGCCCCTCCGCGCGGGCGCGTTTGTAGATATCGCAGGCGAGCGCCAGGTCGGACAGCCCCATCCCCATCGTCTTGAACAGCGTCAGATCGGCGTTCGCCGGGCGGGTGACGTTGTCGCGGATCAGTTCGGAAATCGGCTTTACGCGCGCCCAGCCTTCCTCGTCGTCGCCGAAATAGTCGCGGAATTCCGCCGACAGGTTGCGGATGGTCTGGACGTTGTCGACCGTCATGATGTCGACCCGGTCGAACACTTCCGTCCTGAATTCGACCCGGGTCGGGGTGATCGCGCCCATCGCGTTGAAATGCGAACCCTTGGCCAGCATGTCCGGTTCGATGAACGGAACGGTCGAGTTGGTGACGACGGTGACGATCGGCATGTCGCAGACGGTTTCCTCCAGCGTGCCGCAGGCGACGACCTCGAAATCGAACTCGGCGCGGACCGCATCGGCGAACCGTTCGCGGTTTTCCGGCGTGCGGCTGAACACGTGGAGCTTCTTCAGCGGACGGACGGCATGACAGGCCGCGACCTGCGGCAGCGCCTGCTTGCCGGACCCGACGATGCCCATCGTATCCGCGCCTTCGGGCGCCAGCAGCCGGGTGCCGACGCCGGTCATCGCCGCTGTACGCATCTGGCCCAGCGCCGTTGCCTCGATCACGGCGAGTTGCGCGCCGTCCTCCATCGAGAACAGCTCGACGATGGTTTCCGACTTGCCGCTGACGTTGATCCAGTTCTTGAAGCCGCAGATGCCTTCGCCCGCGACCGACGCGCCCAGCACATGCATGGCGTCGTTTTTCGCCACCATCAGCACGCCCTTCGGCATGTTGCTGGCCTTGCCTTCCGCCTCGAGCGGCAGGATGCGCGTCAGCGCGTCGATGGCGTCCGGCAGCGACACCATGTCGGTGACGTCCTTTTCGGTGATCCAGATGGGAGGCATAGGGAGTTTGTCCTTTGTGTTTGCGGTTCCAGCCCTCTCGCCCTTCCGACTGCCCACGGGAGTATCCTGATGGGCGGAAGGGTGAGAGGGCGGGCGCGGTGTCGCGAATGCGACTCCGTGTCTACGCCGCGTTCAGTTCAAACGGAATCTGTTCCGGCCCGGATCCTTCGTGGTACTCGCCGGTCTCGCGGTTGTAGCGGCCCTGCAGAACCTTGCCGACAAGGACGCGCGACCGGAGGATCACCGCCACCGAGCGAATGTCGCTCCCCTGTTCGGCGTGAATGTCGTAGGGCGCGACGAGATCGGCCTTGCCCGCCTGTCCGGCGTTGGCGCTGGAGAGCTCGACCTTTGCGTAGCCTTCCTTGCGCCGGTCCTCGATCATGTCGAACCGCTCCAGCGTTTCGATGCCGTCGAGCAGCCCGTACAGCACCCAGCCGTCCGCATGATCGTGCACGCTGCCGGTGCGGCCGGGCTCGCGGACCACGGCATTGATGACGAAACCGTAATCGGGGTCGGTATAGAGCAGCAGGTTCTTGCGCCCTTCGGTCGAGGGCCAGTTCCTGGAATGCGCCAGCAGCCCGGCGTCCGGCAGCAGGTCGCGCTCCATGATTTCGTGCGCGCGCTTCATCCGCGATTCGTCGTCGGGCAGCTCGGCCCAGACCGCGCGGATGTCGTCGATGAATTTCTGAAAGGCGGGCAGTCTCTTGCCGGTCATGGCATTTTCTCCTGTGCGCTTTTTTCGGTTTTGGGCGTGGACGAAATTACCATGGCGCGGCCTTGTTGCGAAACCGCGCCGTAGTATAAAGAGGGCAAAGGCGAGGCAGAGACGATGTATGTAGTCACCGTGACCTTCGAGATCGAGCCCGGCCATGAGGACGATTTCCGCGCCGCCGTAACGCGGCAGGCGGAAAATTCGGTCAATAACGAGCCCGGCTGCGAACGGTTCGACGTAGCGGTCGATCCCGCGAATCCCGGCAAGTTCTTCCTTTACGAGATCTATCGGGACGAGGCGGCCTTTGAGGACCATCTGGCGAGCGATCATTACGCGAATTTCAGCGCCACCACGTCTCCCTGGGTGAAAGCCAAGGCCGGTGCGCGGTTCCTCAATGTCCGGCGCGTCCCGTCCACGGAAAGTTAGGAGCAGGATATGGAAGAAAGCACCATCCTCAGGGCCGCCGACATTGCGACGATCAATCGCGGCGGCGGCATCGCCACCACCCCTCTGGTGGTCCACCACAAGGTCCCGAACGCGCGCTTCACCACTGGCATGACCGTCTTCCCGCCGGGCGAGGGCGCGCCGATGCACAGCCATAATTGCGACGAGCAGGTGACCATGCTGGAAGGCGAGGGTGAATGCGAAATCGACGGGGTGGTGACGCCGCTGTCGCAGTACGACACGACCTACGTCCCCGCCGACATCCCGCACCGCTTCACCAACACCGGAACCGGTCCGATGCGGATCCTGTGGATCTACTCGACCGATCGCGTGACGCGGACGTTTTCCGAAACCGGCGAGACGGTCGAGCACCTGACCGCGGCGGACGTGATGAGCAGCGATTAGAGCCTCGTCGTTTCAGTCAAGGCCGTGATCACCGGGCTTGTCCCGGTGATTTTTTGAAGACGGGCTCCGGCAACAAAAAGATGCCCGGGACATGCCCGGGCATGACGAGTATCCGGGTTTCCTATGGGCCATGCCCCGTCGCCAGCGGGCTGCCGTCGGCGAGGTCGATCATCCGCCTGGCCAGCCGTTCGGTCATTTCGGCCCGTTTCGCTGCATGCGACGGGTCGTCCCACAGATTTTCGAACTCGTTCGGATCGTTCGAGAGATCGTAGAGCTCGCCCCAGCCGGCCTGCGAATACATCGTCACGCGCCAGTTGTCGGCGACCAGCGTGCGGGCGCGGAAGTTCGGTTCGAACCCCATATAGCCGCGGCGCTGGTCCTCTTCGATCACCATCCCGTCATGGCCTTCGCCCGATGCCGCCATCGCCGGCAGGGATTTGCCCTGCATGCCGTTGAAGCCCGCGATGCCGGCGCGTTCCAGCACCGAGTTCGCGATGTCGAGCGTCCCGGCATAGGCATCCGAGGTCTTCGGGCGGTCCGGATCCGACGGGTCGGACCAGATGCAGGGTACGCGCACCAGCCCCTGATAATGCAGCGCGGCCTTCAGCAGCAGCTGGTGATCGCCCATGAAGTCGCCGTGGTCGGTGGTGAAGATCACCACCGTGTTGTCCGCCAGCCCGGTGTCTTCCAGCGATTTCAGCACCCGGCCGATGGCGTCGTCGATCATCGTGATGCCGCCGTAATTGAGCGCGATGGCGTGGCGCGCCTCTTCCTCGGTACAGGCGAAGGCGCGCTGGCCGCCTTTCTGGGCACGGCTCTCGTCGCGTTCGCGATGGATTTCGGCGAGATGGGGAGGCAGCTTTTCCTTCGGGTGGTGGAAGGCGGCCGGCGCCGGCACGTCTGCCGGGTCGTACATGTCGAAATAACGCCCCGGCGCGGTAAACGGATGGTGCGGATCGGGGAACGAGCACTGGACGAAGAACGGCCGTCCGTCGTCTGATTTCGCCTGGCGCTCGATGAACTCTACGGTTTTCTCGGCAACGAAACTGGTAGGGTAAAGCTCTTCCGGGATGCGGGTCCGCCAGGCCTGCGGCGCCGCGATCTCACGGTTGGCGGGAAGCGCATTGTCCGGGCCGCGCAGGCTGTCCGGATTGGCGTGCCGCTCGGCCAGCCAGCGGCTGTAATGGCCGGTCACCTTGTCGCCGTGGCCGATGGCGAGCGCGAGCTCGTCGAACCCGTAAAACGGCAGTTCGGGCTCGAAGCCGGCCTCGCCGTTCCATGTCTTTGGCAATTCCTGGTCGTAGCGTCCGTCGAGCCATTGGCCGCGCCTGGCCTCGGCGAGCGCTTCGGGCGGCTGTTTCCTGTCAGGGTCCGGGACGGGCAGCCCGACCTCGATCGGGATGGCGCTGATGCTCTGCAGGTGGCTCTTGCCCATCAGCGCGGTGCGATAGCCGGCGGCGCGCAGAAGCTCGGTGAACACCACCGCCTGTCGCGACAGCGGGATACCGTTCTGCCGGACCCCGTGCAGCGACGGCATGCGGCCCGTCATCAGCGTGCTGCGGTTGGGCATACAGATCGGGGTGGCGACATAGAACCTGTCGAACCGCGTGCCGCGCGCCGCGATTCCGTCGATATTCGGCGTCCGCACGATATCGTTGCCGTAGCAGCCGAGATGATCGGCCCGGTGCTGGTCGTTGATGAAAAGCAGAAAATTCGGCGTGTCGGCCATAAATGTCTCCAATGTCTCCCGTCAGCTGGAGGCGCCGGATCGGATGGTTTCTCCGGTTCTTCGGCCCTCTTGAATTTCGCCGCGGCGACTATACATTCTGTTTCTCCGCACGTATAATATACGGCAAATATACGGCTAAATTACATATCAATCCGAGGGCGTGAATCATGAGCGGCAGCGCAAGCAAGAAAGTCAAGGTTACGGTGAACCTTCCGGAAGACACGATCGCCGAACTGCGGGACCTGGCGAAAACCTACGACATTTCCATGACCGATGCGATTCGTCGGGCGATCCATGCCGACGCCTTTTTCACAAAGGAAGAGAAGGCCGGTAAGAAAATTCTTGTCGAGGAGCCGGACCGGTCGCTGAGGCAGATCGTCCGGACGTGATTTCGGTTCCGTTCCGGGGCCGTCCGCGTGATGCGGAGGTCGAACGGGGGATATAAATCGACGGGGGAACGCCATCATGCCCGAGGAAAAAAACGCCGGTCAGGACGAGGCGACCCAGAACGAGTCGCTTGACCTGACAACCGAGCAGACGTCCGACGGACCGTCGTCACCCGGTTCCGGAGAATTGAAACGGCAGCGCTACGATTCCCGGCCCGCCGAAGACAAGGCGCGCAAAAACATCGCCTATACGCTGATCGCCCTGCTGGCCTTCGTCATCGTCAGCATCATCGTCGGCGTGATGGCCTGCTGGCTCGACAAGGAAGAGGCGACGACCCTGCTTCAGCTGATATTGAGTCCGGTGGTGGCTCTGGTGTCGGCCGCGACGGGTTTCTACTACGGCACGAAATCCGGGAGCGGGAACGGGTAGCGTCCCTTCCCGTCAGCGTCAGAACCCCACGTCGTCGAGAAAGGCGGTTGCGATGCGCGCCGCTTCCTCCGGCCGTTCAAGCTGCAGCATGTGGGTCGTGCCCGGCACGGCTTCGTACGGGTGGCCGAAATCCTCGAACAGCGCACGGTTGACGAGACCCGGCGCGCGGACGTGCGGGTCGTCCGGGTCGCTGGCGACGATCTTGAACGGCCCGGCCAGTTCGCCGAGGCGGGGACACAGATCGAGCGCGGAGTTGGTGGCGTAGACCCGGCTTTCGCCTGCCGGCGGACAGCACAGGACCCAGTCGCCGGCATCCGGATCCTCGCGCAGGATCGACCGTGCCATCAACTCGTGCGACCCCTCGATCCACCGGGCGAGGCTTTTCGATCCCCGGAACTGTTCCGCCAGCTCTTCCGGTCCGGAAAACCGTTCCGGACGGTCCTTCGACCAGCCGGCCAGCATCAGCTCGAAATCCCGCGCGACCTCGTGGCAGCGATGGCCGGGGGACGGCACCAGAGGCGGGTCGAACAGCAACAGCGCATCCCAGCGGAATCCGAACTCGCAGGCGTGCCAGACCGAGGTGACCCCGGATATCGAATGGAACATGCCGGCGGTCGGCTTTTCGCCGAACGCGTCGCGTATGCCGTCGAACACGAGGTTCATGTCGCGCACGAAATAAGGCACGTCGTGATGCGCGATGTCGTCGTGGCGCGGGTTCCAGCCGTGGTTGCGCTGGTCGTAGATCGCGAGGTCGTACCGGTCCGCGAGGTGGCGCCAGAACGGATAGTAGGCGTCGATCGCGAAACCGTTTCCGTGGGCGAGCACGATGCGCGGTCTGTCCGGGTTGCCGTGACGGCGAACCCGGATGACCGCGCCGTCCTCCATCGTCAGGTCGAGGATTCGGGAGGGCGAGGGGAGTTCGAATGTCGTCATGGCGCGAAGTTCTATCGCGAATTTATCAAGTCGGGTACCCGTCCGCGCGTTGACCCGATCCGCCGATCCGCTCAGGATATTCGCGTAAGATCAGGGATTTCCGCAGCCATTGGACCGACCGACATGACCGACAAGATCGAAATTTCCTCTCAGCGGACCTACGTGCGCCCGGCCGCGCCCGACCTGACGCCGTCGCAGCGCGCGCTGCTCGAGACCGAATGGCCGCGCTTTTCGGGAGCGGAGATGGATCGACGCCGCGCTGCCTTCGAGGCGGCGATGGACGAAGCCGGGGTCGACCTGCTGCTGATGTACGGCGCGGGCGGGCGGGGTTCGGCAGTGCCGTGGCTGACAAACTGGTCGGTGACGACCGAGGTGATCGCCATCGTCTCGAAAGGCGAGCGCGACGCGCTGTTCATTCAGTATTTCAACCACGTGCCGTTCGCCGAACGGCTGGTCGGCGATATCGCCGACGTGAACTGGGGCGGGGCATCGACCGTCCGGACGGCGATCGAGGAAATCGGGCGGCGCGGCGGCCGCAGGGTCGGCGTGATCGGGCCGCTGCCGTTCGGCGCGGCACGGGCGCTGGAGGAGGCGACCGACGGCATCGTCAACATGAATGCCGCCTACACCAAGATGCGCATGGTCAAGTCGGCGGAGGAGCTGGAGTGGTTCCGCATCGGCGCCGCCTTGTCGGATCTTTCGGTCGATGCACTGCTGGCGGAATTGCGCCCCGGCCTGACCGAGCATGAGCTCGGCGACATCATCGAACATGCCTACGTTCCCTGGGGCGGACGGCCCGGCATCCATTTTCTCGGCGTAACCCCGATGGCCGCCCCGACGCTTTACGTGCCGCAGCAATTTACGTCGAACAATCCGGTGCGCGAGGGCGATGTCGTGTTCACCGAGATCACCGCTTCGTTCTTCGACTATTCCGGACAGGTTCTGCGCAGCATCGCGGTCGATTGCGAACCGACCCCGGTCTATCGCGATCTGCACGCGGCGGCCGAGGAAGCGTTCGACGCGATCTGCGCCGCGGCGGTTCCCGGCGCGCACTGCCAGAACCTGATCGAGGCCGGCAGGTCCATCGAACGGGCAGGCTTCACCCATTGCGACGACCTGATCCACGGCTATGGCGGCGGATATCTGCCGCCGGTCCTCGGTCTGCCTGGCCGCCGCGACGAGCCGACCCCCGACATCACGCTCGAGGCCGGCATGATGATGGTGGTGCAGCCCAACGTAACGACGCTGGACGGAACAGCGGGCATCCAGACCGGCGAATGCGTCGTCGTGACCGAAGACGGCGCGAAATCGCTTCACCGCGCACCGCGGGGATTCCTCCGGGTCGACTCCGGAAGCTTTGCCGACGGGCTGGATGACGGCGGCTGATATCGCCGGCTGCGGCTTGCCGTCCGCCTGAAATCCTCTAGCCTGCCAGTGTGGACGAGACCGGGCGACGCTTCCGCCCGGCGATCACGGAGGCAAGGATGTTTTCGACGGACTGGACGACTTCGCCCCGGCAGTACGGCGTTATCGAAGAGCGCGACGTGCGCGTGCCGGTGGACGAGGGCATCACGCTCGACTGCGATATCTTTCGCCCCGACGCGCCGGGAAGATTTCCCGTCATCCTGACCGCATCGCCTTACGACAAGCCTGCGCAGTCCGAACCGATGGTGCCCAAGGCGATCGATTTCGACCGCGCCTTTATCGAGGCGGGCGATTTCAATTTCTACACGCGGCGCGGCTATGTCTTCGTGATCATGAACATCCGCGGCACGCAGGCCTCGGACGGCGTGTTCGCCAACCGCAACCCGGATCACCGCACGATCCAGGACCTGTACGAGGCCATCGAATGGCTGGCGAAACAGCCCTGGTCCGACGGCAATGTCGGGATGTTCGGCGTTTCCTATTTTTCCGTCGTGCAGAAGCGCGTGGCGGTTCTGAAGCCGCCGTCGCTCAAATGCATCTTCGCGCCCTACGGCTGGACCGACGGCTATCGCGACCTGTTCTATCACGGCGGGATCTTCTCCTACGGGTTCTTCCAGGCCTGGGCGCAGAACCGGGGCGCCGGGCTCCGCGTCGACAAGGACCTCAAGGCGGAGATGGGCGACAACGCCTATAACGATGCGCTCGAAACTTTGCGAAACGATCCCGAGATCATGGCGATCCCGTTCCTTGCCGGCGTCATCGAGAATCCGGAGGAGGGACGGAACCCGATGGTTCTCGAAATCCTGATCCACCGGTTCGACGACGACTACCATCGCGCGCGTGCGCCCGACTTCGCGGCGCAGGAGCAGATCCCCGCCTATTTCGGCGCCGACTGGGGCATGTTCGGCTTCCACATGCCGGGCGACGTGCGCGCCTTTGAAAACTGGAACGGGATCAGGAAATTCGTCATGGGGCCGCCGATCTATCTCGACCGCCCGGTCTATCAGTATGCGTGGGAGTCGCTTCGCTGGTTCGATCACTGGCTCAAGGGCAACGACACGAAACTGCTGGAGGAAAAGCCGGTAAAGCTGTTCATCGTCGGCAGCAACGAATGGAAGGACGCAGACGACTGGCCGGTGCCCGGCACCCGCTGGACGCCATTCTATCTTCACAAGGATGGCATCCTGTCCGAGCACGAATTCTGGCCCGACGACATTTCGTCCTCCTACGAAGACGCGCCGGACAATCGCGGTTGCGTCAGTTTCACCACCCCGCCGATCGTCGAGAACACGGAAATCTGCGGGCCGATCGTGCTCAACTTTTTCGGTTCGACGACGGATACCGAGGTGCTGTGGTTCGCCAGCCTGTGGCTGATCGATGCCGACGGCTCGGAATCCCTGCTGACGCGCGGCTGGCTGCGCGGTTCCCAGCGAAAGCTGGACGAGGTGCGTTCGAAGCCTTGGAAGCCGGTGCACGAGCATTCGGGGCGCGAGCCGCTGACGCCCGGCGAGGTGTATGAGTACAGCATGCAGATCCGGCCCTACGGAATTCTGCTTACGGCGGGCCAGCGTCTGAAACTGAAGATTTCCTCCGCCGACGAAGAACGCGTCACCAACTTCAACGAACGGACCTCGCGCGGTCATCTGCTGCGACCGGTTGCCTCGACGGTGACCGTCCATCACAACCATGACGCGCCGTCTCACCTGCTGCTTCCGGTAACGAAAGGCAACCGGATCGAGACCTTTTTTTCGGGCGGACGGTTGCCGAGGCTCGACGAATAGGCGCCTTCGTCGCGTCGCGCGACACGTCTTGAGACATTAACCAAGAATACTGTCGGGATATTTGACATGATGGTATTTTAGGCAAGTTGAAAACAGTTTAACCTATTGATATTAAACCGGTTAAAGGGTCTGGCACGGCGATTGCATCTTTGACGGCGATAGCGCCCATCAGGGCAGGTTCGTCGTTGCAGAAGGCAGTCCGTTCATGCGATCCGGCATCAGAATTTTCTCCGTTCTCGTTTCCGTCTTCACGCTGGGGTTTGCCGGCGGCGCGGCGGCGCTGACGATTTCGTGGCAGACCAATACGGCAAGCGGCGGTTGTGCATCGGGCCATACCTGCAACGGGTCGGAAATGAATTTCCTCGGCAGCGACAATTCGACGCTGGTGACGGCGAAGGCATGGTCCTATCTGCCTGGCAACGACACGATCTACTCGGCGTCGCTCGGCATGTGGTCGCCGGGAATGGGGGTCATCAGCCCCGGCTCGGACGGCAGCCATACCATCGATAACGCGGGTTACGTCGATTTCGTGGCGTTCTATTTCAGCCAGGCCGTCAACCTCAAATCGATCTTCCTGAACAGTTACGGCGACACCGATTTTTCGGCGTGGATCGGGACGGTTCCGGGCATTCCGGACTTCACCGGGCAGAGTCTCGCCGATCTCGACTTCAATTACGGCGGCCATTTCGACAATTACGGCGGCAACACCAACCGTCTGGCGGAATTCGGCCTGGACGCAGAGGCGGGCAATCTGCTGGTTGTCGCGGCGCTGGCGCCCGCGAACGGCATTACCGACCTGTTCAAGCTGAAGGCCATTTACGGCGAAGCGCTGCTAACCGAACCGGACGGAGAAACGCCGCCGCCCAACGAGGTTTCCACGCCGTCGACCCTGCTGGTGTTCGGTCCGACCGTGTTCGGTCTCGCCGCCTGGCGCAGGCGCCGCGCGCGGAAGGATGCCGTAGCGGTCGATACCGCGACGTCGGACTGAAATCCCCCAGGCATTGCCGCCTGGTGGCGGCCACTTGTCGCATATTGATACGTCGCATCCGGCGACTCTGTCGGAAATCTTGACGATTCCTTACCCCGTGATCGGCGAATTTTCCTCGTCGATCTCATAACATATTGAAAAATAGTAATTTAACATGTCTGGCACGTTCTTTGCCTATAACCTCGCAGCTGCATGAGATTCTGCAATTAAAGACTGCGCAATCGATTGACGGCTTGGTTTTGCAAGGTTAAATTCGAGTTCATGAAGATCGTAGGCAAATTAGGTTCGGCGCTCGTCGCCATCGCTTTTTCGGCGATGGCCTTTGGCGCGTCTGCGACAAGCATTTCCTGGCAGACCAATACCTACAGCGGCAGCTGCGCGGTCGGTTATACCTGCAACTCAACGCAGCGAAGCTTTCTGGGCAGCGACGGCACGACCCTCGTGACGGCTGAGGCCTGGGCCTTCAACACCAACACGCTGGCCATTGAAACCGCTCAGTTGGGTTTTTATTCGAATGGTCTCGGGGTTACCAATAACGGCAATGACGGCAGCCATACGGTTGATAACGATGGCTATACCGACATGGTCGCGTTCTATTTCAGCGAGGAGGTCGATCTGAAATCGATCTTCCTGTCGACTTACGGCGACACCGATTTCTCTGCATGGATCGGTACCGTGCCGGGCATTCCCGATTTCACCGGCCTGGATTTCGCCGATCTCGATACGAACTATGGCGGTCATTTCGATAATTACGGCGGCAATGTGGACCGGCTCGCAGAATTCGGGTCGTTCGAGGAAAGCGGCAATCTTCTTGTCGTCGCAGCCCTGCAGCCGGCGAATGGCATTTCCGATCTGTTCAAGATCAAGGCGCTGTACGCGTCTGCGATCGTCACCGAGCCTGACGACCCCACGGTGTCCACCCCGTCGACCATGCTGGTGTTCGGGCCGACGGTCTTCGGGCTTGCATGGTATCGCCGGCGGCGGATGCAGAAGCAGGCGGCTGATGAGGCTGCCGTGGAAGACGGCACGGAAGAAAGCTGATATTTCGCCGCAGCATGGCGTTCGGGCAGCCCTCGCAAGAGGGCTTTTTTATTGCCTGGCCCGGTCCTCCGGACATTCGATAAGGCGGCCGTGCATCGATTGACACGATGCGATAACTGTGATGATTTTCGCAATCGATTGCAGGATTTTCGGCTTCGCCGCAGGACGCTTGCGCGCTACGATCCCGCGATCCGGCCCGGCACGATGCGGAACAGTTAGAGGGAGAACGGAATGGCCTCCGACGGCGGCGACGCGAAGCTCAGCGAACCGGCCATTATCCGGCCGGAAGACATCGATCCCGGTTACGACTGGAGCCGGGCCATCCCCGCGCCCGGCCATTCGGGAGTCGATTTCGAACAGCGGGTCGATTTCCGCCGGCTGCATAATTACCGCCTGTCGCGGGCGCGGCTCGCGCTGCGGGAATCCGATCTCGGCGCGCTGCTGTGCTTCGACAACAACAATATCCGCTATCTGACCTCGACCGCGATCGGCGAATGGTCGCGCGACAAGGTGTGCCGCTATGCGCTGCTGACCGGCACCGGCGAGCCGCATCTGTGGGATTTCGGATCCGCCGCCGTACATCACCGTCTGCACGCACCGTGGCTGCCGCAGGGCTGCTGCCATGCCGGCATGCTGGGTCTGCGCGGCACCGTGCCGCCGGATGCCGGCCTGATGCGCAAGGCGGCGGAGGAGCTCAAATCCATTCTCGACGAGCACGGCGTCGGCGACATGCCGGTCGGCATCGACATCGTCGAGCCGCCGATGCTGTTCGAACTGCAGCGCGCCGGGATCGAGGTCCGCGACGGGCAGCAGATCATGCTGAACGCGCGCGAGATCAAGAATATCGACGAGATCGTTCTTCTCAACATGGCCGCCGCGATGGTCGACGGCGTTTACCAGATGATCCAGGAAGAGCTGAAGCCCGGCGTGCGCGAGTCCGACATCGTCGCGATGGCGAACAAGTATCTCTACGAGCACGGGTCCGACGATGTCGAGGCGATCAACGCCATCTCGGGCGACCGCTGCATTCCCCATCCGCACAACTTTACCGACCGGATCGTGCGGCCGGGAGACCAGGCCTTCTTCGATATCATTCAGGCCTATATGGGGTATCGCACCTGCTACTACCGGACGTTCAATGTCGGCAAGGCGACCGACTCCCAGAAGGATGCGTACAGGAAAGCGCGCGAATGGATCGATGCGTCGATTTCCCTGGTGAAGCCCGGCATGACCACCGACGAGATCGCGAAGGTCTGGCCCAAGGCTGAAGAGTTCGGAATGGCGAACGAGATGGAAGCCTTTGCGCTGCAGTTCGGTCACGGCATCGGCGTCGCGCTGCATGAGCGTCCGATCATCAGCCGCCTGTGCTCGCTCGACCAGCCGTCCGAGATCAAGGAGGGCATGGTGTTCGCGCTGGAGACCTACTGCCCGGCTTCGGACGGTTACTCCGCCGCGCGAATCGAGGAAGAGGTGATCGTGACCAGCGACGGCGCGCGGATCATCACCCTGTTCCCGGCGGACGAGCTGCCGATCTCGAACCCGTACTGATCCGTGGCGACGAAAGCGAAGAAAGCGGCTGTCCCACCGGCCAACGACGATATCGGCGAGGATACGCGCCTCGCCCTGTTTCGCAGCCAGCAGGAAATCCGCAAGGTCGAGCAGAAGGCATACGACCTGTTCCTGCAGAATTTGATCAAGGGAACCAGCCATCTGGCGCTCGGGCACGAGGCAGTGGCCGCCGGGTTCGGCGTCGCCATGCGGCCCGACGATTACACCTTCTGCACCTATCGCGGCCATCACCATAACCTGGCGCGCGGCGCGTCGATGACCGGCGTGCTGGGCGAGCTGATGGGGCGCGATTGCGGTCTGTTGCGCGGCAAGGGCGGCTCGATGCACCTGACCAGCGCCGAGCACGGGGTGATGGGTTCCTACGCGATCATCGGTGCGCATTTGCCGATCGCCGTCGGCGCGGCCTGGTCAGCGCAGTATCGCGGGACCGAGCAGGTCTCGGTCTGTTTCTTCGGTGACGGCACCACCAATATCGGCGCGTTCCACGAGGCGCTGAACATGGCCGCGATCTGGAAGCTGCCCGTCGTCTTTGTGTGCGAAAACAACCTTTACATGGAATACACGCCGATCCGGGACGTGACCGCCGTTGAGAACCCGGCCGGCGACCGCGCCGGTTCCTACGGGCTCCCCAGGATCGTGATCGACGGCAACGACGCGGATGAGGTGTACCGCGCCGCCGAGGCGGCGTTCGCGAAGGCGCGCGCCGGAGACGGCCCGTCGCTGATCGAATGTCTGACCTATCGCCATTCCGGCCATTCCCGCGCCGATCCAGCGACCTACCGGCCCGCGGGAGAGCTTGAAGACTGGCTCAAGCGCGATCCCGTGCCGACCTACCGCGCCCGGCTGATCGAGTTCGGAATTGCCGAGGCGGCGCTGGCCGCCATCGAATCGGACGTTTCGGCCGCGGTGGACGCCGCGACGAAGACGGCGATGGCCTCGCCGCCGCCTGCCGACGATTTGCTCGAAGCCGACGTGTTCGCCGATGGGGGCGCCGCATGGCGGAACTGACCTATCGCGAGGCGGTTGCTGCGGGCATTGCGCAGGAGATGCGCCGCGACGAGCGCGTGGTGTTTCTCGGTGAAGACGTGGCCGCCGCCGGCGGCGTGTTCAAGGCAACCGTCGGGCTGCTGGACGAGTTCGGGCCGGTGCGCGTCAAGGATACGCCGATCTCAGAGCAGGCGATCCTGGGTGCGGCGATGGGGGCAGCGATGACGGGGCTGAGGCCCATCGCCGAGATCATGTTCTCGGACTTTCTCGCCGTGTGCTGGGACATCGTCGCGAACGAGATCGCCAAGAGCCGGTACATGACCAACGGCCAGATCGAATGTCCGCTGGTAATCCGCACCGCCAATGGCGGCGGGTCGCGCTTCGGCGCGCAGCATTCCCAGAGCGTCGAAAACTGGGCGATGGCGGTGCCCGGCATCAAGGTGGTGGCGCCGTCGACCGCCGCCGACGTCAAGGGGCTGCTGGCCGCTGCCGTCCGCGACCCCGATCCGGTGCTTTTCTTCGAGCATAAATCGCTCTACGCGACCAAGGGCGAGGTACCGGATGGCGAGCACGTCGATACGCTCGGCACGGCGAAGGTGCTGCGGCAGGGCGGCGACGTGACGATCCTGGCGCTCGCCGCCATGGTGCCGCGGGCCCTGTCCGCTGCGGAAATATTGCAGTCTGAACACGGCATTTCCGCCACCGTGGTCGATATCCGGTCGCTGGTGCCGCTGGATACGCAGACAATCCTGTCCGAGGTCGTCCGCACCGGACGCGCCGTCACGGTGGAGGAGAATCCCCGCCTGTGCGGCTGGGGCGCGGAGATCGCCTCGATCATCGCCGACGAATGCTTCTACGATCTCGACGGGCCGGTCATCCGCATCACCACGCCGCACATACCGCTGCCGTCGGCCGACCGGCTGGAGGACCTGGCTATGCCGTCTGTCGGCCGTATCGTCGAGACCATCCGTACCAGGGTCGATTAGCCCGGGTCGCTTAGCAGGAGACAGAATTCGCCATGGATATCGTGATGCCGCAGCTCGGCGAAACGGTCGCCGAAGGCACGCTCACCGTCTGGCACAGGAAACCCGGAGAGCGGGTCGAGTCCGGCGACGTACTGTTCGAGGTCGAGACCGACAAGGTCGATACCGAGGTGCCCGCGCCGGCTGCCGGAATCCTGTCGGAAATTCTCGTGCCGGAAGGGGAGACCGTCGCGGTCGGCACGCGGATCGGCACGCTGCAGGCCGACGGAGAGGAAGCGTCCGCGCCCGCCGCAAAAAACGAAACGACGGCGGTACGGATTGCGGAGAAAGTGGATGCCTCACCCGCCATGGCAGAAAGGGCGGAGGCCGCCGCGCCGCCGCTGTCGCCCGTGGTGCGCCGCCTGCTGGCGGAGAACGGGCTCAGCCCGTCCGACATTACGGGAACCGGATCGGGCGGCCGCATCAAGAAAACGGATGTGCAAGCGCATATCGCGGCCACGGCGGCCGCCGCAGCGTCGCCTTCGGCGGGCGGTCGCCCGGACCGCGATATCGTGCCGTTCGGCAAGATCCGCAAGCGGACCGCCGAGCATATGGTAATGTCCAAGGCGACCAGCCCCCACGTGCTGCAGGCGGTCGAAGCCGATTTCCACCGGGTCGCGGCCGCGCGCGCCGCGCTGGGCGACGACTGGAAGACGCGGGAAGGCTATACGCTGACCTGGCTGCCCTTCGTCGCCCACGCGGTGTGCCGGGCAATCGCCGACTATCCGCATGTCAATGCGAGCGTCGATGGCGATGCGCTGGTCGTCTGGCGCGACGTGCATCTCGGCATTGCAGTCGATCTGGGCCCCGGCGGGCTGGTCGTGCCCGTCATCCGCAGCGCGCGCGGCAGGTCGGTTGCCGATCTGGCGCGGGCGATTCACGACCTTGCCGAACGGTCGCGAAAGGACGCTCTGACCGCCGACGATGTTACGGGCGGCACCTATACGATTTCCAACTCCGGCGCGTTCGGCACCATGATCACCGCGCCCGTCATCAACCAGCCGCAGGTGGCGATCCTGTCGACCGACGGGATTTCCAAGAAACCGGTGGTCATCGAAAGCCCGGCGGGCGATTCCATCGCCATCCGGCCGGTCGGGGTACTGGCGCAGTCGTTCGATCACCGCGCCATCGACGGCGCCTATTCGGCTGCTTTCCTGAAACGGGTGAAGGAGCTGATCGAATACAACGACTGGGTTACCGCCTTTGACTGACCCGGTTCTTGACCGGATTCTCGGGGCGGCCGGCTGGAGCGACGCGCCCCTCCGAAGCCTTGCGCTGACGGATGGGTCCGACCTGATTCCGACTCCGTTTCCGATAGAGGCGATGGGCGCCGCCGTGCTTTCCGCCGTCGGGCTGGCGGCGGACAGGATATGGCGACTGCGCGGCGGAGCGCCGCAGGCCATCCGTGTCGACCGGCAGGCTGCCGGGCTCGCCATGGCGAGCTCGGACTATCTGCTGGTCGATGGCGTGAAGGTGAAGACCTGGGACCCGGTGACCGGTTTCTACCGGGATTGCGAAGGGCGCTGGATCTATCTGCACGGCAATTTTCCGCATCTGCGCGACGGCCTGCTGGGTCTGCTGGGCGTGGAGAACGATCGCGATGCGGTGACGAAAGCCGTTTCCGGCTGGCGCGCCGCCGATCTGGAGGCGGCGGCGATTGAGCGTGGATTATGCGCGTCGGTCGTGAGAACCCGGGATGAATGGCGACGGCATCCGCAGCATCGGGCCGTGGCGGGATTGCCCATCCTTTCCATCGAGCGGATCGGCGATGCGCCGCCGCATCCTCTGCCGCGGTCTGCCCGGCCGCTGTCCGGCATTCGCGTCATCGATTGCGCGCGCGTTATCGCGGGGCCGATGGCGGGCCGGACCTTCGCCGAGCACGGGGCGGATGTGCTGCGCATTAACGGGCCGCATTTGCCGCACATCGAATCGCTGATCATCGATACCGGCCTCGGCAAGCGGTCCTGCCATGTCGACCTGCGCGAGGCCGACGGCGTCGACCGGCTGAAGGCGCTGGTCCGCGATGCCGACGTGTTTGTCGATGCCTACCGTCCCGGCTCGCTGGCAGCGCGCGGGTTCGGCGCGGACGATCTGCACCGGCAGCGGCCCGGCATCGTTTCGGTGTCGCTGTCTGCCTGGTCGGCGGAGGGTCCCTGGTCGGCGCGCCGGGGCTATGACAGCCTCGTGCAGGCTGCCTGCGGCATGACCATGGGACCTGAAGACCAAACGCCGAGACGCATGCCGGCTGCGCCGCTCGACTATCTCTGCGGCTATCTGGCGGCCTTCGGCGCGATGACGGCGCTGGCCCGCCGGGCGCGGGAAGGCGGCAGCTGGCGGGTCGAGCTGTCGCTGCTGCGCGCCGCCGAATGGATTTTCGATACGGCGGCGGAGATCGGTCTGAAATCGCCACCGCCCCGGACGATGCCCCGGCCCGAAAACATCCCGTCGCTATACCAGAGCCGGCAATCCGTATTCGGCAGGCTGGATCATCTCGCGCCGGCGCTTTCGATGTCGGAAACCGCGCCCGGGTGGGACCGTCCGCCCGTGCCGCCCGGGACCGATTTGCCGGTCTGGCTGTAGGGCAATCGCTACCGCGTCGGCGATGTCGTGGAACTGCGGACGATCAGTTCCGGTTCGAGCAGGATTTTCTGCACCGGGACGTCTTCGTCGCGCGCCAGCGACAGGACCAGCTCGGCGGCCTGCGCGCCCATATGGTAGTGCGGGATGCGCACGGTCGTCAGCGCCGGTACGACGCGTTCGAGAAAGGGGATGTCGTTGAAGCCCGTGACGGAAACGTCGTCGGGACATTTCATGCCGGCCTCGGCAAGCGCGTCGAGACCGCCGAGCGCCAGCAGGTCATTCGCCGTTACCAGAGCGGGAAACGGCAGCGCTGCCGCCAGCAGGGCGTGGGCGGCAGCGCGCCCGGCCCCTTCGCTGTAGCCGTCGGCGTGAACGACCAGCGCCGGATCGACGGCCAGCCCGGCATTCCGCATCGCCTGTTCGAAGGCCTGATTTCGCATATGGCCGGTCGACAGCGTCGCGGGACCGCCGACATAGGCGATCTTTCTGTGGCCGAGCGATTCCATATGTTCCACCACCAGCCGCATGCCCAGCGCGTCGTCGTTGACGATGCAGGGCACGCCGTCCGATTCGACGGTGCGGTTGATCAGCACGACGGGAATGTCGTCCCGCCGGCACTCCGCGATCAGCGGATCGCGGCGTCGCGCGGTGGCCAGGATCAGCCCGTCGACGCGTCGTTCCCGCATGCGTTCCACGGTCAGCCGGTTGCGCGCCCGGTCGTTGTCGGTGTTGGCGATGATCGCGGTGTAGCCGGATTTCGCCAGCCGGTCCTCGATGCCGCGGATGATCGGCGGGAACAGCGGGTTGGTCAGGTCGGGAATGACCACGCCGATCGTCTGCGTCCGGCTGGTCCGCAGGCTGGACGCTATCGGATGAGGCCGGTAGCCGAGTTCGGACGCCGCTTTTGCAACGCGCGCCGCGAGCGCCGGCTTCAGCATCGACCTGGTTTCCGGATTGAGAGCGCGCGAAACCGTCGACGGGTGCACCCCGGCATGGTCCGCGACGTGACGCAGCGTGACGCGGGATCGTTTCATGCCGCCATTGTAAAGCAAGCCACTTCTCTTGGGCAGGCTGCGTTGCAAAGGACCGGCCGGCTGATATACTGGGATTCTCGCAATCGATTGCGAGAATCGGCGGCGTCACGCCGGAATCTCCGCGCACAGGAAAGCAGACAGATGAACATTCCCGGCCTCGGTCAGAAGAAAATCGGTTGGATCGGCGCAGGCCGCATGGGATACGCGATGGCGCAGCGCCTGCTCAAGGCAGGGTTCGATGTTTCCGTCTATAACCGGACGCGGGCGCGGGCCGAGCCGCTGGCCGAAGACGGCGCGACGATTGTCGACCGCCCGGCCGATCTCGCTGGCTGCGACATTGTTTTCACGATGGTGGCCGGCCCCGCCGATTTCATCGATGTGGTGACCGGCGACGACGGTGTCTTTGCGGGAGACGGCACGCCCGAAATGCTGATCGACTGCACGTCGGTTTCAGAAGAAGCGTCGGCCGAAATCAGACGCGCGTCGGAAGAGCGCGGCGTCGGCTACCTCGCCGCGCCGGTCAGCGGCAACGCCAAGGTCGTCAAGGCGGGCAAGCTTTCCTTTGTCGTTTCCGGGCCCCGCGAAACCTTCGATGCGGCGCTGCCCTTGCTCGAAATTCTCGGCACCGGCGCTTCATGGGTGGGCGAGGGAGAACACGCCCGGATCGTCAAGATCTGCCACAACGTACTGCTCGGGGTGGTCACCCAGTCACTGGCCGAGATTACGGTCCTGGCGGAAAAGGCCGGTGTGCCGCGCCATGCGTTCCTCGCCTTTCTCAACGATTCGGTCATGGGATCGGTGTTCAGCCGATACAAATCGCCCGCTCTGGTCAATCTGGACTTCCATGTCACCTTTACGCCCGAACTGCTGCGAAAGGATCTCGATCTGGGGCTGACGGCCGGCCGCAAGTTCGAGGTCCCGATGCCGCTCGCCGCGCAGACGCGGGAGATCGTGCAGGGCCTGATCGGCAACGGGTTTACCGATACGGATTTTTCCCAGCTCCTCACGTTGCAGGCGCGAGCCTCCGGCCTCGAGCTGCAGCCGGAAGACGTCGAGGTCGACGACGGGCTTTCCTGATCCCCCTTGATCCGGATTCTCAAATCGGACCAGTTTGCCATGTATCCGGCCCGGTTTCTGTCGCATAAGGCGACAATACCTCCCGGAACGGTCTTTCCGCTCACGGCGGGAAATTATTTTATCCAATAAAATCAATAAGTTGAACCAGTTTCCGAGAACTGGCATGAAAATTGCTTTGTATTGGTTAAGCGAGCGCGGTGGAACGCCCCGCGACCGCGTGACTTATGCGTTTTTCGTTGCGGGCGAAGATGAGCTTTCTGGAATTTTTCGACAACGTCGCGGATAACGGCCCGTCGTTACCGGAAAGCGGTCGGGTTGAGGAACAGGAAGTTTTGATGATCCAGTCGTTCCAGGCAGAATCGCCGTTTCCGGAGCGGGCCAGCTATGCCTTTTCTGGCGTCGTGCTCTCGGCCATGCTCGAAAATATTGGCCGGGGCGACCGGTTCAATGGCAGGTTCGAGTGTGCGCTGGACATGTCGGATTCCGACGGGACCGATGCGGCTACCCTGGACGATAGCGGGTACATGTCCCTGAATCTCGGACCGTACTGTCTGCAGAATGTCGCTCCGCTGAGGATTCAGAGGCTGGTTACACCCAAGTTTTTCCGGATCGCCATCCGTTGCGACCGGATGAGCGGCGCCGATGACGATATCGGGCGTTTCAATCTGGCGTTCTACTCCGATCCCCGCTTCTGCGAAGGAAAGGATTTCCAGGTCGGGTCGCTGGATATCTCCAATATTCCGATGCCCAGCCTCTATATCGAATCGCCGGGCGGTGCGCCGCTGGTCAGCGCCAAACTCCAGACGCTGGTCAGCGACTGAACGAGCCTTCCGGTCGTCCGTCGACGGCGCGGTTCAACCGTCCGCCGGCTCGTCCTCCGATTTCCACGCATTGATCTTTCGGTACAGCGTCGCATGGGATAGCCCCAGCAGGACCGACGCGACCCTTACCTTTCCGTCGCACAGCCTGATCGCGTTTTCGATCGCTTCCCGCTCGATCTCGGCGAGGGGTCTGATTTTCATCGCCAGCGCTTCCATTTCTTCCCGGCTGGTGGTGTCGTCCGACGTGACCGGTGTTTCCTTGCCCGGCGTCGCGGCAGTTAGATCGTCGTCATGTTGCGCGCCGCCGCGTTCGACGGCCGGCATGACCCGGTTTCCCGATGCAAGAGCGGGCAGCATGTCGGGCGTGACATCTTCGCCGTCGTTCAGGACGACGATCTGACGAACCACGTTCTGCAGTTCCCGGATGTTTCCCGGCCAGGAATATTCCTTGAGGATCGCCCTGGTCGCGGTCGAATAACGCTGAAAAGCCTTGCGTTCCTGCTTGGCGTAGTCCTTCAGGAAGGAATCGGCCAGCAGCAGGACGTCATCGTCGCGGTCGCGCAGCGGCGGCAGTTCGACCGGAATGACGTGCAGCCTGTAATACAGATCTTCCCGGAAGCGCCCCGCGCGGACTTCGTCCAGCGGATTCCGGTTGGTGGCGCACAGGATACGGATATCGACGGATTCGGTTTCCGTGCTGCCGACGCGCTGGAACGTCTCGGTCTGCAGAAATCGCAGCAGCTTCGACTGTAGTCCGATATCCATTTCGCAGATTTCGTCCAGAAACAGCGTGCCACCGTCGGCGGCAGACGCCGCGCCCTTCCGATCCGATATCGCGCCGGTAAACGATCCTTTGACGTGACCGAATATCTCCGATTCCATGAGTTCCTGCGGAATGGCGGCGCAGTTGAGCGCTATGAACGGGCCGTTGTGACGCGGGCTCTGGGCGTGAATGGCCTGCGCGCAAAGCTCCTTGCCCGTACCGCTTTCTCCCTTGATGAAGATCGTGGCCTTGGACGCAGCAGTGCTTTCGATCGTCCGGTAGACCGCCTGCATGGCGAGCGAATTGCCGATCATCTGGTGCAGGCCAGACCGGTCGATCTGCTCCCGGTAGGTGTTGACGATCTCCGTGAGATGCAGCCGTTCGAACGTATTGCGCAAGGTGACGATCAGCCGATCCGCGCTGAACGGCTTGATGATGAAATCGAGCGCACCCCGCCGCATCGCGTCCACCGCGATGTTGATCGAACCATGAGCCGTAATCATGATGACGGGGCACGGCATGCCGCCGTCATCGATCCGCTCCATGATGTCGAGCCCTGTCATGTCGGGCAGTTCCAGATCGAGGAGAATGCAGTCGGGCGTATTCTTCGCCATGTAGTCGAGCGCTTCCTTGCCCGTAGCGACATGGTGGACCGAATAAGGTTCGTTACGCAGGTACTGAATATAGCTCCTGGCGAGCAGGTGGGTGTCTTCGACCAGGAGGATCTGTCCTTTGCGCTCAGGCGTCATAAAGCGTCCCTTTTCGATCGCAGGAAACCCGGATTTCCCGAATTGCCGGACTGATTTAGACGGGCAGAGCCCTGCGGTAAAGCCGTTTGAGATTAAATTGCACCTGGTCTGGTGCAATTTGAAACGGCTTTTCGCCGGAAAATCCCGGCCGCGTCGCCGGGATTCGCTGAAAATTCTCTTAACCTGCTGATAACCATGACAAATCGGGTGCAAGAGGACAAAAGGGCTGATGCAGGCGACTTGGCACGTATCTTGCTTGGTTATATCGTGCGAGCGTTACAGGCTTGTCGGGGGGACTCCGAAGTCTCCTGTTATCAAAATATTAATGCAAACGGGATGGGAGAAAAAAACATGTCGCTCAAACTTAAACTGATTGCGCTGGCCGCCGTTGCCGGGCTTCTCGGAGCCTGCAGCACGGCCGAGGTGGCGAAGCTGAAGGTCAATGGCGGGGCCTACGAGAAGGGCCTCCACCAGGGCTACATCAAGCTCGCGGATGCCGAATACGCCGAAGACGACTGGCCCGATGGCGATATCTTCGTCGACCGCGCGAGGGCCGCGGCGATGGGCAAGCCCACCGGACCCGAGGCGTTGAGCGCCCGCAAGCTGAAACCCAAGCATGCCAAACCGCTCGGCGATGCGCGCAAGCGTCTCATGGCGGCGCTGGATGCCGGTTCCGGGAAGGCGCACGGCGCGCTGTCGGCCAAGGCGCAGGTAGCGTTCGATTGCTGGATGCAGGAGGCCGAGGAGGACATGCAGCCCAGGCATATCGATGCCTGCCGCAACGATTTTTACGGCCAGATGGCGCTGCTCGAAGGCGCCATGTACAAGCCCGCGACGGTGAAATCGGCCATGCCGGCGCCGCCTGCCGCGCCGCGCAAGGCCGCGTTTACCGTCTATTTCGGTTTGGACAGCGCGAAGGTTTCCAAGGACGGAGCCGCGGTCGTTTCCCAGGCGGTTGCCTTCGCGAAGAAGAACAAGGCGTCCAATATCTACGTGACCGGCCATACCGATCGCGCCGGGTCGCGCAAATACAATGAAAAGCTCGCGATGGCCCGCGCGTCGGCAGTCGTCAAATCCCTGACTGGCATGAAGGTCAAAAAGGGCTTGATCGGCACGGTCGTCTATGGCGAGGACAATCTGGAGGTACAGACCCCCGACAACAAGAAGGAAGGTCGTAACCGCCGCGTCGTGATCAGCGTTCTGTACTAGGAACCGGAACGTAATACGGAACAAGGCCGGGCGGAGAGACAATGTTCCGTCCGGCAGCGTTTCACCCCGCATTCGGGTCCGGACCGCGTTCCGGGCCCGGTGCGGAGACGAAAATTCGAACCGGCCGGACGCATGCCGTGTGGCATGACAGGCGCAAACGGTTCGGAAAGGCCGCGGAAGCGGATTGGAACTGGTCGTTTTCATATCGGGATCGGGAATGGTGACGGACGCCCCGAATTCAGCGTCGACCGACATGGGCAGCGCGGCCGCCTTGGCTGAAGAAAGCGGCGCAATCGCTCAGAACCAGCCCGCGGGCGATGCACCGCCCGACGGGTCGGGCGACGCCGGTCTTGCCGTCGCGCAAACCATACCGGCAGGCGTCGTCAGGGGCGCCGATGGCGACACGTTCATCACCCGGGTCGACGGGGCGACCGTCAAGGCGTCGCCGGGAACCACGGTATTCCGGGGCGACATACTCGCCACGAGGGAAGGCGCCTCCGTCTCGGTGTCTTTCGCCAATGAAGCCGAGTTCTTTCTCGGTTCCAGCGGCCGCATGCTGGTCGAATCGATCGCGCCGTCAGGCGACAGCTCTGATCCCCAGTCGGTCTATTTCGTGCTGCACGGCCAGTTCGGATTTGCCCATCGAAGCGGAAGTTTCTCCGGCGGGCCCGGCGCGGTCGTTCGCACGCCGGTCGCGACCCTGCAGGTCCATAACGGACGCGTAGCCGGGAAGGCGGCGGCGGAAGCCGTCGAAAACGTCTTTACGCTGCTCAAGAACGGTGACGGTTCGCTCGGTTTCATGCGCGTCGTTACGGCGGGCGCCGCGGTGGTGCTCCAGGAAGAGTGGGATACCGCGCAGGTGGTGAGCCTGTTCCGGGAACCGGTCATCGTCGACCGGCCGGATATCGCGGGGTTCGTCGATCTGTTCGGAATCGCCGTGTCGCAATGGCTGGAGTCGCCCGCGCTGGCGCCGGCGCTCGGCGGCGAGGGGGGCGACGACGCGCCTGGCGGGCCGCCTGAAATACCATCCGACGGCGGACCCAGCGCGCGTTACCTGCCGCCGGCGGAACCGGGAGAGGTCGCCCCCGCACAGGTCGCCGCGCTCGAGGATGGCTTTGTGGCGCTGCCGTCCCGGCCCGATGTTGCGCCGGCCGCGGAACCCGCGCGCAATCGTGACGATGGCGCGAGCGCGCCGGTGCTCGATACCGGTCCGGTCCTCGCGGTAAGCGCGTTCCCCGGTCCGGGAGAAAACATCACACTGGTCGGCGGCGCCGGTGCCAACGACGTTGCGACCATCAGCGCCGCGCCGACGGCGGTCAACAATCTCACGATCACCGACGTAAACGGTCAGGTCGTCCTGCGGGATACGGCGACCAACGCCACCGTCACCCTGGATAATTTCGAAACGCTCGACCTCAACCTGGGGACGGCCGGGGACGCCATCACCATCGGCGACCTGAGCGGCACCGACATCTCCGACAATACGGTCATCGTCGATGCCGGCGACGGCAACGATACGGTCGATGCGTCGGCAGCGGGCAAACGGGTCGTTCTGACCGGCGGCACCGGCGACGACGTCCTGACCGGCGGCTCCCGGAACGACGATCTTTTCGGCAACGCCGGCGCGGACACGCTGACCGGCAATGCCGGCAACGACACGCTGGACGGCGGGTCGGGCGCGGATACGCTGATCGGCGGCGCGGGCGACGATACCTATATCGTCGACGATGCCGGCGACACGGTGGACGAAAGCAGCGGCAGCGGCACCGATACCGTTCAGTCTTCGGTCACCTTCTCGCTGACCGGCAACGCGTCGACGGTCGAAAACCTGACCCTGACGGGAAGCGGAAGCATCAACGCCACCGGCAACGCGCTGGCCAACACGCTGACCGGCAACAGCGGGAACAACACGCTCGATGGCGGCGCCGGCGTCGACACCCTTGTCGGGGGCGCGGGCGACGATACCTATGTAGTGGATTCCTCCGCCGACGTGGTGACGGAAAACGCCGGGGAAGGAACCGATCTCGTGCAGAGTTCGGCGACGACCTTCACGCTGTCGGCCAATGTCGAGAACCTGACCCTGACGGGTTCGGGCAACATCAATGGCGCGGGCAACGAACTCGCCAACGTCCTGACCGGAAATTCGGGCAATAATTCCCTGTCCGGCGCCGCGGGCGACGATACGCTCGTCGGCGGAGCGGGCAACGATACGCTCGACGGCGGCGCGGGCGCCGATGCGATGACCGGCGGGACCGGCAACGATACCTATGTCGTCGACAATGCCGGCGATACGGTCTCCGAGAACGCCGGCGAAGGGACCGACATCGTCCAGAGCTCGATCACCGCTTCGCTTACGACCCTGTCGGCCAATGTCGAGAACCTGACGCTCACCGGGGCGGCTGCCATCGACGGCACCGGCAACGCGCTCGGCAACGTTCTGACCGGCAACAGCGCCGGCAACACGCTGACCGGACTTGACGGCAACGATACGCTCGATGGCCAGGGCGGCGTCGATACGCTGATCGGCGGGACCGGCGACGACACCTATGTCGTGGACCAGACTGCGGACATCGTGACCGAGGCATTCGGAGAGGGAACCGACCTTGTGCAGAGTTCCGCGGCGACATTCACCCTGTCGGCCAACGTCGAGAACCTGACCCTGACCGGCGGCGGAAACATCAACGGCGTCGGCAACGCACTCGTCAATACGCTGACCGGCAACAGCGGAAACAACGTCCTCGAAGGCGGGCTCGGCGGCGACACCCTCATCGGCGGCGGCGGCACCGATACGGCGACCTACGCCAATGCCGCGGGGCCGGTCACGGCCGATCTGCAGAACGGCGGCAGCGCCGGCGAGGCGAATGGCGACAGCTACAACGGCATCGAAAACCTGATCGGGTCCGCCTCTGCAGACACGCTGCTCGGCGACGGCAGCGCCAACAGGCTCGACGGCGGCGCGGGGGGCGACACGATGACTGGCCGCGACGGCGACGACACCTATGTCGTCGACGACGCCTTGGATACGGTTGTCGAAGCAGGCAACGGAATAGACACGATCGAAAGCTCTCTGGATTTTGACCTGACGACGGCGAACGGCAACAATGTCGAGAACCTGACCCTGACCGGGGCGGCGACCAGCGCCATCGGCAACGGGCTCGACAACGTGCTGACCGGAAACGCCCTGGCCAACACGCTCACGGGCAATGGGGGCAACGACACGCTCAACGGCGGGGCTGGCGCCGACGCGATGACCGGCGGCACCGGCAACGACACCTACATCGTCGACAATGCGGGCGATACCGTTACCGAACTGGCGGGCGAAGGAACCGATACGGTTCAGAGTTCGATCGATTTCGATCTTTCGACGTCCGGCGGCAATATCGAAAACCTGACGCTGACCGGTTCCGCGATCAACGGAACAGGCAACGAACTCGCCAACACAATTACCGGCAATTCCCAGGCCAATACGCTGGTCGGCAATGGGGGAGCGGATACGCTCAACGGCGGCAACGGCGCCGATTCGATGCGGGGCGGTTCCGGAGACGACACCTATATCGTCGACAATACCGGCGATACCATTACCGAGTTTGCGGCCGAAGGGACCGACACCGTCCAGAGTTCCGCGTCAAGCTATACGCTTTCAGCCAATGTCGAGAACCTCACCCTGACCGGGAACGGCAATATCATCGGAATCGGCAACAATCTGGCCAACACCATTACCGGCAACGGCCAGTCGAACACGCTCCTTGGCGGCGGCGGCATCGACATCCTGACCGGCGGCGCGGGCGCCGACAAGTTCTTCTACAGCCTGACCAGCGATGGCGGCGGCATCGGCGGTGCGGGCGATACCGTCACCGATTTCGCATCGGGCACCGATGTTTTCCAGTTTCTGCAATCGCAGTTCGGCAATATTGACGTCGGATCCCTGACCGACGGCGTTAATTTCGCGACAACCAATAATGGTCTAGCCTATGACGGCACCAACGTGAATGTCGGCGCCGCCACCGATCGCGATGCCGGGAATGCTTCCTTTATTTTCGGCGGCGGTACGTTGAGCTACGATCCCGACGGGAATACGACCGTCGATGCCGGGTTTACCATCGCAACCGGTCTTGGCGCGACGCTCGTTGCGACAGACGTTGAAATCACAGCGAACGCGCCGAGCTGACGGCCAGCCCGGCGCGCAACAACGAGTGTCTGCCGTCAGCGCCTGTGGGACAGGTTGAGGGATTTGCATAACGGAGGA
>JAYOEY010000021.1:0-63260 GCA_038116945.1 Rhodospirillales bacterium
CGCGGTGATGCCGCTGCTTGATCTGGCGCAGCGCCAGTCCGGCGGATGGCTGCCGAGGGCGGCGATGGATTACGTTGCCGATATGCTCGATATGGCGCCGATCCGCGTCTACGAGGTCGCGACATTCTACACCATGTACAATCTGGAGCCGGTTGGCGAACACGTGGTGCAGGTCTGCACGACGACGCCATGCGCGCTCCGCGATTGCGCGGCCGTCGTGGACGCCTGTCGCAATGAGCTTGGTATCGGCTTCGGGGAGACGACGTCCGACGGCAAGTTCACGCTGCTGGAGGTCGAGTGCCTCGGCGCCTGCGTCAATGCGCCGATGATGCAGATCGGCGACGATTACTACGAAGATCTTGATGCGGACAGCACGCGTGCCGTGCTCAAGGCTTTGCGGGACGGCGAAACGCCGAAGCCCGGGCCGCAAAGGGGCCGTCACGGATCGGAACCGGCCGGCGGCCTGACGACGCTGACGGGCGGAGGGAAGTAGGACGGCCATGCTGAACGACAAGGACCGGATATTTACCAACCTCTACGGGTTTGACGACTGGCGGCTTGAAGGCGCGCGAAAGCGCGGCGACTGGGACGGCACCAGGGAAATCATCGCCAAGGGTCGCGACTGGATCATCGACGAGGTCAAGGAATCCGGACTGCGCGGGCGAGGCGGCGCCGGTTTCCCGGCGGGGCTCAAATGGTCTTTCATGCCGAAGGCGCCGACGGGACGGCCGCACTATCTCGTGGTCAACGCCGACGAGGGCGAGCCCGGCACCTGCAAGGACCGGGACATGCTGCGGAACGATCCCCATAAGCTGGTGGAGGGCTGTTTGCTCGCCGGTTTCGGGATGGGGGCGAATGCCGCCTATATCTATATTCGGGGCGAATTCTATCGCGAGGCGGAGCATCTGCAGGCCGCGATCGATGAGGCCTACGAAGCCGGTCTGATCGGCAAGAACGCGTGCGGTTCCGGATACGATTTCGATGTTTTCGTCCATCGCGGCGCCGGCGCCTATATCTGCGGCGAGGAGATGGCCCTGATCGAAAGCCTCGAGGGCAAAAAGGGCATGCCGCGCCTGAAACCTCCTTTTCCCGCGGCGATGGGGCTTTATGGCTGTCCCACCACGGTCAACAACGTCGAGACCATAGCGGTGACGCCGACCATCCTGCGCCGCGGCGCAAGCTGGTTTTCGTTCTTCGGGCGGGAAAACAACACCGGGACCAAGGTGTTCTGCATTTCCGGGCATGTGAACAATCCGTGCAACGTCGAAGAAGAGATGGGCATTCCGCTGAAGGAACTCATCGAGAAGCATGCGGGCGGTGTTCGCGGCGGATGGGAAAACCTGAAAGCGATCATACCCGGCGGTTCGTCCGTGCCCATGCTGCCCAGGTCCATATGCGACACGGTCTTGATGGATTTCGACAGCCTCCGCGCGGTTCAGTCCGGTCTCGGCACCGCCGCCGTCATCGTGATGGATCAGTCGACCGACGTGATTGCGGCCATCGCCCGGCTCAGCAAGTTCTACAAGCATGAAAGCTGCGGCCAGTGCACGCCGTGCCGCGAGGGTACCGGCTGGATGTGGCGGGTGATGGAACGGCTGGTGGAGGGCAATGCGGCGGTCGAGGAAATCGACATGTTGCTCGACGTCACCAAACAGGTCGAAGGCCATACGATTTGCGCGCTCGGTGACGCGGCGGCGTGGCCGATCCAGGGGCTTGTCCGCCATTTCCGGGGCGAGATCGAGGAACGCATCAATGCCCGTATTCGCGGCGCATCCGTTGCGGCGGCCTGACGGGGTTAACGGCATGGCGAAGATTACCATCGACGATCAGGAAATCGAGGTCCCGGAGGGCATCACCGTCCTGCAGGCGTGCGAGCTTGCCGGCGTTGAAGTGCCGCGTTTCTGCTATCACGAACGCCTGTCCGTCGCCGGCAACTGCCGGATGTGCCTGGTCGAGGTTGCGCCGGGCCCGCCCAAGCCCGCAGCGTCCTGTGCGCTGCCGGTCAATGACGGGATGACCGTCAAAACAAAGTCGCCGATGGTCAAGAAGGCGCGCGAAGGGGTGATGGAGTTTCTTCTCATCAACCATCCGCTCGACTGTCCGATCTGCGATCAGGGCGGTGAATGCGACCTGCAGGATCAGGCCATGGGATACGGGGCGGGCACGTCCCGTTACGAGGAGAACAAGCGCGCGGTGACCGACAAGTATATGGGGCCGCTGATCAAGACCCAGATGACGCGCTGCATCCATTGCACCCGCTGCATTCGCTTCGCGACCGAAATCGCCGGCATACAGGAACTCGGCGCGACGGGGCGCGGCGAAAGCATGGAAGTCGGAACCTACGTCGAAAAGACGCTGACGTCGGAGCTGTCCGCCAACATCATCGATCTTTGCCCGGTTGGTGCCCTGACGTCGAAGCCGTACGCCTTTACAGCGCGCCCCTGGGAACTGAGCAAGACCGAAACCGTCGACGTGATGGACGCGGTTGGGAGCAATATCCGGGTGGACTCCCGGGGCTCCGAGGTCATGCGGGTGCTGCCCGCGCTCAACGACGACGTCAACGAGGAATGGATTTCCGACAAGACGCGCTATGCCTGCGACGGTCTGAAGCGGCAGCGGCTCGATCGTCCGTATGTGCGACGCGACGGCAAGCTCCAGCCCGCAAGCTGGAACGAGGCTTTCGGCGTCATCGCCGAGAAGGTCAAAACGCTCGACGGGAGCCGGATCGGCGCTATCGCGGGCGATCTTGCGGATTGCGAATCCATGCTGGCGCTCAAGGATCTGATGTCTTCGCTGGGATCGGGCAATTTGGATTGCCGGCAGGACGGCGCCAGGATCGGAAACGGCGCGCGGTCCGGCTATCTGTTCAATACGACCATCGCCGGAATAGACGAAGCCGATGCGGTTCTCCTGATCGGCTGCAACCCGCGATGGGAGGCGCCGATCGTCAATGCCCGGATTCGCAAGAACTACGTCAATGGCGGGTTGACCGTCGGCGTTGTCGGTCCCGACATCGACCTGACATATAAAACCCTGCATCTCGGCGCGGGGCCCGAAACGCTCCGGGCGCTTGCCGACGGCAGCCATTCTTTCTGCGATGTTCTGAAAAACGCCGAACGCCCCATGCTGATCCTGGGGCAGGGGGCGCTCGCGCGCGAGGACGGCGATGCCGTCATGCATGCGGCGCGCCATATCGCGGAAAATTGCGGCCTGGTGAAAGACGGCTGGAACGGATTCAACGTTCTTCACACGGCGGCTGCGCGGGTTGGCGGTCTCGATCTGGGCTTTCTGCCGTCCGAAGGCGGACGCGATACCGCGGCTATCCTTGCGGGTGCGGCCTCCGGCGAAATCGGTTTTGTATATCTGCTCGGCGCGGACGAGGTCGACACGACGAAACTGTCGGACGCATTCGTGGTTTATCAGGGGCATCACGGCGATGCCGGCGCCCATTGCGCGGACGTTGTCCTGCCCGGCGCGGCCTACACTGAAAAGAACGGCACTTACGTTAATACCGAAGGTCGCGTCCAGCGCGGCTGGAGGGCCGTGTTCCCGCCGGGCGATGCGCGCGAGGACTGGGCTATTCTCCGGGCGCTCTCGGACGCCCTTGGCTGCACCCTGCCATATGACAATATGGCGGCGCTTCGCCGGCGCATGGAGGACGTCGCGCCGGGATTTGCGACGCTCGACGAGCCCGCGGCGGCGGACTGGGGAGAGTTCGGCGTCGAGGGCGAATTGACGGCGGTGCCGTTCGAATCCCCGATCGGCAATTTCTATATGACGGATCCGATAAGCCGGGCCTCGGAAACGATGGCGGAGTGCACCCGCGTGGTTCTGGAGCATGGCGGAGAGAGGACCGGAACGAATGGCTGAGTTCTGGTCGTCATATGCCCTGCCGACTGTCGTTACGGTCGGTTACATCCTCGCGATCATCGTGCCGCTGCTGATCGGAGTCGCATACCTGACTTATGCGGAACGCAAGGTCATCGCGGCGATGCAGCTTCGCAAGGGACCCAACGTGGTCGGGCCGTTCGGTTTGCTGCAACCGATGGCCGACGGGCTGAAACTTCTGTTCAAGGAAACGGTTCTGCCGTCTGGCGCCAACAAGGTGGTGTTCCTGGCGGCGCCGATGATTACCTTCATTCTCAGCCTCGTGGCGTGGGCGGTCATCCCGTTCGACGAGGGGATGGTGCTGGCAAACATCAATGTCGGCATTCTGTATCTGTTCGCAATTTCCTCGCTCGGCGTCTACGGCATCATCATGGCAGGCTGGGCGTCGAATTCGGTCTATCCGTTTCTCGGGGCGCTGAGGTCTGCCGCCCAGATGGTGTCCTACGAAGTCTCGATCGGTTTCGTCATCATCACCGTTCTGCTTTGCGTGGGGTCGCTGAACCTCTCCGACATAATCCGGTGGCAGAAGACGGTCTGGCTGTGCATTCCGCTGTTTCCGATGTTCGTGATCTTTTTCATCTCCGGGCTGGCCGAGACCAACCGCGCGCCTTTCGACCTGCCGGAGGCGGAGGCCGAGCTGGTCTCCGGTTACAATGTCGAATATTCGGCGATGACGTTCGCGCTGTTCTTCCTCGGCGAATACGCCAACATGATCCTGATGAGCGGTATGACGGCGGTCCTGTTCCTGGGCGGCTGGCTGCCTCCTGTCGATATTGCGCCGTTCAACTGGATTCCGGGGCCGATATGGTTCGCGCTGAAGATCGCGATGGTTCTGTTCTGCTTCCTCTGGGTCCGGGCGACATTCCCGCGCTATCGTTACGATCAACTGATGCGGCTGGGCTGGAAGGTCTTCCTGCCGTTTTCGCTGCTCTGGGTCGTTCTGACCGCGGGCGTTCTGGTGTTCTTCGATCTGTTGCCGAAGTGAGCGGGGTACGGTCATGAGCTTTATCGAAAGATCCACCCGGGCCCTGTTGCTGACCGAGCTGATTTCGGGCATGGCGCTGACGCTGAAATATTTCTTCAAGCCCAAGGTCACCTTGAACTACCCGTATGAGAAAGGCCCTCTCAGCCCTCGTTTCCGCGGCGAGCACGCTCTTCGGCGCTATCCCAGCGGAGAGGAGCGCTGCATCGCCTGCAAGCTGTGCGAGGCGGTCTGCCCGGCTCAGGCGATTACCATCGAGGCAGAGCCGCGGGCCGACGGCAGCCGACGGACGACGCGTTACGACATCGACATGACGAAATGCATCTATTGCGGTTTCTGCGAGGAAGCCTGCCCGGTCGATGCGATCGTCGAAGGACCGAATTTCGAGTTCGCAACCGAAACGCGGGAAGAGCTCATGTACAACAAGGCGAAACTGCTGGCGAACGGCGACAGGTGGGAAGCCGAAATATCGGGCCGGCTGAACGCCGATGCGCCCTATCGGTAAGGATCGCGGATGATGACGGAACTTAACGGCACGGAGGGGGGCGCATGATCGTTCAGGCTCTCGCCTTCTATCTTTTCGCCATCGTTGCCGTCGCATCGGCGGTCATGGTGATTTCCGCCCGGAACCCCGTGCATTCCGTGCTGTTCCTCATCTTGACCTTCTTCAATGCTGCCGGTCTGTTCGTTCTTATTGGAGCCGAATTCATCGCCATGATCCTGGTGGTGGTTTATGTCGGCGCCGTGGCCGTGCTGTTCCTGTTCGTGGTGATGATGCTCGATATCTCGTTTTCGGAGCTGCGCGAAGGTTTCCTTCAGTATCTGCCGATGGGCGCCCTGATCGGCATCGTTCTCCTTGTGGAGCTGCTGATGATCCTCGGTCACTGGCTGTTTGCGCCTCAGGTGGGGGACGCCCGGCTGCATCCGACCCTGGCCCTGGATCAGATGAGCAACACCCATGCGCTGGGACAGGTACTTTATACGGATTATGTCTACCTGTTCCTTGGTTCGGGCATGGTGCTGCTGGTTGCGATGGTGGGCGCCATCGTCCTGACCCTTCGGTCGCGCGACGGCGTCCGGCGTCAAAAGATTTCCCAGCAGCTGTCGCGGACGCGGCGCCAGTCCATTGAAGTCCGCAAGGTCAGGTCGGGGAACGGAATCTGATCATGTTTGAAATCGGTCTCTCCCATTACCTGTCGGTCGCTGCGATCCTGTTCACGCTGGGAATTTTCGGAATTTTCCTGAACCGCAAGAACGTCATCATCATCCTGATGTCGGTCGAACTGATCCTGCTGGCGGTCAATATCAACCTGGTCGCGTTTTCCGTGTTTCTGCAGGACCTGACCGGTCAGGTGTTTGCCATGCTTGTGCTGACCGTGGCTGCCGCCGAGGCAGCGATCGGGCTGGCCATCATCGTCGTCTATTTCCGGAACCGCGGCAGTATCGCGGTCGAGGACATCAATCTGATGAAGGGATAGCGGCGTTGACCTATCTGCTTTGCATTTTCATGCCGCTGACCGGCGCCGCGATCGCCGGGTTGTTCGGTCCCTGGTTGAAGGACCGGGGCGCCCAGGTGGTCACGTGCGGCGGGATGCTGATTTCCGCCGGCGCCGGGCTCATCATTTTCCGCGATGTCGCCCTGAACCATCAGCCGATCACGGTGCCGATTTTTACCTGGATGGTGTCGGGAGGATTCGAGGTCGATTGGGCGTTGCGGTTTGACGCGCTGACAGCCGTGATGATCGTTGTCGTCACGGTGGTGTCCTGTGCGGTCCATTTCTATTCCATCGGATATATGCACCACGACCCTTCGGTCCCGCGTTTCTTTGCGTATCTCAGCCTCTTCACCTTCTTCATGCTGATGCTGGTGACGTCCGACAATTTCCTTCAGCTTTTCTTCGGCTGGGAGGGCGTAGGGCTGGCTTCCTACCTGCTGATCGGTTTCTGGTATGAGAAACCAAGCGCCAATGCCGCGGCGATCAAGGCGTTTCTGGTAAACCGTGTCGGCGATTTCGGTTTCGCCCTGGGTATTCTCGGCACGTTCCTGCTGTTTGGTACGGTCGAATTCGATGCGGTTTTCGGTGCTGTGTCCGGCAAGGCCTCCGCGCAGATGGAATTCCTGGGCGGGCAGTATCATGCGATGACGGTACTGTGCCTCCTGCTGTTCGTCGGCGCGATGGGCAAGTCGGCGCAGCTCGGCCTTCACACCTGGTTGCCCGATGCGATGGAAGGTCCAACACCGGTTTCCGCGCTAATTCACGCTGCGACCATGGTCACGGCCGGCGTTTTCATGGTCGCGCGTCTTTCGCCCATGTTCGAGTATTCGCCGATCGCGCTCGACGTCGTCTGCATCGTCGGCGCATCGACGGCTTTCTTCGCGGCGACGGTCGGGCTCTGCCAGAACGATATCAAACGGGTGATCGCCTTTTCGACGTGCAGCCAGCTCGGCTACATGTTCTTCGCCTGCGGGGTATCGGCCTACGCTGCCGGTATATTCCATCTGTTCACCCACGCTTTCTTCAAGGCGCTTCTCTTCCTCGGTGCCGGTTCGGTGATCCATGCCATGTCGTCGGAGCAGGACATGCGCAACATGGGGGGAATCTGGAAGCATATAAAATTTACCTACGCCATGATGTGGATCGGCAGTCTAGCGCTCGCCGGCGTACCGTTCTTCGCCGGCTACTATTCGAAGGATATCGTCCTCGAATCCGCGTTTGCCGCGAATAGCGGGGTCGGATTGTACGCATTCTGGCTCGGGATCGCCGCTGCGCTCATGACCGCTTTCTATTCCTGGCGTCTGCTGTTCTTGACGTTCCATGGAGAGCCGCGCGCCGACGAAAAGACCATGGCGCATGTCCATGAGTCTCCCAAGAGCATGACGATCCCGCTGCTGGTGCTCGCCACCGGCGCGGTTTTCGCCGGATATGTCGGCTACGATAACTTTGTCGGTGGATCGATGAAGGAATTCTGGGGCAACGCCATTTTCGTCGCCCCCGGTCATACCGCGCTGAGTGACGCCCACCATGTGCCTGGCTGGGTGGTGCATTTGCCGGTGATCGTCGGTCTGGTGGGGATCGGGCTGGCCTATTATTTCTACATCGTTCGCACCGATATTCCCGGCGCCATCGCCGCACGGGCCGGCTGGCTATACCGTTTCGTCTACAACAAGTGGTATTTCGACGAACTGTACGATGCTCTTTTCGTGCGTCCGGCCAAGTATCTGGGGCACGCCTTCTGGAAGGACGGCGACGGCAGGCTGATCGACGGGCTGGGGCCCGACGGCGTTGCGGCCGCCGCGCGCTACCTGGCGCAGCGGTCGAGCCGTCTCCAGTCGGGCTACGTCTATCACTATGCCTTCGCCATGCTGATCGGCGTGGCCGGCCTTGTGACATTCTATCTGTTTGTGAGGGCCGGGTGACGGAGCGATGAGCAATTTTCCCATCCTCTCGCTGGTCACGTTTCTGCCGATCGTTGGCGCGCTCGCGATCCTGATCATTCGGAGCGACGATATTGCGGTGGTGAACCGCAATGCGCGCATGACCGCACTCTGGACGTCGCTGATTACGTTCTTTCTGTCGCTTTACCTGTGGGTAGAGTTCGACACGAAAACAGCGGCTTTCCAGTTTGTCGAAAAGGCCCCCTGGATCGAGAATCTCGGCATCAACTACCACATGGGGGTGGACGGTATTTCGGTACTGTTCGTTCTCCTGTCGACGCTGCTGACCCCGATCTGCGTTCTGGCGAGCTGGGAGGCGATCCGGACGCGGGTCAAGGAGTACATGGTTGCCTTCCTTGTCCTCGAGACGCTGATGGTCGGCATGTTCTGCGCGCTCGATTTCGTGCTGTTCTACATCTTCTTCGAGGGCGTTCTGATCCCGATGTTCCTCATCATCGGCGTGTGGGGAGGAGAGCGTCGGGTCTACGCGGCGTTCAAGTTTTTCCTTTATACGCTGGCGGGATCGGTACTGATGCTGCTGGCAATCATCGCGATTTACCTCTCGGCCGGCTCGACCGATATCCCGGCGCTGATGAAGCATGTGCTGCCAAGAGTCACCCAGTACTGGCTGTTCCTCGCCTTCTTCGCGAGTTTCGCGGTCAAGGTGCCGATGTGGCCGGTTCACACCTGGCTGCCCGACGCGCATGTCGAGGCTCCGACAGCCGGTTCCGTGATCCTCGCGGGCGTGTTGCTGAAGATGGGTGCGTACGGGTTCCTTCGTTTCTCCGTGCCGATGCTTCCGATCGCGACGGAGTTCTTCACGCCGATGATCTACACGCTTTCGATCATCGCCGTGATCTACACGTCGCTCGTCGCGCTCGCGCAACTCGATATGAAAAAACTGATCGCCTATTCGTCGGTCGCCCATATGGGGTTCGTGACCATCGGAATCTTCACGTTGAATCATCAGGGCGTCGAAGGCGCGCTTTTCCAGATGCTGAGCCACGGCATCGTTTCCGGCGCCCTGTTTCTGTGCGTGGGCGTGGTTTACGACCGGATTCATTCGCGCGAAATCGCCCGGTATGGCGGCCTGGCCGAACGCATGCCGGTATACGCGCTTTTCTTCATGGTCTTCATGCTGGCAAGCGTCGGGCTGCCGGGCACCAGCGGGTTCGTTGGCGAGTTCCTGATCCTGGTCGGCGCCTTCAAGGCGAACAGCTGGGTCGCCGCGCTGGCCGCGACGGGCCTGATCCTTGGCGCTGCTTACATGCTGTGGCTCTACCGACGCGTCATTTTCGGCAAGCTTACGAAAGAGGATCTTAAATCGATCATGGATCTCGGGCCGCGGGAAATTGCGATATTTCTGCCGCTGATCGTCCTGACCATCTGGATGGGGATTTACCCGGCGCCGTTCCTCAACATCATGGATGCCTCTGTCGCAAATCTTGTCGATCAGCACCGGGCGGCTCTGTCGGCGGTCAAAGCGGTCGCCGCGGCGGCCAATTAGAAGAGGGTAGAGACCATGCCACCGCTAATGCCCGCCGCGCCTGAAATTTTCCTGGCGCTCGCGTCAATGGCGCTCCTCATGCTCGGCGTGTTTTCGGGACCCCGGGCCGGACGCCTCGTGTCATGGCTTGCGGTCGTCGCGCTGCTCATCGGCGGCATCGTTTTGTCCTCCGTTGCCGGGGAACGTACGACTACCTTCGGCGGGCAGTTCGTCGTCGACGGTTTCGCCCATTTCATGAAATGGCTCGTCCTGCTGGGCTCCATTCTTGCCATCGTGATGGCGCTCCGTTTCAACGAGCAGGCTGGCATCGACCGGTTCGAATATCCGGTTCTGATCGTATTCGCCACGCTCGGCATGCTGATGATGGTATCGGCCAACGACCTCATCTCGCTCTATATCGGGCTGGAACTGCAGAGTCTGTCCTTATACGTCGTCGCAGCGTTCCGCCGCGATTCCGCGCGTTCGACGGAAGCCGGCCTCAAATATTTCGTTCTCGGCGCCCTGTCGTCCGGGATGCTCCTCTATGGCGCGTCGCTGGTTTACGGGTTCGCGGGCACGACGTCGTTTGACGGGCTCGCCGCGATGTTCAAGGGGCTCGGCGGCGAAGGGCCCAGCGTCGGCCTCGTGGTCGGACTTGTTTTCATAATTTCGGGGCTGGCCTTCAAGGTTTCCGCCGTGCCGTTCCACATGTGGACGCCCGACGTCTATCAGGGGGCGCCGACGCCCGTCACGGCGTTCTTCGCGGTTGCTCCCAAGGTTGCGGCAATCGCGCTTTTCGTCCGGGTCCTTGTAGGCCCGTTCGGCGTGATGATCGGCGACTGGCAACAGGTCGTGGTTCTGATTTCGGTGGGATCGATGGCGCTCGGCGCGCTGGCGGCGATCTGGCAGACGAACATCAAGCGGCTGATGGCGTACAGCTCCATCGGTCATATCGGATATGCGCTGATCGGCCTTGCCGCGGGCAACGAAGCCGGCGTCACGGGCATTCTGGTTTACATGGCAATTTATCTCGCCATGAATATCGGGACATTCTGCTGCATTCTGGCCATGCGGCGCACCGGTCAGGCTGTCGAAGGCATAGACGATCTGGCCGGTCTTGCCCGGACCAGACCGATGATAGCCTTGGCGTTTGCGGTCATGATGTTTTCAATGGCGGGCATCCCGCCGCTCGCGGGTTTTCTTGGCAAGTTCTACATTTTTGTCGCGGCGCTCAATGCCGGGCTTGTTACGCTGGCGGTCATCGGCGTGCTGACCAGCGTAATCGGCGCATTTTACTATCTGCGGATCGTCAAGATCATGTATTTCGACGATCCGGTCGAATCCCTTGATGGCAATTTGCCGACCGAGCTTCGGACCATCCTGCTGTTGTCGACCCTGTTCGTTCTGTTCTTCTTTCTGCAGCCGGGTCTTGTCGTCGATAGCGCCGCCGCTGCCGCGCAGACCCTGTTCGGCAGCTGAGCATTCCCGATTTGAATAAATCCGATGCGTTGCCGGCTGGCTGGCGGTCGGTCAGGCTCGACGTTATCGACAGCACAAACGACGAGGCCCTTCGACGGATCGCCGCGGGGGAAAGCCACGGATTCGTCGTTCTGGCCGAACGTCAGGAGCAGGGTCGCGGCCGCAGGAATGCGTCCTGGCAATCGCCGGTCGGCAATCTGTTCATGTCAATCGTGGTCGAAGTGCCTGTCGATGCCACGCCCGGGCAGCTTGCCTATGTCGCCGGTATCGCGGCAGCCCAGGCCTGCGGTTGTCCGGATGTGCGGCTTAAATGGCCCAACGACCTGATCCTTCGCGACCGCAAGCTCGGGGGTATTCTGATCGAGGAGGGGAGCAGGAACCGATTCTATGCCGTTGGCCTGGGGATCAATATCGCGACGGCGCCGTCGAATGTCGGTCAGCCCACGGCTTCCCTGTCGGAGGCGGGAACTGCGCCGGCGTGCGAAGCTCTTGCGACGGCCCTGTGCACGGATTTCGCCGAATGGTTCGCCAGGTGGGCCACTGACGGATTTGCCCCGGTTCGCGATGCGTGGCTGTCTGTCGGATATGGCATCGGCAAGCCGGTCGTCGTCCGGTCTGCCTCGGGTTCGACGATGGAGGGTATTTTCAGCGGTATTGACGAAGACGGGGCATTGATGCTGCAAAGAAGCAATGGTGCCGTGCTCGCCGTTCCGGCGGGAACGGTTTTTTTCGACGAGGCCGCGATTTCATGCTGATCGCAATCGATTCAGGAAATACCAATATAGTTTTTGCGGTTTATGACGGTGCAACGGCCCGGGCCGAATGGCGCTCGTCCAGCGACGCCAAACGCACCGCGGACGAGTACGGCGTCTGGCTCAATCATCTTATGGGCATTGAGGAAATCGATCCCAAGGCGATCACCGATGCCATTATCGCGACGGTCGTGCCTGAGACGCTTTTCAGTCTCAAGGGACTTTGCCGGAAATATTTCGGCGTAGAGCCCATGATCGTAGGCGACGCAGGCGTCGATATCGGAGTCGAGGTCCTGTTGTCCGAGCCCGCGGAAGTAGGCGCGGACCGGCTCGTCAATGCGGGGTCGGCACACCGCCGGTATGGCGGACCGTTGATCGTGATCGATTTCGGGACCGCGACGACCTTCGATGTCGTGGATGCGGAGGGGAATTACTACGGCGGCGTGATTGCGCCTGGGATCAACCTTTCGCTCGATGCTCTTCACATGGCAGCGGCGAAACTGCCGCGCATCGCGGTGCAGAGGCCGGATGCCGTCATCGGAAAGCGAACCGTGCCGGCCATGATGTCCGGTATCTACTGGGGATATGTGGGCTTGATTGAGGGGCTCGTCTCCCGAATTACCGAAGAATTTGGCGCCGATATGAAAGTCATTGCCACCGGGGGACTGGCGCCCCTGTTTTCGGAGGCAACCGAAATCATCCAGCATCTCGACCCTGAACTGACCCTGAGGGGGCTGGCCGAAATTCACGCCTTGAACCGGAAAGAAAAATAGCAATGAAGAATGGCTCGGGCGACCTGATCTGGTTGCCGCTCGGCGGCGCCGGCGAGATCGGCATGAACCTGTCGCTGTACGGCTACGGCGATAAATGGCTGATGGTCGATTGCGGCGTTACCTTCGCCGACGACCGGACCCCGTCCATTGACGTTTTCGTACCGGACGTCAGTTTCATCGAGGAACGTCGCAAAGATCTTCTCGGACTTGTGCTGACCCACGCGCATGAAGACCATCTGGGCGCCGTAGCGTATCTCTGGGAAAGGCTGCAGTGCCCCGTTTACGCCACGCCCTTCGCCTGCGGGCTTTTGCGCCGCAAGCTGGTCGAAACGGGGCTGGAACGGCGGGTGCCGATCAGCGAAGTGCCGCCGGGCGGCGGATTCACGCTGGAGCCGTTTTCGGTCGATTTTATCAGGCTCGCTCATTCGATACCGGAGACGCAGGCTCTGGTGATTGAGACGCCGGCGGGGAGGGTTCTGCATGCGACCGACTGGAAGCTCGATCCGGATCCGCTGATCGGTCCGCAAACCGACGAAGAAGCGCTCAGGGCAGTCGGGGCCAAGGGCGTCGTGGCGATGATGTGCGATTCCACCAATGTATTCGTTCCTGGCACGACCGGCTCGGAAGGGCCTCTTCGGGGCAGTCTCGCGGATGTCGTCGCGGCGCAGATCGGCCGCGTCGTGGTTACCCTGTTCGCTTCCAACGTCGCCCGTCTGGAAAGCGCGATCATGGCCGGTGTCGCCGCGGAACGCAGTGTCTGCCTGGTCGGAAGGTCGTTGCTCAGGATCGCGGACATCGCACGGGAATGCGGCTATCTGCAGGATTGCCCTGAATTTGTGGATCCGCGCGATGTCGGATATCTGGCGCGAGAGAACGTATTGATTCTGGCTACGGGCAGTCAGGGAGAGGACAGGGCCGCGCTGGCAAGGATCGCGATGGACGATCATCGCGATATAAGCCTGCAGGATGGCGATACGGTCATTTTCTCGTCGCGCGAAATACCGGGCAACGAACGTGCAATCGGAAGGGTTCAGAACGCACTGGCGCGTCTCGGGGTCAAGATTATCACCGAACGCGAGGCGTTCGTGCATGTTTCGGGACATCCGGCGCGCGACGAACTTGCCACTTTGTACAGCTGGGTGAATCCTCCGTTGCTGGTTCCCATTCACGGCGAAACCCGTCATTTGCTGGAACACCGTCGCTTTGCCGAAAGCAAAGGTATCCCGGCGACGGCGGTCGCGGAGAATGGCGAGATGCTGCGTCTGGCGCCGGGCCCCGCCGAGGTCGTCGGCAATGTTTCCACCGGGCGCCTCGGGGTCGATGGAAAGAGGCTTATTCCGTCGACTGGCGAGGTTCTGCGTGCGCGAAAACGGATAGGTTTCAGCGGTGTGGCGGTTGCGACGCTGGTTTTTAACGCCAAGGGCCAGTTGATCGATGAACCGCAGCTTTCGGCGCCTGGCGTATTCGACGACGAAGACGTGGACACTGACGCGTTCGACCGTGCAATAGATGAGTTGGAGGACACCGTCCTTGGTCTGGCCCCCAAAGCGCGCAAGGACGACGATGCCGTGGAGGAAGCTGCCCGGAGGGCGCTGCGTCGCGTGATGCACGCGGAAACGGGACGCCGGCCCCAGGTGCAGGTTCATATCGTACGGATATAGCCGGATCGATGAACTGGTTCTCGGGCATCGTCGTTTTCATCATCATCTGGTGGCTTGTGTTCTTTATGAGTTTGCCGCTGGGGGTGCGTTCGCAACGGGAAGAAGGCATCGCCCTTGAGGACGGCAACGATCCAGGCGCACCGGCCAGACCGCATCTGGGGCTGAAGGTCCTCGCCTCCAGCATCATCGCTGCCGTGCTGTGGGGCTGCGTCTACTGGGTCATCCGGTCGGACATCATTACGTTTCGGGGAGGATGAGGCACTGTCAGGATATTGCGATATCGCGCCCGGGCACGAGTTTCACGGGCCCTATCACGACACGGAATATGGCTTTCCGGTCAGGGACGATGCGGTTCTCTTCGAACGCCTTGTTCTGGAAATCAACCAGGCGGGGCTCTCCTGGCTGACGATCCTGAAGAAACGCGAGGCGTTTATGGCGGCGTTCGAAGGGTTCGATCCCGCCGCGGTCGCCCGCTACGGTGAAAAGGAACGCGCCCGCCTGCTCGCCGATGCCGGCATTATCCGGAATCGACTGAAGGTCAATGCGGCCATCGAAAACGCGAGACGGATTTGCGTGCTAAGGGACAGTCACGGGTCCTTCGCAGGCTGGCTCGATGCTCACCACCCGCTGTCGAAGGAGGAATGGGTGCGCCTTTTCAAAAAGACTTTTCTGTTCACGGGCGGAGAGATCACGGGCGAGTTCCTGATGAGCACCGGGTATCTGCCCGGCGCCCATCGGGAAACATGCCCGGTCCATGCCGAGATAGCGGCCCTGGAGCCGCCATGGATGAAGGCCCCCTATACCGCGACGAAATAAACCAGGAAGGTGACGGCGATAAGCCACATGGCCGGGCTGATGTCGCCCAGCCTTCCGCAGAACAGCTTTATTCCCACATAGCTGATGAAGCCGAGGCCGATCCCGGTGGCGATCGAGAAGGTCAGCGGCATTCCAAGGGCCGTTACGACCGCCGGCACGAACTCCGTGACATCATCCCAGTCCACTTCGGCCAGGCCGCGGGTCATCATGCAGGCAACGAAAACAATTGCCGGCGCTGTGGCGAAGGCGGGGATCGAGGTGGCGAGAGGCGCGAAGAACAGGGCCAGCAAAAACAGGACGGCGACTGTAACCGCTGTCAGTCCCGTTCTGCCGCCCGCGCGGACGCCGGAAGCGCTTTCAATGTAGCTGGTGGTGGTCGAGGTGCCGACCAGCGCGCCGGCGATCGTAGCGCTGCTGTCCGCGATCAGTGCCGGACCAAGACGCGGCAGGTTGCCGTCGGCGTCGAGCAGTTTCGCCTGGTGCGCGACCCCGATCAGCGTTCCGGCCGTATCGAACAGATCGACCAGCAGAAAACTGAACAGCAGAACCAGCATGGTTGCTCCGGTCAGCTTGAAGAAACCGGCAAAATCGAGCGCGAACAGGGTTGGCGTTGGATCGGGCGGCATTGACACGAGCATTCCGGGGCCCTTTGAAACGCCAAGCGCGGCGCCCGCCAGAGCGACCATAAGTATGCCGATGATCATCGCCCCTGGAATGCCTCGGTAATCGAGCGCGACCATGATGATGAACCCGAGCACGGCAAGCAGGACCGGCAGGGTGGTAAGCGCACCGACGGTTACGAATGTCGCCGGATGGGCCGCGATGATGCCCGCGCTCTTGAGCCCGATAAACCCGAGAAACAGGCCGATCCCGGCGGCGATCGAGAGTTTCTGCGAGCGCGGGATCGAATTGATGATCCAGGCCCGGACCGGCAGAACGCTGAGAGCCAGAAACAGGATGCCGGAAAGGAACACAGCGGCGAGGGCGATCTGCCAGCTGACTCCCATCGATTTCACGACAACGAAGGAGAAAAAGGCGTTGAGCCCCATTCCGGGCGCCAGCGCGATGGGATAGTTCGCATAAAGTCCCATGATAAGGCAGCCGATTGCGGCAGCGAGACATGTCGCGACGAATACCGCGCCCTTGTCCATGCCGGCGGCAGCGAGAATGTCCGGATTGACGAAAATGATATAGGCCATCGTCATGAAGGTGGTCAGGCCGGCGATCACCTCCGTGCGCACCGTCGTCTGGTTCTCGTCGAGCTTGAACAGCGAATTCAGCATTTAGGTCCCCCCAAGATCGGTTTTTCCGCTTTTCAGGACAAAAAGTGTCGCACGGAGACATGATTCGATTAAACAAACCTTAATGATTCAGGGGGTACCCTTTTGGCATGAAAAACTTCGTGACAACTCTCGGGTTCCTTCTCGTCATCGGCGTCATATACGGCGCTCGGGCGCTGGATTACCGCGTAACGGGTGCGGAATGCGCGCATCTGGCGGCTCATACGCCTGACGCCGATGTCGCCTTTAAACCAGGGGTCACGGCCGACGGCCGACGGGTGGCGCCAGCCGATCTGGGCGGCGGTACCCAGATCGCCGCGCCCAAACGTTTCGAGATACCCATTACAGTCGATCTGCAGAAACGCCTCGGCATTCCCGCGGATCCCAACCAGTTTCAGACGCAGAATTTCTCGGTCGGCACGGTCGTCTGGGAAAACGGCCAGGCGAGCTTTAACGGTGCGCCTCTGCAGGACGCGGAAACGGCAAGGCTTATCGCCTACTGCAAAAGCAGGTAGGACGGGCGCCTCGCAACCCGCGCGGCCATTGCCTTCGAATCCCCCGATGCCGTAAAGTCCCCGCGCCGCGCCCGGCACAAAGGCGCGGAAAAGGGGAATTTCATGCGTCTTTCCAGTTATTTTTTGCCGACCCTCAAGGAAGACCCGTCCGAAGCGCAGATCGTTTCGCACCGGCTGATGCTGCGCGCCGGCATGATCCGTCAGGCATCCGCAGGGATCTATTCATGGCTGCCGCTCGGTCTTCGCGTGCTCAGAAATATCGAGCGTATCGTGCGCGAGGAGCAGGATGCGGCGGGGTGTCAGGAAGTGCTGATGCCGACCATCCAGTCGGCTGATCTGTGGCGCGACAGCGGACGTTATGACGGGTACGGGCGGGAAATGCTGCGCATCGTCGACCGGCACGACCGCGAAATGCTGTACGGCCCGACCAACGAGGAACAGATTACCGACATCTTTCGCAACGCGGTTCGCAGCTACCGGGACCTGCCCAGGATTCTCTATCACATTCAGTGGAAATTCCGCGACGAGGTCCGGCCCCGGTTTGGCGTTATGCGCGGCCGGGAGTTCCTGATGAAGGACAGCTATTCCTTCGACATCGATTTCGAAGGCGCGCGGCGCTCCTACAACAAGATGTTCGTGAGCTATTTGCGGACATTCGCAAGGCTGGGGCTCAAGGCAATTCCCATGCAGGCGGATACGGGACCGATCGGCGGAGACCTCAGCCATGAATTCATCATTCTGGCGGAAACCGGGGAAAGCGAGGTTTTCTGCCATCGCGACTACCTGTCGTTCGACGCGCTGGCCGCGGCGCCGGATTACGACGGAGACCTGTCGGCGGTCGTCGACAAGTGGACGAGCCTCTATGCCGCGACCGACGAAATGCATGACGCCGACAAGGGGGCGGCGCTGGGCGACGATCTTGTGTCGGCCCGAGGCATCGAGGTCGGTCACATTTTCTATTTCGGGACAAAATACTCCAAACCGATGGGCGCAACCGTCGCGACGGCGGAAGGCGAGGAAATTCCGGTTGAGATGGGGTCCTACGGGATCGGCGTCTCGCGCCTTGTCGGCGCCATAATCGAGGCCTATCACGACGATGACGGTATCGTCTGGCCGGATGCCGTCGCCCCGTTTGCGGCGGGGCTGATCAATCTCAGGACGGGCGACGCCGATTGCGACCGCGTCTGCGAGGAGCTGTATGCAAAAATGACCGGACTGGGAATCGACGTCCTCTACGACGATCGCGAGGAAAGGGCGGGCGCAAAGTTCGCCAACATGGACCTGATCGGGCTCCCCTGGCAGCTCGTCGTCGGCCCGCGCGGCGTCAAGGCCGGAACGGTTGAATTGAAGCGCCGCGCAGACGACGAGCGCAGCGAACTATCGGCGGAAGACGCGCTGGCCCGTATCGCCGGCTGATCCCGCATCATGATCTTTTCGCCTTTCGAACGACTGGTCGCCCGCCGCTATCTGCGGGCGCGCCGCAAGGAAGGCTTCATATCGGTCATTGCCGGATTTTCCCTTGCCGGAATTGCGCTCGGCGTTGCGACGCTGATTATCGTGATGTCGGTGATGAACGGATTCCGGGCCGAGCTGCTGGGACGCATTCTGGGGCTCAACGGCCACGTCGGAGTCTCGTCCGCTCTCAGCGGCGGGCTGACCGATTTCGACGCGGTGGCCCAGCGCATTCGCGGGATCGACGGGGTGGTCCGTGTGACCCCGATTGCCGAAGGACAGGCGATGGCGACGGTGCGCGGCACCGCCGCGGGCGTCCTGGTCCGCGGCATGCGGCTGGACGATCTGAAGAAACATCCGGAACTGAGCACCAGCATCGTTGCCGGAAGTCTCGAGGGTTTCGATGAAGGCGCCGACGTGATGATCGGTCGGCGGTTCGCGGACCGGCACGGGCTTCGTCCCGGCGACCGGATAACTCTCATCGCGCCGCGTATCCGCTCGACGGCTTTCGGGTCTGTTCCCCGGATGAAGAGTTACCGCGTCAAGGCGGTGTTTGAAATCGGCATGTTCGAATACGACAGCAGTTTCCTTTTCGTCGGGCTGAGAGCAGCCCAGATATTCTTCCGGCTGGGGGACGGGGCCGTCAGCAGTCTTGAGGTCATGCTGTCGGATGCCGACCGCGTCGACGGGGCCCGCCCAGCGATAGCGAGCGCCGCGGAAAAACCGGTGCGACTGCTCGACTGGCGGCGTGCCAATGCGAGCTTTTTCAACGCCATTCAGGTAGAGCGGAACGTAATGTTCCTGATCCTGACCCTTATCATCGTGGTTGCCGCGTTCAACGTGATTTCGGGCCTGATCATGATGGTCAACGACAAGGGGAGGGATATCGCCATCCTGCGGACGATGGGTGCGACTCGCGGCATGATCATGCGGATATTCCTGTTGTCCGGCATGTCTGTGGGAATATTCGGGACGGTTACCGGATTCGTTCTCGGCCTGTCCTTTTGCAGCAACATCGACACCATCAAACGATGGCTGGAAGGGCTGACTGGGGGCGAACTGTTTTCGGCTGAAATATACTTCCTGTCCCGACTGCCGGCCAAAGTCGACGCATGGGAGGTGACGACCGTTGTCGCCATGACCCTCGGGCTTTCGTTACTGGCGACGCTCTATCCCGCCTGGCGGGCCGCCCGGCTCGATCCCGTGGAAGCGCTTCGCTATGAATGAAGCCGCGCTGGAACTCAAGGATATCAGGCGGGGGTTCCGTCAAGGGGCGGACCGGATCGAAGTCCTGCGGGGCGCATCCCTGACTCTCGCACAGGGGGAAATCGTCGCGCTGATAGGGCCGTCGGGGACCGGAAAGTCGACATTGCTTCATACGGCAGGTCTGCTTGAGCGGCCGGATTCAGGAGCGGTCCTTCTTGGCGGCGTAGATTGTACGGCGATGGGCGACGCGGCTCGTACGGCGCTCCGTCGTTCCGAACTCGGATTCGTCTATCAGTTTCATCACCTGCTGCCGGAATTTACCGCCGAGGAGAACGTCGTTCTGCCGCAGATGATTGCCGGGACGCGGAGAAAGGAAGCCGGTCTGCGGGCCGCTGAACTTCTGGAGACGATGGGGCTGGGAACGAGGCGCAGCCACAGGCCTAGCGAGCTGTCCGGCGGCGAGCAGCAGCGCGTGGCGATTGCGCGGGCGCTGGCGAACAGTCCCAGGGTCCTGCTGGCCGACGAACCGACGGGCAATCTGGACGAGGCGACAGCGGCCGCCGTTTTCGATGCGCTGCTGGAATCCGTCAGAACTGCCGGTCTCGCGGCCCTCATCGCAACCCACAACAACGAACTGGCCCGAAGGATGGACCGCGTTCTGACGTTGCATGAAGGCAGCTTTGACTGACGGATCTGTTCGTTCCGAATCCCGGCCGGGACAAATCTGTTAGTGATTCGTTCTCCCACAAAAATATAACGTGTTTTCAGTAATTTAGAGAGGGTTCGCCTACAACATTCTGTGGACGTCAGGAATGTCAATTACTTTATATGGCGATATTCATGCTTTGTTCCGGTGACGCCGCGGGCAGGGTGTGGAATCCTTACGGAATGACAGAGAACGGATTTATTCACCTGAGGGTTCATTCCGCCTATTCCCTGGCGGAAGGAGCGATCCGCATTCCGGCGCTTGTAGCGCGGTGTCAGGCGGAAGGAATGCCTGCGGTCGCCGTGACCGACAGCTGCAATCTGTTCGGCGCTCTCGAATTCTCGATGGCGGCCAGCAAGGCCGGGATCCAGCCCATTGTCGGCTGCCAGCTCGATGTCGAGCGTCCGGTAGATCTGGCAGCAGCGGGCGCGAAGCGGTTCGGAGCGGGAACGGAGGCGTTGCCGCGGGACTGTCTCGTTCTGCTGGTTCAGGATGAAACCGGCTACGAAAATCTGCTCAGGCTTGTCAGCAAGGCGTTTCTTGAAACTCCGGCGGGAGAAAAGCCGCGTATCGGTTTCGAAGATCTGGAAGGTCGTTGCGATGGACTTATCGCCCTGACCGGTGGCCCAGGCGGCGCTGTCGGACAGCTTCTGGCTGATGGCGAGATCGCGTCGGCGGAAACCATGCTGGATCGTCTCGCCGGTTATTTTCCGGGAAGGCTGTATGTCGAACTCATGCGACACGGGCTGACGGAAGAGGACAGTATCGAGCCGGCGCTGATCGACCTGGCTTACGCCCGCGACCTGCCGCTGGTCGCAACGAACGATTGCTACTTCGACAATCCGGACATGCACCGGGCGCACGATGCGCTTCTCTGTATTGCCGGAGGGCACCGGATTACCGACAGCAACCGGCGGCGGTTGACGCCCGACCATGCCTTCAGGTCGGCGGCTGAGATGCGGGAGTTGTTCGCGGACGTTCCCGAAGCGCTCGATAACACGCTGGTTGTCGCGCGGCGATGTGCCTTCATGCCGGAGCCGCGCAACCCGATCCTTCCGGCCTTCAGCAAGGGCGAGGGAAGAACGGAAGCGGACGACCTTCGGGAAATGGCTGAAGAAGGCCTGCGTAACAGGCTGAAAATACTTGGAAAAACCGATGACGAATCCGGGGCGTACTGGGACAGGCTGAATTTCGAACTCGATGTCATCGTCCAGATGGGGTTTCCCGGCTATTTCCTGATCGTGGCCGATTTCATTCAGTGGGCAAAGGCGCACGGCATTCCGGTCGGTCCGGGGCGCGGATCGGGAGCAGGCTCGGTTGTCGCCTGGGCCCTGACGATTACCGATCTCGATCCATTGCAGTTCGGTCTCCTTTTCGAACGCTTTCTCAATCCAGAACGCGTGTCGATGCCGGACTTCGATATCGATTTCTGTCAGGACCGGCGCGATGAGGTCATCCGCTACGTCCAGGACAAATACGGGGCGGACAGGGTCGCGCAGATCATTACCTTCGGGAAGCTGCAGGCCCGCGCGGTGCTGCGGGATGTCGGCCGCGTTCTGGGCATGCCGTACGGATACGTCGACAAGATCAGCAAGCTTGTGCCGTTCAACCCGGCCAAACCGCCGACACTGGCGCAGGCGCTTGAGGCCGAGCCCGAACTGCGACGATTGCAGAAGGAAGACGAGCAGGTCGAAACCCTTCTGGATATCGGGATGAAGCTCGAAGGACTTTACCGCCACGCATCGACCCATGCCGCCGGCGTGGTGATCGGTGACCGGCCGCTCGACAGGCTGGTGCCGCTCTACCGCGATCCGCGGTCGGACATGGCAGCGACCCAGTTCTCGATGAAATACGCCGAAACGGCGGGGCTGGTGAAGTTCGATTTCCTCGGGCTCAAGACGCTGACCGTTCTGCAGCGGGCGGTGGAACATATTGAAAGGCGGGGGATCGAAATCGATCTGCTGCATCTGCCGCTGGACGACAGAAAGACATACCGGATGCTGGGCAAGGGCGACACGGTCGGCGTGTTCCAGCTTGAAAGTTCGGGCATGCGCGACGTGCTCCGCCAGATGCGGCCCGATACGTTCGAGGATATCATCGCCCTGGTGGCGCTCTACCGGCCCGGTCCGATGGACAACATTCCGCGCTATATCGCCTGCAAACAGGGCAAGGAGAAACCCGACTACCTGCATCCCGACCTCGAGGAAATCCTGAAAGAAACCTTCGGGGTGATGATTTATCAGGAACAGGTGATGCAGATCGCGCAGGTGCTTTCCGGGTTCACGCTGGGCAGCGCCGATTTGCTGCGGCGCGCGATGGGCAAGAAAATCAAGGAAGAGATGGACGCCCAGCGCAGCGCTTTCGTTGACGGCGCGGCGGAACGAGGGGTGGACCGGGCCCAGGCATCCCAGATTTTCGACCAGGTCGACAAGTTCGCCGGTTACGGATTCAACAAGTCCCACGCGGCGGCATATGCCCTGATCGCCTACCAGACGGCCTGGTTGAAAGCCAACTATCCGGTGGAATTCTTCGCGGCGTCGATGACGCTCGATCTCGGAAACACCGACAAGTTGAATGTTTTCAAGCAGGAAATCGAGAAACAGGGAATCGTCTTGCTGCCGCCCGATATCAACGATTCCGATGTCGCATTTTCGCCGCGGTCGCCGGCCACGGAGGAAGGCGGCGGGTCGATCCGATACGCGCTCTCCGCGATCAAGAATGTCGGATCCGCGGCGATGGAGGCGGTGGTTGCGGAACGGAAAAATGGCGGTGCTTTCGCGGACGTATTCGATTTTGCCGAACGTGTCGGGAGCAAGGCTGCAAACAAGCGTCAGCTCGAGAATCTGATCCGTGCGGGCAGTTTTGACGGGCTGGACGCAAACCGGAGAAGGCTTGTCGAAGGGGTCGATGTCCTGCTGCGAGCCGCCAATACGGCGGAACGGGAACGCAATAACCCGCAGGAAAGCCTGTTCGGCGGCGATAGCGGCGCCGTCGTAGTCCAGCATGAGAAACTGCCTGAAATAGACGACTGGCCGGCTATCGAGCGACTTAATCAGGAATTCGATTCGATAGGATTTTACCTGTCGGCCCATCCTCTGGATGCGTATGGCGGGGCGCTCGACCGGATCGGCGTGACGCGTTTCGAAACGCTGACCGCAGCCTCGGCAGGCAGTACGCCCAAACTGGCCGGAATTTTCAGCAGCAAGCAGGAGCGGACCTCCGCCAAGGGCAACAGGTTTGCTTTTCTGCAGCTTTCCGGGATCAGCGGTGCATTCGAGGTGGTGGTTTTCTCGGAAACGCTGGCTGCCGCCCGCGACTTGCTCGTGCCCGGCAAACCGCTGCTCCTGACCTGTGACGCGCGGGCCGATTCGGACGGCGTGCGCCTGAATGCGAATGCGATTTCGGATCTCGATGAGGCGGTAGCGCGCTCCGCTGCGGGTCTCAATGTCAGGATTACGGAAATGGACGCGCTACAGGGGGTACGTAAGGCTCTCGAGGGCGGGAAATCGGGGCGGGGGCAGATCAGGCTCATTCTCGATATCGAGCCAACGCAGTCGGTGGAGGTTGCGCTTCCGGGGCGTTACGCCATTTCGGCGGAACTACGTGCGGCGATCGGAGCGTTGCCGGGAGTTCAGGATCTGCACGACACCTGAACGAAGCGTTGGCGCGGTCTTGATACTGTCGTAAATCGGTTGATATTTCCGAGGCTTCGGCGTATCAAGCGGGCGTTAATTTCGCACGCGGTTAGACGGCGGGGTTCGGACATATCGAATTCCGGCGTTCCGGTGTCGGGGCAGGGGGTTCTGTGCCGACTGATGCCGCGGAGGAACCAACCGGAAAAGGATACGACATGGCTCTGCCTGCTTTCTCCATGCGCCAGCTTCTCGAAGCCGGCATTCACTTTGGACACCATACCCGCCGCTGGAATCCGAAAATGGCGCCGTATATTTACGGCGTCCGGAACGGCATTCACATTCTCGACCTGCGCCAGACAGTGCCGATGCTGCATGCTGCGCTTCAGGCAGTTCGCGATACGGTCGCCGGCGGCGGCCGCGTTCTGTTCGTGGGCACCAAGCGGCAGGCTTCGGAACAGATCGCCGACGCCGCGCGCCGCTGCGGTCAGTACTACGTGGATCATCGCTGGCTCGGCGGCATGCTGACGAACTGGCGCACGATTACCGCATCAATCCGTCGCCTGAAGGAGTACGAAGAACTCCTCAACATGGAAGATGTCGGCCTCACCAAGAAAGAACTTCTTATGCGCACCCGCGACCGCGACAAGCTTGAACGGGCGCTGGGCGGCATCAAGGAGATGGGCGGATTGCCTGATCTTCTGTTCGTAATCGATACCAACAAGGAATCGATCGCCATCAAGGAGGCGCAGAAGCTCGGTATCCCGGTCGTGGCCGTGCTCGACAGCAACTGCGATCCCGAAGGCATTACTTTCCCGGTTCCCGGCAACGATGACGCGATCCGCTCGATCGCGCTTTACTGCCAGCTGGTTTCGGACGCGGTACTCGACGGCCTGCAGCAGGAAGCGATCGCCACGGGGGTCGATATCGGCGAAGCGGCGGCTGGTCCGGAAGCGGAAGCGCAGGCCGGATAACACCGTAATATCAATTATCTAATAAACGTTTCTAAGAGGAAAGATCATGGCTGGAATTACGGCTGCGCTGGTAAAGAAGCTTCGCGACAAGACCGGCGCCGGCATGATGGACTGCAAGAAGGCGCTTACCGAAACCGACGGGGATCTCGAAGCGGCGGTTGACTGGCTGCGCAAGGCCGGGCTGGCTGCGGCTGCGAAGAAGGCCGGCCGGGTTGCCGCGGAAGGTCTCGTTGGCGTAGCGACCGCCGGCGGCGCGGGCGCTGTCGTTGAGGTCAACTCGGAAACGGACTTCGTCGCCAGAAACGACAAGTTCCAGTCGTTCGTCGGCGATGTGGCCGGTCTGGCTCTGAAAGTCGGCGGCGATATCGGCGCGGTGAACGATGCGAAGATGGCGGGCGGAGAAACCGTTGCCGAAGGGATCAAGAACCTGATCGCAACGATTGGCGAAAACATGGCCTTGCGCCGGTCAGACGGTCTTACCGTTGAAAAGGGCGTCGTCGCCAGTTACGTCCACAACGCCAGTGCGCCGGGTCTCGGAAAAATCGGCGTCCTGGTCGGGCTCGAATCCGACGGCGATGCAGGTAAGCTCGATGCGTTCGGACGGCAGCTTGCGATGCATGTCGCGGCGGCGGCTCCTCAGTGGACAACGACCGACGAGGTTGACACGGAAGCGCTTGATCGCGAACGCGATATTCTGGCCGAACAGGCCCGGGCCTCGGGCAAGCCGGACGAGATTGTCGCAAAGATGGTCGAGGGACGGCTGCGCAAATATTACGAGGAAGTCGTTCTTACCGAGCAGGTCTTTGTCATCGATGGAGAAACCAAGGTTGCGAAGGCGATTGAAGCGGCAGGAAAGGATGCGGGCGCTCCTATCAAGGTAACCGGCTTCATCCGATTCGTCCTCGGCGAAGGGGTCGAGAAGAAGGAAGAGGACTTCGCGGCGGAGGTGGCGGCGGCAGCTGGCGCCTGATCCCCCTGTTGCAGTGCCGGGGTCGCCGCGTGGCCCCGCATTCCCCGAAAACTGGTCGAAAGACAGCCAATGAACGCCGGCGGAAACGAGATCAAATACAAACGCATTCTGCTGAAGCTTTCGGGCGAAGCCTTGATGGGCGACGGAGAGTTCGGTCTCGATACCGAGACGGTTTCGCGGATCGCCGCGGAAGTTAAGGCGGTCCACGATCTGGGAGTCCAGATCAGTCTTGTAATCGGCGGCGGCAATATCTTCAGAGGCGTGCAGGCGGCCAGTCGGGGGCTCGAACGCGGAACCGCCGATTACATGGGCATGCTGGCCACCGTCATTAACGCCCTGGCGCTCCAGGGAGCGATGGAGCGGATCGGCATCCAGACCCGTGTCCAGTCGGCCATCCCGATGGCGACGGTCTGCGAGCCCTATATCCGTCGCCGGGCGGTGCGCCACATGGAGAAGGGGCGGGTCGTCATTTTCGCGGCCGGTACGGGGAGCCCGTACTTCACCACCGACACGGCGGCGGCCTTGCGCGCGGTCGAGATGGGCTGCGACGCGCTCATGAAGGGAACGCAGGTCGATGGTGTCTATTCGGCCGACCCGCACAAGGTTCCCGATGCGATCCGCTATGACGAATTGACCTATCACGAGGTTCTTTCGCGCGACCTCAAGGTCATGGATGCATCCGCAATCTCACTGTCCCGAGAAAACGGCATACCGATTCTGGTATTTTCGCTACACAATTCAGGCGAATTCGCGAAAGTGGCGAGCGGTCGCGGCCGCTTCACCGTGATTCGCGAGGAGGGGTGACGTTATGGCGGAACTGGATTTCGACGATCTGAAACGCAGGATGGACGGTGCCGTACAGGTGCTGCATGACGAGTTCGGCGGCTTGAGAACGGGGCGCGCATCGGCGGCGTTGCTGGAGCCTGTCCAGGTAGAGGCCTATGGCAGCGCAATGCCGATGAACCAGGTGGGAACCATCGGCGTGCCGGATCCCAGAATGATCACCGTCCAGGTTTGGGATCAGGGGCTTGTGGCGGCCGTGGAGCGGGCCATCATGGATTCGGGCCTGGGACTCAACCCGTCGCGCGATGGAAATCTGGTACGCGTGCCGATTCCGCAGCTGAGCGAGGAGCGTCGCGTCGAACTGACCAAGGTCGCGCATAAATATGCCGAGCAGGCCAGGGTTGCGGTCCGGAACGTGCGGCGCGACGGAATGGACACGCTGAAGAAACTGCAGCGGGACGGAGAGATTTCCGAGGACGAACAGCGGGCGTGGGAAGAAGACCTTCAAAAGCTGACGGATGCCGTGGTGAAATCGATCGACGAATCTCTGTCGTCGAAAGAAACCGAAATCATGCAGGTCTGAGCCCACGATATGAGTTCGGTTCCTTCTCTTCGCGATTCAGCACCGCCTCCGCCTGTCCATGTCGGGATTATCATGGATGGCAATGGCCGCTGGGCCCGGGCGCGAGGGTTGCCGCGCGTGGAAGGCCACCGCAACGGCGCCGAATCCGTGCGGCGGACGGTCGAGGCGGCTGTCGAACTCGGCGTTCGGTATCTGACTCTCTACGGATTTTCCAACGAGAACTGGAAACGTCCCGAACTGGAAATCACAGCGCTGATGGGGCTCCTACGCCTCTATTTGCGCAGCGAGATCGACGAGCTTCATCGGCAGGGCGTTCAGATCCGGATCATCGGTCAGCGACACCGGCTTGACGGCGACATCGTCGAAATGATCGAAGCAGCCGAGCAGCGTACGAAAAACAATAAGACTTTGACCCTCATCGTCGCTTTGAGTTACGGGGCGCGCCAGGAAATTACCACCGCAGCGCGCGAAATCGCCATCAGGGCACTGGCCGGCGAGATCGACCCCGCGACCATCGATGAAGGCGTAATCGAACGTCACCTTGAGACAGCGGGCATTCCCGATCCAGATCTCATGATCCGCACAAGTGGCGAACAGCGCATCAGCAATTTCCTGCTTTGGCAACTCGCATACGCCGAGCTCGTTTTTACGGACACGTTGTGGCCCGATTTTTCGCGGAGCGACCTCGAGGAGGCGATCAATGAGTTTCATCGCCGCGAGCGGCGATATGGCGCAACCGGCTGATAGATCGGCGCCTGGCTCAACACTCAGGCCCCGCATCCTTTCCGCTATTGTGCTTGCGCCCGTGGCGCTCGCTGCGATTTTCGCAGGACAGCCATATTTCGACATGATGATTGCCGCAGGCGCGCTCCTGATGGCATCGGAATGGCGTCGCCTGAGCGGAGGCCGGGTCGCCGATGCGGTCGCGCTGGTCATGATCGCAGGCGTGGTCGCGGCTGTGGCGGCGACAGCGGTTGGAATGGCGCGTGTCGCCTGTCTTGCGGTGCTGATCGACGGCGCAGCAGTGTTTGCGCTCTGCCAGGTCCTGAAAGAAGGAAGGAGAACCGCGGCTTCCTGTATGATCGGCGCACTGGTGCTGGGCGCTTTCGCTATCAGTCTGGTGTGGTTGAGAGGGCTGGAACCGGGCGGACTCGGAATTGTTATCTGGCTTGCGGTGTCGATATGGCTGACAGATATCTGCGCCTATTTCAGCGGCAGGGCCATCGGCGGGGTCAAGCTTGCGCCCCGTATCAGCCCGAACAAGACATGGGCGGGCCTGGTTGGCGGCATGGCGGGGGCGGCGATCTGGAGCGCTGGATGGTTCGCCTGGTCAGGGGCCGAAACGGTTGTCGGTCCGCTCCTGGCGGGTATGGGAACGGCAGTGCTGGCGCAGACGGGCGATCTCGGCGTTTCGGTGCTTAAGCGCTATTTCGGCGCCAAGGATTCCGGTACTCTCATTCCCGGACATGGCGGAGTGCTTGATCGAATGGACGGATTTATCGGCGCGGCGCCCTTTGTCGCGCTGGCTTTTGCAATCGGCGGCCCGGGAGGGAATTTATGGCTGTAAACGGCGATGCCGGGCGAGCGCCACGAAGCGTGACCATTCTTGGCTCGACCGGGTCGATCGGTTGCAGCACGCTCGATCTCATAACGCGCAATCCCGGAAAATATCGGGTCGAGGCATTGACCGCCAACACGAACGTTGATCGGCTGGCCTGCCAGGCGATCGAATTCGGCGCTCGCTACGCGGCGATTGCCGACGAGTCGAAATACGACGATCTCAAGGCTGCCCTGTCCGGTACGAAGATCGAGGCTGCCGCTGGGGAAACCGCGGTTATGGAGGCGGCAGAGCGCCCGTCCGACTGGGTGATGGCGGCGATCGTCGGTGCGGCCGGTCTGCGTCCGACGCTCGCGGCGATACGGCGAGGCGTCGTCGTGGCGCTAGCGAACAAGGAATGCCTGGTGTGCGCCGGAGTTCTGGTTTTCGAGGAGGTGAAAAAATCCGGCGCGACGCTTTTGCCGGTCGACTCCGAACATAACGCGATATTCCAGGTGTTCGACTTCGAACAGAAGGATGCGATCGACAGGATCATACTGACGGCGTCGGGCGGTCCGTTCAGGGAGTTTACGCTGGATCAGATGCAGCGGGTGACGCCGGCCCAGGCGGTTGCGCATCCCAACTGGGATATGGGCGCAAAGATTTCCGTGGATTCTGCGACAATGATGAACAAGGGGCTTGAACTGATCGAGGCCTATTACCTGTTCGATCTGCCTGGCGAACGGATCGATATTACGGTTCACAAACAGTCGATCATTCACAGTCTCGTCGCCTATATCGACGGATCCGTGCTCGCCCAGCTGGGATCTCCCGATATGAGGACGCCGATCGCCTACGCGCTCGGCTGGCCGAAACGAATGTCTTCTCCCAGCCCGCGCCTCAATCTTGCCGAAATCGGCAGGCTTGATTTCGAGGCGCCGGATACGGTGCGGTTTCCCTCAATCCGTCTTGCTCGGGAGGCCCTTGCCGCGGGCGAGGCAGGACCGGCGGTTCTGAATGCGGCGAACGAGGTGGCGGTGGCGGATTTTCTCAAGGGCAAGATAGGCTTTCTTGATATCGCCCGTACGGTAGAGGAAACGCTCGCCAGGCTGGCGGGGCCGCATGTAAGCAGCCTGGATGATGTCATGGCGCTGGACGGGGAAGCGCGGCTGGTCGCCGCGGAACTGACCGCCATTTGTGGCGTGAACGTCTGAATGATGGCGCGCGTTCCGTATAGTTTTTCGTCCAGAGGGACAGGCTGATGGAGTTTTTGTCGGATTTTCTGGGCGGCGTGTGGACCTATGTCCTCCCGTTCCTGCTTGTCCTGACCGTCCTCGTCTTCGTTCACGAAATGGGCCATTACCTCGCCGCTCGCCAGTGCGGCGTAAGGGTTGAAGTGTTTTCTGTCGGTTTCGGCCCCGAAATTTTCGGCGTAACCGACAAGGCCGGAACGCGGTGGAAATTCAGCCTCGTACCGTTCGGCGGGTATGTGAAAATGTTCGGGGAAAGTCCGCCCGATGCCGAAGACGGCCCGGTCAGTCTTTCGACGGCGGATCTGTCTGTCTCTTTCTTCAAGAAACGTCTTTGGCAGCGGGCCTGGATCGTTTTCGCCGGGCCACTGGCGAATTTCGTTTTCGCAGTGGTGGTGATGACGGGGCTGTTCAGCATTCTCGGACAACCGTTTACGCCTGCCGACGTAGGCGAGGTTATAGAAGGAAGCGCAGCTGAAAAGGCCGGCCTGAAGCCCGGCGACGTTTTCCTGACCATCGATTCAGCGGAGATCGAACGTTTTGAACAGGTCCGCCGGATTGTCCAGCTTTCTCCCGGCAAGCCGCTCCGGATAACGGTGCTCAGGAAAGGCGAGAAAATTACGGTAACAGCCATCCCGACGCCGCATGAGGAAACGCGATTCGGCTCTACTCAGGTCATAGGAAGGCTGGGCGTCAGCCGGCCTTCCGGAGACATGATTTTCGTGCGCCACGATCCGTTTACGGCTGTCTGGAAGGCCAGCGTGCATACGGTGGCGCTGACCGGAAATATTCTGGATGCGCTCGGCCAGATGATTTCCGGGGAAAGAACCGCGAAAGAGCTTGGCGGGCCCATTCGGATTGCCCAGATTTCCGGCAATATGGCCCAGGCGGGTATCGTCACTCTGATACAGTTTGCGGCGATCCTTTCCATTAATCTCGGCCTCATCAATCTGTTTCCCGTCCCTCTCCTGGATGGTGGGCATCTCGTGTTTTACGGTATCGAAGCCGTGCGTGGACGGGCGCTGGGGGAACGCGCCATGGGCTACACCATGAATATCGGGCTGGCGCTCATATTAGGCCTGACGGTGTTCGTTACGTGGAACGATCTGGTGCAGCTGCGCGTCGTCGAATATTTTATTAATCTCGTGACCTGAGGGATGCATCCGTGACTCTCGCGTATCGAATCGGTGTTTTCCTGATCGTCTGCCTGGCGACACTTGGCGCGGCGACGGACTTGTATGCGCAGGGCAGTTCGGTTGGCGCACGCGAAATTCGGGTCGAGGGCGCACAGCGTATCGAGGCTGACACGATCCGCTCGTATGTCCAGATCCGCGAAGGCGATCCGATCACCAACGAGAAAATGGACGATGCGCTCAAGAAGCTGTTTGCGACGGGGCTGTTCGCCGATGTCATCGTTCGGCGCGAAGGATCGGTGGTGGTCGTTCGGGTTGTCGAAAATCCCATCATCAACCGTATCGCTTTCGAGGGAAACAAGCGCATTACCAACGAAGTCCTGACTCAGGAAGTCAGGCTGAAGCCAAGACGCGTCTATACGCGGGCCCTTGTTCAGAGCGACGTCCAGAGAATTATCGATATCTATCGGAGGAGCGGCCGGTTCGCTGCCAACATCGAGCCGAAGGTCATCCAGTTGCCCCAGAACCGGGTCGACCTGGTGTTTGAAATCCGGGAAGGACCGCTCACCGAAATCCGCAGGATCACGTTTGTCGGGAACGACATCTTTTCCGACAGCGACCTCCGTAGCGTCATTCGGACCAAGGAAAGCGCGTGGTACAGGTTCCTGACGTCTGACGATTCCTACGATCCGGACAGGCTGACCTTTGATCGCGAATTGCTTCGGCGTTACTACCTGACCAAGGGGTTCGCTGACTTCAGGGTGCTTTCCGCGATCGCCGAACTGGCGCCAGACCGGAAGGGATTCTTCGTCACCTTCACGATGGAGGAAGGGCAGCGATACAAGTTTGGCAAAATCGACGTCTCCGCGGCATTGCGCGACCTGTCGGCAGACCGGCTCCGCGGTGAAATTTCGATCAGGGAAGGCGACTGGTACAACGCGGATCGTGTCGAAGACGTAATCGCGAAGCTTACGGATGTCGTCGGAACGCTGGGATATGCGTTCGTCGATATCCGGCCGCAGGTCAACCGCAGCCGTGAGAACAAGACCATCGATGTGACGTTCCGTATTCAGGAAGGTCCGAGAGTCTATGTCGAGCGGATCGATATCAGCGGAAACGTCAGGACCATCGATCCCGTCATTCGCCGCGAAGTCCCCCTGGTGGAAGGGGATGCGTTCAATGCGTCGAAAGTCCGAAGGGCGCGCCGGCAGATACGCAATCTGGGATTTTTTGAAAAGGTGAATATCACCAACGAACCGGGTTCCGCCGCCGACAAGACCGTCGTGAAGGTCAAGATCCAGGAACGATCCACCGGGGAAATCTCCTTTGGCGCGGGATTCTCCTCGACCGTCGGTCCGTTGGGAGACATCGGTATCCGGGAAAGAAATCTTCTCGGCAGGGGACAGGACCTGTTTTTGAAGCTGCAGCTGAGCGCGGAATCGAGCGATATCGATCTGCAATTTACCGAGCCGTATTTTCTGGACCGGAAGCTCCTTGCCGGATTCGATCTGTTCCGGACAACCAGGGACCTGTCGGACGAAAGCTCTTTCGAGCGGGAAGCGCTGGGCGCGGGACTGCGCATCGGTTACGACTTTTCGGAGTTCCTGTCGCAACGCCTGCGCTATCGTATCAGCCAGGAGGAAATTACAGATGTCGAAGCCGATGCATCCCTGGCGATCAAGACCCAGGAAGGCTCCGCCGTAAAATCGGAAATCGGCCAGACACTCACATACGATCGCCGTGACAACCGGATTACGCCAACCGATGGCTATGTGACCCAGTATTCGACTGACTTTGCGGGGCTCGGCGGCAGCATCCGGTACGTCAGGAACCGTTTGTCGGCGACGACATACTATCCGATTACAGACAAGGTTGTCGGCAGCCTCGGCGGGCGTGTTGGCTATATTTTCGGTATCGATGACGATGTCAGAATTACCGACGCCTTTTTCCTTGGCGGCGCCAGTTTGCGTGGGTTCGCCAATGCCGGCGCAGGGCCGCGGGACCTCGACAGCGACGACGCCGTCGGCGGAAACTGGTTTTACAGCGGAGTCGCCCAGGTAACCTTTCCCTTGGGCCTGCCGAACGAATTCGGTATCAAGGGGCGGGCGTTTACAGACCTTGGCACCGTCGGCAATTCCGACGCGACGCTCGGGAATATTGCCGATACGAAATCATTGCGCGCAGCGATCGGATTCGGCGTGACATGGACATCGCCTTTTGGCCCGATAACAGTCGATTTTGCCAAACCGATTCTCAAAGAGAATTTCGATGAAGAAGAATTGTTCCGGTTTGATTTTGGCGCGAAATTTTAGGAGTAGAATATGCGACGTCCGGTAATGGCTTTTGCCTTCGGTCTCCTGACAGGGCTGGCCGTCAGCGGCATATCCCCTGCCGGCGCGCAGGGAGCGCACCCTCAGTCGGTTCAGGCCATCGGCGTGATAGACGCGCAGCGAATTCTGCGCCAGTCCAAGGCCTATAAAAGCATCAGGCCGCAAATGCAGGCGCTCAAGAAGCAGTACGAAGACAAGTTTCGCGCCGCCGAAGGCGAACTTCGGACGAGCAAGCGAAACATCGACCAGGAGCGCGCCATCCTTTCGCCCGAAGCCTTTGCGCAGCGGCAGCGCGAGTTTCGAACGCGGGTCGAAACCGTTCAGCGGGACATGCAGGGCGTAAACCGGCTTCTCGACCGGGCGATGTCGAGCGGCGTTGGCAAGATCCAGCTAAAGGCGCAGGAAATAATTCGCGATCTGGCGAAGGAAATGAAGCTCGATCTTATTTTGACGAACATTGCGGTCGCGTTTTCAAAGCCCACATTCGACATTACGGATCGCGTCCTTGAACGGCTCAACAAACAGCTGCCGTCCGTCAAGGTAGAGATGCCACAGGCCAAACCAGCGTCGGCGCCCAAGCAGCAATAGGACGAACGATGGCGGATCCCCGGTTTTTCCGAGTTCAGGGGCCGTTCTCGCTGGAGGAGCTGGCGGTCGTCGCCGGCATCGACTGCGACGGATCCGGCGATGCGAAACGGCGGTTTTCGGATGTCGCGCCGCTGTCGGAAGCGGGACCGGACGATTTCAGCTTTCTCGACAATACCCGTTATACGGAACAGTTCCGCACGAGTCGCGCCGGAGGGGCGGTAATTCACCCGGACAAGGCGCATGACGCGCCGGATGGCATGTCGGTTCTGATGACGCCCCACCCCTACCTTGCCTACGCGAAGATTGCCCGGGCCTTTTATCCGGACGATCCCGTTCCTGCCGGTTTCGACGGGGTGGCCCAGGTCGATCCAACGGCGGAAATCGGAGAAGGCTGTAGCTTTGGGCCCGGCGTCGTCGTGGGACCCGGGGCGGAGATCGGCCGCGGCACGCGGATCGGTGCCAATTCCGTCATAGGCGCCGGAACGGTTATCGGGGAAAATTGTGCGATCGGACCACTCTGTTCGGTAACGTACTGTCTGATGGGAAACGGTGTGAGACTCTATGCCGGCGTGCGTATCGGAGAGGCCGGTTTCGGCTTTGCCGTTTCGCCGGACGGGTTTGTAACCGTGCCGCAACTGGGAAGGGTCGTGATCGGCGACAATGTCGAAATTGGCGCAAACACAACGATCGACAGGGGAGCAGGGCCGGATACGATAATCGGCCAGGGATGCCGGATCGATAATCTGGTTCAGATCGGTCACAATGTCCGACTCGGCAACGGGTGTATTGTGGTTGCCCAGACCGGAATTTCCGGCAGTACAACGCTTGAGGATTTCGTGGTCACCGGCGGTCAGGCGGGGATCGTCGGGCATGTAACGATAGGAAAGGGGGCCCAGCTGGCCGCTCAGTCGGGCGTGATGAACGACGTGCCACCCGGTCAGCGATATGCCGGTTCGCCTGCGGTTCCGGCGCGGCAGTGGCTGAGGCAATCAGCCTGGGTCAGGAAAATGTCCGAAAAGAAAGATGTTTCCCATGGATAACGTAGAAACCGGAAGTGCTCTGAAACAGATTGAGATCGAGCGGATCATGGAACTGATTCCGCATCGTTATCCGTTCCTTCTGATTGACCGGATGATCGATATCGTGCTGGGCGAAAGCGCGACCGGAATCAAGAATGTAACCGTGAACGAGCCCTGTTTTCAGGGACATTTCCCGGGGCATCCCATCATGCCCGGCGTGCTGATCATCGAGTCGATGGCCCAGACCTCGGCGGCGCTCGTGATGCAGACGCTCGGCAAGAGTGCGGAAGGGCGGGTCGTTTATTTCATGTCGGTGGAGAATGCCCGGTTCCGAAAACCCGTAACGCCGGGCGACGTCATGCATATCGAAGTCAAGAAACAGGCTCGCCGCGGCAATGTCTGGAAATTCGGCGGACGCGCAATCGTCGATGGCAATCTGGTGGCCGAAGCGAGCTATACTGCGATGATCATGGAGTAGCATCTGGTCATGTCGGAAATTCACCCAACGGCGGTCATCGAGGACGGCGCCCGCATCGGCGAGAACGTTTTCGTCGGCCCGTTCTGCTGCGTCGGACCGGACGTTCAGCTGGAGGACGGCGTCAGGCTGGTGTCTCACGCAGTCGTGGCCGGAAGGACGACAATCGGGCCGAACACCCACATCTATCCGTTTGCCTCAATCGGTCATCAGCCCCAGGACCTCAAGTTCCGGGGCGAGCTGTCGACTCTCGAAATCGGCGCCAACAACATCATCCGAGAGCACGTCACCATGAATCCGGGAACGGAGGGCGGAGGCATGGTGACACGGGTAGGCAATAACTGTCTTTTCATGGTGGGCGCTCATGTGGCGCATGACTGCGTCATCGGCAATCACGCGATCTTCGCAAACAACGCAACGCTCGCCGGGCATGTCCTTGTCGAGGATTATGCGGTCCTCGGCGGTCTGTCTGCCGTCCACCAGTTTGTCCGGATCGGCCGTCATTCCATGATCGGCGGCATGTCCGGCGTCGAACAGGACGTCATCCCCTACGGTTCCGTGCTGGGCAACCGGGCTCGTCTGGCCGGGCTCAATATCGTGGGGCTGAAACGCAGGGAATTTTCGCGGACTGAAATCGCGGACCTGCGCAAGGCGTATCGCCTTCTTTTCGCGGAGGAAGGATCGATGGCGGAGCGGGTCAAGGACGCCGCCGAGATGTACAGCGAAAACAGGGCGGTGATGGATATTGTCGAGTTTATTCAGGCGGATTCCAGCCGCTCGATCTGCCAGCCGCGAACGGAGCATGGCGGATAGGCTGGGAATTGTCGCCGGCAGCGGGGATCTGCCCGGGCGTATTGCGGGGGTCTGCCGCGACACCGGGCGCGATCATTTCGTACTGGCGATTAAGGGGCATGCCGATCCCGCGCTGTTTTCCGATGGCGCCCAGGAATGGATTCGTCTTGGCGAAGGCGGGCGCGGTATCGACATCCTTCACGAGAACGGCGTTCGAGACATCGTCTTTGCCGGCGCGGTACGTCGTCCCAGCCTGCTCGAACTGCGGCCGGACCGGCGAACGGCCCTGTTTTTCGCGCGGCTTGGCAAGGCCTGGATCGGCGACGACTCCCTCCTGAAAGCGCTGGTTGGCGAGCTGGAGGGCGAGGGGTTTCGCATCGTTGCGCCGGACGAGCTGATGAAGGATGCGCTTGCGGTCGAGGGCGTCTATGGGCGTCACGCGCCGGACGGCACGGCAAGCGACGATATCGCCCGCGGCTTCTCCCTGTTGCGGTCGCTTGCGGCTCAGGATGTCGGTCAGTCCGTCGTGGTGCAGCAGGGCATCATTCTGGGCATCGAAGCGGCCGAAGGCACCGATGCGTTGATTCGAAGGTGCGGCGCTCTTCAGCGGCAGGGCCACGCGGGCATACTGGTCAAGGGCCACAAATCGGGTCAGGAGCGGCGGCTGGACCTCCCGGCGGTCGGAGAAGAGACCGTCAGGGCGGCCATCGAAGCCGGGCTTCGCGGGATTGCCGTCGAGGCCGAACGTACTCTGGTGTTTGATCGTGACCGGATGGTCAGAGCTGCGGATGCCGCAGGAATTTTTCTTGTGGGGGTAAGGGCGCCGGCTGGTGGCTGATCCCGACTCGCAGAAGTTAAAGATCTATGTCATCGCGGGAGAGCCGTCGGGCGATCTTCTGGCTGGCCGGCTCATGGGAGCGCTGCGCCGGATTTCCAGCAGGGAAATAGAATTTTTCGGTGTGGGCGGACCTCGCATGATGGCTCAGGGAATGGACAGCCTTTTCCCGATGGAGGAACTGTCGGTCATGGGCATCGCCGAAGTGCTGCCGCGCGCGCTTCGCCTGATGAGGCGGATGCGGGAAACTGCGTCGCATATCCGGCAGATCCGGCCGGATGCCATCGTGACGGTCGATGCACCTGCCTTCTGTTTCGGCGTTCACAGGCGGCTGGGGTCGGTCGGGGCTAAGAAGATTCACTATGTCGCGCCGACCGTCTGGGCCTGGCGGCCGGGGCGGGCAAAGAAGTTCGCCGAAGTCTTCGACCGGCTTCTGGTCCTGTTGCCGTTTGAACCGCCGTGGTTCGAAAGGGCGGGGCTTCAGGCCGACTTCGTCGGGCACTCCGTGCTGGAAGCCGACATCGATCCCGCCAGCGGTGCTGAATTCAGGCGGCGCGCTGAGATCGACCGGGAAAGCCCCCTTCTATGCGTTCTGCCCGGCAGCCGGCGCGGTGAAATAGACCGGCATCTTGGCGTTTTCGGGGAGACCGTCGGTTTGTTGCGGGATCGCATTCCTGGGCTTTCCGTTGTCATTCCCATGCTCCCGTCGCTCGCTGGAGAGGTTCTCGAGAAAATACGGGACTGGCCTGTCCCGATCGTGGTCGCGAAGACCGAGGAGGAGCGTTTCGGGGCAATGGCGGCTTCCGATGCCGCGCTGGCCGCATCCGGGACGGTGTCGCTTGAACTCGCCCGTGCCCGGACGCCCAGCGTAATCGCCTACCGCCTTCATCCGCTGACTCACCTGATCGTCCGGAACATGGTGTCGGTCGAGTATGCGAATCTGGTCAACCTGCTGCTGGACCGACAGGCTGTTCCCGAGTTTCTTCAGGATCGTTGCCGCGCCGACTTTCTGGCCGAAGCGCTGGAAAAGCTGTTTCGGGACGGTGAAGCGCGGCAGGCCCAGCACGATGCGTACGAGGCGGCCCTGGGCCAGTTGGCGTGCGGAGATCGGCTGCCGAGCGAGGCTGCCGCGGAAAGCGTGCTGGCGACGCTTGACCGCTAAATCCATGAAAAAAGGGCGCCGGAGCGCCCTTGTTCCATGTCCTGCTGACGATCAGCTCCGAGACGTCATCGGGACGTAATCCCGTCTCGCCGCGCCGGTATAGATCTGGCGCGGGCGACCGATCTTCTGGTTCGGGTCCTCGATCATTTCGTTCCACTGGGCGATCCAGCCCACGGTGCGCGCCACGGCGAACAGCACCGTGAACATCGTGGTCGGAATGCCGAGCGCCTGGAAGATGATGCCGGAATAAAAATCGACGTTGGGGTACAGCTTGCGTTCGACGAAATATTCGTCCTCGAGCGCGATTTTCTCCAGCGCCATCGCCAGTTCCAGCAAGGGCTCGTCTTCGATTCCCAGCTCGTTCAGGACCGCGTGACATGCTTCGCGCATGATCTTGGCGCGCGGATCGAAGTTCTTGTAGACGCGGTGTCCGAAACCCATCACCCGGAAGGGATCGTTCGGATCCTTGGCCTTCTTGACGTATTCGTTGATGCGCGACTTGTCGCCGATCTCGCGCAGCATGTTAAGAACCGCCTCGTTGGCGCCGCCATGGGCGGGCCCCCAGAGGCTCGCAATTCCGGCCGACACGCAGGCAAACGGATTTGCGCCGCTCGATCCGGCGAGTCGGACGGTCGAGGTCGAGGCGTTCTGTTCGTGGTCGGCGTGCAGAATGAGAATCCTGTCCATCGCCTTGGCGATCACCGGATTGACCTCGTAATCCTCGCACGGGTTCGCAAACAGCATGTTCAGGAAGTTTTCGGCAAACCCCAGCTTGTTGCTCGGGTAGATGAAAGGCTGGCCGACCGAATACTTGTAGGCCCAGCCGGCGATCGTCGGCATTTTCGCGATCATGCGGTATGAGGCCACCATTCGCTGGTGCGGATCCGAGATGTCAGTACTGTCGTGATAAAAGGCCGAAAGCGCGCCGACAACGCCGCACATGATGGCCATCGGATGCGCGTCGCGGCGGAAACCGCGGAAGAAAAACGCCATCTGTTCGTGCAGCATCGTGTGATAGGTGATGTCGTGGTCGAACTTTGCCTTCTGTGCGGCATCGGGAAGCTCGCCGTAAAGAAGGAGGTAGCAGACTTCCAGAAAATCCGACTGTTCGGCCAGCTGCTCGATCGGATAACCCCGGTGCAGCAGGATTCCCTCGTCGCCGTCGATGAAAGTGATCTGCGACTCGCAACTGCCGGTGGCCACGAAGCCCGGGTCGTAGGTGAAATAACCGAGATCGGCGTACAGGCGCCGGATATCGATCACGCCGGGACCGTCGGTTCCCGTCATGACGGGGAAAGTAGCTTCTTTCCCGCTGATATTGTCCCTGATTGTGACGTTGGAGTTGTTTCCCGAGGCCGAGCTATCCTGGCTCATGCGGTCTCCTTTCCCGTTTCCGGTAACCGTTATCCGGCGGATGCCGGCTGGTTCTGTTGCATGAAGTGGCGGCAAACTAGCGGAATTCGACAGGCGAATCAAACCGCTTGTGGAGGGTTAAAGGGCGTCCTCAATGCGCCCCAGAACCTCTTCCCGGCCGAGCGCTTCGGCCACCTCGAAGATGCCCGGGGATACAGTCGTACCGCAAAGGGCCGCCCTTAGCGGCTGCGCAACCTGCCCGAGTTTGAGCAGTTCGGTCTCGGCAAATGTCTTGACGGAGTTTTCGATGTTCTCGACAGACCATCCATCGATTCCCGAGAGCAGGGAATGCAATTTCTTCAGGTGCCCCAACGATTCCGCGGTCAGAATTTTCGCAGCCTTTTCATCCGGTTCCAAGGGACGCGGCAGAACATAAAACAGAGCATTTTCAGCGAGTTCAATCAATGTTTTTGCTCTGGGCTTTAAGCCTGGAATGCCTGCCTTCAGGCGATGCAGAAGAACGTCGTCAAGCCCGGTGCCGAGCATTGCTTCGAGTCTGGGACGGATCAGCTCCACCAGCCGCTGTTCGTCGCATTCGCGGAGATAATGCGCGTTAACCGCGTTCATCTTGTCGAAATCCATTCGCGCCGCGCCGCGATTCACATCGCGGATGTCGAACCACTCGATCGCTTTTTCGAGCGGGAAAATTTCGTCGTCGCCATGGCTCCACCCGAGCCGCATCAGGTAATTGAGCAATGCCTCCGGGAGGTATCCCATGTCCCGATAGGCATCGACGCCGAGGGCGCCGTGGCGTTTCGACAGCTTCGCGCCGTCGGCGCCGTGGGTGAGCGGCATATGGGCGAAGACCGGATGATTCCAGCCGATGGCCCGGTATATGCCAATCTGACGGAAAGCGTTCGTAAGATGGTCGTCGCCGCGAATGACATGGGTTATCCCCATATCGTGATCGTCGACAACGACGGAAAGCATGTAAGTCGGCGTTCCGTCGGCCCGCAGAAGCACGATATCGTCGAGTTCGCCGTTTGAAACCCGGACTTCGCCCTGTATGGCATCCTCGATAACGGTCTCTCCTCCGCGGGGCGCCTTGAGGCGTATAACGGGGTTCGCGTCCGGAGGAGCCTCGGACGGGTCGCGATCCCGCCAACGACCGTCATACAGGACCGTTCTTCCCTCGGCGCGCGCCTTTTCCCGCATTTCTGACAGTTCCTCCGGCGTGCAGTAGCAGCGGTAGGCCATGCCGGAATCGAGCAGCTGCGCCGCGATCTCCGCATGTCGCTGCTGTCTGGCGGACTGGAAAACCGGTTCCTCATCCGGCGAGAGGCCGAGCCATTCGAGCCCTTCGAGGATTGCATCGATCGCTTCCTGGGTGGACCGCTTGCGGTCGGTGTCCTCAATACGCAGAAGATATTTTCCGCCGCAATGGCGTGCGTAAAGCCAGTTGAAAAGGGCGGTGCGCGCTCCCCCGATATGCAGGAAACCGGTCGGCGACGGGGCAAATCGGGTTACAACGCTCATGAATTTGGACTTCCTGCGGTTTCTGGCGATACGATGGCGTCCTGATAGCATTTGGACGGACGGAACGTCCATGAGATTGGCGATTGGGCAACGGGGCGACGACGGAGCGGCTCCGGCGATGCGCATCCGTTCCAGGATGCGGGCGGCGATGGTCGCCGTTGCCTCGGGCGAAAAGGGGCGATGGGCGCTGTGGCTGCCGGTCATGCTCGGCATCGGCATTGCGGCCTATTTCGGGCTGAGGAATGAACCGCCGCCCTGGGCGGGCGCCGGCGCGGCGGGGGGAAGCATCGTCCTCGCGGTCCTGTTGCGTCGGCATGTCTGGCTGTTGCCTGTCCTGTTCGGCGTTTCTTTCGTCGCTATCGGTTTCGCCGCGGCGCAATTGAGAAGCTGGGTCGTCGATGCGCCGGTCATCGAGAGAAAGCTTGGGCCGGTCGCCGTAGAGGGCAGGATCGTCGCCGTCGAAATAAAGGGCAGGGGAAGCCGCCTGACGCTGGACCGGCTTTCGATCGAGCGATTGTCTGCCGAGCGAACGCCCGGCCGGATTCGGCTGCGCGGATGGCGCGAGGACGCCGGCACCCTTCGTCCGGGACACCGCGTGAGCCTGCTGGCCGTACTGCACCCACCGCCGGGACCGGCCATGCCCGGCGCCTTTGATTTCTCCAAACAGGCGTATTTCCTGGGAATTGGCGGTGTTGGCTATGCCGTCCGGCGTCCCGTCGTCCTGTCGGAAGAGGATTCCGGCGGCTGGCGCCTCGCCGTCGGGAAACTGCGTCATAGCCTGACACAGACAATTCTGGCGTCGCTGCCGGGGACGCCGGGAGCGGTCGCCGCGGCATTGATCACGGGAGAACGCGGCGCGATCCCCGACGAGGTTCTCGATGCCATGCGCGATTCCGGGCTGGCGCACCTGCTGGCGATTTCCGGTCTTCATGTTGGCCTGATCGGTGGCTTCATCTTCTTCGCGGTGCGTCTGGGCCTTGCCGTCTTCGAACGTTTCGCGCTTGCGTTTCCCATCAAGAAAGCCGCCGCCTTTGCGGCATTCGCGGGATGTCTCGGCTATCTTCTGATCTCCGGAGCGACCGTGCCGACGCAACGCGCCTTTGTCATGCTGTCGCTCGTCCTGCTTGCGGTCGTCATAGACCGGAACGCGATCTCGATGAATCTGGTCGCCTGGGCCGCGGCGGCAATTCTGCTGCTGGCGCCGGAGAGTCTTGAAAGCGTCAGTTTTCAGATGTCGTTCGCAGCCGTGATCGCGCTGGTTGCGGCCTATGAAGCCCTCTCGTCCCGTCGGATCAATCGCGAAGGCGGTTTCCGGTTACTCCTGAAATCGGGGAGATATCTCGGGTCCGTCCTCCTGACGACCCTCATTGCGTCCGTTGCGACCGCGCCGTTCGCGGCGTTTCATTTCAATCGCCTGGCGTTGCTCGGCATACTGGCCAACCTGATCGCCGTGCCGCTGGCGGCGCTCTGGATCATGCCTCTGGCTCTGGTTTCCCTCCTCGCAATGCCGTTGGGGCTGGAGCACTGGACGCTGGCTGCCATGGGATGGGGAATTGACGGCGTTCTGGCGGTGGCGAAGTGGGTTCAGGGACTGCCGGGAGCAACCTACATGGCCCCGGCGGGCCCGGGATGGGTTCTGGGCGTCATTGTGGCGGGCGGTTTGTGGCTGTGCCTGTGGCGCGGCAGGATCCGCTATTTCGGCGTGTTGCCGATCCTGATCGCTGTCGCGGGATGGCTGGCTACGGATATTCCGGACATCCTGGTATCGAATGACGGGCGAACCATCGGCATCAGAACCGAGCGGGGAGAACTGGTGCTGCCGTTCGGAGGACGCGGCTTTACCGTGGAAAGCTGGCGACGAACCGTCGGTCTCGCGCCAGACGGGAAAGGCCCCCCTGTCGAGTCGGTGCCCGAACTGCAGTGCGACGGTCAGGGATGCATTCTACGCCACAAGGACAGGACGGTGGCTCTTGTCCGCGACGTCGCCGCTCTTGAAGAGGATTGTCGCCGGGCGGACATCGTGATCAGCCGGACGGGTGTGCAGAGATGGCGTTGCCGGGGACCCGGACTGGTTGTCGATCGTTTCGATATCTGGCGATACGGCGCCCATGCCCTGTACCTTAAGGAGAGCGGGACGAGGCGGCGCAGGGTCGGGGAGGACGGGGACCGTCCCTGGCAGCGATATCCCAGGTCGCGATGGCCCGATCGCCGTCAGTACTGACGGACGATGGTTTTCAGCCGGCCCTGTATCCTTACGCGATCGGGTCCGAAAATCCGCGTTTCGTAAGCTGCGTTGGCCGGTTCCAGCGCAACGGAATCGCTTTTGCGCCGCAAATATTTGAGCGTTACTTCCTCGTCATCCACCAAAGCGACGACGATGGCGCCGTTTTCCGCCGTATCGGTGTGTTCGATGATGGCGACATCGCCGTCAAGGATACCCGCTTCGATCATCGAGTCGCCATTGACCTCAAGGGCGTAATGCCGCCCTCGTCCGATCATGGACGGAGTGACTTCGAAGGTACGCGTTTCGTCGCGCACGGCTTCGATGGGCAGGCCGGCGGCAATCTGTCCGTAGAAGGGAATGGCGAGGGTCTCCGGTTCCCGGGTATCCCTTGTTGGAGGCTCCTCCGCGTCTCCGGGAAAACGTCCCTTAATGACATTGGGGGCGAAGCGGGAGGAACCGATTCCGTCGGTCGAATTTTCAGGGAGTTTCAGCACCTCGAGCGCCCTCGCGCGATGAGGCAGGCGGCGGATAAAGCCGCGTTCTTCCAGTCCGGTGATCAATCTGTGGATGCCTGACTTCGATTTGAGGCCCAGCGCGTCCTTCATTTCATCGAAAGAGGGGGAGACCCCACGACTTTTCAGATGGCGGTCGATAAACTGCAGTAATTCATACTGTTTTCTGGTCAACATAACTGGAACCTCACTACTGTCGACCGCCTCGAAGCGGGCGAACAAAACAAAAACATCCGGGATGTTCTAGTAAAGTTCCTTTTACCCGTCAAGAATCACGGAAATTTAATTGCCGAGCGGGGGGATTTCAGGCGCTGATCAGCGCGCCGCCGAGCATGAGAACCGATACGGTGTCGCCTTCCGACGCGGACGGGGCGAAAGGCGGCCGAATAACGAGGCAATCGGCTCGTGCGAAGCCGGAAAATACCGAGCTGTCCTGCCGCGAAAAAGTGCTGGCGACGAGGTTTCCCGTCTCGTCGCGTGCGAGAGACGCCCGAAGATAATCTTCCCGTTCGTCGTTTTCGCCGAGATCGTTTCCGAGGACGGCTGTCTGGACAGAATTGCCGGGAGAGGACATCCCCAACATGGTCGCTATCGCCGGACCGAGAAAGATTGTCGCGCAGACCAGCGCTGAAACGGGATTTCCCGGCAATCCCATCATCCGGGTTTCACCAATATGGCCGAACATCAGCGGCTTGCCGGGACGCATGGCAATCCGCCAGAAATCGACTTCCAGGCCGATATCGCCAAGCACTTTCTGCACCAGGTCGTGTTCTCCGACCGAGGCGCCGCCGCAGGTCAGCAGCATGTCGGCGCCCCGGGCGCCCTCCGCCATGGCTCGAAGCGCGTCTTCGGAATCAGGGGAGATGCCCAGATCGATCGGTTCTCCGCCCATCGCCCGTATGAAACCGGCAAGCGCCAGCCCGTTGGAAGAGACGATCTGGTTGTCGGCGATCGGTTCGCCTGGCATGACGATCTCGTCGCCGGTGGCAAGGAGGGCAATTCTTGGTTTCCGGCTGACCGATAGCCAGGGAACGTTCATCCCGGCGGCAAGCCCAACATGCCGTGCGGTCAGCACCGTTCCTTTCCGGATGAGAATGTCGCCTTCGCTGAAATCCAGTCCCGCCGGCCGGACGAACCGCCCCGCGGGAGCCTTGCCGTCTACCACGTTCACGGTATCGCCTTGGGCGACCGTGTTTTCCTGAATGACAATGGCGTCTGCGCCATCGGGCAGCGGCGCGCCGGTAAAGATGCGTGCTGCCTCTCCCGGGCCGATGACCCCGTCATAGGACTGCCCGGCCGGCACGTGGCCCACGATCTTCAGCGTCGCGGGAATGGACGCGACATCCTCCGCGCGAACCGCGTACCCGTCCATCGCGGAAACAGCCTTGGGAGGTTGCGTTCGCCGCGCTGCGACGTCCTCCGCGAGAACCCGCCCCAACGCATCGGAGAGCGAAATACATTCGGCTGGCATGCGGGACATGGCGCCGCAAATTCGTTCTCTCGCTTCAGCAACGGGGAGCAGTTCGGCCATCATTCGTTCCTGAAATCACCTGACCGACCGCCGGATTTCGCGATCAGCCGTATATCCGTAATCCGCATGGCGCGGTCTACCGCCTTGCACATGTCGTAAATCGTCAGCGCGGCAACCGACACGGCGGTCAGCGCTTCCATCTCGACGCCGGTGCGCCCGCTGACCCGGCATGTGGCGGTGATATCGACGGCGTTACGATCCGGATCAAGCGAAAGCTCGACATCGATGGCCTCGAGCGCCAGAGGATGGCAGAGCGGGATCAGTTCGGGGGTCTTCTTTGCCCCCATGATCCCGGCCAGCCGCGCGACGGAAATTACGTCGCCCTTCTTGACCCCGCCCTCGCGGATCAGGGCCATTGTCGCCGGTTGCATCAGGACTGTGCCCGCGGCGGTCGCGACGCGGTGCGTGACGTCCTTGTCGGACACGTCGACCATTGAGGCGTTGCCGTCTTCGTCGATATGGCTGAGTTTCGCGTCCGTCATGGCGAAATCACGCGGACGCCGTTGCGGCCAGGGGAGGGACCGGATCCTTCAGCAGTGTCCGGACCGCTGCCGATACGTCGTCCTGCCGCATCAGCGATTCCCCGATCAGGAAACAGCGAGCCCCGACCGCGGCCATACGGGCGAGGTCCTCCGGCGTGTACAACCCGCTTTCGCAAACCAGAATCCGGTCGGCGGGAACATGGGGCGCCAGCCGTTCGGTGGTGTCGAGACTGGTCTCAAGCGTCTTGAGATTGCGGTTGTTGACGCCGATCAGCGGAGAGGCCAGCTTCAGTGCGCGTTCGAGTTCTTCCTCGTTATGGATTTCGATCAGCACGTCCATGCCGTAATCGTACGCGAGCGCCTCGAATTCGGACGCCTGACTGTCGGTCAGCGCCGCCATGATCAGCAGGATGCAGTCCGCGCCCAGCGCTCGCGCCTCTACGATCTGGTATGGATCGACCATGAAATCCTTGCGCAGGGCGGGCATCCCCACTGCACCGCGCGCCGCAATCAGATGGTCGCTGCAGCCTTGAAAATAGGGCTCGTCGGTCAGCACGGACAGACACGTCGCACCGCCCGATTCGTAGGCCTTCGCGAGCGTGGCCGGATCGAAATCCTCCCGGATCAGCCCCTTGCTCGGCGAGGCGCGCTTGATTTCTGAAATCAGCCCGTAACCGTCGGCCGACGCGGATCGGAGCGCTTTCGCAAATCCGCGCGGCGGCGATGCAGCCTCCGCGTCGGCGCGGACCTGCTCGACCGGCCGGGCGGCTTTCGCGCGCTCGACGAACTCCTGCTTTTCGGCGCAGATGCGTTCCAGGACGTTGGACATGGGGGACTGTCAGGCTTTCCCGCTATTGGTGATCTTCACCATGGTCTCCAGCGCTGCTGCTGCCTTGCCGCTGTCGATGGCATCGGCGGCGATTTTCGCACCTTCCGCTAAATCAGCTGCCCTGTCGGCGACGATCAGCGCCGCCGCAGCGGTGTATACCACGACATCGCGATAGGCCCCGGGTTCTCCCTTAAGCATCGCCGTCATGGCGGCCGCGTTTTGCTCCGCGTCGCCGCCCTTCAGGTCGGCGGCATCGGCTGTGGCGAGACCGGCGTCCGACGGCGAGACCTCGAAATCGGTCACGGTTCCGTTCTCAAGCGCTGAGACGTCGCTCGGGCCGGTCGTGGTCAGCTCGTCGAGCCCGTCGGAGCCATGCACCACCCAGGCCTTGCGGGCGCCCAGCTTGCCGAGCACTTCGGCCATCGGGCGGACCCATTCTCGGGCGAACACGCCGACCAGCAGCCGGTCGACATTGGCGGGGTTGGACAGGGGGCCGAGTATGTTGAAGACCGTCCGCGTCGCGAGTTCGATGCGCGGGCCCGCGACATGCCGCGTGGCGCTGTGATGGCGTGGCGCCATCATGAACCCGATGCCGGCCTCGCGAATGGATTTTTCGATCAGCGCCATGTCGCAGTCGATATTGACGCCAAGCGCCATCAGGACGTCGGCGGCGCCGGCGCGCGAAGACAGCGCCCGGTTGCCGTGCTTGGCGATAGGGACGCCGCAGCCAGCGACGACGATGGCCGCGCCGGTGGAGATGTTCAGGGTCCCGCCGCCGTCGCCGCCGGTGCCGACGATGTCGATGGCGTCGGCCGGCGCGGCAATATGGGTTGCCTTGTCGCGCATGACGCGGGCCGCCGCCGATATTTCGTCTACCGTTTCGCCCCTCACGCGCAATGCCATCAGAAACGCGCCGATCTGCGCAGGGGTCGCATCGCCCGACATGATGATGTTGAAGGCTTCGCTTGCCTCCGGCTCGGTCAGCGCGTTGCCGCCAGCGACCTTGTTGAGAAGCGGCTTGATGCCGTCCGCGGACCCGTTCATGCCGCTTCCTTCCGTTCCTTCGTCAGATCGAGAAAATTCTGCAACAGCCGGCGGCCGTGTTCCGTGTCGATGCTTTCGGGATGAAACTGGACCCCGTGCAACGGACGCTCGCGGTGGGCGATGCCCATGATCACGCCGTCTTCGGCTTTCGCCGTGACGATGAGACCCTCCGGCATGCTTCCGGGATCGACCGTCAGGGAATGGTACCGGATTGCCGAAAAACCGTCGGGCAGGCCGGCGAACACGCTTTTGCCGTCATGCAGTATCCGGCTGGGTTTGCCATGCATCGGCAGCGGCGCCCGTACGATCGTTGCGCCCATCGCCTGCGCAATGGACTGATGGCCCAGGCATACGCCGAGCATTGGGATGTTGCCGGCTTGCCGAACGAGTTCCAGACAGATGCCGGCCTTGTCCGGGTCGCACGGTCCGGGCGACATCACGATGCCATCAGGGTTCAGAGCCAGCGCTTCCCTGACGGACAGGGCGTCGTTGCGGCGCACCGCGCAGTCGGCGCCGAGCTCGCCCAGAAAATGGACGAGGTTATAGGTGAAACTGTCGTAGTTATCGATTAACAGTATCATTTCAATAGCTTGGACGACCGGTCGCGGAAACCGCCAAGTTATAACAGGTTAGTGACGGGGGTGAAAGCAAAGCCGCGATCCGGGATGCAGGTCGCTTGCCGTGCGGCGGGTGGCGAGCCATATTCGTTTCACAGCAAATCGGGTGCCTGAAATGACCGTCTATATCTGTCCCATGTGCCCGTCGGTTAAGGCGGACGAACCCGGCCCCTGTCCGCATTGCGGGATGGCGCTGGAACCCGATGCCCCGGTAATGCCAAAGGGAGGAACCGTCTGGACCTGTCCGATGCATCCGGAAGTCCGGTCGGACGATCCGGGCATCTGTCCCGAATGCGGGATGGGGCTGGAGGCGGAGGACGTGTCGGTCGCGCCCGCCGGCAACCCCGAACTCAGGGACATGTCCAACAGGTTTCTTGTGTCGCTGGCATTTGTCGTGCCGCTGGTGGCGGTCGCGATGGGAGACATGCTCCCCGGATCGCCGGTCACCGATCTTTTCGGCCGCGACGGCGCGGCATGGGCGCAGCTGATCCTGGCGATCCCGGTGGTTGGCTGGGCAGGCGCGCCGTTTTTCTCTCGGGGATGGACATCGCTGGTTACCTGGCGCCTCAACATGTTCACCCTGATTGCCATCGGCACCGGAGCTGCCTTCATGTTTTCCGTAGTCGCCGTCATCGCCCCTGGCCTGTTTCCGGATTCGGTGAAGATGGCGGACGGTTCGATCGGCCTCTATTTCGAATCCGCCGGCGTCATCATTTCCCTGGTGCTTCTCGGGCAGATTCTGGAGTTGCGTGCCCGAGACAGGACATCGTCCGCCGTCAGGGCATTGCTCGATCTCGCTCCGAGAACCGCCCGCATGATCCATGAGTGCGGCGCGGAAATCGATGTCGCCTTCGAAAAGATCAAGATCGGCGACACGTTGCGCGTCCGTCCGGGCGAAGCGGTTCCGGTCGATGGCGTGGTGACGGAAGGCGAAGGGACGGTCGACGAGTCCATGATCACCGGAGAGCCCATGCCGGTTGTAAAGTCGATCGGCGATCGGGTGACCGGTGCGACCGTCAACGGCGCCGGCAGCTTCCTGATGCGTGCGGAGCGTGTGGGCGGGGACATGCTGCTGGGTCAGATCGCGAAGATGGTCTCCGATGCCCAGCGCAGCCGGGCGCCGGTGCAGCGTCTCGCCGACAGGGTGGCAGGCTGGTTCGTGCCGGCTGTGATCGTCATCGCCTTTCTTGCCTTCGTGCTGTGGTCGGTATTCGGGCCGCCGCCGTCGCTGTCCTTCGCCGTCGTCAATGCCGTGGCCGTGCTGATCATCGCCTGTCCCTGCGCGCTCGGTCTCGCTACGCCGATGTCCATCATGGTGGGAGTCGGAAGAGGAGCGCGCGAAGGCGTTCTGATCCGGGACGCTGAAGCGCTTGAGACATTGTGCGATGCGGACGTCCTCGTGGTGGACAAGACCGGCACCCTCACCGAGGGTCGCCCCGCTGTGGTCGAGGTTCGTGCCTGTGACGGGTTTCAGCCGGATGAAATCGTACGGCTGGCCGCTTCCGTCGAACAGGGAAGCGAACACCCGCTTGCGCGGGCGATACTGATGGAAGCCGGAAACCGAAACATGTCTCTTGCGGCGCCGCAGGAGTTTTCGGTCGAGGTCGGCAGCGGCGTGGCGGCATTGGTCGACGGCATGCGCGTCCGCGTCGGAAAGGAAGCATTTGCGGGGACGGTCCCCGACGGGATGCGCCGGACCGGTGAGGAGCGTGCTGGGCAGGGGGCGACGATTGTCTGGATGTCGGTGGACGGGAGCATTGCAGGCTATGTCGCCGTCGCGGACAGGATTCGCGAAGGAGCGGCGGAGGCCGTGAGGGAATTGTCTTCGGACGGCATGCAGATCGTGATGATGACCGGAGACGCGGAGCCTGCCGCGAAGGCGGTGGCGCGTGAACTCGGAATAGATACGGTCAGGGCGGGGCTGTCGCCGGCGGACAAGGCGGAAGCGGTTGCCGCGCTTCAGGCCTCCGGCAAGCGTGTGGCCATGGCCGGGGACGGGATCAACGACGCTCCGGCGCTGGCGCAGGCCGATATCGGCATCGCCATGGGATCCGGAACCGATATCGCGCGGGAGAGCGCCGGGGTCGTATTGCTGTCTTCCGACATAAGGGTGGTGCTTAAGGCGCGGCGGCTTAGCCGCTCGGTCATGCGCAATATCCGGCAAAATCTGGTGTTTGCCTTTGGGTACAATTCGCTCGGTGTCCCGATCGCGGCGGGCATCCTGTATCCGTTTACAGGTCTTCTGCTCGCGCCGATGTTTGCCGCCGCCGCGATGAGCCTGAGTTCGGTTTCCGTGATCGGCAATGCACTCAGGCTGAACAGGACGAGACTGACTGCATGAAGCCGGACGCATACCGGTTGAAGGCCTCAGTCGAGTATTTATCGCGTCGTCTGCTGAAATCGTTGAAGCCCGGGTCCTACGGGTTCAGCCTTTTTCGTCGCAAATGGGGTGCCCGGCTATCGGCGATCCGTACCGGCTATGGCCTCGACGGCATCGTGATCTGGCCGCGCTCGACGACGGTGCGGCGCGCGGCCGTCCCGTATGCGGCATTCGCGCTGACGGTCGTCTTTACCCTGTCCGCGGATCGCAACTATCCGGTTTCCGTTCCAGCCCAGCACCCTGTTGAGATTTCGGAAAATCACCGTCCGCGCCCGACCAGCGCCGTCGAACCGGCGGCGGGACGCCCGTCCGAAGGAAACGCGGCTGCGGCATATGACGGGACGTCGTCGGGTCTCCGCCCGAGAGCCGAAACGGATTCGGTCGAGGCCGCGAAGCCGCTTGCCCGGGCGAAACCGGCGCCGGCGGTTGCTGTGGCGCCTTCGGTCGAGGCCTGGCGGCGGCATGCGGTGGCCTGGGTTCCCCGCAGCGACAGGCCAATGATCGCCGTTGTCATCGACGATATGGGGATCGACCGGAAACGAACGGCCCGGATCATCGCGCTTCCGGGGCCGCTGACGACATCGTTTCTCAGCTATGCGAATGATCTGGAGGTCCAGACCGGCAACGCGCGCATGGCGGGGCACGAGCTGATGCTCCATATACCGATGGAGCCGGAACGACCGCGCCGCGATGCCGGATACAATGTTCTGGAGACGAGTCTGCCAGACCGAGAACTCATGCGCCGCCTTTTGTGGTCGCTCAACCGGTTCGACGGGTTTGTCGGCATCAACAATCACATGGGAAGCCGGTTTACCGCCGACCGGAAAGGCATGTACAGGGTCATGCGGCTGTTGAAGGAACGCGGCCTTCTGTTCCTCGATTCCCGTACGACTCCGAAAACAGTGGCGGCGGAGATTGCGAATGAGCTGGGGGTGTCGTTCGTGAAACGGGACGTTTTTCTTGACGATACGCCGACTCCCGCAGGGCTTGCCCGCCAGATGCGGGAAGCGGAGAGTATCGCCCGTCGCGAGGGGGCGGTCGTCGTCATCGGGCATCCGCGCGACGCAACGATCGTCGCGCTGCGCCAGTGGCTTGCGCATCTGGAGGAAAGGGGATTCGCGCTGGTGCCGCTGAGCGCGATCGCACGGCTGTCCAGCGAAGGAAGGAGTCCATGATCCGAAATTATTCGGATTGCGATTTCGAAGACGTTCTTGCCATCGTGAATGATGCGGCAGAGGCCTATCGCGGCGTGATACCGGCCGATCGATGGCACGATCCCTACATGCCGGCCGAAGAGCTCAGGGCGGAAATCGATGCGGGCGTAAAGTTCCGGGTTTACGAAAGCGGCGGTTCGCCAGCCGGGGTCATGGGTGGCCAGCGGGTGAAGGACGTTTTCCTGATCCGCCATGCCTACATCGCTCCGGAGGTCCAGCGGCGCGGTTTCGGCGGCGCGTTACTGGCGGACCTCGTTTCCGGCCGGTCGGAAACGGTTCTCGTCGGGACCTGGGCTGCGGCTGAATGGGCGATCGATTTCTATCGGCGGAACGGTTTCACCCTGGAAAACCCGGCGGAAACGCGTCGCTTGCTTCATGCGTACTGGAGTATCCCCGAGCGCCAGGTTGAGACGTCGGTCGTGCTGCGGCGGCGCCGGTAGTCAATTGCTGCGTTCGCCCGCGTATCGGATGGCTTCCTCTGCCGCCCGCACCAGAGCAAGAGCCTTGTTCTGGCATTCGCGGTGCTCGGATGCGGGATCGCTGTCCGCCACGATGCCCGCACCCGATTGAACGTACATGGTGCCGTCCTTGACCAGCGCCGTGCGCAGCACGATGCAGGTGTCCATCGATCCGTTCGCCGAAAAATAGCCCACGGTTCCGGCATAGACGCCGCGTTTTTCCCTCTCGAGCTCATCGATGATTTCCATCGCCCGTATCTTGGGCGCGCCCGAAACCGTCCCGGCAGGAAAGCCGCCGATCAGCGCGTCGATCGCGTCGTGCCGTTCCGTATCGAGTTCGCCTTCGACGTTGGAGACGATATGCATGACATGCGAATAGCGCTCGATCACCATCTTTTCGGTGACTTCGACAGAGCCGATCTTCGCGACCCTGCCGACATCGTTGCGCCCCAGATCGAGCAGCATCAGGTGTTCGGCGAGTTCTTTTTTGTCCGCCAGCAGGTCGTCTGCCAGCACACGGTCCGTCTCTCGGGTCTCGCCGCGAGGGCGGGTGCCCGCAAGCGGTCTGATGGTAACTTTTCCATCGCGTACCCGGACGAGGATTTCGGGGCTTGAACCGACTACGGAGAAATCGCCGAAATCGAGGTACAGCAGAAAAGGGGAAGGATTCGTCCGCCGCAGCGCGCGATAGAGCGAAAATGGCGGCAGGCTGAACGGCAGGCTGAAGCGCTGGGAAAGGACGACCTGAAAAATGTCGCCCGCAAAAATGTATTCCTTGGCGCGGCGGACCATATCGAGATAGCTCTTCTCAGGCGTGTTTGAAACCGGCGCATGATGTTCGAGCTGTTCGGGGAGCATTGCGGCTTCGTGCGGCAGCGGCCGGTCGAACGCATCGACGGTTTCCGACAGCCGCTGTACCGCCGACTCGTAGGCGGAGGAAGCATTGCGTTCATCGGCCGGCCGAACCGGTGTAACGATCGTAACGGTGTCCTTGACCGTGTCGAAAACAACCATGACCGTCGGTCGAAGGAACAGCCCGTCCGGCAGCCCAAGCGGGTCGGGGCGCGTCGAAGGAATGTTTTCCATAAGCGCCACGGTGTCGTAGCCGAGATATCCCACGATGCCCGCGGCCATGGGGGGCAGGGATTCCGGAAGGTCGATCCTCGATTCCTCGACCAGAGATCGCAGCGACTGCAGGGAACCTTCGGCTTCCTGTACGAAATCGTCCGGCATCGTCAGGGCCCTGCGATTGATTTCCGCGGAATCTCCCCGGCAACGCCAGATCAGATCAGGCAGCATTCCGATAATGGAATAACGGCCGCGCGCAGCGCCGCCTTCGACCGATTCCAGAAGGAAACTGTTCGGTTGACCGCTGGCGAGTTTGAGCATTGCGGATACCGGCGTTTCCAGGTCTGCGACCACGGATGTCCAGACGACCTGGGGAGCACCGCTTTCGTATGTTTCAGCGAATGCCGGAAATTCGGGCTCTATTCGCATCAGGCGCCGCTGCGGCCGGAGACGAGCGTCTGGATGGCGGACGGAAAGGTTTTGACCGAGTAGCGTTTCCGGAGGCCGTTCAGATACTGATCGACCTGATCGTTTGCGATGTTCGCCTGAAGCTGGTTGCGAAGCGCGTCCGTTTCGGCCTTGTTGGCGCCCGGATCGGCAGGGATGATGTTTTTCAGCGCGCCGACGGCGTATCCGTCTCCGCTCGCCGCCATCGCCAGGGCGCCGGGCTTGATCTTGAAGAGTTCGGGGGAGAGAGAAGGCGACACGGAAGAGTTGGGATCCCGGATAAAACGCGTGAACGGCTGGCTGGCGACAACCGACAGGCCGGCCTTTTCCGCCGCCTGTTTCAGCGATCCGCTGGTTTTGGCAGCGTCCAGGATGGCGGCGGCTTTTTTCCGGGCGTCCTCCAGAAGCTGCGTTTCTTTCCAGGCCTGACTGGCGACGCTTCGAACCGCTTCGAGCGGTTGAAGCCGGGGCGGTACGACGTCGTCGACCCGGACAATGAAATATCCGCCTTCGCGGGTTTCCTCGATATTGCTGGTCTCGCCCTTCGCGGTCCGGAACACGAGTTCGGTGAACTCGGCATCGCGCGGAATGCCGGTGAGCGGTTTGCCGTCTGCGTCGTTGCCGGAGGCGTCGAGCGAGGCGACACGCTGGACCGGCACGCCTGCCGCGCTGGCTGCGTCCTGAAGCGGGGTGCCGGCGGCAAGCGCGTCGTCTAATTTCTGCGTCAGGGCAATAAAGCTGTCGACGGCCATTTCACGGGCGAGATCGCGAACGATCGCCGGCCGAAGGGCTTCAATCGTCGGGGTTCGACCCGGCTCAATGCGTTTCACCTTCAAGACATGCCAGCCGAGCGCCGTTTTTACGGGTTTGGAAACGCCGTCGGCGGGGAGCGCAAAGGCTTCCCTTGCGACATCATCCGGAAGATCGCGGCGCGCAAGGACGCCAAGATCCGATACCGTCGCGCCGTTATCCTTTGCGGCATCCGCCAGGGACCGGCCTTCGCCGACCGCCCGGGCGATCTTTCCGGCCGATTCCTCGTTCTGAACAAGAACCTGCTCGAGCGCGCGTCGCTCGGGGATCCCCTGCGCTTCCTTGCGGTATTCGTATTCTTCGCGGATGCGTTTTTCCTCGGGGCGGAGTTCCCGGGACGCTTTTTCCGGATCGAGATAGACCAGCGTGACCGAACGGTATTCTGGCTTGGTAAAGCGTGCGGGGTTCTCCTTGTGGAATTTCGCGAGTTCGGTCGACGACGGCTCGGCTATATCCGCTGCCTTGCCGGTCGGTACGGTGACGATATCGGCGACGCGCTTTTCGTTCCGATAGCGGTAGAGAGCATCGAGCAGGGCTGACGGAACGCGCGAGGACGCGGTGAGAGCCGCGCTGATCTGGCGGCGGAGGATGTTCTCCCGAATGATCCTGACGAACATGCCTTCGGACAGTCCTTCCTGACGGAGCACCTGCTGGTAGGCGGTCCGGTCGAAGCTGTTTCCGGGGCCGTGAAACCTCGGATCGGCAAAAATCGTCTGGCGGACGAGTTCTTCACCGACCGTGAGCTTGAGTCGCGCCGCTTCCAGTTCGAGCAGGCGTCCGTTCACCATCTGGTCGACGGTCCTGTCGATCAGCCCGAGACGAGCCGCATGCTCGAGGTCGAAATCCGGACCGAGCTGGCGACGCATCACGCTGAGCAGCCGGCCGACTTCGGCGGACGCGTTTTCGTAGGTGATTGCGGTATCGCCCACGGTTGCCACGGTCTGGTTGGGCACGCGCGTCGGGATGATGTCGCCGATACCCCAGACGGCGAAGGAGAGAATCAGAAAGACGGCCAGGACCCTGATCACCCACTTGGCGACTGTTCCGCGCATCGCTTCGATCATGAATGGAATCCTGTCCGATTATTGCTGACTCATACCCGTCCGCTGGCGGGCGTCGGGGCGCGGCATCATAGAAATCGTGTCTGCTGACCGCAATATCAAAGGGAAGGGTGCATGCATCGGGAATCTGGCGGTGGCCCGGGAGCTGTGCTAGACGGTGCCGCAAAACGATCAGGGGAATATCATGACCATCAAACCGTTGATTGCCGGCAACTGGAAAATGAACGGGCTGACCGCAGACGCCATCGCGCTTGCTGCCGGGCTTGCCGGGAAGACGAAAGCGGGCGTCATGACCGCCGACATGCTGGTCTGTCCGCCCTTCGTTCATCTTTCGGCGGTCGCCGGCGCGTTGGCCGGTACGCCGGTCATGCTCGGCGCGCAGGATTGCCACGCAGCGATATCGGGCGCTCACACGGGCGATGTCAGCGCCGCGATGCTGAGGGATCTTGGATGCGGCCACTGCATCGTCGGGCATTCCGAGCGGCGTGCCGATCACGGCGAAACGGACGCCGTCGTCCGGGACAAGGCGGCAGCTGCGCTGGAAGCAGGCCTTGTTGCCGTCATCTGCGTCGGAGAGACCCTTGCGCAGCGCGATGCCGGAACGACGCTTGGCGTAGTGGAAAACCAGCTTCGCGGCTCGGTTCCCGAAGGCGCCGATGCGGCAAATACGGTTATCGCCTACGAGCCTGTATGGGCGATCGGGACGGGTCTGACCCCGACGCTCGAACAGATCGCGGAAGTTCACGATCACATGCGGTCGGTCCTCGACGGGCTGGTAGCTGAAAGCGTGTCGGTCAGGCTCCTCTACGGCGGTTCGGTCAATCCCGGGAACGCAAAGGAAATTCTGGCGCTGGACAACGTCAATGGCGGTCTTGTCGGCGGCGCCAGCCTGAAAGTCGACGATTTCTGGAAGATTCTGGAAAGCGCCGTCTGAATATCCCCGATTTGTTCGCTCAGCATTTGAACGAAGTTCAGGCTGGCAAAACGAGCCTCCGGGGCTTAAAAGAAGCACCCGATTGCCCATATACGGATTTCCGGGGAAACCGATTGGTTCACCGGGCCCCGGCGGAAACGAGGAAACGACCGTGCAAGCCGTTCTATTGCTGATTCATCTGCTGCTGGCGATCTCGCTCGTCATCGTGATCCTTTTGCAGAAGAGCGAGGGCGGAGGCCTTGGCATCGGTGGCGGCAACATGGGCGGGCTGATGACGGCGCGAGGGTCCGCGAACCTGCTGACCCGCGCGACAGGGATCATCGCCGGCTGTTTTATTGTCACCAGCATTACCCTCGCGATTCTGGCCGGCAATACGCGACAGAGCCGGTCTATCGTCGATCGGCCGGCGACGCCCGTGGAAGAGCCGGCGACGCCGTCCACGCCCAGCGTTCCGCTCGCCAAGTAGCCAATTTCCTGCAAAGCGAATCACCTTATCCAACTTTCTGTGGTTGCACGGCTTTTTACGGCCTCTTTGTCGTTGGGCGCGGCCACGTTCTTGTATAAAGTGACCGTCCATGACGCGGTTTGTCTTTATAACCGGTGGCGTGGTTTCCTCTCTCGGAAAAGGGATATCCGCAGCCTCACTTGCAGCGCTGCTGCAGGCGCGCGGGTTCCGCGTAAGAATCAGGAAACTCGACCCCTATCTGAATGTCGATCCGGGCACGATGAGCCCGTTTCAGCATGGCGAGGTCTATGTCACCGACGACGGGGCGGAGACCGATCTCGACCTCGGCCATTACGAGCGGTTCACCGGCGTTGCCGCGCGCAAGAGCGACAATGTCACCACGGGGCGCATCTATTCGACGGTGATCGCGCGCGAACGGCGCGGCGACTATCTGGGTGCGACGGTGCAGGTCATTCCGCACGTCACGGACGCGATCAAGGAATTCATCGACGACGAGATCACGGACGAGGATTTCATCCTGTGCGAGATCGGCGGTACCGTTGGCGATATCGAGAGTCTGCCTTTCCTTGAGGCGATCCGGCAGAAGGCGAATGAGCTCGGCCCGCAACGGTCGATGTTCGTCCATCTGACGCTGCTGCCCCATCTCAGTTCGGCGGGGGAAATCAAGACCAAGCCGACCCAGCATTCCGTGAAGGAACTGCAGAGCGTCGGCATCCAGGCGGACATCCTCCTGTGCCGCGCGGAAAACCCCATCCCCGAAGACGCGCGGCGCAAGATCGCGCTGTTCTGCAACGTGCCGGTGGAGCGGGTGATTTCCGCGCCCGACGTCAGCACGATCTATGAAGTGCCGCTGGTCTATCACGATCAGGGGTTCGACGTCGAAGTCTGCAAGCATTTCGGCGTCGGGCTGGACCGCGAGCCCGACCTCGATCGCTGGCGCTCCATCGTCCATCGCCTGAAAGAGCCGGAAGACGAGGTCACGATTGCCGTCGTGGGCAAGTACACGCAGCTTCCGGACGCCTACAAATCCCTGGCCGAGGCGCTGACGCATGGCGGCATCGCCAACAATGTCCGCGTCAGGATGAACTGGATCGATTCCGAAATCTTCGAGAGCGAGGACGCGATCCATTATCTTGAAGAGGTTCAGGGCATTCTGGTCCCCGGCGGGTTCGGCGAACGCGGGTCGGAAGGAAAGGTTGCCGCCGTGCAGTTCGCCCGGGAACACCAGGTGCCCTATTTCGGCATCTGCTTCGGCATGCAGATGGCGGTGATCGAGGCGGCGCGTCACATGGCGGGCATTTCAGGCGCCGGATCGACCGAGTTCGGACCAACGCCGGAGCCCGTCGTCGGTCTTCTGACGGAATGGAAGCGCGGCAATACGGTCGAACGCCGCGACGAGGACACCGATCTCGGCGGCTCGATGCGGCTTGGCGCCTATCCCTGCCGCCTCAAGGGCGGCACGCTGGCGAGAACGATCTACGGCAACGCCGCGCAGATCGAGGAACGCCATCGTCATCGTTTCGAAGTGAACATCAACTACGCGCCCAGGCTGGAAGAGGCCGGGCTGGTGTTCTCCGGCCTGTCGCCCGACGGCGTGCTGCCGGAAATCGTCGAACTGCCCGGCCATCCCTGGTTCGTCGGCGTGCAGTTTCATCCCGAGCTGAAATCCAAGCCGTTCGAGCCTCACCCGCTGTTCAAATCCTTCATCAAGGCGGCGATCGACCGCTCCAGGCTGGTGTAGGAAATGACGGCGCCCCGCCATATCTCAATCGGTGGTCTCACGGTCGGCAACGATCTGCCGTTCACGCTGATCGCCGGGCCGTGTGCGCTGGAAAGCCGGGCGCACGCGCTGGAGATGAGCCAGGCGCTGGTCGAGATGACGGGACGGCTCGGCATCGGGCTGATCTACAAATCCTCGTTCGACAAGGCCAACCGGACCTCGCTGCGTTCCAATCGCGGGCTGGGGCTGGAAGAAAGCCTGCCGATCCTGGCCGAGGTTCGGGAAACCCATGGCTGCCCCGTCATCACCGACGTTCACCTGCCGGAACAGTGCGCGCCGGTGGCCGAGGCGGTCGACGTGCTGCAGATCCCGGCGTTTCTGTGCCGCCAGACCGACCTGGTGGTCGCCGCGGCGGAAACCGGCAAGGCGCTGAACATCAAGAAGGGGCAGTTCCTCGCTCCCCGCGACATGGTCAACGTCATCGCCAAGGCGTCCGACAGCGGTAACGACAACATCATGATGTGCGAACGCGGCACCAGCTTCGGCTACAACACCCTGGTGTCCGACATGCGGGCGCTGCCGATCATGGCGGAAAGCGGCTATCCAGTGGTGTTCGACGCCACCCATTCGGTGCAGCAGCCGGGCGGGCAGGGCGGCAGCTCGGGCGGCGAACGGCAATACGTACCGGTACTGGCGCGCGCGGCGCTCGCCATCGGCGTTGCGGCGGTGTTCATGGAGACCCATCAGGACCCGGACAGCGCGCCGTCCGACGGGCCGAACATGGTGCCGCTGGACCAGATGGAAAAGCTGCTGGGGAGCTTGAAGGCGTTCGACGGATTGGCTAAGTCATCCGCCTGATGGATGCTGGCCGGTTCGCCGGTGTCGATGGACAGTTTCTAGGACAACAACCGGGAAGAGATCATGACCGCCATTGCCGCGATTCACGGCCGCGAAATCCTTGATTCACGTGGAAATCCGACCGTCGAGGTCGATGTCGTGCTGGAAACAGGCGCATCCGGCCGCGCCGCGGTGCCGTCGGGCGCTTCGACCGGCGCCTACGAGGCTGTGGAACTGCGCGACGGGGATAAGGATCGCTATGGCGGCAAGGGCGTGCAGAACGCCATCGAGGCGGTAAACGGCGAGATCCAGGATGCGCTGTGCGGTCTCGAAGCCGAGGATCAGGTGCAGCTCGACGACATCATGTGCGAGATCGACGGAACGCCCAACAAGGCGCGTCTCGGCGCCAATGCCATTCTCGGCGTCAGCCTCGCGGTTGCCAAGGCAGCGGCGCAGGAGGCGAACCTGCCGCTTTACAGATATGTCGGCGGCGTGTCGGCCCGGACCCTGCCGGTGCCGATGATGAACATCCTCAATGGCGGGGTGCACGCGGATAATCCGATCGACGTGCAGGAATTCATGATCATGCCGGTTTCCGCCGACAGCATCGCCGACGCGGTGCGCTGCGGCGCGGAAATTTTCCAGGCGCTGAAATCGGAGCTTGGCAAGGCCGGGCTTAACACCAATGTGGGTGACGAGGGCGGCTTTGCGCCGGCGCTCGGCAGCGCGAGGGAAGCGCTCGACTTCATCATGCAGTCGATGCGGAGGGCCGGGTACGAGCCGGGGCTCGACGTGGTTCTGGCGCTCGATGCGGCGTCCAGCGAGTTCTTCAAAGACGGGAAATACCATCTGGCGGGCGAGGGGAAGACGCTCGATTCCGCCGGAATGGTGGCCTATTACGCCGACCTGGTCGGTTCCTACCCCATCGTTTCCATCGAGGACGGCATGGCGGAAGACGACTGGGACGGCTGGGCGGCTCTGACCGCCGCCATCGGCGACCGGGTGCAGCTGGTCGGCGACGATCTGTTTGTCACCAATACCGAGCGCCTCGCCGACGGCATCGCCAGAGGCACGGCGAACTCGATCCTTGTGAAGGTCAACCAGATCGGCTCGCTGACCGAGACGCTGGCCGCCGTCGAGATGGCGCACAAGGCGGGCTACACCGCCGTCATGTCGCACCGCTCGGGCGAGACCGAGGATTCCACCATCGCCGACCTCGCCGTCGCCACCAATTGCGGCCAGATCAAGACCGGCTCGCTGTGCCGTTCCGACCGGACGGCCAAGTACAACCAGCTGATCCGGATCGAGGAAGACCTCGGCGAACAGGGGCGATACGCCGGCCGGTCGTTTATGCTGGCCGATCCGGCGAAGTGACCAGAGGGGGCAACCTGCCGGAAATTTGGACTTGAACGAGTCAAGCTGAATCTTTTTTGCAACAGTTTCGGCTAGAGTCCTGACTGATTTGACTCTTTTCCGATAATTACCTTGACCCGGCGAATCGGTCTGTGATTCGATTCGGCCATGTCGGTTGTTCTGGAAATCCGCCGCCGGGGGCGTCATGTCGCAGGGTCCATTCTGGGAGCCCTGCTTTTCGCGTATTTCATCCTGCATGCCGTCCAGGGGGACCGCGGCCTGCTGGCCTGGGTGCAGCTTCGTCAGCAGATCGCGGTGGCGGAAGCTTCGCTCGGTGCGTCGGCGGCGACGCGGTCTGCTTGGGAGAACCGCACCGGGCTTCTGGCCGGCGAGAAAATCGATCCCGACATGCTGGACGAGCGGGCGCGCGTCGTCACCGGTTTCGCCCGTCTCGATGAGATCGTCATACCGCTGAAATAGGGGGAAACCGGGGTGCGTTTCGTCTAACCCTCCCGATTTTCACTATTCTTTCAAAACCGGCCTGCAAAAAAATACAAACTTTCACACCCTTCGTTTTGCGCGCGGGATGCTTTGGTATACCCTCTTTTTACGGTTAACGGGCAGGCTACGGTCGCGCCCGGCGCGCCTTCATGCAGGCCTTAAACGGGGATATTCAGGATGGCGACCAAAGGAAAATCGGCCTCCAAAGGAAACAAGGGGGCCGGAAAACGGGGAAACGGTAAATCCGCGGTCTCGAACGACCCCGAACTTCTCAAGCGGTGCTATCGCGACATGCTGCTGATCCGCCGCTTCGAGGAGCGCGCGGGACAGCTCTACGGCATGGGGCTGATCGGCGGTTTCTGTCATCTCTATATCGGGCAGGAGGCGGTGGTCGTTGGCATGCAGGCGGCGATCACCGAGAACGACGCGGTAATCACCTCCTACCGCGATCACGGCCACATGCTGGCCTGCGGCATGGATCCGAAGGGCGTCATGGCCGAGCTCACCGGCCGCGAGGGGGGCTATTCCCGCGGCAAGGGCGGTTCGATGCACATGTTCAGCGTCGAGAAGAATTTCTATGGCGGGCACGGCATTGTCGGCGCGCAGGTTTCGATCGGCACCGGCATCGCCTTCGCGCAGAAATACCGCAATGACGGATGCATCACGCTGGCCTATTTCGGCGACGGGGCATCCAACCAGGGCCAGGTGCATGAAAGTTTCAACATGGCGGCTCTGTGGAACCTGCCGGTGATCTACGTGATCGAGAACAACAAGTACGGCATGGGCACCTCAGTCGAGCGCGCGTCCGCGCAGAAGGACCTGTACGAGCTCGGCGCGGGGCTGGAAATCGACGGCATGCAGGTCGACGGCATGGATGTCGAGGCGGTCAAGGCGGCCGGCGAAAAGGCGGCTGAAATCTGCCGCAGCGGCAAGGGACCTTATATCCTCGAAATGCAGACCTACCGCTATCGCGGCCATTCGATGTCGGACCCGGCGACCTACCGGTCCAAGGAAGAGGTCGACAAGGTCCGGGACGAGCAGGATCCGATAACAAACCTTCAGGCGCGCATGATCGCGGCGGGCATCTTCTCGGAAGACGACGCCAAGGCAATCGATCGCGAAGTTCGCGCCGTGGTAGCCGAGGCGGCGGAGTTCGCGCAGACGAGCCCGGAACCGGACCCGTCGGAGCTCTACACCGACGTGCTCGTGGAAGCCTGAGAACGAGGGAGCTAGGCAACAATGGCAATCGAAATTCTCATGCCGGCCCTCTCGCCGACCATGACGGAGGGAAACTTGGCGCGTTGGCTCAAGAAGGAGGGCGACAGGATTGCGCCCGGCGACGTGCTGGCCGAAATCGAGACCGACAAGGCGACCATGGAGGTCGAGGC
>JAYOEY010000022.1:0-62976 GCA_038116945.1 Rhodospirillales bacterium
CCTCGGCCGGCGCGATGATGTAGTAGGTCGGCAGCGCGTATTTCGTCAGCGGCAGAGAAATATCGACGATCTCGGCTCCCGCCTCTTTCAGCCAGCCGATGCCCCTGTCCCAAAGCGCGGCGATTTCCGAATCCATGCCGTCGACCCGGTACTCCGCCGGAATGCCGATGCGGAGCCCCCTGACGCCTTGCCCCAGCACCGCCTCGAAATCGGGCACAGGAATATCGGAAGAGGTGGAATCGCCCGGATCGAACCCGGCCATCACGGACAGCATGGCCGCCGAATCCCGAACGGTCCTCGTCATCGGGCCTGCCTGGTCAAGCGACGAGGCGAAGGCGATGATGCCCCAGCGCGAACAGCGCCCGTAGGTTGGCTTCATGCCGACGATGCCGCAGAAAGAGGCCGGCTGCCGGATCGAGCCGCCGGTATCGGTCCCGACGGCGCCGAGGCAGAGCCGCGCCGACACCGCGGCTGCGGACCCGCCGGACGACCCGCCCGGCACCAGGTCGCGATTGTCGCCGCGCCGTCGCCACGGATTGACGACCGGGCCGTAAAAGCTGGTCTCGTTGGACGATCCCATGGCGAATTCGTCCATGTTGGTCTTGCCGAGCATGATCGTGCCGGCCTTGCGCAGACGGGCGGTGACCGTCGATTCGTAGGGCGGTGCGAAACCGTCGAGAATGTGCGAACAGGCTGTCGACAGGATGCCTTCGGTGCAGAACAGGTCCTTGATGGCCAGCGGCACGCCGTCGAGCACGCCTGCCTCGCCGGCCGCGCGGCGCGCATCGGACGCCTCGGCATCGTCGAGCGCGCGTTCCGGCGTCTCCAGAATATAGGCATTGAGATCCCGCGCGCCCTCCATCGCGGCAAGATGCGCTTCCGCCAGCTCCCGCGCGGAGAAGTCCTTTGCGGCAAGCCCGTCACGCGCCTCGGCAATGGTCAGGTCGGTGAGCTCGGCCATGGTTTGCTACTCGATCACCTTGGGAACGACGAAATAGCCGTTCCGGGACTCAGGTGCATTGGCCAGCACGTCGTCGGCCTTGCCTCCGTCAGTCACCGTATCTTCCCGCCAGCGCAGCTCCATGCCTTCGGCGGAGGACGCCATCGGCGTCACGCCATCGGTATCGACTTCGTCCAGCTGCTCGACCCAGCCGAGGATCTGCGACAGTTCGCGGGCCAGAGTCTCGAGCTCTTCGTCCGGCACCTTGATTCGGGCAAGGCTGGCGATGCGTTGAACGGTGGATTTGTCGACCGACATGGCGTATTCGTCTGCGCGTATCGAATGCGGTCCAGCCTTTGCACCGGCTCCGCAAATCATCAGGGAACATGCGTGTACGGCGGAACCCATTGATTTCCGCCGCAAAACGCGCGGAAACTATCACCCGACATGACCGTTCGCAAGCTTGCCGATCTAGCCCCGATCCTGCCGCCGCACCGCCGGCTGCTAGGGCTCGATCTCGGCGAGCGCACAATCGGGCTCGCCCTGTCCGACGTGATGCGGATCATCGCGAGTCCCTTCGAAACGCTGGAACGGGGCAAATTCGGCGACGACGCGATGAAACTGCTCGATATCTGCGCCGAGCACGACGTCGCCGGGCTGATCATCGGCCTGCCCGTCAACATGGACGGGACGGAGGGTCCGCGCTGCCAGTCGGCGCGCGCCTTCGCCACCAATTTCGAAGCGGTCTTCGATATAGAGATCGCGTTCTGGGACGAACGGCTGTCGACCGTCGCGGTTACGCGAACGATGCTGGAAGCGGATCTGTCCCGCGCCCGGCAGAAGGAGGTCGTCGACAAGATGGCCGCCTCCTACATCCTGCAGGGCGCGCTGGACTTCATGGCCAATCTCGCCCCCGAGGAACACCCTGAGGAACCGGCATGATCGCCATCGCGCTCACCATCGCGCCGATTTTCCTGCTGATCATGACCGGGTATGTCTTCAAGCGAACCGGATTCCTGGCGGACGATTTCTGGCGGGCGGCGGAACGGCTGTCCTATTACGTTCTGCTGCCGGTCCTCATCGTCAGGAACCTCGCGCGCGCCGACCTTTCCCATATCGAGCTCGGAACGTTCGCCATCGTTCTTCTCCTTCTGGCGGTGGCGATGGCCCTCGTCATCCTGGTCGTAAAGCCCCTTCTGCGTCTCGACGGCCCCGCCTACACGTCCGTCTTTCAGGGGGTGGTGCGGCTCAATTCCTATGTCGGATTCGCCGTCGCCGAGGCGGTCTTCGGGTCTCAGGGGCTGGTGATCGCGTCGCTGTTCGTCGCCATCATGATTCCGATGGTCAACGTCATTTCCATTACCGTCATGGCCGCCATCGTCAGCACGGACGGACGGCCCGGATTCCGCAACGTGCCGCGCGAGATCGCCCGCAACCCGATCATCATCGCCTGTGCGCTGGGCGGGTTGATCAACGCCGTTTCGCTGCCCCTGCCCGAATGGCTGCTCGAAACCCTGTCGATCCTCGGGCGCGCCGCGCTGCCGGTCGCGCTGCTGTGCGTCGGCGCGGGGCTGATTGTGACGTTCGAGCGTACCCGGGTGGTCGGTCTCGGCGTCGCCTGCATCCTCAAGCTCGTGGTCATGCCGCTGATCGCAGCGCCCATCGCGCTGCATTTCGGCCTCCATTCGCTGGTCTTCGCCGTCGTCATGATGTTTTCGGCGACTCCGGCATCGCCGGCGTCCTACGTTCTTGCCCGGCAGCTGGGCGGCGACGCCCCGCTGATGGCCGCGATCCTGTCCCTGCAGACGCTGCTGGCCGCGGTTGCAGTACCCATCGTGGTGTACTGGGCGAAATTTCGGATGGGCCTCCCCTGAACCCGTGACTCGCACCTTCCCACGCGATTATGTTCTAATGGCGCAATCTCAGACGATGGAAATTTGATGTATTTCGAGACCGACAAAAACGATCACGGCCTGCCCTACAACCCGGTCAAGGCCCTCACCGTTCCCCGCCCGATCGGCTGGATCAGCACCGTCAGCAAGGACGGTATCGGCAACCTGGCGCCTTACAGCTATTTCAACGCGCTTTCCTACAACCCGCCTTTCGTCATGTTTTCGGGAGGCTGCAACGACGATGGCAGCAAGAAGGACAGCGTTCGCAACGCCGAGGAGACCGGCGAGTTCGTCTACAACCTGGCGACCTGGGACACGCGGGAAAAAATGAATGCCACGAGCTGGATTCTCGACCCGGCGGTCGATGAGCTGGCCGAAGTCGGGCTGACCGCGGCGCCGTCGAAACTGGTCAAGCCGCCGCGGGTCGCCGAATCGCCGGCGCAGTTCGAATGCGTCTATCACGACACCTACTCGCTCCCGGGCGACGCGCCGGAATCGGTGCACCATGTGGTGTTCGGGCGGGTCGTCGCGGTCCATATCGACGACGCCTTCATTACCGCCGACGGGCTCGTCGACACGCTCGGGATGAAGATCATCGCGCGTCTCGGCTACATGGACTACACGACCGTCGAAAGCACGTTTTCGATGAAGAAGCGCACCGTCGAGGAACGCTACAACCCGACCTCGGCGGGCGAAACGACGGGACAGGCCGCGGAATAACCCGACGCCTGCCAAAAACTTTCAGATTTCAGGAGATTTTCATGACCGATCAGGTACGCGCCTCCCACATTCTTCTCGCCTATGCCGGGGCCTCCCACGCCGCCGTTTCCCGCACCAAGGAAGAGGCCGGCGCCGAGATCGCCTCGTTGCGCGAAAAGATCGCCGGCGGAGAAGATTTCGGCGCGCTGGCCAGCGAGCATTCGGATTGCCCGTCCGGCGCGTCCGGCGGCGATCTGGGCGCGTTCGGGCGCGGACAGATGGTCCCCGAATTCGAGCAGGCGGCCTTCGGCCTTGAGGTCGGCGGGCTGAGCGACGTCGTCGAGACCGCTTTCGGCTACCATTTGATCCAGCGCACCGAGTAGGCGGACGCCATTGGCGCTTCGCGGTCACTGCCGGGAAGCCGTTATGGCGGCTTTGCTTGGCCTGACCCTGTCCGACCAGGGTACGGCCGCTTCCCCGGCTGTTTCCACGCAGGCGCAGTCGGTTCCCTCCCTGCCGGGCAAACCGGGGGAAATCGGCACGTTGCGCCGCGGGCCGGACGGTTCGATCATTCACGTGGCGCCCGACCGTCCGACGCCGGTTCAACCGGTAAAACCGCTGCCGGCCCCGGTCCAGGGACTTCAGCGCCCCCCGGCGGAACGACCGCCTGACACCTCCCCCTTGCCGGGGTTCAGTCCGCCGTCCGACAGCCCGACGCCATCCCTGTCGGCGCCGGTTTTCGATCCGCGCAGACTTGAGTCCCTTCAGGACCAGGCGCTTCACCGCCATCGCGCGGCTTCCCACCAGTCGGATATCGACCGAATTCTGAGGGAAGAAAAGCAGGCCAAGGAAAAAGGCGCGACCGTCGATGCGCGCGGGCTGACCGTCCGGGAAATCATCCTTGAGAAAGAGCTTGTCCGGATCGACCGGGACGTCCGCGATCACGAAACGGAACATTACAGCGCAGGGCTGCCCTATGCGCAGCTACCGGAATTCTGGCTGGTTACAGGACCGCTGGGAAGGCAGTACGCGGTAAGCGGCATAACGCGCTTCGATATCTCCGAAATCGTTGGAAATCCCGACGAAACGATTCGGAAGTACGAGCATCTTCGCCGCGCAGCGCTGGCGCCCCGCGTCCCCTCGGAAAGGGACCGCGAGATCGCCCGGGAGCTCACGCAGCAAATCGAGCTTCTGCGAAGGAATTCAAGCGCGTCGAAGAAACGACAGAACGGACCGGTGCGATAGCGCGCAAGCGCACCCGATCCGGTTCCCTGGCGTAAACGAAAACGGCCCGCTCTCGCAGAGCGGGCCGTTTCGAAACCATCCTTCCAGCCGTATCAGGCCGCGTTGCGCCCCGCGCCGGCACCATCGTCGAAGACGTTCAGGGAACGCCGGGCGGAATCCCGGACCGCTTCGGGTTCGAGCAACGCCCACTGGCAAACGCGGCGAAAATCGACGCTGTCGCTCAGCAGCCACTCGCGGGCCTCTTCCCTGAGAAGCCGCGCTTCGCGGGCCTCGCTGTCAGCGGCCCTGCCATCTTCGCCACGCCGGTTGAGCGCGTCGTGAAATGCCCTGGCAATAACGGCGCGGAACAAGGTGACCTCGCCGGCGATCGCCGCCATGTTGGTCATTTCCCGAACACTCGGATCGAACTGCATCCCCTTCTCCCTTTTTTCCCCCGGACCAGACGATCCGGTTATTGGTTTGTCTTTGGCTCCCGACCCATTGCAGACCGGGTTATCCTAGCCACGATCATAGTAATCCAGCGTCGCGGCGATGTGTAGAATTTTTGCGATTCCGGGAGTCTTTTTAGAGTCATATTCTTTCGTCAGAGCGGTCAAATATTGCATTTTCGAACCAAGAACGGATAGTAGGAGACAGGGGCTTTCCGCGTACCCGTCGCCAAGCGCCCGTAAACACGAGGTAAATCTTGATCGATCCCATCAGCTGGTCGCATTCCGGGCCCTATATCGCTGCAGCGCTGGCCTGTGGATATCTTTTCGGCTCCATTCCGTTCGGGCTGCTGCTGACGAAATTCGCCGGACTTGGAGACATCAGGGGAATCGGCTCCGGCAACATCGGTGCCACCAATGTTCTGAGGACGGGCCGAAAAAGCCTGGCCGTGGCGACGCTCCTGCTTGATACCGGCAAGGGAGCGCTGGCGGTCGCGCTCGGAAATCTGTACGGGCCGGATATCGCCATCGTTGCCGGGTTCGGCGCGCTGATCGGCCATGTGTTTCCGGTCTGGCTGAAATTTCAGGGCGGCAAGGGAGTAGCGACCGCGCTGGGCATCATGCTCGCGCTCGACTGGCAGACGGGACTCGGAACCTTCGGCGTCTGGGTCGCGGTGGCAGCGGTGTTTCGATATTCATCCCTGGCGGCGCTTGTTGCAGCGGCGGCGTCGCCGGTGATCGCCTACTATATTGCAACGCCGCAACTCGCCGAGTTCTTCTCCGTCATCGCCGTGCTCGTCTGGATACGCCACCACGACAACATTCGGCGACTTCTGCGCGGAGAGGAAAGCCGGATCGGCGCGAAAAAATCAGGGCCATGAACGCGAAAACGCTGTCCGAAGAGGAACGCCGGGACTGGCTTCGCCTGTATCGCAGCGAGAATGTCGGACCGGCGACAGTCAGGCAGCTCATCGAAAATTTCGGCAACGCGGCCGATGCCATTGAGGCCGCACCGGAACTTTCCCGACGCGGCGGCAGGAAAAGAGCGATCCGGATAGCCGGCATCGCCGAAACCGAAGACGAGATCGCGGCGCTGGAAAGGCTGGGGGGCCGCGTTATCGCGCTGTGCGAACCCGACTATCCGGAGGCGCTCGCCGCGATCCACGATCCGCCTCCTGTCCTTTCGGTACTTGGCGATGCCGCCCGACTGTCTCGGCCTTCTGTCGCTGTCGTGGGCGCGCGCAATGCATCGGCGGCGGGGAGAAAGATTGCAAGAAAGATGGCTGCCGGGATCTGCCGCGACGGATTCGAAGTCGTTTCGGGACTCGCCCGCGGCATTGACACCGCGGCGCACGAGGGCGCGATCGAAGCCGGCTTTCCGGCCACGACCGTCGCTGTCGTGGCGGGCGGCGTGGACGTCGTTTATCCGAAAGAAAATCAGGCCTTGTACGAACGGATCGTCGCGAACGGCGCGGTCGTCGGCGAACAGAAGCTCGGTACGCAGCCGACAGCCCGGCACTTTCCGCCCCGCAACCGCCTCGTGTCCGGCCTGTCGCTCGGAACGCTGGTCGTCGAGGCGGCCATGAGGTCCGGCTCCCTGATAACGGCCAGAATGGCGCTCGAACAGGGGCGCGAAGTCTTCGCCGTACCGGGCTCTCCGCTGGACCCGCGATGCCGGGGTACGAACCGGTTGATTCGCGACGGCGGTATTCTTTCCGAGACCGCCGACGACGTTACGAGCCATCTGCTGGCTGCGGCCGCTCCCCATTTCGAATTACCCGAGCCCCGCCGCTTCGACCTTCAACCCGTTGAACCAACAGCGGAATCCGATAGTGGAACGGTGCGGATCGAAATCGAGAATTTATTGGGACCCGTCGCGGTAAGTGTTGACGAACTGCTTCGCGAGTGCCAATTGTCACCGGCGACTGTCCTGACGGCGCTGCTCGAACTTGAGCTCGCAGGGCGTCTGGAGCGGCACCCGGGCAATCGGGTCTCGTTGATTTCGTAAACCTTCCGGCAACAACCGGTGGGTAGCATCGGGGCTTCGGGCATGCCCCGGGTCACTGGTACAATGACGAGTATTGAACGGCCATGGACGTAGTCGTCGTCGAGTCTCCTGCAAAAGCGAAAACCATCAACCGGTACCTGGGTAGCAACTTTACGGTGCTGGCCAGCTACGGCCATGTCCGGGATTTGCCGGCCAAGAACGGTTCGGTGGATCCGGACAGCGACTTCGACATGATCTGGCAGGTCGGTTCGGATTCGGAGAAACACCTGAAGGCGATCGCCGATGCGACCCGCGGCGCCGACACGCTGTATCTCGCGACGGACCCTGACCGCGAGGGCGAGGCGATTTCCTGGCATGTTCAGGAGGTGCTGGACGACCGGGACGTCCTCTCGGGGGTCAATGTCAGGCGTATCGTCTTCCACGAAATAACCAAAGACGCCGTTCTCGAAGCCATCCGTCATCCAAGGGACCTCGACGAACGCCTGGTCGAAGCCTATCTCGCCCGTCGCGCGCTCGATTACCTGGTCGGTTTCACGCTGTCGCCCGTCCTTTGGCGAAAACTGCCGGGAAGCCGTTCGGCAGGGCGCGTGCAATCGGTCGCCCTGCGGCTGATCTGCGAACGCGAATCCGAAATCGAAAAATTCATCGCCACCGAGTTCTGGACCGTCGAGGCGGATTTTGCGACCGCGTCGGGCAAAACGCTTACTTCGCGACTGACGCATCTCGACGGGCAGAAGCTCGACAGGTTTTCCCTCGCCACCGAAGCGGACGCCCAACGGGCCGAGGCCGCGGTCAAGGCGGGCGATTTCAGCGTCATCTCGATCGAGCGGAAATCGGTTGCAAGAAATCCGCTACCCCCGTTCACCACGTCTACTCTCCAGCAGGAGGCGTCCCGCAAGCTCGGCTTCTCGGCCAGCCGTACAATGCGCGCGGCGCAACGGCTGTACGAAGGCATCGATATCGGCGGCGAAACCGTCGGCCTCATTACCTATATGAGAACCGACAGCGTCCAGATGGCCCAGGAAGCGATCACCGGCTGCCGGTCGCTGATCGGCCGCCAGTTCGGCCCGGATTACGTTCCGGCATCTCCCAACGTATACCGGACACGTTCCAAGAACGCCCAGGAGGCCCACGAGGCCATCCGGCCGACCGATCCGTCGCGCACCCCACAGGACATGGGCGGCTATCTCGGGGAGGACGAGCGCCGGCTTTACGAGCTGGTCTGGAAGCGGGCGGTCGCCAGCCAGATGAACCGGGCACAGCTCGAACAGGTCGCCATCGACACGGCGGACGAAAAACGCCAGACGATCCTGCGCGCCACCGGCTCGGTCGTGATGTTCGACGGGTTTCTCAAGCTCTACCAGGAAGACCGTGACGATCCGGGCGACGAGGATGGCGACGCGGACCGTATCCTTCCGAAAGTTTCGGAAAACGAGCGGCTGTCGACTTCGGCTGTGCGCCCCGAGCAGCACTTTACCAAACCGCCGCCGCGCTTTACCGAAGCGAGCCTGGTCAAGCGGCTGGAGGAACTCGGCATCGGGCGTCCCTCGACCTACGCGTCGATCATCTCTGTCCTGCAGGACCGGGACTATGTCCGACTGGAAAGCCGACGCTTCATACCGGAACATCGCGGCCGTGTGGTCACCGCTTTCCTGGAAGGCTATTTCGCCCGTTATGTGGAATACGACTTCACGGCCAATCTCGAAGACACGCTGGACCTTGTCGCTTCGGGCGACGCCAACTGGAAATCGGTGCTCCGCGATTTCTGGGCGGCTTTTCACCGGAAGGTCGAAGAGACCAGTTCGTTGAAAATTTCCGATGTCATCGACACGCTGGATGCCGACCTCGGGCCGCATTTCTTCCCGCCGCGAGAGGACGGTTCCGACTCGCGCCTGTGCCCTGCCTGCAAGACGGGACGCCTCGGACTCAAACTCGGCAGGGGCGGCCCCTTCATAGGCTGCAGCAACTACCCGGACTGTTCGTACACCCGGCCGCTGTCCGTCGTCACCGGCGACGACGACGATGACGGCGCCATGACTTTTCCCGTCCTCCTCGGCGACGACCCGGAAACCGGCAAGCCGGTTTCGCTGCGCAAGGGACCGTTCGGATGCTATGTCCAGCTGGGCGAGGCCGAGGGGAAGGGCAAAAACCAGGTCAAGCCCCGGCGCGCGACGTTGCCGAAATCGCACGCGCCGGGAGACGTTACACTCGACATCGCCCTTGCGCTGCTTGCGTTGCCCCGTACGGTCGGCGAACACCCCGAGACGGGGAAGACGATTGCGGCGGGCATCGGACGTTTCGGGCCGTATCTCCGCTATGACAGCGGATACGTATCGCTCGGGCCGGACGAGGACGTGCTGACCATCGGTCTGAACCGTGCGGTCACGCTCATCAACGAGAAACCGCCCAAGAAACGGGGCGCATCGACGGCTCTTCGCGAACTCGGCGCCCACCCGGAGGACGGAAAACCGGTCGGGGTATACAAGGGCCGCTACGGACCATACGTAAAACACGGAAAAAACAACGCATCCCTGCCCCGAACATCGACCGAGGAAAGCGTTACGCTCGACGAGGCTGTGGAACTGCTGGCGGCCAGAGCCGCGAAGAAAGGCCCCGCCAAGAAATCCGGCGGACGCAAGAAAGCAGCAGGAAAGAAATCCGCTGCCCGGAAGAAGGCGGGAGACACTGACGCCGGCTCCAGTACGGCGGACGCCGTTACCGACGCCTGAGCCCTTTGGCCATGGCGAAACCCGGCGTCGTTCCCACCCGGGAAGAATTGCTCGGTTTCATCCGCAGGCAGAGTTCGCCTGTCGGAAAACGGGAGATCGTCCGGGAATTCCGGCTGACGGCCTCGGACAGGGCCGCTCTTTCCGATCTGCTGGACTCCCTCGAGGAAGATCGCGCGATACATCGCGCCCGCAACCGGCGATACAGCGCAGGCCGGGTAATCCCGTCGGTCTGCGTCCTGGAAGTGACCGGCCTCAATCGCGACGGCGAGCCCGTTCTTGCCATTGTCGGCAGCGATAAAGACGCGCCCTCCCCCCGAATTCACCTTGCACGCGGCAAACAGCGGGGCCGCGCGCCGGGGGTCGGCGACCGGGTCCTTGCCCGGATGGACCGGAAAAACGAGAACTATTACGTCGCCCACGTCATGCGAAGGCTGGAATCCCGCCCGTCCAGCGTATTCGGCATCTTCCGGGCCACTCCGAACGGCGGGCGCATCGAACCGGCGAGCCGCCGCCTGAAAACGCATTTTCATGTCGATCCGGCCAACATTGGCGAGGCCGTGGATGGCGAATTCGTGACCGCCGACGTCCTGCCCGGCAGAAATTTCGGCATGCCCCTCGCCTCGATCACCAGCCGGATCGGCGCCGCCGACGATCCCGCCGCCATTACCCGGCTCTGCATCGCGGAGAACGACATTCCGGAAGCCTTTCCGGAAGAAGCTCTCGCGGAAGCGGACACGGCGGGAGCCGCGCCGATGGACGGCCGGGAGGATTTGCGGGATCTCGCCCTGATTACGATCGACGATGCCACGGCGCGCGATTTCGACGATGCCGTCTGGGCCGAACCCGATCCTTCGCCCGACAACAGCGGCGGCTGGCATCTCGTCGTCGCCATCGCCGATGTCGCGTGGTACGTGCGCCCGGGAAACGCGCTCGACCGGGCGGCCGAACTGCGCGGCAACTCCGTCTACCTGCCCGACCGCGTGGTGCCCATGCTGCCGGAGGCGCTGTCGAACGAATGGTGCTCGCTGAAGCCCGGCGAGGATCGTCCCTGCCTGACGGCGGAAATCTGGATCGACGCGGGCGGCAACAAGCTGAGGCACCGGTTCGGACGCGCCATGATGCGGTCGGCAGCGCGGATGACGTATGACCGGGTGCAGAAAATTCGCGACGGCGGAGAAGATGAAAGCGACCTGCCGGCCGGCCTTGTTGACGCTCTTTACGGCGCCTACGGCTCGCTGATGCGGCAGCGCAAGGACCGCGGCGCCATCGACCTCGACATGCCCGAACGCCGCGTTTCGATCGCCGAAGACGGAACGGTGGAGGGCGTCGAAACGCGCACAAGGCTGGACAGCCACCGCCTTATCGAGGAATTCATGATCCTCGCCAATGTCAGCGCGGCGGAAACCCTGCAGCAGGCCGGACAGCCCTGCATGTACAGGGTTCACGACGACCCCGCCGCTGATCGCGTCGAGGCTTTGCGCCGTTATCTCGGGACCATCGGCCTGTCGCTGGGCGGCGGTCAGGCGGTGCGTCCCCGCCATTTCGCCCAGCTTGTTGCACGACTGAAGGACCGCAAGGACGCGGACGCGGTTCAGGATTCGATCCTCCGATGTCAGGCGCAGGCGGTTTACAGTCCGGACAATCTCGGCCATTTCGGCCTGGCGCTGCGCAATTACGCCCATTTCACCTCGCCAATCCGGCGCTATTCCGACTTGCTGGTTCACCGCGCCCTGATCCGGGGCCTGAAGCTGGGCGCCGGCGCCTTGCCGAACGATGCCGGCGAGCGGTTTGGCGAAATCGGCACGCATATATCCATGACGGAGCGCCGCGCCATGGCGGCCGAGCGCGCTGCATTCGAGAGGCTCGCCACGCTTTTCCTGTCGGATCGGGTAGGAGCGCGTTTTCCGGCCCGCGTGACCGGCGTGGAACGTTTCGGCCTGTTCGTTGAGATCGACGAATTCGGCGTCAGCGCCCTGCTGCCGGTCTCGACGCTGGGCGACGAGAGGTTCGACTTCGACGCCGGTCGCCTGTCGCTGACCGGACAGAAGAGCAGACGCCGGTTCGCCGCCGGCGACAGGCTGGACGTGATGCTGACAGAGGCCGATCCGGCGACCGGCCGTCTCGCCGTCGAACCCGCCCCTGCGGGCGGGACCGCACGCGCCCCCCGCGCCGCATCCCCCATCCGGAAGGGAAAGCGTCCGAAACGGCAGAATGCGCGCAGGAGACGCACATGACGCCGTGCCGTCCGGGACGACTTGATTCGTTTATGCAGCGGGCACAGGATGCCGTCATGACGAGACGGACACCCTGGCGGGAAGGCAAGGCGATCAACTCAGGAACGAGGGCTTCCCTCGCGGCGCTTCTGGCCGTTGCGCTGTTGGCCGGATGCGCCGCATCGAGACCGGACTACGGCGGCGACCCCTCTGAAGAAAGGGTTTTCTCGGTTGCCCTGAAAAATCTGAAGAGCCGTTATATCGAAAAAATCGATCTCGGAAACACCATGATCCAGGGGCTGGTTCAGCTGGCGTCGATTGACGACCGGTTCGCCGTGTTCCGGGCGAACGGCGCGGTCAAGGTCATGTTCGACAGCGCCGTGATCGCGGAATATCCGGCGCCCGGTCCCGACAACGTAGAGGAATGGGCCTCGTTGGGAGCGGCCGTTCTCCGGGATGCGAGAGCGGCGTCCGACCACGTCGTCGTGGAAAACAAGGACGGCGTCTACAAGGCCGTGTTCAAAGGCGTCATTCAGGGTCTAGACCGGTATTCAAGGTATCTCTCGCCGGACGAAGCCAATCGAAACCGCGCGTCCCGCGACGGATACGGCGGGATCGGCATCACTGTCGAATCATCCGACGGCGACTATATTGTCCGGCAGGTGCTGACCGGAACGCCCGCCGAAAAGGCCGGACTGAAGTCGCGCGACGTGATTACCGGCATCGACGGGAAACCGGTTCACGGCCTGCCCTTCAACGAACTGCTTAAGAAGCTGCGCGGCGACATCGGCGATACCGTTCGCCTTACCCTGCTGCGCCCGGGCGAAAAGGGGGAAATCGACAGAACCGTCGTTCGCGATCATATCGTACCCCCGAGCGTGACCACGCGCATGCAGGACGGCGTGCTCGAAATCAAGGTCAGCATTTTCAACCAGGGAACGGTCGGCGCCGTTCGCCGCGCTGTCGTGGACGCCGTAAGGGACCAGGGGTCAAAACTGACGGGTATCGTGCTCGACCTTCGCAACAACCCCGGCGGCCTGCTCGATCAGGCGATCGGGGTCGCCGATCTTTTCCTGGAACAGGGCCGCATCGTGTCGACGATCGGACGCCACCCCCGCAGCAACCAGATATTCGACGCGACGCCCGGCAAGGTGCTGTCGGACCTGCCGATGGCGGTCCTGATCAACGGACGTTCCGCGTCGGCGGCGGAGATCGTCGGCGTTGCCCTGCGGGATTCGGGCCGCGCCGCCATGATCGGATCCACCTCGTTCGGCAAGGGTACGGTCCAGACGATCGTGCGGCTGCCCAACAAGGGAGAAATGAACATCACCTGGGCGCGCATTATGGCGCCAACCGGCCAGACACTGGCCTCGCAGGGGATCGTCCCGGCGGTCTGCACCAACCTGTCCCCGGACGATCTTGCGGCCTTGCGCAGGATATTGTCGGACAGAACGAATTACGGCGACATGAAAGTGGCGCCGGGTTTCGCCATTCAGGCTCGCCTGTCACATTTCTCGTCGGCGCGCCGGGAGGCCTGCCCGCCCTCGGGGGCCAGACAAAACCACGACGTCGACATCGCAAGGCTGTTGCTATCGAACCCGCCCGCCTACGCGGTTGCCGTGGCGCATCCGGATTCCGGAGCCGTTGATCGCTAGAAACTTGACAGAACGGCAGTTAGCAGTATTTTGCGCGGCTGACGACTGAATACCGCCCAAGGACTGGAAGTCATGGCTAAAGCAAACTCGATCCAGATTCGCCTCGTGAGCAGCGCAGACACGGGCTATTACTATATTACGCGCAAGAATCCGCGGACCCAGACCGAAAAAATGGAGAAGCGCAAATACGATCCTGTGGCGCGCAAACACGTGATCTTCAAGGAAGCCAAGATCAAATAGGGATAAACAGGTCGAAACGGCCTGTACGCCAGAAACCGCCGCCCGATCCGCGGCGGTTTTTTTATTCGCCGCTCAAGACCGGTCGCCGGCCGTCAGTTCTGGCCGACGGCTGCATTGCCAATGCCGGTCGCAAGATCGGCGGAAGGCGCTGCAACGACACGGTTGCGTCCCGAATTTTTGGCCTCGTAAAGCGCCTGATCGGCGCGGTGGATCAGCTCATCGAGAGTTTCTTCGCCGGCGATCGTCGCCGCGACGCCTACCGAAACCGTCACGGCGACGTTTTCAACGGGCCCTGAAACCCGTATGCCCGTAGACGATACCCGGCTGCGAAGCCGCTCGGCGGCCGTTAGAGCGACGCCAAGCGACGAATCCGTAAGCAGGATGACGAATTCCTCGCCACCGTAGCGAATGGCGGTATCGAACCCACGTACGTCGCTCTGAACCCGCTCGGCGACAGCCTGAAGCACTTCATCCCCGACGTCGTGGCCGAAATTGTCGTTGATCAGCTTGAAATGATCGACATCGATGACAAGCGCGGAAACCGGTTTTCGGGTTCCGGCGAGGCGGTCGCAAATCCGCCTGAAATGGGATTCGAGATAGCGGCGGTTATACATGCCGGTGAGGCTGTCGGTTACCGCCGCGTTGACGCTGTAGGCAAAATTGTCGCGCAGGCGGTCTTCGTAGCGTTTCCGGCGAATCTGCGTCCACGAGCGCGCGATCAGCTCGTCCTTTTCGATCGGGCGGACAAGGTAGTCGTTGATGCCCAGCTCCAGCGCTTTCGCGAGTCTGCCGCTATCCGACCCGGGCACCGCGAGCAGAATGGGTTGCTGCCGCCACTCCGGCTGGGACCGGAGCTGCGAGCAGAACCGGAGCGCATCGGTCTGGCGCTCGCCGTCGGACAGCATCACGAGGTCGAACTCCTCCGAAGAGATCAGCGCCAAGGCGTTCTCGTCGGTTTCCGCAACCGTCACCCGGTGCCCTTGCGTTTCAAGAATTTCGCAGACCGAAGCGCAGTCCCCCATGCCGTCTCCGATCAACAGGACGGAACCCGGCGCTTTTTCGTCGACGGCGGGAGACTGAGACGGCGAAACGCCGAATTCGACAGCGGTGGCTTCGTGGGCCCGCCATGCGTCGCTTGCCCGATTCAGCCGCACCAGGGAGCCGATGCGCGCAAACAGCGCGACGTCGTCGACCGGCTTCGTCAGAAAATCGTCCGCGCCGGCCTCGAGGCCGCGCACGCGATCGCTCACCTCGTTGAGCGCCGTGACCATGACAACGGGAATATGAGCGGTTGCCTCGTTATCCTTGATGGCGGCGCAGACTTCGTACCCGTCCATGCCGGGCATCATGACATCGAGCAGGACGATATCGGGATTGTGTTCGCGAACCGCTTCAAGCGCCGATGGCCCGTCGCGAGCGGTGACGACTTCGTAATATTCGATGAGCAGCTTCGCTTCCAGCAGCTTTACGTTTACCGGGAGGTCGTCGACGACCAGGACACGTGCAGACATCCGCAGCTACCTTCCGAACCTCTCCGTCAGAGGATCACTTTCTCGATCGTTTCAAGGAACGACGTCACGGAAATTGGCTTGGCAATATAGGCCTCGCAGCCGCCGTCGCGAATTTTCTCCTCGTCTCCCTTCATGGCGAACGCGGTCACCGCTATCACCGGGATCGACTTAAGTTCATCGTCTTCCTTGATCCATTTGGTGACTTCTAGACCGGATACTTCGGGAAGCTGAATGTCCATAAGAATCAGGTTCGGCTTGTGCTTTCGGGCGAGGTCCAGGGCTTCCCGACCATCCTTGGTCTGAAACGTCTCGTAGCCGTGGACTTCGAGCAGATCGTGGAAGAGCTTCATGTTCAACTCATTGTCTTCGACAATGAGAATTCTTTTTCTTTCACCCATAAATTCCATCCCGGTTATGTTTTGACATGGCCTTGTGTCCTGCAGCCAGCAATACGAGAGCCTGCCTCGCGTGAAATTTCCCCTTAGAGTATCGTCAAATAGGTTAACAAGAAGTGATCGGCGACCCTTCAAGGAAAGAGATTTAGCGGTTATCACACCGCCCGTTTGTTTACCATAAACGGTGACAGCGGGAAAAATCGTTCGCCACCGGTAAATCCGGAGACCGGATATGCGCATCGGGATCGACCTGGGCGGCACCAAGACGGAGTTCATCGCGCTGTCGAATGACGGCGAAACATTGCTGCGAAGACGTCGCGCCACGCCGGCCGGCGATTACGACGCCACGATAGAAACAATTTGCGCCGGCGTAAGGGAAATCGAGGCCGAACTTTCCGAAACCGGAACCGTCGGCATCGGCATTCCTGGCTCGCTGTCGCCCAGGACCGGACGCGTGCGAAACGCGAACTCCACATGGCTTAACGGAAAACCGCTGGACAGCGATATCGCCGCCGCGCTCGGACGCGAGGTTCGTCTCGCCAACGATGCGAACTGCTTTGTCCTTTCCGAAGCGGTCGACGGCGCTGCGCGCGGGGCGCGGACGGTGTTCGGCGTCATCCTCGGAACCGGCGTCGGAGGCGGCATCGCGGTGTCTGGCGAAATCCTCGAGGGCAGAAACCTGATCGCGGGGGAATGGGGCCATAACCCTGTCCCGCAAGATGCGGCCCAAGCCGCCCGACAAAGCCGGCAATGCTGGTGCGGTCGGCGGGACTGCATCGAAACGTGGCTCTCCGGCCCCGGTTTCGAACGAAGTTACGCCGACATCGCCGGAGAATCGCTGAGCGCCGCATCGATCATGGAGCGCGCCGAATCCGGAAGCTCCGACGCCCTGCGGGTCGTATCGACATACGAAGTTCTTCTGGCCAGGGCCCTGTCCGCCGTCATCAATGTTCTGGACCCGGACGTCATCGTCCTCGGTGGCGGCATGTCCAACATCGCGCGCCTTTACCGCAACATCCCGGCGATACTGAAAAACGAGGTATTTTCCGACGGCTTGGAAACCCTCCTGCTTCCGCCTGAACACGGCGACTCGAGCGGCGTTCGGGGCGCGGCCTGGCTTTAGAACCAGTCCCGATGAACCGGCTCCGGCGCTTACGGTTTCAATCGGCTCGCGGAGAATCGCAGTCCGAACGCGGGAACATTTCCAGCCTCGAAAGCGTGGCGCGAACCGTAAAATCCGAAAAATCCATGATCATCCGGTCGGAAACGCCATTTTCGAAAACGATCATGTTGACTTCATGGCTCGGAACCTGTTCGCGCGCGTCGGGTTTGAAATAGGCCAGGCTGACCGGCCACCGACGCAGCCGCTGGAGAGCCGGATGGAGATTGGGCGACGCCGGGGAAGCTTTCCCGTCCGCCTTTCCCGCTTTGCCGATTACGGCGTTGACCAGATGCAGCGCTTCGGCATCCATCCCGTCGAACACCTGCCGCGGCAGAAACACCGGCGGCATTCTCGATGCTGCGGCCGTCAGTATGACCTCGGCGTGGGCAACGGGGAAAAGCGTGCCGGCCGGAAGCGACATTTCCTGTTTTTTCGGGGCGCTGAAAACGACCTTTCCGCCGCCCCCGTCCGCCGACACCGACGCGACGCCTTCGACCGTCTCCAGATCCCGTCCGTTCGCCCGATTATGAACATTGAAACGGTACTGGGTACCGTCGCCCGATTCCCATGTCGTCGCCACGGTGGAAAGGCGAACGGCGCCTGTTTCGGCCTGCGTTACGCTGATTAACGAACGATACTCGAATGTCCAGCCTGCGCAGCTATGCTGCCACTCTACCGAAATCTTGCCGGAAACGCCCGAAACCTGTCCGCCGGGCGCATCCTCGAGGGACACGTCATAGAGCGCCCGATGGGGCGCCACGGACGGCGCAGCGCCGAGTGTCCCGGCGGAAGCAGCCAGCGCTGTAAGGATCGAAATCAGCCGGGCGAAGGCACGCACGAAACGCTCCCAGGTCGGGGGTCAGGCCGGTAACCGGTCGCAGACACTATCCCACAGCATCGGGCCGCGGCAAGGCGGCAGTGTTTCCTGCGGCCGTGGCATTCCCTGCCGACGAGGCAATTTCTGCCGGGCCCCGGTCACCGTAAGTAATTGATTTTCTGATGTTTCCATTTGGCACAAACCTTGCATTTCGTAATCCCGAAGAGCTGGTACAACCGACAAGCAGCTAAAGGATCGGAAAAAAATGGATACCTCGATGGTAATGGGCTTCGGCAACCCGGCCTATCTGGCGGAACCCGGACTGATTTCCCGGATCGGCAAGTTGACCGAACGACTCCTTCGGGATCTGCCGCGCGACGAATCCGGCAGACAGAAAGCGCTTCTGGAACGGGCGCTCCAGTATGCCGCCGAAACCGAACAGCGTATTGCGGAACAGCAGAGCCGGATTGCGGAACTCGAAAACCTGTCGAGCACCGATGCCATGACGGGACTGTTGAATCGCCGGGGATTCGAACATGAGCTCGGCACCGCGCTCGCTCGATCCCGCCGCTACGGCGAAATCGGGGTCATCGCCTACTGCGACCTCGACAACCTGAAACAGGTCAACGACATGCTCGGTCATTCAGCGGGGGACGAACTCGTCAAATGCGCGGCGGATACGCTGACCGGCGCGGTTCGCGACCTCGATATCGTCGGCAGGCTTGGCGGCGACGAATTCGCCATCGTGCTGGTGAACACCAACTGGAAGAACGGCGCCAGGCGCATGCGGACGCTTCAGTGGAGGCTCGACAGCGCGGGAATCGTATACCGTGGAAACGATCTGCCGTTGAGGGTCAGCATGGGCATCGAACCGTACGGACCGCAGGACGAGGTCGAAGACCTGATCCACAGGGCCGACATGGCGATGTACTACAACAAGCGCCGAAAACAGAACTGCCACCGAGAGACCAAAACGGCGGCCGAATAGGCCGCCGTTTCCTTATGAAAACCGGTTAATGCCAGGGCCGGGCCTCACGATCCGGCGCTGGCCTTCAGCTTGGCTTTCCGCTGTCCCGGCGTCGCCTGGCGAATGATCCGGTCCAGACTGATGCAGGTTTCATCCTGCATCCATGACGGACAGACCCGCAGGACGGCCATCTTGTCAACGCCGGGTCCGCCGACCTTTTCGCGCTGGCGATCCGCGTCCTGAAACGGGAAAAGCCCCGCCGTAACGCGATAATGCACCTTTCCGTCGACAACGGTACTGGAGATCGAGGCTCCTATCGGTCCCACCAGCCGCGCTCGCTTGTCGGCCTCGCCGAGTTCCTCGTAGGTTCCGACAAGAAACGTCCAGCGATCGTCGATCTGCGTCCGCGGTATCCAGCGGCGACCGGCGCGTGCGTTCGTACGCGATGCGGCCTGGGCCGTCAGCTTCCGCCCGGGCGGCGGTTTTTCCTCTTTTTTCAGCCCTTTTTCCTTACAGGGCTTTCCGCGGGTCAGGCCTTCAAGCAGCTCGCAGTCCTTTTCGACCGCCGCCGAGACGATCTGATCGGTCGCGGACTTCCCGGTAGCGACGACGCTACCGCCCTCGAGCGCCAGACCCGCCAGCCCTACCGCGCCCGGGATCGAACATCCCGCGAGAAACGGGGACAAGAACAGGAAATGGACGAACCTCATTTTCGGCGCATTCCACCTGAATGTTGCAGATGGCGGACAGTGTGCCGCCAATCATTCAAAAAAGAATGAACGGAACGGCGCCCGTCAAAGAAATCCCGAGGGAAAACAGGCCGTTAGTCCGGAAAATTGCGGACAGCTATGACCTGGGAGGCGGCAGCACGACCCGGATATGAAGCTCTTCGAGCCTGTCGTCAGACACCGGCGCCGGCGCCGCCATCATCAGGTCCTGCGCCTGCTGCGTCATCGGGAACATCGTAACCTCGCGGATGTTCTGCTCTCCCGCCAGCAGCATCACGATGCGGTCGATGCCCGGCGCGGACCCGCCATGCGGCGGCGCGCCGTATTTCAGCGCGTTCAGCATGCCGCTGAAGCGCGTCTCGACCTCTTCCTGTCCGTAGCCGGCGATCGAAAACGCCTTGTACATGATTTCCGGCAGATGGTTCCGGATCGCACCGCTGGAAAGCTCTACCCCGTTGCAGACAATGTCGTACTGGTAGGCAAGAATATCGAGAGGGTCCTTCGTTTCCAGCGCTTCGAGCCCGCCCTGCGGCATCGAGAACGGGTTATGGCTGAACTCGATCTTCCCGGTGCGCTCGTCCAGCTCGTACATCGGGTAGTCGACGATCCAGCAGAATTCAAACCTGTCGTCGTCGATCAGTTCCAGCTGCTCGCCGACCTGGGTGCGCGCGAGACCGGCGAACGCGACGAAATTCTTCGGCACGCCCGCAACAAAGAAGACCGCGTCGCCGTCCTTCAGACCGAGTTCGTTGCGCAGCTGCTCCGTGCGCTCCTCGCCGATATTGCGGGCGAGCGGCCCGGCCCCTTCGCCGTCGCGGAAAAAGATATAGCCGAGCCCCGGCTGACCCTGTTTCTGCGCCCAGGCATTCATCCGGTCGCAGAAAGCGCGCGAACCGCCGCCCGGCGCCGGGATGGCCCAAACCTGGACGTTTTCGTCCTTTTCGATCATGCCGGCGAAGATCTTGAACCCGGAGCCCCGGAAAATATGGGTCGCGTCGCTCATTTCGATGGGGTTGCGCAGATCCGGCTTGTCGGAACCGTATTTGCGCATCGAGTCGGCATAGGGAATTCGCGGGAACGGCGCGGGCGATACCCTGCGCCCGTCCGCGAACTCTTCGAACACGCCGTGCAGGACCGGCTCGAGCGCCGCGAACACGTCGTCCTGGGTGACAAACGACATCTCGACGTCGAGCTGGTAGAACTCGCCCGGCGACCGGTCGGCGCGCGCATCCTCGTCGCGGAAGCATGGCGCGATCTGAAAATAGCGATCGAATCCCGCCACCATGATGAGCTGTTTGAATTGCTGCGGCGCCTGCGGCAGCGCGTAAAATTCGCCGGGATGGAGACGGCTCGGCACCAGGAAGTCGCGCGCGCCCTCGGGCGACGTCGAAGTCAGGATGGGCGTCTGGAATTCGGTGAATCCCTGGTCGACCATACGGCGGCGTATGGATGAAATCACGGCCGACCGCATGGTGATGTTGCGATGGATACGATCGCGCCGGAGATCGAGAAACCGGTAGCGCAGCCGGGTTTCCTCGCCGTAATCCTCATCCGAATTGACCTGCAGCGGCAACGGCGCCGCCGGTCCGAGAACTTCGACTTCTTCGACCGAAAGCTCGACCTCCCCGGTCGGCAGGTTGGAATTGACGGTCTCGTCGTCGCGCCGGACGATCCTGCCCGTCACGCAGATGACGGATTCCAGCCGGACGGATTCCAGCGCGGGAAACACGGGACTGGAGACATCGACCACGCACTGGGTGAGGCCGAAATGGTCCCTCAGATCGATAAACAGCAAATTGCCGTGATCGCGCTTCCGGTGCACCCAGCCTGAAAGCCGGGCCGTTTCGCCGGCATTGTCGATTCTCAGCTGGTTGCAGTTATGGGTTCTGTATCGATGCATCTGGGTAATTCCGGCTGTTCGCAGACACGCGCAATGAGCTCGGGAAAGGCCATGGAACGCCCTGTCCTGTCAAGAGCGTTGCGCTGAACCGCACCCCCTTTCCCTGATGATCCGTCCCAGAAAACCGATCGCGGTCGTCGGGTAAAAGTGGTGCGGGTCCTTGTTGAAATAAAGGCGCGGATCAAGGTACTCGCCGGTAAAATCGTAGATGCCGGGATCGATTTCCTTCAACCGCCTGCGGAACTCGTCATACTTTTCCGTCAACCCCAGCCGGTCGAGAAATTCGAACATCGGACGGGAGTTCGGGCTGATAAAGAACGTGTACCGCTGTCCGCGGGCCTCGAGAAATTTCTTCACGTCGAGAATCATGGCCAACCGGGAGTCGGAAAGCCTGAAATTCGAAAACATGGCCGTCTCGACAAAGTCGAGATACGACTTGTAGTCCGGCCGGTAGTCGGTAATCGGCTTTTCCAGCGTCAGGCGCGCCCCGTTCCGGCGCAGATGGGTTGGCTCGCCCTGCTTGTGATATTTGTAGGTTTTCCGGCTCTGGCGCAGCGCCTCTACGGACAGCGTGTATTTCAGAAAATCCATCCACGTTCGCCGTCCGAAATCGTCCGCCCGCCTGCCGTCTTCGCGGAACGTAAAGAAATCGAGTCCGATGACCACATGCGTATCGGGAGGAACGAAATTCAGCACGAGATGCCGGATCTGTTCCGCGCGAATGCCGTTGATCGACGCGTTATACATGCGGCAATCCGGAAAATCGTCGGGGTTGACCCGCATTCCCTTGCTCGTGCCGATGAAGGTCAGGTCATGCGGATACCGCGTCAGAAACGCGGCCTTCATCTCCGGCGCGTAATTGTCGTCGTACTGTCCGAACGGCGTACGACCCCAGTACCCGTAAGGGTCCGCATACCAGCAGATCAGGCCGACCGTCCCCAGAACGATCCCCATGGTCAATGCTATCGACAGCCCGTACTTCGTCATGCGTCCCGCCTAGAACTGAAAATAGAGAAAGGGGGACGGCGCCAGAAGCCGCATCAGGGAAATCGCGCACATCGCGCCGACGACGATGCCCCACAGACAGCCTGGTTTCCAGACGAAAGGGTGCGGCCTTGCGCCCTGGAGCCCCTTTTCCGCCAGCGCGGGACTCGCCAGGCTCATGATCTCATGCGTATTGGGCGCGTACAGCACAATGAGAAGAAGCACCAGAAACCACGGCCCGACAGGGTCCTGATAGGCGAAGATTCCGTTCGCAAACATTTGCCGGCCGAGCGGACCCGACAGCCCCGCCATCGCTTCCCAGAAACGGACGGCGATCTCGAGATTCTCGGCGCGGAAGACGACCCATGTCACCGCAAGCGCAACCAGCGTCAGAACCCAGTAGATGCCTCTGGCGACCCGGGATTTCTCGCCGCTCAGAACGGTCTCGCTGCCGCAGATATTCCGCCACACCTGGTTGATTGCCAGAAAGGCGCCATGCAGGCCGCCCCAGATCACAAATGTCCAGCCCGCTCCATGCCACAGGCCTCCCAGCAGCATGACGGTCATGAGATTGACCAGCCGTCTCGTTTCGCCGCTGCGGTTGCCGCCAAGCGGAATGTAGAGGTAGTCGCGCAGAAACCGCGACAGCGTCATATGCCATCGACGCCAGAACTCGATGATGCTCTTCGCCTTGTAGGGCGAATTGAAATTGAGCGGAAGCCGTACCCCGAACAGGCAGGCCAGACCGATCGCCATATCGGTATAACCGGAAAAATCGAAATAGATCTGAAACGAATAGGCAAGCGCCCCTATCCATGCCTCGACCACCGTCAACGGAACATCCCGGGCGATGGCGCCGAACGCCTCGTCCGCATAGATTGCGCACGTATCGGCCAGCGTCACCTTCTTGAACAGACCGATGACGAAAACCGTCAGCCCGACGACGACACCGGTCCTTGTCATCCGGCCGAATGTCGCGGCGGCGTACTGGGGACAGACCTCTTTTGCGTAAACGATGGGGCCCGCGATCAGTTGCGGAAAGAACGATACGAACAGCGCATAATCCGCGAAGTTCAGGGGCGTGTCGCCATCGCGCCCGACATGCACCAGATAGGCGATCTGCTGAAAGGTAAAAAACGATATCGCCAGCGGCAGGACGATATTGGGGACCGAGAAAGCAATTCCCGTCGCCGCGCCGATATTGACCGCCAGAAAGCCGGCATACTTGAACCAGCCAAGCAACGCGAGGTTCCCGACGATTCCAGACGCCCTCGCGAAACGGCCGGAAGCAGTACCGACGCCCAGCGAGACGATAAACCGGCCCAGGAGAAAATTGCAGCAGATCGATCCCGCCAGCAGCGGGACATATTTCACGTCCCACCAGCCGTAGAAAAAGAACGACGCGCCGACCAGCCAGGCCACCGACAGGGCCCGGTTCTTCAGTAACGAGAGACACGCGAACCCGAGGACGACAGCCGGCAGAAAAGCGAAAATGAATTCGAAGGAATTAAATAACATCGTTCCAGGTCGCGTCATTCTCCGCCGGAAAACCGGGTCGGAGCGCCAAAGTGTCTCACCAAATGACGGAGGCGCACAACTCGGCATCCGCGTTCCTGTCCCTTGCCGGTCATGCTAGGCTGCATCAGCAAAGTTCAATCTCCAGAACGGTCATGAGCGACAAACGCAAACTCCACTTCAATGCCTTCATGCGTCCCGCTACCATTCACACCGGAGGCTGGCGTTATCCGGGCTCGTATGCGGATGCCAACTTCAATCTCAAACATATCGTCCGCTTCGCCCAACGGCTCGAAGAGGGCAGGTTCGACACGTTCTTCATGGCCGATCATCTGGCCGTCCTCAACATGCCGATCGAAGCGCTGCAGCGGTCCGCGACGCCGACTTCGTTCGAGCCCCTGACGCTCCTTTCCGCGCTTTCCATGATGACCGAGCATATCGGGCTGGTTGCGACCGCGTCGACGACCTACGACGCGCCCTATCACATCGCCCGCCGGTTTTCCTCGCTCGACCATATCAGCGGCGGCCGCGCCGGCTGGAACATCGTGACCACGTCGAACCCGAACGCGTCGAAGAATTTCGGCATCGACGAACAGATGGAGCACGACAAGCGCTACGCCCGCGCCCGGGAATTCTACGATGTCGTTACCGGACTGTGGGACAGCTGGGCGGACGATGCGTTCATCCGCGATCAGGAGAGCGGGCTTTTCATGAATCCCGAAAAAATGCACGTCCTCGATCACAAGGGAAAATACGTAACGTCGCGCGGCCCGCTGAACATTGCGCGGCCTGTTCAGGGCTGGCCGGTGATCGTCCAGGCAGGCGCCTCGAACGCAGGCCGGCAGCTTGCCGCCGAAACCGCCGAAGCGGTCTTCACATCGCAGCCGACCATCCAGCATGCCCAGGAGTTCTATGCGGACGTCAAGGCCCGTGCACAGAAGGCCGGACGCAAACCCGACCACATCATCATTCTGCCCGCCTGCATGGTGATCGTCGCGGATACGCTGGAAGAAGCGAGGGAGCGGCGCGCCAAGCTCGATTCTCTGGTTCATTACGAAAGCGCGATCGCCTCGCTGTCGATTTCGCTCGGAGTCGATGCATCGGCATTCGATCCCGACGCCCCCCTTCCGGAAATTCCAGAAACCAATGCAGGTCAGTCGAGCCGTGAGAAGGCGATCAAGATCGCGGAGGAAGAAGGGCTGACCGTCAGGCAGCTCGCGCAGCGCATGGGCGGCCATTCGAGCCTGTGTCTGATGGGCCCGCCCGAAATGATCGCGGACCAGATGGAGGAATGGCTGACGACCCGCGCCAGCGACGGGTTCACGATCCAGTTCCCCTACCTGCCCGGCGGGCTCGACGATTTCGTCGACCGGCTGGTCCCGGTGCTGCAGAAGCGCGGAATCTATCGGGAGGAATACGAAGGCAGGACGCTACGCGAAAATCTCGGCCTGCCGCGTCCCGAGAACCGGTTCTTCAAGGCGGGCTGACCCCGTGAACGGGCGCATTGCCGCCTCTGTCGTCCTGTTCGCAATCGGTTGCAGCGCCGTTCTGCAGGCCGCGAACGGGCGCGGACTCGATCCGGATATGCTGGACCGGGCGTTCGAACGCGCCTCCGGCCTCAAGCGGCTTCACGCCCTGATCGTCGCGCGAGACGGAAGGATCGTCCGTGAAAAGGCGTTTCGCGGCCCGGGACTGACAAGACCGACCAATATCAAATCAGCCTCTAAATCGATCATTTCCGCACTGATCGGGATCGCCATCGATCGCGGCGTCATTCGGGGAACAGACCAGCCGATCGCGGATTTTCTGGCGGACCGCATGCCGCGCAACGGCGACGCCCGGCTCGAACGCATCACGATCGGCAATTTGCTGTCGATGCAGTCGGGACTGGAAAGGACGTCGGGCCGTAACTATGGCCGATGGGTGCAGAGCCGCGACTGGGTTCGGCACGTGCTTTCCCGCCCGTTCGACGACGAGCCCGGCGGGCGGATGCTCTATTCGACCGGCAGCACGCACCTGCTTTCCGCAATTCTGACCAAGGCGACGGGCCGCACCACGCACGCCCTCGCCGCGGACTGGCTGGGAGAACCGCTCGGCATGACCGTGCCCGCCTGGGAGCGCGATCCGCAGGGCATATATCTGGGCGGCAATAACATGCTGCTGTCGCCGCGCGCGCTGCTGCGCTTCGGCGAACTCTACCGCAATGACGGCATCCACGAGGGCAGACGAATCCTCTCGCAGGGCTGGATCCGCGAATCCTGGACCACGCGGACGCATTCCCGCTTTTCCGGACACCCGTACGGTTACGGCTGGTTCAAGACATCGGTCTGCGGCCATACGGTACCGTATGCGCGCGGATTCGGGGGGCAGTTGGTCTACGTGATTCCGACGCTCGGCATGACGGTGGTCATCACATCCGACCGCTCGGCGCGCACCCGCATCGGCGGATATCGCGAAGGCCTCGCCTCCCTGGTCAGGGACGACCTGGTGCCTGCCGCGATCAGAGCGGATGGCGGGGTCTGCACGCCACCCGAATAGCCGCTCCGCTTTCGTCAGGTCGTCAATTCGTATATAGCAGCGCCCATGTCCCTGATTACCGACACCGGCGCTCTGGCGTCCTTTTGCGAACGCCTGAGCCGATCAACCTTTGTCACGGTCGATACGGAATTCATTCGCGACAAGACCTACTGGCCCCAGCTCTGTCTGGTCCAGCTTGCCGGCGAAGACGAGTTCGCGGCGGTCGACTCGGTCGCCGAAGGACTGGACCTGTCCCCGCTTCTCGACCTGATGCGAGACCGGTCGGTTCTGAAGGTATTCCACGCCGCCCGGCAGGATTTCGAAATCTTCTACCGACTGATGGGCGAGTTGCCGGCGCCGGTTTTCGATACGCAGGTTTCCGCCATGGTGTGCGGTTTCGGCGACCAGGTCGGATACGAGACCATCGTCGCAAAACTCGCCCGGCAACGCATCGACAAGTCTATGCGCTTCACCGACTGGCAGCGGCGTCCCCTCAGCGACAAGCAGATCGAATACGCTCTGGCGGACGTCACTCACCTCCGGGTGGTATATCAAAAGCTGCGCGACATGCTGGACGGGAACGGGCGCGCCGAATGGGTGGCGGACGAAATGTCGGCGTTGACCAGCGACGACATCTACCAATTCGATCCGCGCGAAGCCTGGCGCCGCATCAAGTCCCGCAATCCGAAACCGCGTTTCCTGGCCATACTGCGCGAGGTCGCGGCGTGGCGGGAGGAGGAAGCCCAGAACCGGGATATCCCGCGCAATCGCTTCGTTCGCGACGACGCGCTGCTCGAACTCGCCGCCCACAGACCGGCGAACGAGAAGGACCTCGCCAATCTGCGCGGTCTCAACAAGGGCCAGACGCAGGGCGCCATCGGCAAGGCGATCCTCGACGCGGTCGCCAGGGGTGTCGCGCTGCCCGACGAAGACTGCCCGAAAGTGGAACAATCGCGTCAGGCCGCTGCGCCGGTGGGACCGTCGATCGATCTGCTGAAGGTGCTCGCCAAGCTGAAGAGCGAAGAGCACGGCGTTGCCCAGAGACTGATCGCCAGCACCGCCGACCTTGAAGCCCTTTCCGCCGACGACAACGCGGATGTGCCGGCGCTGCGCGGCTGGCGGCGGGACCTGTTCGGCGAAGACGCGCTGGCGCTCAAGAACGGCCGTCTCGCGTTGACCGCGGAAGGCAGAAAGATCAGGGTCGTCGAACTCTAACCGTTCCCGCCCGACTCGATCACGGAACGGACGAAAGGCACCGTCAGGGAATGCTGCTGCGCCAGCGCCTGCCTGTCGATGTTTTCGACCAGTGCACGCGCCGCGTCGAAACTGCGTTCCATCCTTACCAGCAGGAACGAAACGACCTCCGGCGGCACATTGACCTGCCGGTCGGTGAACAGCTTGACGAGAACGCCGCCAAGCAGTTCGTCGTCAGGCTGTCCGATCTCCGCCACCGGCGCCGCCCGCAGCCGGGAAGCAAGATCGGCGAGTGAAACAGGCCAGCGCGCCGGCGCCGACCGTCCGGTCAGAAGCAGGCTGCCGCCGATCTCCGCAATCCGGTTGTACAGATGCAGCAGCCCCTCGTAATCGTCCACGGCGTCCGCGGGATCGACAAGCCAGTGCCGCGCGCCGTCGGCAACGTCGTTCAACGCCGCCCGGACATTGCCGGCGGCGGCTTCGCAGCCTCCCGAACGTTCCCGCCACACCGCGGCAAGATGCGATTTACCGCTGCCCGACGGTCCGACCAGGGCGAGCGCGGGCATCGGCCAGTCCGGCCAGCGGTCGATCCATTCCACAGCCTCCCGATTGCTGGGAGAAACCAGAAAATTCTCCCGGTCCAGCGCGGGACGCTGGCCGAGATCGAAAGAAAGCTGGCGGCTTTCCGGGGCCGACGGCATCACGTTGCGCCAGGACCGTCGCCGGCATCCGATTTCGGGGTTCTGGAATAGGCTGTGCTTTCCTTGTATTTCCTGAGCCCGAACCGCCCCAGAACGCCGATCACGGCGGCGGCAGGCACAGCCAGAAGGACGCCGGTAAATCCGAACAGGGATCCTCCCGCCAGCAGCGCAAAGATGATCCAGACCGCGTGAAGCCCTACTTTTTCGCCGACCAGCTTGGGCGTTATGAAATTTCCTTCGAGCACCTGGCCAACCACGAAGACGCCCGCCACCATGGCGATCGGTTGCCAGTCCGAAAACTGTGCGACCGCGACCCCGAGCCCGACGCAAAATCCGACCAGCATGCCGAAATAAGGCACGAAGGAAATCATGCCGGTTACAAAACCGATGACGAGACCGAAATCGAGACCGACCGCGGTCAGTCCCAGCCCGTAAAGCAACCCGAGCAGAACGCAGACCGACACCTGCCCCCGAATAAAGCCCGACAGAACCTCGTCAATCGCGACGACCTGTTCCCGGATCGTGTCGCGGTGCTTCCTGGGAAGCCAGCCGTCTATGGCTGACACGATGATGTCCCAGTCCCGCAGCAGATAGAACATCACGATCGGCGTGATCACCATCAACGACAGTACGTTGAGCAGCGCGAGACCGCCGCCCCATATGCGCCCCAGCAACTTGCCCGCCCAGGCAATGGCATCGGGCCCGGCAATCCCTTTCAGTTTTTCTTCAAGCTTTGCGACCTCTTCGGCCCCGAGACGCTCCTGCAAGAGCGCAAGGAATTCCGCCGCCTGTTCGCGAAGCGCGGAAACATATTCCGGCACGCGCGCCGCCAGATCGACAAATTGCGCGTGAAGAACCGGCACGAGCAGCAGGACGGCTGCAACCGCAAGCATCGCCATGAACAGGGTGATCAGTGCCGCGGCAGCAGCCCTCGGGCATTTCCGGGCCTCAAGCCTGTCAGCCAGCGGATCCAGCAGATAGGCGAGCACCATCCCGACGACGAACGGAAACAGGATGTCCGCCAGCAGCCAGAGCAGAGCGAGAAAAACGGCGATCCCCGCCGCCCAGTAGCGAATATGGCCCTGCGACGTCATCGCCGGTCATCCGTCCCGATCCGGGAAACATCCGTCGCGTCGCGCCCCCAGCCGAGAACATAGGCGGTGCCGGACGCGACGGTCGTCAGCGCCGTCAGATAGATCAGGACGACCATGAATTCCGCGGGCGGGGAAACATGCAGCGCCCGTTCGCCAAGAATCACGACCACCAGAACGATCTGGGCGGCTGTGTTGATCTTGCTGATGCGCAGCGGGTTCATCCTGATATCCTGTCCGAACAGGTTCATCAGCACCACACCGCCGATAATCAAAAGATCGCGAAAAACAACGAGGATGACCAGCCACAGCGGCAGGTGGTCGGAGTATCCCAGTGTCACGTAAACCCCGACAAGCAAAGCCTTGTCGGCGAGCGGATCCAGATAGCGGCCCAGCGGCGTTTCCTGCCCGAAGCGCTTGGCGATAAACCCGTCCACCGCATCGGAAATGCCCGCAGCCACGAACAGCCAGAACGCCGCGCTCAGAAATCCGTTGAGAATCAGGTAGATCGCAACCGGCACCGACATCAGCCGGCCCAGCGAAATGATATTGGGCAGGCTCATCCGGGATTCTTTAACGTCAGCCGCCAGTCAACGGCTCCTTGCATCAGCATCAGGTCCTTCTGGGCCAGCGCGAATTCGAGTTGAGCGGGATCGCCAAGATAGCGCAACCTCAGTCGGGCCTCGGCGAGCGTGAGCGACAGAAGCTGGAACGACTGAATTTCAGCGACCGCACCCAGCACCCGTTCGATCCTGATTAAATCCGCGAGCCCGGATAAAGGCGCCACCGCAACCAGCTCCTGCCTCTCGCCGAAACGCAGCAGGTTATCGAGCTTCCACTCTTCCTCGATATCGTGCCGCAATTGCATGACCGCCGTTCTCAGCAGGTCGCTGACCGACATACCGTCATCGCCCGCGTAGCTCCGGACCGAAGCGCGGTCTCCCCCCTCGGGGCCGAACCGGTTGATGGCAACCTCGAGAACGTGGCCGGCGCCGGCTTCCGGCTTCAACGTCGCTGCAAGCAGCAGGGCCCCGCCCGCATGGTATCGCTGGGCCATGTCCGCCAGCCTCTTCGGATCGCCCGACCGGGCCTGATCGGGGCTTATCGTCGCGATGTCGCCCGCCTCGCCCTGGGGCACGATCAACTCGATCAGCCCGTCGCCCGGCGGCGCAGACCGCCATGCCTCATGCCAGACATTCGTTCTGTCCCAGAGCTGAACCGTCCCCTGAGTTATCAGAACGGGGATGACAACGAGCGGCTTGCTCCGCGTTTCCGCCCATCCGACGCCGGCGGCGCGAAACCGGTTCCGAACCGCGTCGGGACTGAAATTCACCGTGAGATTCGCGAGATAACGAACCGCGGAGGTTTTCTCGGCATCGAGCGCAATGCCGGAGACGATCTCCCGCAACAGTTCCGGGGTGGCTTCCGGAACGCTGTTCGCCCTGCCCCTCGGGACCAGACGCGTCACCAGCCGCGCATAGGCTGCGCGCTGTCCGGCCGCCAGCGCGAGCGTTTGCGCAGCGGCAGCCGATTCGGCCGTCTCGTCGATCGGAACGTCCTTTACCGTAAAAATCCCGCCCGTCTGGGCGGCCGCTATCCCCGTGCAGACGGGCGTCAACGGGATCAGAAACGCGCCCGCGAGCAAACACGCGCGAACGCGCATTACAAAGCGTCCGGTATCAAGTATTTTCTCGGAGAACCATGCCGCTGGCATGCAGCCACTATACAATGATCTCGAGCGTGCGAGGAAGCCATTAACACACGAAGCTACAAGGATGCGGGTGTCGACGTCGATGCGGGCGCAGCACTGGTCGAAGCCATCAAGCCGCACGTCAAATCCACTGCCCGCCCGGGTGCCGATGTCGAAATCGGCGGGTTCGGGGGATTGTTCGATATCGCAGCGGCAGGATTCCGCGACCCTGTTCTCGTCGCCGCGACAGACGGCGTCGGAACCAAGCTGAAGGTCGCGCTGTCCGCGAATCGTCACGGTACCGTCGGCATCGATCTGGTCGCCATGTGCGTCAACGATCTCGTCGTTCAGGGAGCGGAACCGCTCTTCTTCCTGGACTATTTCGCGACAGGCCGGCTGGACCCGGCCCATGCCGAACAGGTCATCGCCGGAATCGCGGAAGGCTGCCGGCAGGCAGGATGCGCCCTGATCGGGGGCGAAACGGCGGAAATGCCCGGCATGTACGCGAATGACGATTACGATCTCGCCGGATTTGCTGTCGGCGCCGTCGAGCGCGACGCCGTGCTGACGGGTAGCAAGATCGCCGAAGGCGATGCTGTTCTCGGACTCGCCTCTACCGGCGTCCATTCGAACGGCTATTCGCTTGTGCGCCGGATCGTCGACGATCTCGGACTGGACTACTCCGGAACGGCGCCGTTTTCGGGCGAAGCGCTGGGCGAGGCCCTCCTCGCTCCGACCCGGATTTACGTAAAATCCTGTCTCGCGGCGCACCGAGCCGGCCTGGTTCGAGGGCTGGCTCACATTACCGGAGGCGGGCTGATCGAGAACATCCCGCGCGTCCTGCCGAAGGGGCTGGGCGTGGCGCTCGATGCGGAAAGCTGGACGGCGGCGCCGGTGTTCAGCTGGCTGGCGCGCGAAGGCGATGTCGCGACCGCGGAAATGGCGAGAACCTTCAATTGCGGGATCGGCATGGTCGCCATCGTGCCGCCGGACGCCGCTGGTCCGGCCAGAGCCATACTGGAGGAACACGGCGAAACGGTGTTCGACATTGGCAGGGTTGCGGCGACGGACGGCGAGCGCGTTGCCATCGACAACCCTGACGCCCTATGCCGCGCCTGAAAACAGCGATTCTCATCTCGGGTCGGGGCACCAACATGCAGGCCCTGATCGACGATTGCGCCCGCAATGATGCGCCCGCGGAGATCGCGCTCGTCGTCTCGAACGTGCCGGACGCGGCGGGGCTGGACCGGGCGACGGCGGCCGGGATCGAGACCATGACCCTCGACCACCGGGACTTCGGGAGCCGCGAAGCGTTCGAAACCGCCCTCACCGGCCATCTGGAAAGCAAAGGGATAGAGTTCGTATGCCTTGCCGGCTTCATGCGGCTTCTGACGGAATCATTCGTCGGCCACTGGCTCGAACGGCTGATCAACATTCACCCGTCCCTGCTGCCCGCCTACAAGGGCCTCGACACACACCAGAGGGCGCTCGACGACGGCGTCCGGTTTACCGGCTGTACGGTTCACTTCGTTCGTCCGGCTATGGACGACGGTCCGATTATCGTGCAGGCGGCGGTCCCGGTTCTGTCCGGCGACAACCCGGAGTCCCTGGCCGCCAGGGTTCTGACAGCCGAACATCGCTGCTATCCGCTCGCCCTGAGGCTTGTCGCGGAAGGACGCGCAAAGATCGTCGACGGCCGGGTGGACATCAGCGGCGCTTCTCAGCCGAACGAAATCAGGCTGAATCCGGACGACGGCTGATGCAGCGCCAGCTTCCGGCAACGGGTCAAATGCTGTATATCGGGATTACGAAAAGCGTACGGAACGAGGTCCGACATGGCTGACAACGAGGCGATCACGCTGGAATGTCAGAAGGGGTGGAAGATATTCTGCCGCCTCGCCGCAATCTGCACCGCGGCCGTTTTCGCCGCGCTGGGACTGATGGCGTATTTTCTGGTCTGATTTCTGGCGGCAAGAAAAAAAGGGCGGGATAATCCCGCCCTTGTCTTTTCCGGTGCCGGCGCTGCCGGAACAGCTCCGGACCTAGCCGACGATTTCCACCCGACCGAAGAAAAACGCGATCTCGATCGCCGCGTTTTCAGCCGAATCTGAGCCATGTACCGAATTGGCCTCGATTGATTCCGCGAACTCCGCCCGAATCGTTCCGGCGTCCGCGTTTGCGGGATTGGTCGCGCCCATCACTTCGCGATTCTTGGCCACGGCGGACTCGCCCTCGAGCACCTGAACCACGACCGGTCCCGAGCACATGAAATCGCACAGGTCGCTGAAGAAAGCGCGCTCGGCATGCACGGCGTAGAACCCTTCGGCCATTTCGCGGGTCAGCCGGATCCGTTTCTGGGCCACGACCCGCAAACCCGCCTCTTCCAGCATCGCAATGATCTTGCCGGTCAGGTTCCGGCGCGTGGCGTCGGGTTTGATTATGGATAACGTTCGTTCAACGGCCATTGAGCCTGTCTCTCTTTTCTATTTCGAAGAAATTTCCGGAAAGCGCGGCCTTATATCCCGTCACGGGTCCGGCGGCAACAATCTCCTGAGAGCACTGTCCGGCGATATCCGCCCGGGCGAAACCACGCCAGCGCATGGCGATTCGCATCTATCCTTCGGCCTTTTTCTCCCAGCCTCCGGCTTCCGACTGCTGCCAGTAGGTCAGCGCGAAACCCTTTTCCTTATAAAGCCTCCAATGGGACCGCGCGACGTCTACAGCGGAAGGATCCCCGCCTTCGAACATTTCGAGGCATCGCTCGAACGCAGCGGGATTCTCTGCCTCGACGCCGTCGGTAAGAATCAGCACCTGAGCGCCGTTGACGTTTTCCTCCGACGTCGCAAGCAGGATGGGATGGTCGGCCGGGTCTCCCTCGCGCGCGGTTCCATGCGGCAAAAAAGAGTCTGGATCGTAGGTCCAGAGCAACGAATTCAGGAGAGATATCCGCTCATCCGAACCCGCCCTGACCAGCGACCGTTTTCCGGCCGCCATCGCCTTCTCGATGATCTGCGGCAAGGCGCGGTCCAGCGGCGTCCGAGTCAGATGGTAAAACCCGATCTCCGTCATCGGACGCCGCCCTGAATCCTACTTGCCTTCGTAATTTTCAGCCACGAGGCGGTCGAGCAGTCGGACGCCGAATGCCGTACCGCCCTTGGGCACGATCGGACTCGCGGAGCTGGACCACGCGACGCCCGCGATGTCGAGATGCGCCCAGGCCACGTCGTCCTTAATGAAGCGCTGCAGTATCTGTGCCGCCGTGATGCTTCCCGCGGCGCGACCGCCGACGTTTTTCATATCGGCAATATCGGACGCCACGAGCTTGTCGTACTCGGGACCGAGCGGCAGCCGCCAGACCGGTTCGCCGGTCGCCTTGCCCGCGGCGGTCAACTGATCGCACAGGGCGTCGTTATTGCTGAACAGGCCCGCCTGATGATGGCCCAGCGAAATGATGATCGCGCCGGTCAGCGTGGCGAGGTCGATCAGCGTATGCGGCTTGAAGGTCTTCTGCGCCCACCACATCGCGTCGGCCAGCACCAGACGACCTTCGGCATCCGTATTGATCACTTCGATCGTCTGGCCGGACATCGTCGTCACAACGTCGCCCGGCCGCTGCGCCGTGCCGGACGGCATGTTTTCCACCAGACCGACGACGCCGACCGCGTTGACCTTGGCCTTGCGGGCCGCAAGCGCATGCATCAGGCCCGCGACCACGCCGGCGCCGGCCATGTCCCATTTCATGTCTTCCATGCCGCCGGCCGGCTTGATCGAAATGCCGCCGGTATCGAACGTCACGCCCTTGCCCACAAAGCAGATAGGCGCCTTGTCCTTGGCCCGAGGCGCGCCGTTCCAGCTCATCGCGACAATGCACGGCTTGTTGGCGCTTCCCTGCGCCACGCCGAGAAGCGCGCCCATGCCGAGCTTCTTCATCTGGGCTTCATCCAGGACCCGCAGCTTGACGCCGAGCTTGGTCAGAGACCTGGCCCGCTGGGCGAAGCTCTCCGGATAAATGACGTTGGCAGGCTCCGAGACCAGATCGCGCGTAAAGAACACGCCGTCGGCGATCCTGTCGAGCGGCCCGAACAGGCGACGGGCGCCGGCGTCGTCGCGGACCATGAACGCGATCGAAGACAGTGACGGCTTCTTGTCGGCCTTCTCCCGTGTCCGGTACTTGTCGAACCGGTAGCTGCGAAGACGCGCCCCGCAGGCGGCGCGCGCCGCAAACGCCGCCGCCGACAGGCCGCACCCCTTAATCGGGTCGATCGCGACCGACGCCGTTTTCTCGCCGCTGTTGGCGAGCGCCGCCACGATGCGCCCGCCGATGCGCTCGGCCGCCAGCTCGTCGATATCCTCGGGCTTGCCGATCCCGATCAGCAGGATGCGTCCCGCCTTGACGCCCTGCGGCGCCATGATCGCGAGCGACTGTTCCGATGCGCCGGAAAACCTGCTCGACTCGATAGACCGGCCGATCGCGCCGCCGGTCGTCTTATCGAGGGCCGCGGCGCTCGCGGACAATGTCTTGTCGGCCGAAACGAACGCAACTATCGCGCCCTGGCGTTTCAGGTCGATTTTGGAAAAGGTCAATCGCATTTACAGGCTCCCTGCGGTATGTCGAAACGAACCGGCCGTCGACGGTATTGCAAATGAGTCTCTGCCCCGGGCCGATAATTCGGTATTGTGGTGCTACCACATAATCCATCCTGTCGAAATGTCCCCAGTCAACGAAAACGTTTATACCGTTAACCTGTTCCGCCGGTTCGACCGATTTGTCGACGGGATCGTGACGCGGAAGCGCAACGAAATCTTCGACCGCGTCTTCGATTCCGGCGGCGTGCGGCTCGATACCATCGGTAGCGTCCTCGATGTCGGTTCCACCAAGGACAGCGTCAACAAATCATCCAATTTTTTTGCGCGCCGCCTGGCGGAAACCGCGAAAGTGACCCTGTTTTCCGACCAGCGGATCGATCCCCAGCGCGATGTCGATTTTCCCGTTGCCGGCGTCCTGGTCGGCGATGCGTCGAGAATCGACCCGCAGCTCGGCAAGTACGATCTTGTCATGTCCAGCGCCACGATCGAACATGTCGGCACCGTGGACGATCAGCGGCGCATGATTGCCTGCTGCATCGGGGCGGCGAGACGATACGTCATCGTCACCACGCCGAACCGCTGGCATCCGCTGGAGTTCCATACCCGTCTGCCGCTTCTCCACTGGCTGCCGCGCCCGTGGCACCGGCGCATACTCAGACTGATCGGCTTCCAGTTCTTCGCCGAGGAGTCGAATCTCAATCTCCTCGACGCGGGAGAACTCAGAACCATGATCGACGCCAACGACCGCCGCGACAGGATCAAATCCTGCCGGCTGGAAACCATCAGGCTGTTCGGTCCGGTTTCGAACCTGGTGTTCATCATCGAACTCAAGGAGTAGGGAACCGGGCGGCAAGCCGTGGCCGTAGGACGAATCGTGCCGGTTTGGTAGTTTGTCCCCGGGACGGGCTGCGCCGTCCCCGATGACCGGAATCTTTGCATGCTGTTGCGTCACCTGGAGCTTCTAGTCCCGTCGCCCGCCGAACTGGGCGGAATGGCGGCCGTGCTGGCGATCGCCGTCCTGCTGATCGGCCTTGGCGCCTGGACCGGAGGACCGAAGCGGCGTTCCGAGGGAGACCTGCTGTGCGGCTGGTCGATCGTCATCCTTGTCTTTACTGCCTGCGGTCCGCTCGGCGTCCGGAACTTCACCGCGGTCGCGGCGGTCCTCGCCGGCATCGCACTGGTCGCATCCGTATTGGCCTGGCGCCGCGACGGCGCTTTGACGGGCGTCGCATCCGTCAAGATAGCGATCATCGCCGCTCCGTTCATCGCCATCGCCGCAGCGATGATTCCGACGCAATGGGACGAATTCACCCACTGGCTGCCGAATGCGCGGTTCCTGTTGCAGTTCGATTCCTTTCCCCGGGCCGACCTGCCGGAAAATCCGGCCGTCATGGAGAGCTACCCGTACGCCATCCCGCTGATCATGTTTTTTGCAAGCAGGATCGTCGGTTTCATGGCCACGAATGCGTCTGCCGTTTTCTCGGTTCTTCTTGTCCTGAGCTTCGGTCTCCTGACAGCGCGCATCGCAATCGCCACGGCGACCGGCGTCGCCGGCCGCGAGGGGCCGACATCCGCGTCGCTTGAAACGGTTCGCCTGGGCTGGGCCGCCTGCGCGCTCGGAGCGCTGGCGGTCACAATTCTCAATCCGACATACGTAACCCGTCTTGTTTTCAGCTCCTACGCCGACGCGCCGACCAGCGTCGCCGTCGGGTTTACAGCTGTCCTTCTCTGGCTGATGACGAACGCACTTGCAGACAACAACGACGACGAGGCGAGGGCCCTCGCCTGGCAGGCGGGACTGACGGCCACGGCCATGGTCGGTCTGAAGCAGGCCAATCTTGTATTCCTGATCGGGTTCGCGATCACGCTCGGGATTCTTGTCGTATTCGATCCGGCGATACGCCGCGGTCCGGTCCTGAGGCTTGCGCTGCGGATTTTCATCCTGCCGCTGGCGGTCTACCTGTTATGGAAGATGCATGTGAACCTTCACATCAAGGCCGGGGAGTTCAATTTCAGACCCTATTCGGAATGGTTCATCCGCGAAATTCCGGAAATTCTCTCCCGGATGGCGCTGATCGCGAGCAAAAAAGGCGGCTATTTCAGCATCATGACCATTGCGACGATTGTCGGCGTTTTGTCACTGTGGCGTCCGCGCGGCGGCTTCGGCAGGCTGGCGATCATTTCCGGTTCGATGTTCCTGTCCTACAACGCCTTTCTGTTCATAACCTATGTCGCCGCGTTCGGCGACGACGAAGCGCTGCGCGCGGCTTCGTACTGGCGCTACAACACCCATCTGGGCGGCGTATGCCTGATATTCGCGACGGTCGCTCTGGCGACGTTCTGGCACAGGAGACTCTCGGGGCGCATGCCGCGATGGGTGCCCGCTCTCCTCGTTGTTCTGGCGATCGCGCTGCCCGTCGGAGCGGCGAAGAAACTGCGTTTCGACAGCCATCCACGATACCTCCACGCCTGGAGCGTCGGCAAATCGCTGGCCGAAAAACTCGGCAAGCAGGATCGATTATTGCTGGTCGATCCGGAATCCGACGGTCAGTATCTCGTCATCATGAGATACCTGCTGCAGATGACCACCGGGCTCGAGGGGGAACTGACGGGATGGAGCAGACCGTCGGCGCCGTCCATCGCCAAACGGGTCATGGCGAATGACATTACGCATGTCTGGCTTTATGACGCGACTCCGATGATTCGCGAGGCGCTCGGCATGCAAATCGAACCGGGTCGATCATGGCTGCTCGAACGCAGAGCGAACCGGCTGGAGCCGGTGGCGAGCTGGCCGAACCCTTCCGGGCCATCCCGGGAAAGTCGCTGAGGGTACTTGGCATGCAGCCCCGGATCGCCATTCTGCTTCCCTGCCGCAACGAAGCCGCCGCCATCGAAGCGGTCGTCGCCGGATTCAGGGCGGCGCTGCCGGATGCCGACATCTATGTCTACGACAACAACTCGACGGACGACACGGTGGAGCGCGCCCGGCGGGCCGGCGCCATCGTCCGGGCCGAGGGACTCGTGGGAAAGGGAAACGTCGTCAGACGAATGTTTTCGGACGTCGAGGCCGATATCTACATCATGGCCGACGGAGACGGGACGTACGATCCTGCGGACGCGCCGGAAATGGCCCGGCTGATCGCCGACGATTCGCTCGACATGGTCGTGGCGAAGCGGGTCGACGATGAAGGCGCGGAGACCTATCGAAGGGGACACCGGTTCGGAAACCGGGTGTTGACGGGTTTCGTGGGCTGGCTGTTCGGACAGCGTTTCAGCGACATCCTGTCCGGATACCGCGCATTCTCCCGCCGGTTCGTCAAATCGTTTCCGGCGCTGGCGCAAGGGTTCGAAATCGAGACGGAATTGACGATCCACGCGCTTGAGATGCGCGTCCCGGTCGCCGAAATCCAGACCCGTTATTCCGCGCGCCCGGCGGGATCGACAAGCAAGCTGAGCACGTGGCGGGACGGGTTCCGGATCCTTGCGACCATCCTGTTCCTGTTCAAGGAAGTGAGGCCGTTCAAATTCTTCTCGGCGCTTTTCGTCGCACTCGGTCTGCTGTCGCTGGTTCTGGCCTATCCGGTCCTCGTGACTTTCTTACAGACCGGGCTTGTCCCGCGCCTGCCAACCGCCGTTCTGTCGATGGGAATCATGGTCCTTGCCTTCATTGCCCTGGTCAGCGGCATTGTCCTCGATACGGTCAGTCGTGGGCGGCGCGAGGCCAAGCGCATGTACTATCTGGCAATCAAAGCGCCCGAATTCGACCGACGGGACGGGGGCGGGCGCTGAACGCTTTCCTATGACAGCGACTCGCCGACTGTTTATAGTCGGCGCGTGAAACGCATCGACACATACATCTTCTGGCAGCTCTTTACCGTCACGCTGTTCGTGACCGCGACGCTTACCTGCGTCGTCTGGCTCACACAGTCGCTGCGCTTTATCGAAATGATCGTCAATCGGGGCCTGTCGGCGCAGCTGTTCGTCTATTTCACGATCCTGCTGCTGCCGACGTTTCTTACGATCATACTGCCGATCGCGCTCTTCGCCGCCACGCTCTTCGTGTACAATCGCCTGCTTTCCGACAGCGAACTCGTAGTCATGCGGGCAGGCGGATGCAGCCAGTTCCGGCTTGCCAGACCCGCCCTTGTCCTGACCCTGCTGACGACGGTCTGCTGCTACGCGCTGACGGTTTATCTGATGCCTTCCGCCTACAGGGAATTCAAAGGGCTGCAGAACACCCTGCGAAACAGTTTTCCGACCGTGCTGCTGCAGGAAGGCGTCTTCAACAGCGTTGTGCCAGGCGTAACGGTCTACGTCCGCAGCCGGAGCTCGGACGGGGAGTTGTCCGGAATTATCGTTCATGACGCGAGAAACGCCAGCCGCCCCGTCACCATGATGGCGGAGAAAGGCCGAATCGTGACGGGCGCGAACGGCCCCCGCGTCGTGATGGCCATCGGGAACCGGCAGCAGGTCGATTCGAAGGACGGAAGGCTGTCCCTTCTGAATTTCGATCGTTACTCTTTCGACATCGGGACGCTTTCGGACGATAAGGGCCTGCACTGGCGCGAACCGCGCGAACGCTATTTGCACGAGCTGTTCAATCCGGAACCACGCGACGAGTGGAAAGCGACCAAACTTTACATGGAAGGCCATCATCGCCTTGCACAGCCTTTGCTTCCCATCGCCTTTACGCTGATTTCCCTCGCCATTCTTCTGGCCGGGGATTTCAACCGGCGTGGTCAGGCGCTGCGGATTATCGCCGCAGTCAGCTTCGTCGTCCTGCTCGAAACCGGTCAAATTTCGGCCAAGAATCTGGGGGAGAAATTTCCCGAACTTGCCGTTGCCCTGTATCTGATTCCGCTCGTTCCCGCCGCGATCGCCGGCCTTTTCATGGCCGGCTGGCGGCCAGTCCAGCGAACGGCGGCGTTAGCGGCGCCCGACTGACCGTCAGCGCAAATTTTCGCCATGCGTCTTCACGCGACCTTCGCCTTCTACACCACGCGCCAGTTTCTTTTCTGGTGGATGAGCATGTTTTTGGTTCTCATCAGCCTGATCGGCCTGTTCGATTCGATCGAACTGATCAGGCGAACATCGGGGTCGGCGGCGACATCGATCGTCGATGTCGCTGCGATGACCGCCTTCAAGCTGCCTCATATGGCGCAAAAGGCGTTCCCGTTTACTGTCCTGTTCGGCGGCATGATGGCGTTCTGGCGGCTGAACCGGCACCGGGAACTGGTGGTCGCGCGCGCCGCCGGCGTGTCTGCCTGGGAAATACTGGCGCCTGTCCTGCTCGTTGCGATGGCAATGGGCATCGTCAAGATCACGATATACAGCCCGTTCGCATCCGCGATGCTGTTTCGTTACGAACAGCTGGAAGCGCAGCACATCCCGGGAAAACAGAGTCTCGCAGCGCTGGCCGACAAGGGGCTTTGGCTGAAACAGACCACCCCGGGGGGCCACTACATCCTTCATGCCGATTCCATCCAGCCGAGCGCGACGCAGCTCGAACACGTCATCGTATTCGAGTTCAATCAGAACGAACGCTTCATTTCCCGCATCGATGCCCGGCGGGCGTTCCTCGAACAGGGAAGATGGCGGCTGGCGGACGCCCGAATTTCAGCTCCCGAACGCCCGGTATCGAAAACCGATACCGTCTTTCTGAAGACCGATCTGACGCAGGAAAACATTCAGGACAGCTTCGCAAAACCCGAAACGATGTCGTTCTGGGCATTGCCGGGTTTCATCACCGTCCTGGAAAATGCCGGCTTCAGCGGACTGCGCCACCGGCTGTACTGGTATTCGCAGATCGCCGACCCCGGCCTGCTCTGTGCAATGATCCTGTTCGCGGCCATTTTCACCCTGCGTCCGCAGCGGCGCGGCGGCACGGCGGCAACCGTCGCCGTCGGGGTCATAACCGGGTTCGTCATTTATATTTCCACCGACATCGCATACGCCCTGGGGCTGTCGGCCAGGCTACCGGCCCTGCTTGCGGCCTGGAGTCCGGCAACGGTCGCGCTCCTGCTGGGCGCAGGCTGGCTTTTTCATCGTGAAGACGGGTAAGCCGGTGGGGCGCGCGCAAAAAATTCTCCTGCTGCTGTTTTTGAATGCGGTTCTTGCCGCGTCGAGTGCGGCGCAGCCGCTGCAGCGGCAGGATCTCCTCTTCAAGGCCGACCGCGTCGACCATGAACGGGACCTGGGAATCGTCACGGCCCGAGGCAACGTCGAAATCGTTCATGGCGAGCGAATTCTTCACGCCGACACGGTCAGCTACAACCAGAAGGAAAATATCGTCACCGCGACCGGCAATGTCGCCCTGATGGAGGGGACCGGCGACGTGATTTTCGCCGATCATGCGGAGCTGACCGGCGATCTGAAGGACGGCGTCGTCGAAAACATCCGAGTTCTGCTCTCTGACAATTCCCGCATCGCGGCAACCGGCGGGCGTCACCTCGGCGGGAACGTCACTGAGATGCAGAAGGCGGTCTATTCGCCCTGCCGGACATGCATCGGAGACAAGCCCCTGTGGCAGGTCAAGGCGGCGCGGATCCGCCACGACAAGAAAGCGCGGCAGGTCGAGTATCAGGATGCGTTTCTCGAGCTTGCCGGCGTACCGGTCTTCTACACGCCCTATTTCTCGCATCCCGACCCGACGGTAAAACGGCAGAGCGGATTTCTGCCGCCCAACGCCGGCAACGATTCCAATCTCGGCTTCGTCATCGAAACGCCGTATTTCTGGGCGATCTCGCCGGACAAGGACGCGACGTTCCGGCCGATCCTGACAACGGACGAGGGTCCAGTACTCGCCGGCGAGTACCGGCAGCGTTTCGCGAACGGCGAATTCCAGGCGGAACTCAGCGGAACGATCGGCAGCGGTATCGATGACGGAAACACGGAACGCGGCCACCTGTTTTCGAAGTCGAGGTTCGACCTCGATTCCACATGGCGCACCGGCGCGGATATAGCCCTGACGAGCGATGACACCTATCTCAGCCGGTATGGCTTCGATTCGCGGGACACCCTGACGAACCATCTGTTTATCGAAGGCTTCAGGGGCGCCAGCTATGCAACCGCCCGGGCGTATCATTGGCGTGGGCTGAGAACGGAAGATAGTCCGGGCAACACGCCGATCGTGGTGCCGACCATAGATTTCAACGGCGTAAGCGATCCGGGGATCGCCGGTGGCCGCTGGGTTGTGGACGGCAATGCCCTCGTTCTTCAGAGAACCGGCGGCACCGACAGCCGGCGTCTTTCCATGCGCACGGGATGGGAACTCCCCCACGTGGCCCGCACGGGCGAAATATACAATCTCTACGTGGATCTTCAGACGGACGCATACTGGACGAATTCTGTGCAGGTCCCGGGCCGTCCTGCCGGCGACCTTTCATCCGGTTTCAGCGGACGGATCTTCCCCCGCGTGGGGCTCGACTGGCGTTTTCCGTTCGCACGCACCAGCGGCCCCATGACGCAGGTTATCGAACCCGTGGCCGGTTTCATGGTGGCGCCCAACGGCGGAAACCCGTCGTCCATTTCAAACGAAGACAGCCAGGACCTCGAGTTCGACGACACCAATCTGCTCAGCCGAAACAAATTCACCGGGCTCGACCGGGTAGAAGGCGGAAAGCGGGCCTATTACGGGCTTAAAATGGCGGTATATGGCACAACCGGTTATTCGTCCGCCTTTATCGGCCAGAGCTACCGGCTGCGAAAGGACGACACGTTCGACGAACGCTCCGGTCTGGCGGATCATTTCTCAGACGTCGTTGGCAGGGTCAACATCCAGCCGGCAACGCCGATCAATATTCAATACCGGTTTCGTCTGAACAAAGACGATTTCTCCCCTTCCCGGAATGAACTCTCGGCTTCGGTCGGTCCACCGGCCTTCAACGTCAAGGTCAATTACGGATTCTTCGACGAGAGCTCCGGTTCAGGGGAATTTTCCAATCGTGAGGAAATCGACCTCGGATTCACATCCCGGGTCACGCCGGAGTGGAAAATCGGCGCATCGACCCTGCGCGATCTGGAGACGTCGGAATCCCTTCGGCACCAGTTTTTTATCGAGTACGTGTGCGACTGCTTCACGGCGCGGGCCGATTTCAGGAGGACGTTTACACAGGACCGCGATGTTCAACCGTCGGATTCGATCTTTATCCGGCTTATATTCAAAACGCTCGGCTCGGTGCAGACGGCCGCCTGACGATCGTGGAAACGCTGCCGCGGACGATTGCCCCCGTCGATGCGCTTAACTAGACTCCCGACATGAAGAAGACTTCAGAAAGAATACGCGCCAGCTGTTGTGTCGTCCTTTTGGCGATCGCGGCGATTGCCTCCGCGCTTCCCAGCCCCGTTTCGGCGCAGGCCGTGCAGCGAATTGCGGCTATCGTCAATGACGACATCGTGTCCATGCACGATCTTCAGGAGCGCATGAAGCTGATAATCGCTTCTACCGGCATTCGCGCGACACCCCCTCTCCAGCGCCGTCTCGCACAGCAGGTTCTGCGTCTGCTGATCGACGAAAGGCTGCAGCTGCAGGAGGCAAAACGGCGCAATGTCTCTGCGTCGAACCGCGACCTGCAGCGCGCCTTCGCCAATCTGGAGAAGCAGAACGGGCTGAAACCGGGCGAGTTCGAAACGTTTGTCCGGCGAAACGGTTTGCCGCGCGACGCCCTGGTTGAGCAGCTCCGGGCGCAGATCATCTGGCAGAAGCTGATCCGCCGGACGTTGCTGCGTCGCGTGACGGTAGGGCCCGAGGAGATCGACGAAACGCTGGAGCGCCTGAAAGCGAGGCGAGGCCAGAAAGAGTACCGCATGGCCGAAATCCTGCTGACGATCCAGACGCCCGATCAGGAGAAAGAGGTCACGAGAACGGCGCAACGCCTGATCGATGAAATTCGCCGGGGCGCGCAGTTCGGCGCCGTGGCCCAGCAGGTGTCCAATGCCGCCAGCGCCTCCAGCGGCGGCGACCTCGGGTGGATCGCCGAAACCGTTCTCGATTCGGATATAGCGCCGTTCATTCGCAAGATGAGCAAGGGGCAGGTCGCGGGGCCGGTAAAAAGCGAATCCGGCATACGTATCCTGCAGCTGATCGATACCCGCCAGGTTCTCGAAAATTCGCCTGACGATACATCCGTCGACCTGAGGCGCATCAAGCTTTCCTTACCGGCCAATCCCGACCGGGATTCCGTGAGCACGCAAATGAACCTGGCACAGATCGTCGGGGACACGGTTTCGGGGTGCCGGGATTTCGAGCGCGCGGCCCAGGAAGCATCGGCGGTCAAGCCGGTCGATCTTGGCAAGAGAAAACTGAAAGACCTTGCAGGCCCGATTCGCAGCGCCCTCTCGAAATTGCCTGTCGGAAAGGCAAGCCCGCCGATGCGGGAGCCGAACGGCGTCTCGGTCTACATGCTGTGCGCCAGGACCGAAGGCGCCTCGACGCTGCCGAGCCGAAAGGTAATTGAGGATCAGATCCGAAACGAGCGTGTAGAGAACCTTGCCCGGCGCTTCATGCGCGATCTGCGAAACGCCGCCGTTGTCGATTTGAGAACATGACGTCCGGACCTGCCGGAGATACCGCCATGTCCGCTCCCGTTGCCCTGACCATGGGCGAACCTGCCGGCATTGGCGGAGAAATTACCCTTCTAGCCTGGCTGCGACGGGAACGGACGACCCCGTGTTTCTTTGCAATCGACGATGCAGACCGGCTGAAACGACTCGCTCGACTTCTCGGACGCGATATTCCGATATGTTCGATTGACGGGCCGTCGGACGCGGGCAAGGTTTTCCAGACAGCGCTGCCGGTACTTCAACAGCCCCTGAATGCCTCGGTGCAGCCCGGCGTCCCGGACGAAAAGGCAGCGCCGGCGGTTCTCGGATCGATCGATATGGCGATCTCCCTCGTCGAACGGGGCGAAGCGGCAGCCATGGTTACCAACCCTATTCACAAGGCGACGCTCATGTCGTCGGGATTCGGCTATCCGGGGCATACGGAGTATATCGCCGAAAAAACAGGCGCCGCCGGTCCACCCGTCATGATGCTTGCCTGTCCGCGGCTCCGCGTCGTGCTGGTATCGATCCATGTTCCGCTCCGGGAAGCCATCGACGGGCTGAAAAGCGAGACCATCGTCCATTGCGGCCGCGTTTCGGCATACGCCCTTGAGCGCGATTTCGGAATCGCATCACCGAGACTGGCGATGGCCGGGCTCAATCCGCACGCGGGGGAGCAGGGCTATCTCGGCCGAGAAGAAATCGAAATTGTCGCACCTGCCATCGAGCAGCTGCGCGCCGAAGGCCTCACGGTATCGGGGCCCTATCCGCCTGACGCCATGTTTCATGAAGCGGCCCGCCGCGAATACGATGCCGCAATCTGCCTGTATCACGACCAGGGACTGATCCCCCTCAAAACACTGGATTTCGACGGCGGGGTGAATATCACGCTTGGAATTCCCATCGTACGAACGTCACCCGATCACGGCACGGCGTTCGATATAGCGGGAACCGGGAAAGCGAATCCCGGAAGCCTTCTGGCCGCGCTGGAGGAAGCCCGCCGGATGGCCGATTGTCGCGCCCGTTACGATTCGGCCCATCGAGCCCCGGCCCTTGCCTGAGCGCGCGCCGGCGGCATCCCCTCTTCCGCCTTTACGGGAAATAATCGCCCGTTACGGGCTGGGCGCGCGAAAATCGCTCGGCCAGCATTTCCTGCTCGACCTGAACCTTACGCGGCGGATCGCCCGCGAGGCCGGCCCTCTGGATGGCATGACCGTAATAGAAATCGGACCGGGGCCGGGCGGCCTGACAAGGGCTCTTCTGGAAAGTCCCGCGCGGGAAGTCATCGCCATCGAACGCGATTCCCGTGCGGTTGCCGCGTTGACGGAACTGACCGACCTCTACCCTGGGCGGCTGACGGTGATCGAAGAAGACGCACTGTCGGTTCCGCTCTCGGAACTCGGACAGCCCGGTACCGAAAAGGCGATCGTTGCAAACCTGCCCTATAACATCGCGCAGAAGCTCCTGATCGGCTGGCTGAGGGATCTGGACGCCGTCCGATCCATGACCCTGATGTTCCAGAAGGAGGTCGCCGACCGGTTGTGCGCCGCGCCGGGCGGCAGAACGTACGGCCGCCTCAGCGTCGTCACGCGCTGGCTGTGCGATATCGAGACATTGTTCGATCTGCCGCCGGCCGCTTTCGTACCGCCGCCCAAGGTAACATCGACCGTGGTCCGGCTTACTCCGCGTCATGCACCGCTGGCTGCCGCCCGATTCGGCACGCTGGAGCGCGTGACCGCGGCAGCGTTCGGACAGCGCCGGAAAATGCTTCGGTCGTCACTGAAAACGCTGACGATCGACCCGGCGGGCCTGCTTGAGAAGGCTGGCGTCGACCCGACCGCGAGAGCCGAAAATCTGCATGTCGAGGAGTTCTGCGCTCTGGCGCGCGCCGTCGACGGAACGGACGAAAGTCAGTAACCGGCCTGGAGCGACTTAACGAACTCGGAGAGGCCCACCTGTCTCTGCCGACGAAGTCTTTCGGCCGCCAGAATGGCCTCCACCTGGGCGACGCTCTCCTCGACCACGCGATTGACGATGATGAAATCGTACTCCGCCCAGTGGCTCATTTCGTCCGGCGCCCGTGCCATGCGTTTGGCGACGACGTCGGCGGGATCGCTCGCCCGCCCCTGCAGCCGGCGTCCGAGTTCTTCGGTCGATGGCGGTAGAATGAAGACGCTGACCAGATCCTGTCTCGCCTCCTGGGCCAGATGCTGGGCGCCCTGCCAGTCGATATCGAAGACGATGTCCTTGCCCGCCTTGAGCGCGGCTTCCACGGGCGCGCGCGGCGTACCGTAGTAATTATCGAAGACCTTGGCGTACTCGAGCATCTCCTGCCGGTTGATCATCAGGTTGAATTCGGTCGGGTCGACGAAATAGTAATCGCGCCCTTCCACCTCGCCCGGTCGCTTGGGACGGGTGGTCGCCGACACCGACATCGTCAGGTTGGGATCGCGCTCCAGCAGGAGACGGGAAATCGTGGTCTTGCCCGCGCCGGACGGCGAGGAAAGAACCAGCATGAGGCCCCGTCTGTCTATGCGCTGTTCCGACATGGGCGCCGTCTTCCTATTCGATATTCTGAATCTGCTCGCGCAGCCGGTCGATGCAGGCCTTGAGATCGAGACCGACCCGCGTCAGCTCGATATCGGACGATTTGGAGCAAAGGGTATTGGCCTCGCGGTTGAACTCCTGGCACAGGAAATCGAGGCGACGCCCGACGGGTTCGTTTGCGGAAAGCAGCCCGCGCGCCGCGTCGACATGGGAAACCAGCCTGTCAAGTTCCTCACGGACATCCGCCTTCACCAGCAGCAATGCCACTTCCTGCGCGATCCGATCTTCGCTGACACGCGCGTCATCGCCGAAAAGCGCCTCGATCTGCCGCCGGAGGCGTTCGTCGAGCGCTGCGGGCTGGGTCGCCGCAAGCGAGCCCGCCTGCCCGGTCAGGGATTCGATTTCGTCGATATGGCCGGCGACCGCGACACCCAACCGCTCCCCCTCCTGATCGCGCGCAACACGCAGCGCCCGCAGCGCTTCGGCAAAAGAGTCATCAACGGACTTTTCAAGCCGCTCGCGCTCCTCCGGCGTTTCTTCCCGGTCGCTGGTTTCGATCACGCCCCGTATGGAAAGAATCCCGTCTATTCTGGGTTTTTCCGCGTCGATACGGTCAGACAATTCGTTCGCCAGCGCCAGCACCTGTTCGAGCGCGGCCTCGTTGACGGACAGCGTCGGCATCCTTTCGCCGCGATCCAGGGTCAGAGTCGCATTGATCGACCCCCTCGCAAAGCGCTCGGCGACGGCAGCGCGGATGCCCGGCTCGATCCGCTCGAACCCGGGCGGCAACCTGAGCCTTACATCGAGAGACCGGGCGTTGACGCTCCGCACTTCCCACGACCAGCCATAGCCGTTTGCCGAACCCTCGGCACGCGCAAAACCGGTCATGCTGGAAACTGTCACCGAATGTCCGCCCGGTTACGTTCAAAACCCGCCGCGACTATACTGGCGCAAAAATATCGCAACAAGGCCGTAACGGTGCGAAATACATGAACAATCCTGCCTCGATCCTGATTACGGGCGCGTCGAGCGGCATCGGCGCGGCGTTGGCCGTCGAATATGCCGCCCCTGGCGTTTTCCTGGCGCTCGGCGGACGCGACCGCGAAAGGCTGGAGAGAACGGCGGCGCTGTGCCGGGAAAAAGGCGCAACGGTCACCGCCCGGACAACCGATGTCCGCGACCGGACGGCAATGCTGAACTGGATATCCGAATGCGACGGGGCAAATCCGCTGGACCTCGTGATCGCGAATTCAGGAATATCGTCCGGGGGACCCGACGGCGCCGATCCGCTGACAATCTTCGCGATCAATGTCGACGGCGTCGTCAATACCGTCCTTCCGGCGCTGACGGCGATGCTACATCGCGGACACGGCCAGATCGCGATCATGAGCTCGCTTGCGGGATTCAGGGGGCTGCCGGGCGCGCCGGCCTATTCTGCGTCGAAGGCAGCTGTAAAGGCCTGGGGGGAGGCCCTCAGGGCGCGGCATGCGTCCACCGGGATCCGGGTCAGCGTCATCTGTCCCGGATTCGTGACCAGCCGGATCACCGATCGAAATGACTTTCCCATGCCGATGCTGATGAACGCGAAAAGAGCCGCCGGCATCATTCGACGCGGGCTGGCGCGCAACAGGGCGCGGATCGCCTTTCCGCTGCCCATGTATATCGCAACGCGGATTGTCGCCGCGCTGCCGCTCTGGCTCGGCGACCGACTGCTCCGGCGATCGCCGATGAAGGAGTAACGGGCGGCGGTTCCCCGCCGCCCTGTCCGGAAACGGCCCTATTCCGCCTTCTGTTCGATGATGTGAACGTCGCGCTGGGGAAACGGAATCGAGATACCCTCGGCATCATAGCGCTGCTTGATGGCCTTCTGCAGCGCGAACACGACAGGGAAATAGTCGCCGCCGTTGACCCAGGCCCGCATGTTGATGTTCACCGAACTGTCGCCGAGTTCCATGACCATTGTCTGCGGCGCGGGGTCCTTGAGAATACGATCGTCGGCCTCCAGCACTGCCTGGGCGATCGCAAGCCCCTTTTCGACATCGTCCTCATAGGCGATGCCGACCACCACGTCGACGCGGCGGGTTGGATTGCGCGAGAAATTCTTGATCGACGCGTTCAGAAGCTGGCCGTTGGGCATGTAGACGAACAGGCCGTCGCCGGTTTTCAGGATCGTCGCGAACAGACCGATTTCCTGAACCGTCCCGAGCTGACCGCCCGCATCGATGGTCTCGCCGATCCGGAAGGGACGCAGGATCAGCAGAACGACGCCGGCGGCGAAATGCGACAGGGTGCCCTGCAGTGCGAGCCCGACCGCGAGGCCGACCGTGCCGAGTACCGCAATGACGCTCGCCGTTTCGATCCCGAACTTGCCGAGAACCGCAACGGCCACGATGGCCAGGACCGTGTAGCGAACGAGATTGCCGAGGAAAGGCGCAAGCGTATCGTCGACATTCTTGGCCCTCATCAGGAGCGCCCGCGTCTTGTTGCCCGCCCAGCCTGCGACTATCCAGCCGATAATCAGGATGGCCAGCGCAGCGATCACATCCATCGCATAGACCGTAATCAGTTCCCTGACGGTCTGAATTGCTGCTTCCGTGTCTTTCGTCATTTTTTCCTAATATGGTTCGCCCTGGTCAGGCCCCGTCCGACAAAACCGGTTCGCTGCCAATAGTCACCAACGGAACGCCTGTCAATCCGGCCGACGCATCAGGGGACCTGCTTCCGCTGACGCAAAAGACGTCGATATCGGGCGACATTGCGATTATGGCCGCTCAGCGTCCGGGCGAAGACATGTCCGCCCGTTCCGTCTGCTACGAAATAGAGGTCATCGCTGCGGGCAGGATGCAGCGCTGCTTCTATCGACGCGACACCGGGATTGGAGATCGGTCCGGGCGGGAGCCCGGAAACGACATAGGTGTTGTAGGGAGAATCGACGGCCAGATCGGCGCGGGTCAATGCCCTGCCAAGAGTTCCTTCTCCGCCCGCGATCGCATAGACCACCGTGGGATCCGACTGAAGGCGCATGCCGCGCTTGAGCCGGTTATGAAAAACCGCAGATATTTTCGCCCGCTCACCGGCGCGCCCGGTTTCCTTTTCGATAACGGATGCGAGGACGAGCGCATCGCGCGGATCGCGGAAACCGACCGAGGGGTCCCGCGTGGGCCAGAGCCGGGCAAGCGTCGCCGTCATCGACGCTCTCATCCGGCCTAACATGTCCTTTCGGCTGTCTCCCCAGGAGTAGAAATACGTTTCAGGCAGGAACGCCCCTTCCTCGGCGGCGGCGTCGGCAATCTCGCCAGTCATGCCTTCGGCCATCCTCACGGCTCCGATAACCTGCCTCGCGGTGAGCCCCTCCGCAATCGTAAGACGGCGCACCACGGTCTTCCCGGAAGCGATCAGAGCGGCGGTCTCCCGCATGCTGATCCCCGCGGAAAACAGATACTCGCCGGCCTTCAGCGCGCCCGCCAGACCGTCATGGCGGAGCCCCAGCCGAAAGACAAGCGGTCGATCGATCACGCCCTCGCGCTGCAGCAGATCGGCGATTCTGGAGACGCCGATCCCCTTGTCGATCACTACAGCCTTGTCGGCTGTCAGCGGACCGGGAGCGCGGTAAAGTCCGCGATAATGCAGAAAGCCGGCGGTCGCCGAGACAATCGCGACCAGCAGCAGGACAAGAGCGATACGAACCGGCGTTCGCATCGGTGCGTCAGGAATAGGCCTTGAAAATCAGTGTCGCGTTGGTGCCGCCGAATCCGAAGGAATTCGACATGGCGGCCCGGATGGGGCGCTCTTTGGCACGATGGGGAACGAGATCGATATCGCACCCTTCGGACGGGTTATCGAGGTTCAGCGTCGGCGGAGCGATGCTGTCCCGGATCGCGAGAACAGAGAAAATCGCCTCGACCGCGCCGGCCGCCCCAAGCAAATGACCGATCGCCGATTTGGTGGACGACATCGACAACGAATAGGCCTGATCGCCGAAAATTTCCTTAACCGCCCTAAGCTCGATCTCGTCGCCAAGCGGCGTCGATGTCCCGTGGGCGTTGATATAGTCGATCTCTTCCGGCGCCATTCCCGCCCGCTTGAGCGCCATTGCCATGGCGCGGCGCGCCCCGCCGCCGTCAGGCGCCGGGGCGGTCACATGATGCGCATCGCCAGACAGGCCGTAACCGGAGATTTCGGCATAGATCTTGGCGCCGCGGGCCTTGGCATGCTCAAGTTCCTCAAGAACCAGAACGCCGGCGCCCTCGCCCATCACGAATCCGTCGCGGTCCACATCCCACGGTCGGGAAGCGGCCTTCGGATTGTCGTTGAATTTGCTCGCCAGAGCTCTTGCCGCCGCGAAACCGGCAATGCCGATGCGACAGATCGCCGCCTCGGCGCCGCCAGCCACCATGACATCGGCATCTTCCATCTGGATCAACCGGGCGGCATCGCCGATTGCATGCGCCCCGGTCGCGCACGCCGTAGCCACGGCGTGATTTGGCCCCGTAAGACCGTACCGGATCGACACCTGGCCGGTCACCAGATTGATCAGGGTCGACGGAATAAAGAACGGAGAAACCCTGCGGGGACCGCGTTCGAACAAGGTGACCGATGCATCGTAGATTCCGGGAAGCCCGCCGATGCCGGAACCTATCATGACGCCGGTCCGCGCCCGGTCTTCTTCCGATTCCGGCAGCCAGCCGGAATCCTCTATCGCCATCGACGCGGCGGCGATACCGAAAATGATAAAGTCGTCGTTCTTCCGCTGCTCTTTCGGCTCCAGCCAGGCATCGGCATCGAACTGCCCCGGCTGGTCTCCCCTCGGCACCTGCGCGGCGATGGTCACCGGAAGATCCGAAACGTCGAAAGACGACACGGTATCAACGGCGCAGGTGCCGGCGAGCGCCTTTTCCCAGCTCGCCTCTACGCCGGATGCCAGGGGCGAAACCAGCCCCATGCCAGTGATGACGACCCGCCTCATATCAGTCCAATCGCACTACCGGCCTGCGATCGCCTAAATGCGACGGCTCCGCAGACGGAAAGATGAATCAGCTATTGGCGTCGATGAACGAGATCGCGTCCTGCACCGTGAGGATTTTCTCCGCAGCGTCATCAGGGATCTCGCAACCGAATTCTTCCTCGAACGCCATGACGAGTTCGACCGTGTCGAGGCTGTCCGCACCAAGATCGTCGATAAAGCTGGCATTGTCGGTAACCTTGCCTTCATCGACGCCGAGATGCTCGACCACTATCTTCTTAACGCGTTCCGCTGTGTCACTCATTTAATCATCCCCTTCACTGAAGAAATTACCGCATGTCCCGCCACGACAAGGCGTTTATCCGGCCAACTTTATGTCGAATCAGGCCTGCAAAAACACCCCTGGAAACGAATCGCCGCCATCCCGGCCAGCCATTCGGCGGCCGCTCTATATCATGGCCATGCCGCCGTTAACATGCAAAGTTTGACCCGTCACGTAACCGGCTTCATCGCTTGCGAGAAACGCCACGCATCCCGCAACATCGTCGGCCCCGCCGAACCGCCCGGCGGGTATTTTTTCCATCAGGGCCTGTCTCAGATCTTCACCGAGCGCCTCGGTCATGGCGGTTTCGATGAACCCCGGAGCGACGCAGTTAACCGTAATGCCGCGAGAGGCGACCTCGGCCGCCAGGGCCTTGGTCATGCCGGCCAGCCCTGCTTTCGATGCTACGTAATTCGTCTGCCCGGGATTGCCGATGTGGCCGACCACCGACGTAATGTTGATAATTCTTCCGAAGCGGGCGCGCATCATCCCGCGCAATGCAGCCCGCGCGAGCCGGAAGCCTGCCGTCAAATTGACCGCGATTACCGCGTCCCAGTCTTCGTCCTTCATACGCATGGCCAGCGTATCGCGGGTAAGGCCGGCATTGTTGATAAGCACGTCGACCTTCCCCATCGCCGCCTCGGCTTCCTTCAAAAGACCGTCCACGGCCGCGCTGTCGGACAGGTCGGCGACGACGACATGGGCGCGTTCGCCCAGAGACCCGGCCAGTTCCGAAAGCGCATCGGCATTGCGACCGGTCAGGCACACCGTCGCGCCCTGCGCATGAAGGGCGCGCGCGACCGCGCCGCCGATGCCGCCGCTGGCGCCCGTTACCAGCGCGGCGCGCTCGGAAAGATCAAACATGGCAGTCTCCGTTCAGATGGAGTTCAAAAAGGCATCGAGGCTTTCGGCATCGGATACCGACACCGCCGACAGGTCCCTGTCGATCCGCCTCGTCAACCCGGACAGCACCTTGCCCGAACCGATTTCAACCAGCGTATCGATGCCGGCATCCTTCATGGCCAGCACGCATTCGCGCCAGCGCACCAGCCCGGTAACCTGTTCGACAAGCTGGCGAACGATGGCGCCGGGCTCCTCGGTTGCCGCGGCCGTAACGTTCGCGATCAACGGAACCACGGGCGGCGCGACATCGACCTTGCCGAGCGCTTCTTCCATGACCTCGGCCGCGGGCGCCATCAGGGCGCAGTGAAAGGGGGCGCTTACCTGCAACGGCACCGCGCGGCGGGCGCCGTGATCGGGAGCGATCTCGACCGCACGGGCGATTGCCCCCGCCGAGCCGGACAGCACAACCTGATCCGGCCCGTTGTCGTTGGCGGGCGAACAGACCTCGCCTTCCGCCGCGGCCTCTGCGATCTCGGTCGCCTTGTCGAGACCGACGCCGATCAGCGCGGCCATGCCGCCTTCGCCGACCGGAACCGCCTGCTGCATGGCCTGTCCGCGGGTTTTCAGAAGCCGGGCGACGTCCGGCACCGTCAGGCTGCGGGCGGCCGCAAGCGCCGAATACTCGCCGAGAGAATGGCCCGATACGAAGGAAGCGGCATCGGCCACATCAAGCTTGCCCTCAGATTCCAGCACGCGGATGACCGCCATGCTGACGGCCATCAGGGCAGGCTGGGCATTTTCCGTCAGCAGCAGATCGTTTTCCGGACCCTCGGTCATCAGTCGGTACAGATTCTGCTTCAACGCTTCGTCGATCTCTCCAAAAACCTCTCGTGCTGCGGGGAATGCCTGGGCAAGGGATTGTCCCATGCCTACGGCCTGCGACCCCTGGCCCGGAAAGACGAATGCACGGCTCATATGGCGTTCCTTCACGTGATTGATTTCACCCACAGTGATACCGGGCATCGCAGACCTGTCAACCTGACCGCGGCAAATGGCCCGCAATGCTCCGTTCCCCGCGATGCGTCGCCCAAAAACAGAAAAAATTCCGTATTTGGACGGGCTCTGGCGCTTGCACCCGCGGTTCAATCGTGTATATATGCGCGCCCTGTGGCGCGCCCGACACGAATTTTTTCGGGTCAGTGTCGCATGGAAATTTACTGGATCGGTTGCTTCGCAGCTACCCGCACTGCCGCGGCAGGCGGCCTGCAATATCCGGACCAGTAGGCAGAGGGCGATTTTTGAGGAGACCAGCACGTGCCCTATTATGAAAGCGTCTTCGTAGCGCGTCCGGATATTTCGGCGGCACAGGTCGAGGCGCTCACGGAATCGATGAAGGAAATCGTGGCCGGCAGCGGCGGCGCGGTGACCAAAACCGAATACTGGGGTCTCAAGACTCTCGCCTACCGGATCAAGAAGAGCCGGAAGGGTCATTATTCGTTTCTCAATCTCGATGCGCCTGCGGAAGCGGTTCTGGAGATGGAACGCAATCTTCGGCTGAACGAGGACGTCATCCGCTACATGACGGTTCGGGTCGAAACGCTTGAAGAAGAGCCGTCGGTCATGATGCGCAACAAGGGCAGCCGGGATGACCGTCCCCGACGCGATTCGGGACGGGATCACGACAGCCGGCCGCCGAGGGCCGAAAGCGAAGCGGGCAGTTCGGCAAGCGACAAAGACGACGATTCGACCAAAGCCGATGAGGGAGAAAGCTGATGCGAGGCCGCCGCCCATTTTTCCGTCGGCAGAAAAGCTGTCCCTTTTCAGCGCCGAACGCCCCGAAGATCGACTACAAGGATGTGAAGCTGCTGCAGCGGTTCGTTTCCGAACGCGGCAAGATCGTCCCGCGGCGCATTACCGCCGTGTCGTCCAAGAAACAGCGCGAACTGGCCCGTGCGATCAAACGGGCGCGAAATCTGGCGCTGCTTCCCTTCGTCGTCGATTAAGGCTTTCGACGCCCGCCAATCGGTAAAGGCCCGGGCGATGCCATGACCAGGGTCCTTCTAATCGCTGTCTGCGCCGGGCTCGCCAGCGCGATTTGTTTTCTTGCGCTCAGGCCGGGCTTCATGGGCCTGCTGGTCCTCGCCTATTTTGCGCCAGCGCCGATCGTCGCCACCGGTCTTGCGCTCGGATTCTCTGCCGCGGCGATTTCCGTCGCGGTCGCCGTTGCATCGGTATTCACGGGAATAGGCGCGTTCGCGTCGGTCCTGTACCTGCTGGCCAACGGCATTCCCGCGCTTATCGTCTGCCGCTACGCGCTTCAAAACAGGACCGACGAAGAGACGGGCGACATCGTATGGGCCTCGCCCGGCAGTATTCTGGGCGTTGTCACCCTGTACGGTACGCTGGTCATTGCGGCAGCCGTGGTTTATTACGCCGGCAGCCCCGGAGGGCTGGAAGGGCATCTGCGGACGACTCTCCGTCCTTTCATCGAGGCCCTGCTGGCGCCGGCGCCGGACCGGATACCCTTCTGGGTCGAGTTCATGCCGCGTTATTTTGCGGGAGCGATGGTTTCCGGCTGGATGCTGATAACGCTCATAGATTCCGTTCTCGCGCAAAGGCTGGTTCACCGTGGCAACGTCGCGCTCAGGCCGTCTCCTGCCTATCGAGACCTGACGCTTCCGCGATGGGTCGAATTCGCCTTTCTGGTCGCCCTGATCCTGGCGTTCCTGCCGGGGTCATTCGGGGTATTCGGCAGAAATGCAGCGCTCCTGCTATCAATCCCCTTTCTTCTTCTCGGCCTAGCGGTTATACACACGCTTTCGCAGCGCTTTGCAGGGCGCCTGGCGGCGCTGACTGCGTTCTATGTCTTGGCGATTTTGATGAGCTGGCCCTGGCTGATTGCCGTGGCGCTGGGTCTGGCGGAACAGTGGTTGTCGCTACGCCAACGGTTTGGCGGCGGCGGTGCACAGGAGGATGAGTAATGGAAGTGATCCTTTTGGAACGGATCGAGAAACTTGGTCAGATGGGCGATGTCGTCAAGGTCAGGCCCGGGTTTGCGCGCAACTATCTGTTGCCGCAGAAAAAAGCATTGCGGGCTACCGATCAGAACAAGCAGTTTTTCGAGGGCCGGCGGTCGCAGCTTGAGGCCGAAAATCTCGAGAACAAGAAGGAAGCCGAAGGCATTGCTTCGCGCCTTGAAGGACTCAAGGTCATTATCGTCCGCCAGGCCAGCGACAACAGCCAGCTTTACGGGTCGGTTACCGTGAGAAACATCGCCCAGGCCGTCACCGAAGCCGGGTTCTCGATCGATAGCAAGCAGGTCCAGATGGGGCGTCCGATCAAGACCATCGGGCTGTTCGACGTAACCATACGTCTCCACCCGGAAGTCTCGGCTTCCATCGTCGCGAATGTCGCCCGGTCGGCGGAAGAAGCCGAAGCGCAGGCCGAAGGCCGGTCGCTCGACCCGGATGCCGTGGAAGACGAGGCCCCCGAGTTCGATGCGCCAGCGTTCGACGAAGACGACACGGCAGTCGGGTCCGCCGATGCGGGCGAGGCGGAAGACGCGCAAGAGAACAGGGACGCCTGACACTGCAAGCGCTCCGGAAGGGGCGCGATCACCCGAAAACCCCGGACGCCGTCGCATCGATTGGCGTCCGGTCGCGTTTTGGGAGTAAGGTTCGCGCAACCGGCCAGTAGCAGCGTGGAAAATGCCGCCACTCGGAATGATCGATGGCCTTTGAGAAGATTGCCTTTATCAGCGCCGACACCGATCCGGCGGACGACGCCCATCGGCGCCTCGTCGACCGCTACGGCCACGCGGCGCCGGAAGACGCCGACGTCATTGTCGTCCTCGGCGGCGACGGCACCATGCTTGAATCGATGCATGGCTGGTTCGACAAGGGCCTTCCGCTCTACGGAATGAACCGGGGCACTGTCGGGTTCCTGATGAACGAGTTTCGGGAAGACGCGCTGCTCGAACGGCTGACTGCCGCGCATCAGGTCACGCTGCACCCGCTGAGGATGGAAACCGAAACGGTTTCGGGCGATCGCGATACCGCATACTGCTTCAACGAAGTCGCCCTGCTCCGCGAAACCCGGCAGGCGGCGAAACTGAAGATCGGCATCGACGGCAAGGTCCGCATGCCGGAACTTGTCTGCGACGGGCTGGTGGTAGCGACGCCGGCGGGCAGCACCGCCTACAATCTTTCGGCGCACGGCCCGATCATACCGATGGGCGCCGAGCTGCTGGCGCTTACGCCGATCAGCGCCTTCCGCCCGCGACGCTGGCGGGGCGCCCTGCTGCCGTCGATGGCAAAAATTTCGATCGAAATTCTAGATCCCAAGAAGCGACCGGTCAGCGCCGTCGCGGACTACACCGAAGTTCGCGACATACGTACCGTATCGATCGAGCAGGCCAGCGAAATATCGCTGAAGATGCTGTTCGATCCGGAACACAATCTGGAAGAACGCATCCTCAACGAACAGTTCATCCCCTGAGCGTCAGCGCGTCACCACCAGCCTGTAGTCAGGCGTCGGGTTGAGGGGGCATGAATAAACGTATTCTCCGGGCTTAAGCTCGACCTCGTAATCGCGCGTTTTTCCGGTTGAAAGGCCCCCGCCCGATACGCTGACCCTGGTCACCTTATGCAGCGGATTCTTCCAGTCGTAGTCCTTGGAACGGAGCCAGAATCCCAGATTGTAGGGCACGTTCCTGTTGGTGACGCGGAAGAGATACTTTCCGGCCTTGAGTTCGATCGGTTTCGCCTTGGCCAGCCGGTCATTTCCAGATTTGCCGTTGATCGCCTTGCAGTCTTCGGCCGATTTCGGCTTGTAACCGTGATCGGCTCCGTTTTCCGACTCGACGAACTGACAGCCGGTCTGTGTCAGGGTGACGACCGTCGGGTCGGCCGAGGCGGCGCGCGCCTCGGACAGGTATAAGTTTCCAAGCGCCAGGGTGCCGAGTCCCACTCCTGTCAGGGCCAGTCTCACTGTCTGCTTCCGCATCGTATTGTTCCTCCTGATTACAAATCTTGTTCGAACTGGATTTGTGACTGGCGGGGCCAAACTGCAATTGAACTGATCATCACATTCGGTTGAAATCGACGAGAGCCGGCAGGTCAGGGCGCCGCCCCGACGAGCCGGTCGATCAATCGCATCGCGAACGCACGCGGATCGGCGGCCCGCATCGCGCCCCCCATCACCGCAACGCCGGCCGCGCCGCTTTCCATGCAGTCCCGGGCGTTTCCGGGCCCTATCCCCGCAAGGGCGATGACCGGCATGCGAACCGCGCGACAGGCCCCGCGCAGGCCGTCGAGTCCCAGCGCCGGCCCGTATCCCGGCTTGCTGTCGGTAAGAAACACGGGGCTGTACGTCGCATAGTCCGCGCCGGCGAGTTCCGCCGCTTTCAGCTCCGTCTCCGCATGGCAGGAAACGCCGATCATCCCTTCGTCCCCCAGGAAAGACCGGGCGTCGGCAACGGCTGCCGCGTCCTGCAGATGAACCCCGTCTGCCTGCAGTTCCATCGCATGCCGCACATCGCCGTTTACGACGACCCGGGCGCCGGCATCGCGACAAATACGGCAAATATCTCGAGCCTCGGCACTCCGCTGCACCGGATCAACCGCGCCCTTGTCGCGCACCATCACCCACCGGCACCCGCCGGCGAGCGTTTCGGACACAATCTGCGGAACGGGTGACCGGGCGGTCGTACGGTCGGTAATGACCAGCAGCGGCGGAACGGGCAGCCGAAAGGCCACGGCAGTCAGATCTCAATCGCGCCTTCGGTCGGCGTCGAGGCGGTCGCGTAGAGCTTACGCGGGATGCGTCCGGATTCGAACGCAAGCCTCCCGGCCTCGATTCCGAGCCGCATCGCCCGCGCCATACCCACCGGGTCGCGCGCGCCGGCAACCGCCGTATTCATCAGTATCCCGTCGACGCCGAGTTCCATCGCCACCGCCGCATCCGACGCCGTGCCGACCCCGGCATCGACGATGATGGGGACAGAGCATTGCTCCAGGATGATCCTCAGATTGTAGGGATTTCGGATTCCCATGCCCGAACCGATTGGTGCGCCAAGAGGCATAACGGCGGCGCAGCCTATATCCTCGAGCTTTCTGCAGGTGATGGGATCGTCGTTGCAATAAGGCAGCACGATAAAGCCCTTGCCGACCAGCTCGTCCGCGCCGCGCAAAAGCTGCTCGACATCGGGAAACAGGGTCTGGTCGTCGCCGATGATCTCAAGCTTCACCCAGTTCGTGCCCAGTGCTTCCCGGGCAAGTTCGGCGGTCAGCACGGCGTCTTTGGCCGTATAGCAGCCGGCGGTGTTGGGCAGCAGGTGGTAGCGGTCTCCGAGCACGTCATAGAGCCCTTCCCCGCCTGCTTCCTGGCTGACCCGGCGCACCGCGACGGTAACGATTTCGGCCCCGCTCGCTTCGATGGCGTCGAGCATGACCTGTTGATTGGGATAGCGAGACGTTCCGATCATCAGACGGGAGGAAAACGTCTTCCCGGCGATCGTCATTCCCTGACTTGAAACTTTCGCATCCATGATCAATCCATCCTCATCCGCCGCGCACGATGTGCACCAGCTCGATCCGGTCGCCCGCGTTCACCGGAGTCTGGGCCCATTCGCTACGCGGAACAACCTCTCCGTTCCGGGCGACGGCGATTCCCCCCCGCGACGGATCGATTCCCTGCTCCGAAAGCAGGGCATCCACGCTGGCGATCGTCAGATCCCTCGATTCACCGTTCAGATAGAATGTTTCCGGCATCTCGATCCTGCACTTCATTCCGCTGCCACGCCGCTTCTGTCGCCCGCGCCGAAGCGGTCCAGCAGAAACGGCGTCAGCAGGCTGTCCAGCCTGCCTTTCAGCAAATAATCGGCGATCCCTACCGCGGTTATGGGAGCCAGCAAAATTCCGTTCCGGTGATGGCCGGTCGCCAGCACCAGCCCGTCTATCGCCGTCGGCCCGAGTATGGGCGCATCGTCCCGGCTGGCCGGACGGAGCCCGGCCCATGTCTCAACGACCGGCTGGTCGTATATTCCGGGCAGGATTTCCCATGCCGCGCGGAGCAATTCGAACAGGCCGCCCGCCGTGAGGCCGGTATCGAATCCCATCTCCTCGACGGTCGCACCGACGATCAGCCGATTATCGGATTTTGGCGCCAGATAAATGCCCGGCACGATGCCGTTCCCCGGCCCCCAGACGACGTGATCAAGCAGCGGATTGTGCGGATCCATGGCGATCGACAGCATCTGTCCCTTAAGCGGGCGGACCGGCGGCCGGGCGATTTCCGGCAACCCCTCGATGTTGCGCGACCACGCGCCGGCCGCAAGAACGACAGCTTCGGCCTCGATTTTCTCCCCGCCGGTGCGAACGCCGGCGATGCGGCCGCCGGAGACAAGGATCTCGTCAACCGGGCAGTTCTCGCGCAGCGTTCCCCCCGCCCCCAGAAACGCCTTACGCAACGCGACAGCAACAAGGCGGTTGTCCACCTGATGGTCGTCCTTGCTGTAGATTGCGCCGGTCACGGCGCGCGCCAGATGCGGCTCCTTCTGCCGCGCGGCGTAGCCGCTCAGCCACTCGACATCGAGCCCGAGGGTCCGGAAATAGTCGAACCGGTCCCGGAGATACTCGAGATCGTCGCGGTCGAGCGCCGCCACGATGGTCCCTTCCGTCCGGTAATCGAGTTCCATGCCGCTGTCGGCTTCAAGCTCCCGTGCGAAGGCCCCCCACATCGAGGCGCTTTCCACCGCCAGCGGCAGCAGGGTTTCCTCGCCATGCTCGACCTCGGCGCGCGCGGCGATCATGCCCGCTGCCGCCCAGGTCGCGGACTTTCCGGCCTCGTCCCGCTCGAAAACGGTCACGGAAGCACCCCGGCGGGCGAGTTGCCAGCCGATGCCGAGTCCGCAGATTCCGCCGCCGATAATGGCGATCACGGCGCGACTCCGATCTTTGTCCAGATTGCGGTCGGCATGAAACGGCGTTCCGATTCTCCTGGAAGCCGCCGGTTATCGCCATGGAAAGAAAGCGAGGCCCTGCGTGACGGCTCCCTACGCTGGCGTTAACCAGGTCAGGTTCTATGGGTGTGCTCTCAGCCCGGTCGCGGACACCCCAGGTCACGGGCCAAGCCTGTTCCCGCCGGGGCCCGCTGTCAAGGGCGCTTTCCAATCAACGGGTTGACGGTTCGGCGCTGAGAGGGCGATATGCGCACCACAAGAAAAGACAATCAGCGAAGGGCGAAATTCCATGAACAAACAGGACCGCGTCCTGATTGCCGGCGCCGGCCCGGTAGGCATGATCTCGGGTTATTTTCTGGCGCGCCACGGCGTGCCGGTGACGGTGTTCGACACGCTTCCGGAAACGCCGACCGATCACCGCGCCTCGACCGTTCATCCGTCAAGCCTCGACATGCTGAAAGCGCTCGACATGACGGACGAAATGATCGCCAAAGGGCTGATTTCGCCCGTATTCCAGTTTCGCGACCGCTACGACGACCGGATCGTCGCCGAATTCGATTACGGGCTGATATCCGATCATACCGACCACCCCTTCGCGCTTCAGGTCGAGCAGCACAAGGTCATCCGCATTGCCAATGCGCATGCCGACGCCCTCGACGATTTCACCCTTCTGAGACCGTATGAAGTCACCGGCGTCGAACAGGACGCGGACAGGGTCACGGTCACCGTAAGGGCTCCGGACGGCAGTACCGAAACCCATAGCGGGCGTTACCTGATCGCCGCCGATGGGGGACGCAGCGTCATCCGAAAGGCGCTCGACATCGATTTCCCGGGTTTCACCTGGGGAGAACGGTTCGTCATCGCCACCACCAAGTTCGATTTCGGCCTGCCCGAGAACGGCGAGTTCTACTACCGCAACTACGTCGCCCATCCCGAACAGTGGTGCGCCCTGATCAAGGTCGCCGGCGACGACATGAGCGGGCTGTGGCGCGT
>JAYOEY010000023.1:0-60990 GCA_038116945.1 Rhodospirillales bacterium
CCGGCGACGTGCTGGCCGAAATCGAGACCGACAAGGCGACCATGGAGGTCGAGGCGATCGACGAGGGTACGCTCGGCAAGATCATGGTGCCGGACGGCAGCGAGGGTGTCGCGGTCAATCAGGTGATCGGGCTCATTGTGGCCGATGGCGAGGAAGTGCCCGCGGATGCGCCGGCTCCGGTTGCGAAAGCGGAACCGCCGCCGAAAGAGGAGGCCAAGCCCGCCCCGGTCGAAAAGAAGGCCCCGGCCAAGGCCGAGGCCAAACCCGTCGAGGGCGACGCGCTGGCGGCCGCCCTTCAGGCCGCGGCGCGCCCAGACTATTCCGGCGAAACGCGCGCGCTGACCATTCGTGAATCGTTGCGCGATGCCATGGCCGAGGAAATGCGGGCCGACGACCGCGTCTATCTGCAGGGCGAGGAGGTCGCGCAGTATCAGGGCGCCTACAAGGTCAGCCAGGGGCTGCTGGACGAGTTCGGGCCGCGCCGGGTGGTCGATACGCCGATTACCGAGCATGGCTTTACCGGCGTCGGCGTCGGGGCGGCGATGGCCGGCCTCAAACCCATCGTCGAGTTCATGACCTTCAACTTCGCCATGCAGGCGATGGACCAGATCATTAACTCGGCGGCCAAGACGAACTACATGTCGGGCGGCCAGATGCGCTGCCCGATCGTGTTTCGGGGACCGAATGGCGCGGCGTCCCGCGTCGCTGCCCAGCATTCCCAGTGTTACGCAAGCTGGTACGCCCATATCCCCGGCCTGATCGTGGTATCGCCATGGAGCGCGGCCGATCACAAGGGGCTGTTGAAATCGGCGATCCGCGATCCCAACCCGATCATCTTCCTCGAAAACGAAATGCTGTACGGGCAAAGCCAGGAAGTGCCGGTCGATGACGACTGGACCGTTCCGCTCGGCAAGGCGAAGGTGGTGCGCGAAGGGTCCGACGTCACGATCACGGCCTTCTCCATCATGGTCGGAAAGGCCGTCGAGGCTGCCGAAATGCTCGCCGCCGAGGGCATCGACGCCGAGGTGATCGATCTCCGCACCATCCGGCCGCTCGATACCGACACCATCGTTGCGTCGGTCAGGAAAACCAACCGGATCGTCTCAGCGGAAGAAGGCTGGGCGTTCTCCGGCATCGGTTCCGAAATCGCCGCGCGCATGATGGAAGTTGCGTTCGACTGGCTCGACGCGCCGGTGGCGCGGGTCTGCGCCGAGGACGTACCGCTGCCCTATGCCGCCAATCTGGAAAAGCTGGCCCTGCCGCAGGCTGCGGATATCGCGGCGGCCGCGAAATCCGTCTGCTACCGGGACTGATCGCCGATGCCCGTGAAAATCCTGATGCCGGCGCTCTCGCCGACCATGACGGAAGGCAATCTGGCGCGCTGGCTCAAGAAGGAAGGCGACGAAATATCGCCCGGCGACGTGCTTGCCGAGATCGAGACCGACAAGGCGACGATGGAAGTCGAAGCCATCGATGAGGGCACGCTCGGAAAGATCGTTGTCGGCGACGGCGCCGAGGGGGTCAGGGTCAACGAGGTTATCGGCTATATCCTGGAAGACGGCGAGGACGTGTCGGCCATTGAAGACGAGCCCGCCGCCGAGCCTGCCGAAACGCCCCGGCCCGCGGGAGCAGAAAAACCCGCTCCGGCGGCGGCACCCGCGTCGTCGGGCAATGATGATATCGCGATTACGCCGCTGGCCCGCCGGATCGCCGATCAGGCAGGCGTCGATATCGGTTCCATCGAAGGTACCGGCGCGCGCGGCAAGATCACGCGGGCTGATGTTGAGGCCGCGATTGGCGGCAAGCCGGGTTCGAAAGCAGCATCAGTCGAAAAGGGCAATCGCGTATTTGCGAGCCCGCTCGCGCGGCGTCTGGCAAAGGAAGCCGGGCTTGAGCTTGGCGGCATCGCCGGTTCGGGACCGAATGGCCGGATCGTGAAAGCCGATGTCGAGAAGGCCAGGTCTGCGCCGAAACCCGAAGCGCCGGCCGCTGCGACCGCGGCAGCCGAAATACCGGCGAGCGAGGCGTACGAGATCGTCAAGATGTCGACCATGCGAAAGGTCATCGCCGAGCGCATGGCGCATTCGAAATCGACCGTGCCGCATTTCTACCTGACGGTCGATTGCGAGATTGACGAACTGCTGAAGGTCCGCAAGGCGCTCAACGAACGGGGCGAAAAGGCCGGGGTCAAGCTGTCGGTCAACGATTTCATCATCCGGGCCTGCGCGCTCGCCCTGATGGAGGTGCCTGAAGCCAATGCCGGGTTCGAGGCGGAAGGGCTGGTTCGTAGATACAGCCGGGCCGATATCTCGGTAGCGGTGGCGATCGATGGCGGGCTGATCACGCCCATCATTCGCAACGCCAATGGGAAGGGCCTCGCGCAGATATCGGAGGAGATGAAGGATCTCGCCGGTCGCGCGCGCGACGGCAAGCTGATGCCCGAGGAGTATCAGGGGGGCTCGTTCAGCATATCCAATCTCGGCATGTTCGGGGTGAAGCAGTTCGACGCCGTCATCAATGAGCCGCAGGGCTGCATTCTCGCCGTTGGTGCGGGCGAAGCGCGCCCGGTGGTAAAGAACGGCGAGATCGTCCCGGCGACGGTCATGAGCTGCACGCTTTCGGTGGATCATCGCGTGGTCGACGGCGCGATGGGCGCCCAGCTGCTCGCCGCGATCAAGCGGCTGATCGAATACCCGCCGGCGATGCTTCTGTAGATCCAGCAAGGAATTTTCATGGCTGACAACCAGTTCGACCTCATCGTTGTGGGCGGCGGACCCGGCGGCTACGTCGCCGCGATCCGCGCGAGCCAGCTCGGCATGAGCACGGCACTGGTTGAGAAGGAGCATCTCGGCGGTATCTGTCTCAACTGGGGCTGCATTCCGACCAAGGCCCTGCTGCGGACGTCGGAAATTCATCACATCCTGCAGAATCTCGACGCTTTCGGCATGTCGGCGGACAATATTTCGTTCGATATTTCGAAGATCGTGAAGCGGTCGCGCACGGTGGCGCGGCGCCTTAACCAGGGCGTCGGACATCTGTTGAAGAAGAACAAGGTCACGGTGTTCGACGGCGCGGGAAAACTCGCCGGGCCGGGAACGCTCGCCGTGACCGACAAGGACGGCAAGACGCAGGAGCTGAAGGCCGCTCATATCATCCTCGCGACCGGCGCGCGGGCGCGTTCTCTGCCGGGCATGGAGCCGGACGGCGACAGGATCTGGACCTATCGCGAGGCGATGGTTCCCGAAACCATGCCGAAATCGTTGCTGGTGGTCGGTTCCGGCGCAATCGGGATGGAGTTCGCGAGCTTCTACAGCGATCTCGGCGCGGACGTGACCGTGGTCGAGGTGATGGACCGTATCCTGCCGGTCGAGGATGCCGACATTTCCGCCCATGCGCAGAAGGCGTTCGAAGGGCAGGGGATTGCTATCCATACCGGTGCCAGGGTTGAAGCGCTGGATACATCAGGCAACGGGGTCACGGCGTCGGTCGATACCGGGAACGGCACGGAGTCGATTTCGGTCGAGAAGGTCATCCTCGCGGTCGGTATCCAGGGCAATGTCGAGGATATCGGACTTGAAGACACCAAGATCGAGGTCGGCCGGACGCATGTCGTCATCGACCGGTGGTGCGAAACCGGCGAGAAAGGCGTCTATGCCATCGGCGACCTGACCGGCCCGCCCTGGCTGGCCCACAAGGCGAGCCATGAGGGCGTGATCTGCGTCGAACATATCGCCGGGCTGGATACCCATCCGCTCGACACCGGGAACATTCCCGGTTGCACCTATTGCCGCCCGCAGGTCGCGAGCGTCGGCATGACCGAGGCGGCGGCGAAGGAAAAGGGTCACGACGTCAAAGTCGGCAAGTTTCCGTTCCAGGGCAACGGCAAGGCCATCGCGCTCGGCGATCCGGACGGTTTCGTCAAGACGGTGTTCGATGCGAAAACCGGCGAACTGCTCGGCGCCCACATGATCGGCCCGGAAGTTACCGAGATGATCCAGGGCTATGTTGTCGCGCGCAGCGGAGAGCTCACCGAGGCCGAGCTGATGCACACGGTCTTCCCGCATCCGACCCTGTCGGAAGCGATGCACGAATCCGTGCTCGACGCGTTCGGCCGGGTTATCCATTTCTAGCTCATGGCCTCGAGCGTCGAAAACCTGCGCCCCCGGCACCCGGAGAAGGCGAAGCGGCCCGACAGCAAGGGGCCGCGCAAGCCGGACTGGATTCGCGTCAGGGCGCCGAACTCGGAGGAGTATTTCCGGACCCGCGGCCTGATGCGCGATCTTAACCTCGTTACTGTGTGCGAGGAGGCGGCGTGTCCGAATATCGGCGAATGCTGGTCGCAGCGTCATGCGACGATGATGATCCTCGGCGCGGTCTGCACCCGGGCCTGTGCGTTCTGCAACGTGGCGACGGGCCTGCCCGACAGGATCGACGCCGACGAGCCGGCGCATGTCGCAGAGGCGGTGGCGACTTTGGGGCTCCGGCATGTGGTGATCACATCGGTTGACCGCGACGATCTCGGAGACGGCGGGGCGGGGCATTTTGCTGCCGTGATCCGGGCCATCCGGGACGCCGCGCCCGAAACCACGATCGAGGTTCTGACGCCCGATTTCCTGCGCAAGGACGGCGCGCTGGAAGTCGTGATCGCTGCGCGTCCCGACGTGTTCAACCACAATCTGGAGACCGTGCCGCGGCTCTATCCCACGGTCAGGCCCGGTGCGCGCTACTACCATTCGCTGAGGCTGCTCGACCGTGCCAAACAGCTCGACCCGACGGTCTTCACCAAGTCGGGGCTGATGGTCGGCCTCGGAGAGGAGCTGATTGAAGTCGCGCAAGTGATGGACGATCTACGGTCGGCGGATGTCGATTTCCTCACCGTCGGCCAGTATCTGCAGCCCACGCCCAAGCACCACCCGCTCGGCCGATACGTGACGCCCAACGAATTCGACGATCTGCGGGCGCATGCCGTGGCGAAAGGATTCCTGCTGGTGTCGGCGACGCCGCTGACGCGCTCGTCCTATCACGCGGACGAGGATTTCGAGCGTCTGAGGAAAGCCCGCGAAACGAAACTGTCGAACAAGAAAAACTGAAATAAATGCCGCAACACGCGGAACGGCGCTTTCTGCCCTATACCCCTGAACAGCTTTTCGACCTTGTCGCCGATATCGAGCGATATCCGGAATTCCTGCCATGGTGCGTGGGCGCCCGCATTGTACGGCGCGAGGAAGACAGGGTGCTGGCCGATGTCATCGTGGGATTCAAGGCGCTGCGGGAGACCTTCACGTCGAAGGTAACATTCGACCGGCCGTCAGCGATCGATGTCGAGTATCAGAAAGGCCCGTTCAGACATCTGGAAAACAGGTGGGAATTCGAACCGGCCGAAGGCGGCTGCACGATCGGGTTTTTCATCGATTTCGAATTTCGTTCGCGTTTGCTCAAGAACATCATGGGACCGCTGTTTGGCGAGGCGGTACGACGCATGGTCGGCGCGTTCGAACAGAGGGCGAAATCGCTTTACGGCTGATTACGATCCCGGCGCGGCGTAGAGCGCTTCCTCGATCATCTTCATGGCCTGACGTACGGCGGCCTCGCGGATTTCGCCGCGGTCACCCGGAAACACCTCGTGATGGACAGCGATCCTGCCGTCCCAGCGGCAGGTGGCGAAATGAACCAGCCCGACAGGCTTTTCCTCGGTTCCCCCGCCAGGCCCGGCGACGCCCGTAATCGAGACAGCGATATCGGCGCCGGATTTCCGGATGGCGCCTTCCGCCATGGCCCAGGCGACGTCTTCGCTGACGGCCCCGGCATAGGCGATCTGTTCGGCGCGGACGAGAACCGCAGAGGTCTTGGCTTCGTTGGAATAGGTCACGTAACCCCGTTCGAAGACGTCGGACGATCCGGCCATCGAGGTCAGGGCGGCGGACAGGAGCCCGCCCGTGCAGGACTCGACGGTGACGACGGTGCGGCCTTCCTTGCGGCACAGGTCGACGAGGCGAACCGCCATGTCGAGGGTCTCGGAACTGAGCATTTCGGGAATCTCACTCAAACAGCATACGGATGCCGTACAGAATAACACCGGCGTAGAGCGCGGCCAAAGCGTCGTCCAGCATGATGCCGAACCCGCCCTTGATCCTGCGGTCGGCCCATGACACCGGCCACGGCTTCAGGATGTCGGCGAGCCGGAACAGGATGAGGCCCATGAAAAAATAATTCCAGCTTTGCGGCGCCGCCGACAGGACGAGAAGCTGGGCGGCAACCTCGTCGACGACGACTGCGCCGGGATCGTTGCTGCTCGTCCGCCTCTCGTAGATGCCGGCGGGACCGATCCCCAGAAAGAAAATCGCGATGCCCGCGCCGGCAACCGCCCAGGGCCCGAAATAAAGCATGATGTACCAGCCGACCGGCAGTGCGGCCAGCGAAGCCCAGGTGCCCGGCGCCAAGGGTAAAAAACCGACGCCGAAAAAAGTCGAGATCAGACAGACGGGATGAAAGAAGGAAAGCCCGCGCGGCAGAGAACGTCCCGCCATCAGTCTTCCTGGGGCAGGCGGACGGCGGCGACGGCCTGCGCGGCGAGGCCCTCGCCGCGTCCGGTAAACCCGAGCGTCTCTGTCGTTGTCGCCTTGACGCTGACGGCGCCTTCGGAAACGCCGAGGATTTCGGCGATCCTGCGCCTCATGCCATCGCGATGCGGGCCGATCTTGGGGCGTTCGCAGATGATCGTCACGTCGACATTATCGATCTTGCCGCCGCGGCGGGACACGAGGTCCGCGGCATGTCGCAGGAACGCGGCCGAGTCGGCGTCTCGCCACCGGTTGTCGCTCGGCGGAAAGTGCGAGCCGATATCGCCGTCGCCGATTGCGCCGAGAACCGCATCGGTGATGGCATGCAGTGCGGCGTCGGCGTCTGAGTGACCTTCCAGCCCGTGATCGTGCGCGATCCGGACGCCGCCGAGAATGACGTGATCTCCGGGGCAGAACCGGTGAACGTCGAATCCCGTTCCAATCCGGGTGATCATGTTTAAGGGCCAGAGCGTCCGTTCAGCGATTTGCATGTCGTCCTGTGTGGTGATCTTCAGATTGGTTTCGCTTCCTGGAACCAGGCCGACGGCGAGGCCGGCCTGCTCGGCGATCATCGCGTCGTCCGTGCGTTCCGGCCCGCCGGCCGCGGCCGCATGCGCCGCGACGATCTCCGCATAGCGGAAGCCCTGCGGGGTCTGAGCGCGTCGAAGCGCCGAACGATCCATCGTGCCGGCAACCGTTTTGCCGTCGGAAGACACGTTCTTGATCGTGTCGGTAACGGGCAGGGCCGGGAGCACGGCCGGATAGCGCAGCAGACCGTCGATTACCCTCGATATCAGCGCCTTGTCGGGGAACGGTCGCGCGCCGTCATGAATCAGCACGACGTCCGGGGCCACGTCGCGGAGGCTCTCCAGCCCCAGCCGGGCGGATTCCTGACGGCTGACGCCGCCTGTTACCGGCGGCATGAGGCGCGCATCGGAAAAGGCATCGTCATACAGCTGGCGGTCCGCCTCGCGCAGCACGATCCGGACATGGTTAACCGACGGATGGGCGACAAAGGCATCGGCCGCGCGCCTGATCACGGCAACGCCGCCGAGCGCCTGATACTGTTTTGGAATATCGCCGCCGAACCGGCTTCCGCTGCCGCCGGCGAGAATGAGGGCCGCGCACCCAGCCATAAGCTGTTTCCCGAAATCCGTTATGACGTTTGCGCCATCGTCGCCTGCAAGGTAATGCCGGCTTCATTTCTTGCCAAGCGTGTACGATTCGGCCGGTATTCCCTGCGCGACGGCTTCGACATGCTTGGCTGGGCATGTAAGCGCCTGATATATCTGTCGCCATGGAGTCGAACCTGATCCTGTCCATCGCTGCGATCGCAGCCCTGCTGCCGGCCGTTGTTTTCGCCTGGCGACCGGACGCCGTCCGAGGCCCGGTCTTCTGGCTCCTGCTGGGCGTGGCATTCGCGGGTTCGGCGAGCTGGGTCTGGGTTGCGTTCTCGAACGGATGGCGGACGGGATTTGCGCCGACCCTCTGGATCACGGTGTGTGCGACGCTGATTGCTTTCGCCATCCTGTCGGCGATGACCAGGGACGGTTATCGTCTCGGGGCTGCTGTCATGCCCTACCTGCTGGTCCTTGGCGTTCTGGCGACCGTATGGCTGAACAGCCCCGAGCAGCCGCTCCGGACGAGTTCGGTGCTGGGGTGGCTGGACGCGCACATAGCGTTTTCGCTTGCGACCTATGCGGTTCTGACGCTCGCGGCGCTTGCGGGTTTTTCCGCTTTCGTGCAGGAGCGGGCCCTGAAGCGCAAGGCGCAAGGAAGGATGACAAGGGCCCTGCCGGGCCTCTCGTCGGCGGAAGCGCTCGAATCGTCGTTACTTGCGCTGGGTACGGTAATTCTCGCCATCGGCGTGATTACAGGGATGGCGGTCGATTACCTGACTATCGGAAAGCTTTTTCACGTCAGTCACAAGACGCTGTTCGCTTTTCTGGCGTTTGGCGTTGTTCTGGCGCTTCTCATCGCCCGCCGGGCCGTCGGGCTCAGGGGAAGGCAGGCGGCACGGATTCTGATGCTGGCGTACCTTCTTCTGACGCTGGGATATCCGGGAGTAAAGTTTGTAACCGACGTGCTGGCTGTCTAGCCGCGTATCGCGACGCAGTGCGAGAACAGTTGCGATCGCGACACAGCAATATTAATTTCGCTTAGAATTTGAGCAGAGGCTGGAAGGTTGCCTTGGAAATGACCATTAATATTGGATCCATAAAACTGGCGGCGCCGGTAATCCTGGCGCCGATGTCGGGCGTTACCGACCTGCCGTTCCGGCGTCTTGTCAAGCGGGAGGGGGCCGGTCTGGTGGTCTCGGAGATGATCGCCAGCCGGGCGATGATTCACCACAACCGCAAGACCATGAAGATGGCGACGAACTGTGCCGAGGAGTTTCCCATGGCGGTGCAGCTTGCCGGATGCGAGCCCGAAGTCGTCGCGGAGGCGGCCAGGCTCAATGAAGACAGGGGAGCGGCGATCATCGATATCAATATGGGGTGTCCGGCAAAAAAAGTGGTGAACGGTTTCGCCGGTTCCGCCCTGATGCGCGAGGAAACGACCGCGGCGAAGATCATGGAAGCGGTTGTGAAGGCGGTGAAATTGCCCGTCACGCTCAAGATGCGCACCGGATGGGACGACAACAGCCGGAATGCGCCGAGGCTGGCCAAGATCGCTGAGGAATCCGGAATCCGGATGGTGACCGTGCACGGTCGGACCCGGTGTCAGTTTTACAAGGGTAGTTCCGACTGGGATTTTATCCGCAAGGTAAAGGAGGCGGTCGATATTCCCGTTGTCGGCAATGGTGACGTCACGACATTCGAAGACGTACGGGATCTCTTTGACAGGTCGGGCGCCGACGGGGTGATGATCGGTCGCGGCGCCTATGGCCGCCCCTGGTTTCTGAAGCAGGTGATCGAGTTTGTAAGGACCGGAAAGCCGTCGCCCGATCCCTCGATCGAAGACCAGTATCGCATCGTCCGGGGGCATTATCTCGACATGCTGGAACATTACGGCCGTGAAACCGGGTTGCGCGTCGCCCGCAAGCATATCGGCTGGTATACCAAGGGCCTGCCCAAGTCCGCCGAATTCCGGGCGCGGATCAATTCGCTTGGCGACCCCGATGAAGTCGTCTCCTGCATCGACGGTTTCTACGGTTCGCTGCTCGACAGAGGCATCGCTGCGTGATGGACAGCGCGGTTCCATGCCGCGTGCCGTCGTCGACGGGTTCGGTGGAACCGGCTGGCATCGTCAATGCGTTGTCGTTTCCCGTGATCGTTCTCGACGGGAGCGACCGGATCGCCTTCGTCAATGCAGCCGCCGAGGGGTTTTTCGAACATGGCGCGGCCTTTCTGCTTGGCCGTTCGCTGAACCAGCTTGTCGCCTCGGATAGCCCCGTCCACGGCTTGATCGAACAGGCCCGGCTGCACAATGTTACAATTGCCGAGCACGAAATCGACCTGGTTCTGCAGCGCGGCGGCGCACGCGGTCTCGGATTGCACGTATCTCCCCTTGGAGACGACGCGTCTGTCGTCCTGTCGATTCTGGCGCAGGGGACCGCTCGTCATATGGAGCGACAACTTTTTCACCGCAACGCGGCGCGCTCGGTTACCGCCATGGCGTCGGTCCTGGCGCATGAGGTCAAGAATCCCCTATCGGGCATTCGTGGCGCGGCGCAACTTCTGGAGCGTGCGGTTTCCGGGGCGGATCAGACTCTGGCGCGGTTGATCCGGGACGAAACGGACCGGATCAATGCGCTGGTCGACGAGATGGGCGTGTTCGCCTATGACGGCCCCCCCGACATTAAGGCGGTCAACATTCACGAAGTTCTGGACCGCGTGCAGAGATCCGCTGCAAGCGGATTCGCAGCACACCAGCAAATCAGCACGCTGTACGACCCGTCGTTGCCGCCGGCCCTGGGCAACAGGAACCAGTTGATCCAGGTCTTTCTGAACCTCGCGAAGAATGCTTCGGAGGCGGCGCCGGAGGTGGGAGGAGAAATCCTGATCAGCACCGGGTTCCGGAGGGGAATGCGGCTGGCGCTTCCGGGAGGAGCCGGCCATGTTCAGCTGCCGTTGATGGTATCCGTCGAGGATAACGGGGCCGGCATTCCCGATGATATCGGCAAGCATCTGTTCGATCCGTTCGTGACGACCAAGACGGGAGGGACGGGACTCGGACTGGCTCTGGTTGCCAAAATCGTAAACGATCATGGCGGACTGGTTGAGTTCGACTCCGATGGCGGCGGAACGCGGTTCCGGGTGTTCCTGCCGGTGGCCGACGCGGATGCATCGGGGCCGGAAGGCAGCGCATCGTGACCGGCGCTACGATACTCATCGCCGATGACGATCGCGGCATCCGGACGGTCCTCGATCATGCGCTGGGACGGGCGGGCTACGACATACAGGCGACCGACAACGGCAGCACGCTCTGGCAATGGGTGGAGGCGGGCAGGGGCGATCTCGTCATTACCGACGTGGTCATGCCGGATGTAGACGGGCTGGATCTCGTGCCGCGGATCAAGCAGATCAGGCCCGATCTCAAGATCATCGTGATGAGCGCGCAAAGCACCCTGTTGACGGCGATCAAGGCTGTCGAGCGCGGGGCATACGAATACATGCCCAAACCTTTCGACCTCGATGAACTCCTGTCGATCGTGGACAGGGCCCTTTCGGCGAACGGCTCGATGCCTGTCGTGTCTGACGGAGGCGAGCAGGCAGACGAGAAACTGCCGCTGATCGGACGTTCGGTTGCAATGCAGGAAATTTACCGGACGGTCGCGCGGCTGATGTCGACCGATCTGACGGTGATGATCTCGGGCGAGTCGGGAACTGGCAAGGAACTGGTCGCCCGGGCGCTGCATGATTACGGAAAGCGTCGCAACGGCGCTTTTGTGGCGGTCAATATGGCGGCGATTCCCAGAGACCTCGTGGAAGCCGACCTGTTCGGTCACGAGAAGGGCGCGTTCACCGGAGCGACTTCTTCCGGAATCGGGCGGTTCCATCAGGCGCAGAAAGGGACGCTGTTTCTCGACGAGATCGGCGATATGCCGCTCGACGCCCAGACCCGACTGCTGCGTGTCCTCCAGGAGGGAGAATTCACCACGGTTGGCGGTCGGACGCCGATCCGCACCGATGTCCGGATCATCGCAGCCACGCACCGCGACCTGCAGGGGCTTATCCGCAAGGGACAGTTTCGCGAAGACCTGTTTTACAGGCTGAACGTGGTTCCGATCCGGCTTCCGCCGCTTCGCGAGCGCATGGAGGACATTCCGGACCTGGTCCGTCATTTTCTCGATCAGGCGGCGAAAGAGGGGCTCGGTGCGAAGACGCTGATGAAACCGGCGCTCGCGACCCTGCAGGACCACAGGTGGCCGGGGAATATTCGTGAGCTTGAAAACCTGGTCCGCCGGGTCGCCGCCCTCTATTCCGAAGATGTAATCGATGAAAAGATCGTCAGGGCGGAGCTGGATCAGGGACGGTTTCTGCCGCCGGACGCCGGCGATTCGGACGACAGCATGGGGGCTTCCGTGGAGAAGCACCTTGCCCGGTATTTCGATGCGTACCGCGACGGCCTGCCGCCACCGGGCCTTTATGACAGGGTCCTCCATGAGATCGAAAAGCCTTTGATTTCGCTGTCGCTGCATCACACCCAGGGCAACCAGCTTCAGGCCGCCAGGCTGCTGGGGCTTAATCGGAATACCCTGAGAAAGAAAATCCGCGATCTGCAGATCGAAGTGGTCAAGGGAATGCGATGAGCAACGAGACGGCAGGCATGCGGGAGCGCGGCGCGGTTCGTCTGGTACGCTGGGCGAGAAAGGCCGGTCTGGCGCGTAAGGCGGCTATCGCGCTGACGGTGCTGGCGGTCGTTCTTTCGTTCGTTACCTATTTCGCGCTCACGGGCTGGGGCGGGGTAAAGACTGACGTTCGCACCATCCTGATCCTGTTGAATATCGACCTGGCGCTTTTTCTGGCGCTCGGGACGATCGTGGCGCGGCGCCTGGTTCAGCTGTGGATGGAAAGAAGGCGGGGCGCGGTCGGGTCCAGGCTCCATACGCGGCTGGTCGTTCTCTTCAGTCTGATCGCGGTTACGCCGACCATCGTCATCGCCGTCTCGTCGGCCCTGTTCTTCAGTCTTGGCGTGCAGGCGTGGTTCAGCGACAGGGTACGGACCGCCCTGTCCGAGTCCAATGCGGTTGCCCAGGCCTATCTGAAAGAACACCGGCAATCGATCCGGGGCGATATCCTGGCAATGGCCCAGGACCTGGCCCGGGCAGCGCCGGTCATAGCCGGCGATCAGACGCGCTTTCGGCGGTTCGTCGCCCAGCAGGCCGCGTTGCGCGCGTTGAGCGAGGCTTCGGTGCTGGAGTCGAACGGACGCATTGTCGCGCGCTGGAGCAGTTACGGATTTTCTATTTTCGACGAGCCCCCGTCTGCTGCGGTCCTGGAACGCGCAAGATCCGGGGAACCGGTGCTCCTTACGTCGGAATCGTCGGACCGGATCCGGGCGGTCGTCCGGATCGACCGGTTCGTCGATCTTTTTCTCTATGTAAGCCGGTTCGTCGAACCCGGCGTGATTGCTCATATTGACCGGACCAAGAACGCGGTGCAGCGGTACGAGGAACTCGAAGGAAAACGCACGGAAATCGAGATCACTTTTGCGATGATGTTCGTGCTGGTCGCCCTGCTGCTGCTGGCCGCAGCGATCTGGGTCGGGCTTTCCTTCGCAACCAGGCTGGCGCGCCCAATCGGCGCGCTGGTAAATGCCGTTGAGCGGGTTCGGAGCGGCGAACTCGACGCGCGCGTGGACGAAACGCTGGCCAGTGACGAGATCGGTACGTTGAGCCGCGCTTTCAACAGGATGACGGAACAGCTCAGTGTCCAGCGCAGCGGCCTCGTCGAGGCCAATCGCCAGCTCGATAATCGGCGTCATTTCATCGAAACGGTCCTGGCGGGCGTTTCGTCGGGGATCATCGGGCTGGACCGGCAGGGGCAGATCAAGCTTGCCAACCGCGCCGCGACGGAATTCATGAATACCTCGCTGGACAGCGCGATGGGCAAAAGGCTGGATCGGCTGATGCCGGAGGCGGGGGAATTGCTCAACCGGGCCCTCAAGGGACCGGGTCAGGCGGTGGACGGCCAGATCGTCGTTCGACGCGAGTCCCTGCGGCAGACGCTGCTCGTCCGGATATCGCCTGACAGCAAGGGCCCGGATCACGATTTCGTCGTCACCTTCGACGACATCACCGAACTTCTCCAGGCGCAGCGCAAGGCCGCCTGGTCGGATGTGGCGAGGCGCATCGCGCATGAAATCAAGAACCCGCTGACGCCGATTCAGCTGGCAGCAGAAAGATTGCGCAGGAAATACGGGGAGGAGATACGGACCGATCCTGAAAGCTTCGTGTCCTGCACGGATACGATCATCCGTCAGGTCGGCGATATCGGACGTCTGGTAGACGAATTCTCTTCGTTCGCACGGATGCCGGCGCCCAGCATCAAGCAGGAAGACATCGCCGCGATCTGCCGCGATTCGATGGTTCTGTTCAAGAACGCGCATCGGGGAATCAAGGTAAGGCGCACTTTCGGCGATGAGCCGGTGACGGTTTTGTGCGATCGTCAGCAGATCGGTCAGGCGCTGATCAATCTGCTGCAGAACGCGGTCGATGCGATCGAAGGGAAAAACCCCGGATCCGAGGAAGAACCGACGGGCAATATCGAGGTTTCGATCGAGCAAGATGACGGCCGGATCACGGTTTCCGTGGCGGACGACGGGAAGGGGCTTCCCGACGATGAGCGGGATCGTCTGACGGAGCCCTATGTCACGACGCGGGAAAAAGGCACAGGTTTGGGACTCGCGATCGTCCGAAAAATAATGGAGGATCATGGCGGCGATTTGGCGTTGAATGACCGCGTTGGCGGCGGCGCGATCGTGCAGCTGATGTTTGTAGCCGATGCCGGTCCGGCTTCGACCGGCTCGAAGTCCGAAGTGGTGGCGACGAACCATGACGCTTGATCTTCTTGTCGTAGACGACGAACAGGATATCCGTCGTCTGATCGCTGAAATTCTTGGCGATGAAGGATATGGCTGCCGCGAGGTCGGCAGCGGGGAAGCCGCGCTCGCGGCGATCGATCAGGCGGTTCCGGACCTGATGATCCTCGATATATGGCTCAACGACAGCGCGTTCCAGGGGCTGGACGTGCTTGACAAGGTACGGCAGGACCATCCCGAACTGCCGGTCATCATGATCAGCGGGCACGCGGATATCGAAACGGCGGTCGATGCGATCAAGAAGGGCGCATACGATTTCATCGAAAAGCCGTTCAAGGCCGACCGCCTGTTGATCCTGGTGGAGAGGGCACTGGATGCGGCCCGGCTCCGGCGGGAGATCGCATCTCTCAAACAACAGGTTTCGGACGACAACGAACTGATCGGGGAATCCTCGGCGTTGTCCCGTCTCAGGAGCGCCATCGACCGGGTCGCCCCGACCGAGAGCCGGGTCCTTATCGTCGGACCCGCCGGGGTCGGCAAGGAAGTCGTTGCCCGAAAGCTGCACCGGCAATCCCGAAGACAGGACGGACCGTTTGTCGTTCTGAACTGTGCGACCATGGCGCCCGACAGAATGGAGACGGAGCTGTTCGGACGGGCTTCCGGTTCGGGGGGCGGTCCCGCAATTGTCGGAATTCTCGGGCAGGCCGATGGCGGCACGCTGTTGCTGGACGAAGTTGCGGACATGCCGCTGGAGACCCAGGGCAAGATCGTCAGGGTGCTTCAGGAACAGCGGTTTACGCCGGTCGGCGGCGAGGCGGCCCAGGATGTCGACGTTCGCGTCATTGCCAGTACGAACCGGGACCTCGGCGCGCTCATGGCTGCCGGTCGATTCCGCGAGGACCTGTATTACCGGTTGAGTGTCGTACCGCTCCAGATTCCGCCGCTCAAATCGCGGCCCGACGATATTCCGGCGCTGCTGCACCATTTCATGGATACCGTTTCCAGCGCGTCGGGGATGCCGTCGCGTGGGTTTGCCGGCGATGCGATGGCTGCGCTTCAGAGCTACGCATGGCCCGGAAATGTCAGACAGCTCAGAAACGTGGTCGACTGGATACTGATCATGGCGTCCGGCGCGCCCGACGATCTCATCCGGATCGACGACCTGCCACCTGAGATCGGATTGTCGAGTCCTGTTTCGGTAAAGTGGGACGAGGGAAGCGAGATCATGGGGCTGCCGTTGCGCGACGCCCGGGAAAGGTTCGAGCGGCAATATCTCAAGGCTCAGATATCGCGATTCAGCGGCAATATTTCCAAGACAGCCGCTTTTGTCGGAATGGAACGTTCGGCGCTCCACAGAAAACTGAAATTGCTGGGCATCAGCGGAGCGGTAGGAGAGGACGGTGACGTCCTGAGGGAAACGGGCTGATCGCGGATAGAATATGAAAGTCATTGTAGCAGGCGCCGGTCAGGTCGGTTTTCACATCGCTCACCAGCTCGCCATGGAACAGCACGACGTCGTGGTTATCGATCAGTCGGCTGAGCTCGTGCGCCGGGTGGGAGATTCGCTCGACGTCCAGGCTTATGTCGGGTTCGGCTCCCATCCCGACGTGCTTGAACGCGCCGGGGCGGCGGATGCCGACATGATCATCGCGGTTACCGCCGCCGACGAGGTGAACATGGTCGCCTGTCAGGTCGCTCATTCCCTGTTCAGCGTGCCCACGAAGATCGCGAGGATTCGTCACCAGAGCTACCGTGACCCGATCTGGGCGGATCTGTTCAGTCGGGATCACATGCCGATCGACGTCATCATTTCTCCGGAGATAGAGGTGGCGCGTTCGATTTCCAGACGTCTTCAGGTAACCGGCGCCTTCGAATCGATTGCGCTTGCCGAAGACAGGGTGCGGATGATGGGGGTTCGCTGCCACGAGGACTGCCCCCTCATCAATACTCCCCTGCGACAGCTGTCAGGCCTGTTTCCGGATCTGAATATCGTAATCGTGGCTGTCGTTCGCGACGGCAATGGCTTTGTACCGTCGGCGGACGATCACATGCTGCCGGGCGATGACGTTTATTTCGTGATCGATTCCGATCACGTCGACCGCGGCATGTCGGCGTTCGGCCACGAGGAAATGGCGGCGAGACGTATCATCATCGCCGGCGGCGGAAATATCGGCGCTTTTCTCGGCGAGATCGTCGAAAAGGACTACTCGGGCGTAACCGCGCGCATTATCGAACGAAATCGCGATCGGGCGCATGCCGTGGCGGACATCCTCGATCACACCGTGGTTATCAACGGCGACGTGATAGATCCCGAAATCCTCGACGAAGCGGGCGTGCGTGAAAGCGAGGCCATTATCGCGGTCACCAATGATGACGAGACGAACATTCTGGCGTCGCTTCTGGCGAAACGGTACGGCGCGAAGCGGGCGATCACGCTGGTCAACAACTCAACCTATTCGCCCCTGATCAGCGCGCTCGGGGTCGATGTTGTTGTCAGTCCACGGGCGATTACCGCGTCCACGATCCTGCAGCACGTCCGCAGGGGCAAGATCCGCGGCGTTCATTCGCTCGCCGACGGGTTCGGCGAAATTATCGATGCAGAAATACCCGAAACTTCGGATCTCGTCGGGCGCTCCATCAAGGAGGCGAACCTGCCGGACGGGGTTCTTATCGGCGCGATCGTGCGGAACGGCAACGTCATCATTCCGCGAAGCGGCACGACGATGAACGTTTATGACCGGGTCGTTCTGTTTGCCGAAACATCGGCCGTTCGCACGATTGAAGGGCTGTTCGCAGTGCAGCTCGAGTTTTTCTGATGCTTCGTGGAATGACGGGCCTCGGCGCCTCCAGAAACAGCGGAATTTCCGGTGTCGCCTATGTGGCGGGCCGATATGTCCAGCGCAGAAACGCGGCGGTTCATATCGAGGACAGGGGCTATCAGTTCGCCGACGGGGTCTATGAGGTCATCGCGGTCAGGCGCGGAAGCCTTGTCGATGAAGAGCTTCATTATGACCGGCTGAAGCGTTCGCTGGACTCTCTGTTTATCGAGATGCCGTGCAGCCGTGCGGCGCTGGGTGTCATCGTGGGACAGATCGTACGGCGAAACGGATTGGCTGATGGCATCGTCTACCTTCAGGTAACGCGCGGCGTGGCGCCGAGAAATCATGCCTTTCCGGCTGCCGGAACGCGGCCGACCCTGACCGTAACGGCAAGCCGTCTCAAACCTCCCGCGCCCGAAATTGTCGAGCGCGGCGTTTCCGTGGTGTCGGTTCCGGAAAGCCGGTGGGCGCGTCGCGACATAAAGTCCGTGTCGCTGCTTCCGAACGTCCTGGCGAAGCAGGAAGCGCAGCGACAGGGCGCGTATGAGGCGTGGTTCGTGGAGGAAAACGGCGAGGTGACGGAGGGCTCTTCGACCAATGCCTGGATCGTGACGGACGGACAGGAAGTCGTCACGCGTCCCCTCGGGCCACAGATACTTGCCGGCATTACCCGCCATTCCGTGATCGAGGCCGCGAGGCAGGCCAATATCCGCATCACCGAGCGGCCGTTTACGCTGGAGGAAGCAAAGGCAGCCCGCGAAGCATTCGTCACCAGCACCACATCTTTCGTGTTGCCGGTAGTGTCGATCGACGGGCGGCCGGTCGGCGACGGAAAGCCGGGGCCCGTTGCCCGTGCTCTGCTCTCGGCCTATCGGGATCATATTTCCGGGTGATGAGACGGGCTGCTCCGGACGTATTGCCGAAAGGCGTTCTGTTCGACTGGGATAATACTCTGGTCGATACGTGGCCCGTCATCCATGACGCCATGAACGCGACGCTATCCGCGATGGGCCATCCGCTCTGGACCGTCGAAGAAACGCGCCAGCGGGTCAGGCGCGCGCTGCGCGAGGCATTCCCGGATATGTTCGGCGACCGCTGGGAAGAGGCGAGAGATATTTTTTACGCCCGGTTTCGTGAAATCCACCTCGAACGGCTCGAAGTTTGCGAGGGTGCCGAACCGTTGCTGAAGCTGCTCCAGGAAAAACGGATTTATCTCGGTGTTGTCAGCAACAAGTCCGGCGATCATCTGAGGCGGGAGGCGGAACATCTCGGCTGGTCGGGCTATTTTTCCCGGCTTGTCGGGGCGATGGACGCGCCCAAAGACAAACCGGCTCTGGATCCGGTCCTGATGGCGCTCGATCCGGGAGGCCTGAAGCCGGGCCCCGACATCTGGTTCGTCGGGGATACCAGAATCGACATGGAATGCGCCCATGCCGCAGGCTGTTTGCCGGTTCTGGTGGCCGGAGCGCCGGCAAAACCCGAGGATTTCGACGATTACATGCCAAGCTGTCAGTTTTCTTCGCTGGGAAACCTTGCGGGTCTTGTCTCGCAATTGTAGCGGGCCATATTATTGGAAATGAAATATTGTTCCGCGCGGGTGGTCCTGCGGCATGGAACCAATCAGAAAGCAGAGGCGAAAATGCCAAGCGATAACAAGAACCAGAACCTCCAGGACGTATTTCTCAATAATGTCCGGAAAAACAAGGCGCCGGTCACGGTTTTTCTCGTGAATGGCGTAAAACTCCAGGGCATTATCACCTGGTTTGACAATTTTTGCGTGCTACTCCGCCGCGACGGACATTCGCAGCTGGTCTATAAGCATGCCATTTCGACCGTAATGCCGGTTTCCCCGATCCAGCTCTGGGACGAGGATGACAAGGACGGAAGTATCCCGCCGGACGTAAACGACTGACGTGACGGAGGATCTGTCGCGTACCGGCCCTCGCGGTGCGCGCGCCATCGTTCTTTATCCTCACAGCAAGGCGCCCGGTCGATATACGGTTTCGCGGGACCCGGAGGCTTGCCTTGACGAAGCGATCGGGCTCGCCGCGGCCATCGACCTCGATGTCCGGCACGCCGATATCGTTCCCATGAATCGGGTTCGTCCGGCTACCCTGTTCGGGACCGGACAGGTGGAAAGCTACAGCCCGATCATCGAGGAAGGCGGAATCGGCGTGGCGGTTGTGGATGGTGTCGTTACGCCCATCCAGCAGCGTAATCTGGAGAAGGCGTGGAACTGCAAGGTCGTAGACCGAACCGGCCTGATTCTGGAGATTTTCGGGGCCCGGGCCAGGACGCGGGAGGGCCGCTTGCAGGTCGAGCTGGCGCATCTGACCTATCAGCGAAGCCGCCTTGTGCGGAGCTGGACACATCTCGAACGTCAGCGTGGCGGTTTCGGGTTTCTCGGCGGTCCGGGCGAGACCCAGATCGAGGCGGACCGTCGTCAGATAGACGAGCGCATAACGCGAATTCGGCGTGAACTCGGCCGGGTGACGCGGACCCGGGGGCTGCATCGGCGCAGCCGTCAGAAGGTGCCCTATCCGGTTGTTGCGCTGGTCGGGTATACGAACGCCGGAAAATCCACCCTTTTTAACAGGCTGTCGGGAGCGGACGTCACCGCGAGGGATCAGCTGTTCGCGACCCTGGATCCAACGATGCGGGCCATCGAACTGCCTTCGGGGCGGTCCGCCATCCTGTCCGACACGGTCGGATTCGTATCTTCCCTCCCAACGATGCTGGTTGCGGCGTTTCGCGCGACGCTCGAAGAGGTGCTGGAAGCCGACATCATTATTCACGTACGGGATATCGCCCATCCCGACAGCGATGCGCAGAAATTCGATGTCCTTTCGGTGCTTGAGGAGCTTGGAGTTACCGACGACCGCCGCGATGCAATTCTTGAGGTCCGGAACAAGATCGACCTTGTGGACCCGGAAGCTCTTGCCATGGAACGCAACCGCGCGGAACGGGACGGCGGTGTCGTACTGCTTTCCGCTGCGACCGGAGAAGGGTGCGCGGACCTTCTTGCGGCAATTGACGGCCTGCTTGCAGCCAATCGGGAGATCATCGAGCTTTCGCTCGATCCGGCGGATGGAAAGGCGATCGCCTGGCTGTACAGTCGAGGCGATGTCCTGGAGCGGGACGATTCCGGACCGGTTGCGACTTTTCGGGTTCGTCTCGACGGTGCGGAGAGCGCGCGTTTTTTTCACCGGTTCGGAAACAGCATCAAAGGCGGAGATCGTGACGACGCCTGACATGGGGAAAGTCGTCTCGATCATGCGGGACGTCGCGGATACCGAAATCAGGCCTCGATTCCGGGGGCTGCAGGACGGAGAAGTCCGCCGCAAGGAAGCTGGCGGACTTGTCACGATAGCGGATACCGAGAGCGAGCGACGGCTGGCGGAGGCGCTGGTGGACCTCTTGCCGGGTTCCGTCGTGCTCGGCGAGGAAGCCGCCGAAGGCAATCCGAATGCCTATGACTGCCTTAACGGCGATGCGCCGGTCTGGATCGTCGACCCGCTCGACGGCACATCGAATTTTGCGGCGGGGAAACCCGACTACGTGGTGATCGTCGCGCTGACGACAGGCGGGATGACACGCGCCGGCGCGATCCTCGTCCCTGAAACGGGCACCTGCATCGTTGCGGAAGAAGGCGGCGGGGCGTGGTCCGGCGGTCGTCGCGTGTCGCCGGGCGATCCCGGGACCGAGCCGTCGTCGATGAAAGGATCGCTCGGTCGCCGGCTGCGCGAACGGGACGAGGTGAAAGGCGTGTTCGAGGATTTGAACACGGCCGGGTGTTGCGGGATCGAATATTTGAGGATCGCAACGGGAGAGCTTCATTTCGCCCATTATCGGGGATTGAAGCCATGGGATCACGCCGCAGGCGACCTGATCGTCCGGGAGGCCGGTGGGCGGGTCCGTCATGTTGACGGTTCATTCTATCAACCCGGTCGGAACCATCGCCACGGCCTTCTGTCGGCTTGCGACGATGCCTGCTGGAAACAGGTGCTGGCAATTCTTCGGCCTTCCATCGAGCACCTTCCGCCGGTTCGTCCCTGATCGAACCGCATCGTCCGGAAAGAAGTACGGCGGTCTCTGGGGAGAGACCGCCGTTCGATGTAGCTGCCCGGGGTTGGAACCAAGGGGAGGGTTTCAGGCAGCACGTTATTAATATAAAACCGCGCCTGAAAATCATGTGACGGTGGTCACAAAAAACTCCTGTTTAAATAGTGCGGCTAGAGGCGCTTGTTCACCCTGCCGTCGTTTCGGGCTCGTCGGCCTCGAAAAAGCGGCTCGCATGGTTCCGGACACGGTCGTACTGCCGGTTTTTCGGTAAATCGGGGAGATCGTCGTCATAATCGCCGCCGCCTGCTTCTCGACGGCCCTCTCCCCATTTGCGGATATGTTCGCGCACATCCTGCTCGGTCAGAATGAAGCGCAGCAGCTCGTTCTGTACGTCCAGCGGCGGCGGCCCGTCCTCGTCGCCCGCGATGTCGCGGCAGACGGCGCGCAGATACGAAACGGAGTCGAGAATCAACGCCGCTTCTTCCTTGCTCCAGTTGCGGTCGGGCGTGAAACTGTTCCGCTTCAGCTCCTGTATCTGGTTGAAGGTGATACTGCCGGGTTCTCCGATCCGCGGCATTTCCCGCGGCTTGCGCTCCGGAACGGCTTCGACGATGCCGCCGGTCGGGTTGTCGCGGGACCGGCGACGCTGGTGAATGCGATAAAGAATCCATGCCCCCCAACCGAAGGCGAAGGCGAGTACGAGCGTTTCAGCAGTCATGCCCGCATGTTGCCCGCGATGCGGCGCACTATCAAGATTTAGCGCGGCATTAGGACGATCGGCTTCTCAGCCGCGGGGATCCCAGCAATTGTCAGGCGATATTTCGCGCAGGGTAAAGTTTCGCGCGCCGCTGAGCCCTGTGAAATGGAGGATCGGGCCGATTCGTTTCATACCGTACTGGCTGATGCGCCCGTCGGGCCAGTAAATCGAGAGGTAACTGGAATCGGCCGGCATTTCCCATGCGCCGAACGTCCGTTTGTGCTTTTCGACCTGGTTTTCATCGTACTGCACGATAGACCCGTTTCCGACGAATCGAATTTTCAGGTCGACGGCGTCGCCTTTCTTGGCATCCCCCCAGCACCCGACGACCATGGTATTGCGCTTCTTTTCGGCGGCCGACGTCTCTCCGGGCGCGGCCAGACAGGCGAGCGCGGTCGCGCTGGCGAATAGGCATAAAAGAACAATACGTTTCAATGCCTTATCGGGAAAATATCGGGTAAGTGCTTCGGACAAGATCGCCTTCGACAGGTCGCCGTTCAAGCGGGGCGGCAGGGTTGAACCGTTCGCGGACCCTCCGAGGGTGACGTAAATTGGTTAATCTTGGGTTGATGGCTGACGATCAGAAACGATAGCCGTAGCGCAGGCCGGCGTTTTCAAGCCCTTCGTTCTTGTCGCAGATATTGGCGTTGGAGATGTGAGCGAGAAAACCGGTCAGGGAATGGCCGCTGTCGAAACGATAGCCAATCTCGAACGATTCGCGGAACAGCAGGCGACAGCCGAGTTCCTTGCGATCGTCTCTCGTGGTCGTCCTTTCACCGTCGTGCAACGAGCCGCCGAAGCTGAAATCGATAAACCAGTGCCGGGACAGGGTGATTTCCCATGTCAATCCGGCATAAATCTGGCTGGTGTCGCCCTCAGGATTGATGGTCAGCCCGAGATGCGGACGCGGCGACCAAAGAAACGACAGAAACCGGGGCGATGCGAACAGAAGTTCGGCGTTGATATTGGCCGTGACATCCTCTTCGTTGCTGCTGAACGGGCCGATATCGTGAGCCAGCACGCCGAATTTTACTTCCGAAATGATGCCTTTTGCGGTTCGTTCCGGGGCCATTCCAGGCGGGGTGGCCTGGGGCATCCTGGCCCTGACGCTCTGCGCCGCCGCCGGTCTCATAGGTGCTGCGCCGTATCCGGACGGCAAGGGAACAGCCGGTCGCGGACGAATCTGATCCGGATAAACCGGCGCGGCGTGCGGCGGCGGGGGATAGACCGACGAATAGGCGGACGCCCCGGACGACGAGAACGGATGGGGTTCGTCCAGCAATATATCGATGTTGTAATTCCGGGTGCCGGCAACCGCTTCGGAGAGCAGGGCGAAAAACTGACCGGATAGAAGGAATAGTGCCGTCATCCACGCATAAACCGGATAACGCCGACATCTGCCAGTCTGACCGCTCACGTAATCCTCCCCCGGTATACCGGCTTATTGTGGCTGCCCCCTTGGCGCCTCGCCGGTACACCGGTCTATTGTGTCAGCCCCTCTGCAGATCGTCCAGAATCATGGCGACGACAGGACCGGCGATGTTTGATGCGTCAGCGGTCGGATTGAAGTAAGCTGGTTTCATGGCGTCGATCGACAAAAAACAGGAAGCGCCGGAGAACACGGTTCCGGAAAGCAGCAGCCGCATGGAGTATGTGGTGCTCGGCGTTCTGTTGTTTGCCGCGCTGATGGCATTCCCCGCCTTCCGCGATATCCAGAAGATTCAGGATTTCATCATCGCCATTTGCGCCGGCGGCTAGGCGTAAACCCGCATCAGTACGTAACGACGCTCCGGATCGATTTTCCTTCGTGCATGAGGTGGAATCCGTTGTTGATGTCTTCCAGCGGCATCGTATGCGTGATCAGGTCGTCGATATTGATCTTGCCGTCCATGTACCAGTCGACGATTTTCGGCACCTGCGTACGGCTCTTTGCGCCGCCGAAGGCGGTGCCTTTCCAGACCCGTCCGGTAACGAGCTGGAACGGTCGCGTATTGATCTCCTGACCCGCGCCGGCGACGCCGATGATGACGCTGACTCCCCAGCCGCGATGGCAGCATTCCAGCGCCTGTCGCATCGTGTTGACGTTGCCGATGCATTCGAAGCTGTAATCCGCCCCGCCATCGGTCAGATCGACGAGGGCGGCGACGAGATCGCCGTCCATATCCTTCGGGTTGACGAAATGTGTCATGCCGAATTTTCGGGCCAGCGCCTCTTTCGAGCCGTTAAGGTCGACTCCGACAATTTTGTCCGCACCGGCCAGGCGTGCGCCCTGAATGACGTTGAGCCCGATGCCGCCCAGACCGAACACCACGACATTGGAACCCGGTTCGACCTGTGCCGTGTTGATGACCGCGCCAATTCCGGTGGTAACGCCGCAGCCGATATAGCAGATCTTGTCGAACGGAGCGTCCTCGCGGACCTTGGCTAGGGCAATTTCAGGCACCACGGTGTAGTTGGCGAAGGTCGATGTGCCCATGTAGTGAAACAGCTTCTTGCCGTTCAGCGAAAACCGGCTCGACCCATCCGGCATGACGCCCTGTCCCTGGGTCTCGCGGATCGAGGTGCAGAGATTGGTTTTGCCCGACAGGCAGGATTTGCACTGGCGGCATTCCGGGATATAGAGCGGAATGACGTGATCGCCTTTTTTCAGCGTCGTGACGCCGGGGCCGGTATCGACCACGATTCCTGCGCCTTCATGCCCCAGGATGGAGGGAAACAGCCCTTCCGGGTCTTCACCCGACAGGGTAAAGGCATCGGTATGGCAAATGCCGGTTGCCTTTATCTCGACAAGGACTTCGCCGTCGCGCGGTCCTTCGAGCTGGACCGTTTCGATCGTCAGTTCCTTGCCGGCTTCGTAAGCGACGGCGGCCCGGACTTCCATGTTTTATCTCCCTTGAAATCGTTTCCGGCATGTTTCCAATAGTGGCCGGTGGATGCAAGGGGGGAGCCGGTAAAAGATTGAATTTTATAGCGAACCGTAGAGGAGGGAGCAGGCAATCACCGCGCCGGCGATCCCGGCGACGTCCGCCGTCAGTGCCGCGGCAAGCGCGTGACGCACCCGCTTGATCTGTACGGCCCCGAAATAGACGGCGATCACGTAAAAGGTGGTCTCCGTCGATCCCTGCAGCGTGCTGACCAGATAGCCGACATAGCTGTCCGGCCCGATTGCCGGGTTCTGAATGGTCGAGGCAAGGATGCCGTACGCCCCTGAACCCGACAGTGGGCGCAGCAGCGCCATCGGCAGCGCCTCTCCGGGCAGGCCGAAGGCAGAAGTGAGTGGTCCTACCCACGAAACCAGCGCATCCAGCGCACCCGAAACGCGCAGCATGCCGACGGCGACGAGGATCGCCACCAGATAGGGGATGATGCGTACGGCGACCTGAAACCCGTCCTTCGCGCCTTCGACAAACATTTCGTATATCGCCACCCGGCGGCAGACGCCGAAGGTCAGCAGCGCGATCATCAGGCCCGGAATGATCCAGGGCGCGATGGCATGGCCGAAAATGACGGTGACGGGCACCAGAGCGGCGATGAAACTCAGCGCGGCGATCGAGGCCCAGGCGGGATAGCCCTTGCCGCTTACGTCGTCGTCGAAGGATGCGGTCTCTTTTTCCCCGGTCTCTGCGGGCGGTGTGGGGGGCAGGGGAGCGAAACCCCGGTAGAGCTTCACCGCAAGGAAGGCGACCGCGGTCGACAGGATCGTCGCAAACAGGGTCGTGGGGAGTATCCCCGCCGGATCGGCGGAACCCGCGGCGGCGCGCAGAGCGATGACGCCGGTCGGCAGGACAGTCACGCTGGAGGTGTTGATGGCGAGAAACAGGACCATCGCGTCGGTCGCTGTTCCCTTGTGCGGATTAAGGCGATCCAGCTCCTGCATCGCGCGGATCCCGAACGGCGTTGCCGCGTTGCCGAGCCCCATCGCATTGGCCGAAATGTTCATGATCATCGCGCCCATCGCAGGATGGCTGGCGGGCACGTCCGGAAAGGCGCGCACCATCAGCGGCCGGACGAGGCGGGCGATGATGGTCAGCAGACCGCCCGCTTCCGCGACCTTCATCAGACCGAGAAACAGCGCCATGACACCGATCAACCCGATGGCGAGCGTTACCGCGCTGCCTGCAGCATCGACCATGCCGAGCGCCAATGCCTGCATCGGCGCCGTTTTGTCGGCGTCCGTCGCGACCCAGCCGACCTGCCGCCAGGCGGTAACGCCGAAGGCAATCAGGACGAGCGCGAAGAAGACGATATTCATGGGGTGGTCGAGGAGTCTGGACTGGGCGTGGCGCGGGCGGCAGCGATGCTTGCAATCTTGCAGACCAGCGCCGATCCCAGGATGAACAGCCCGGCGGCCAGGAACACCCAGCGCGGGCGCCCGTGGTCGATGAACAGCCCGAACAGGATCGGCGTAATGGCTGCGCCGGAATCGAGACCGCCATAGACAAAGCCGAACACCCGTCCGCTCGCGCCCTTGGGCGTCATTGAGCGGATGAACATGTCGCGACTGGGCAGCGCGAACCCGAACAACAGCCCGGCGAGCAGCAGGGCGCCCGAAATGGCCAGCCCGCTCAGCCCCAGTACCGGGATGACGACGATGCACAGCCCGGATCCGACGAAGGCGAGCGCGGCGGTGGTGTGGTGCGTGGGCATATGGTCGGCGACGTAGCCGCCGACGAGGATCCCGACCGGCGCAGCGAACACGAAGACCGACAGGACTGCGCCGGCTGTTTCCAGCGACAGCGACCAGCCCTCGACCAGCGCGGTCGTGGCAAAGCTCTGTATGCCGATCAGCCCCATCGCCAGTACGAGGAAGAACAGGAAAGCGAGAACGATTTGCGGCTGCAGCAGGACCGAAATGCCGGATGCCGGTGCCGGGGCTTCGCTGTCGGCGATTCCGACATCGTCATCCGGCTCGTGTTCGGCGCGCCAGAAAAAGAGGAGGATGCCGATTACGATCCCGGCGATCCCGACGGTGGCAACCGCGGTGCGCCAGCCGAGTGGCCCGGCCAGCAGCGTGACGCTGACCGGTGCGAGCGCGAAACCGATATAGCCGCCGATCGCGTGGACGCTGTAGGCGCGGCCGATCCAGTCGCGGCTGACATGGGCGTTAAGCAGGGAATAGTCCGCCGGGTGAAACACCGAGTTGCCGATTCCCGCGATGATCGACAGCGCGATAAGCGTCTCGAAATTGGGTGCGAAGGCGTATCCCGTTACCGCCGCGGACAGCAGGAACAGCCCGCCGAAAAGGACCGGTCGTCCCCCGATCCTGTCGACCAGAAACCCTGCCGGTGTCTGGAGCAGGGCGGAGGTCACGAACAATACGCCCATAAGCGTGCCGAGCTGCAGGAACGAGACGCCGATATCGGGAGCGACCAGCGGAAATAGCGGCGCCAGCGCGAACTGGTAGAAATGGCTCAGCATATGGGCGACGCCGATGACGCCCATCACCTGCGTATCCTGGCGGGAGGCTCCGAGAACGGCCATGCGGATCGCGCTCCGGTCGTCAGGCCGCTGCGGCGGCCGGTTTCGGCGGAGAACTCGCCTTGGCCAGGAGCACCGCGCCGACGCCGATCATCATGAACACGGCGACCAGGTAGAACACCAGTTCTGGCTGTTTCTGCTCCAGCAGATAGCCGAACACCAGCGCCGAAACCGACGATCCGAAATCCATCCCTGAATAGGTAAAGCCGAACACCTTGCCCGCCCCGCCGGTGGGCGCGAACGAGCGGATCACCATGTCGCGCAGAGGGTTGGCCATGCCGTACAGCGCGCCGTACACCATCATCAGCGCGACCAGCATGAAATAGGCGCCGGGCTTGAAGGTCGGCACGCAGAGCAGGAAGGCGACGCCGAGCGTTACCACCATGGCGGTCGCAATGTCGTGACGCTGGGTGATCCTGTCGGCGACCCATCCGCCGACCAGAATGCCGACCACCGATCCGGTAAGCTGCAGGGTGATCACGCTGCTGGCGATCTTGGGCTCGAACTGGAAAAGCTGGATCAGGGCGCTGGAGCCGAACGCCATCAGCCCGACCGAGCCCATCGCCATGAAGGCGAAAAAGGCGAAGGAGTAGATCGAGGCCGGCTGCATCAGCACGCCGAGATCCTCTTTGAAGGATTGCGGCTCGACCCCCTGATCGCGCCCGGAATCGCGCAGGTCGTCCCGCGACAGCACCATGAGCGCCAGGATAAACAGCCCGAAGGCGCCAAGAACCAGCATGGTCGGCTGCCAGCCCAGCAGGTCGCCGAGCAGGATCACGCAGAACGGTGTGGTGGCGTATCCGATGAAACCGCCAAACCCGTGGATGCCGAAACCGCGTCCGATACGCTGTTTCGAAATGCTGCCGTTGAGGATCGAGAAATCGGCGGGATGGAATACCGAATTGCCGACACCGGCGAGAAAGGCGAGGAACATCATCACCGAATAGGAATGCGTCGCGGCGAAGGCCGCGGTCGATCCCGCCAGCAGCAGCATGCCGGCGAACAGCGTCGGGCGCGCGCCGATCTTGTCGACCAGGAAGCCCGCCGGTGTCTGGCCGAGGCCGGAGGTCAGGAAGAAGATGAAAGACAGGAATCCGAGATCGACATAGGAAATGCCTTCGACCCGGTTGATCAACGGAAACAGCGCCGGCAGGGCGAGCTGATAGACGTGACTCATGTAATGCGACACGCCGATCAGCGAAATGACCTTGATGTCGCGTGCGCCGTCAGGCGTCGCAGCACTCATGATTTTCCTTCCGGAAGGAACGCAGGAGAGACTGCATTCAGTTTATCACAGCGAAGGAGTCGTTCGTACAGGGCCTAATCCCGTTCGAACTTCCGTTTCGGGCGGTCCTTGAAATCCATGATCCAGGGAATTTTTCGGCGGTACAGCTCTGATTCGTCCGCCACCTTGCCGGTTCCCGTGGGACGGTCGCCGCCGATGGTGACGCGCTCCATCATGCGGCGCTGCGGATAGTAATCGTGGACCGCTGCGTGCTGGACGTTGCGGTTGTCCCAGAACACGACGGTGTCCGGAACCCAGCGGTGGCGATAGTGATATTCAAGCGTATGTACCGTCTGGCCCAGCCGTTCCAGCAGATCGCGGCTTTCGCGCTCGTGCATGCCCTTGATACGGACGGTGAATTTCCACGGGTTGACGAACAGCGCCTTGCGGCCGGTCACCGGATGGACGCGCACCACCGGATGCGCCACGGGGCGCAGCTTCTGTTCCCAGTCGAAAAGGTTTTTGCGGCCTTCCGGCGTGTCGGGAAACAGCTTCTTGAACGGGATGAAGTCGTGGATCGCCTCGAGCCCGTCGATGAAGTTCTGCATCCGGTCGGACAGGCCTTCATAGGCGGCCTCCATGGAACAGAAGCAGGTATCGCCCCCGACTTCGGGAATGATCTTGGAGCACAGCATCGTGCCCATCGGCGGGCATTCGCGGAACGTCTCATCGGAGTGCCACACATCGGTCTGCGGTGGCGGATTGCCTTCCTTGTTGTCGTAGACGATCAGCTCCGGCGCTTCTTCCATGTTGGTGGAGAAGGGATGCACCGTAAGTTCGCCGAAATAGCGGCCGAACCGCTTGAGATCTTCCGAGCCGATTTTCTGGTCCGGGAATGCCAGCACGCCGTTCTCCGCATGGGTCAGGGTCATCGCCGCGACGGTTTCCTCGTCGAGCGGCTTGGAGAGGTCGATTCCCGTGACTTCAGCCCCGACATATTTGCCCAGCTTGCGGACCGAGAAGGGCGCGGTTTTCGCGGCGTTGGCGGTATGGGTATCGGGCATGGCCGGCTCCCCGGTTTTCGTCCGGAAAGGTTAGCACACCGGCTGGAACGGGACCAGAAAGAGGGAGCGCACCATCCGTTGCCGGGCCTTCCGGCTCGCCCGTCGCCGGACGGGCGTCTGGGCTAATCCCGCGTCCGGGTCATGAACCGTTCCATCTGCACCGGCGTGTTCCAGACCTTGCGGTGGGCGTCGAGCATGAAGGGCATGGCGGCAGTCCGCGCGGCGACGATGTCCTCGTATTCCGGAATGATCGATTTCATGTAGCCGGCCACTTCCTCGTGCAGCGCGTCCTCGTCGATGGTGGTGCATTTGCGGTCCTTGATGACCACCTTGCCGTCGATGATGACGGTATCGATTGATCGCCCGGTCTCGGTATAGACCAGCTGGCGCGCGGCGCTGTTGAACGGAAGCCAGCCGGGGTCCTTCAGATCGAGCAGCATCATGTCGGCCTTGTAGCCGGGCTTCAGCGCCCCGATCACGCCATCGAGACAGGCGGAGCGCGCGCTGCCCTCGGTGGCGTAGCGGACGGCGTCGTGCGTCAGGGGCTGGCCCGGTTCCGGGTCGCTGACGGCGGCGATCTGGCAGAACGTCTTCATCGACTGGAACATGTTCTGCACGTCGCTGCCGGAGCAGTTGTCGCAGCCGAGCCCGATACGGACGCCGGACTCGCGCAGGTCCAGCACCGGCGCGATGCCGCTCTTGAGCTTGTAATTGCTGTTGTGGTTAAGGACGACGCCTGCCCCTGCGTCCGCCATCCGGTCCATCTCCTCGCGCGAAATCCAGACGGAATGGGCGATGTTGAAGCGTCTGTTCAGCATCCCCGCCTTGTCGACATAGGTGACGAAGGAGCCGCCGAAATCCTTGAAGGCCTCGTTGGCGATGACCCGCTGGCCGCGCGTTTCGTACATGTGGGTGTAGATGCCGAGATCGTACGCCTCGGCAAGGTCCGCGCAGCCCGCCAGCAGTTCCAGCGAGCAGCGCTGCGGCGCGAACGGTCCGACGGCCCAGTGCGTGTTGCCCTTTGCCGGACGCCGTTCGATCTGCGCTTTCAGGAAATCGAGCTGCCATTGCGGCTCGCGCGCCACCGTGCCCATCATTTCGCGCACGTTCTCGGGCAGCTCGTCGGCATAGCGGATCATCTGCGCCGCCGGAATGTCGAACACCATGGGCGAGAACACGACGCGTTCGCCGATTTCCTCGTAGGTGTCGAGCACCACATCGATCAGGTCTTCCTCAAGCGGGATAAGCCCAAGCATGTCCTGAACGGTCGTAACGCCGCAGCGCATCGATTCGAGCGCCCCGACCAGCGTACGGATACGGATTTCCTCTTTCGAGCGGTTGCCCTGCAAAGGCAGGGTCAGGAGCAGCCATGTCTCCAGCGTCTGTTCTTCGAGCAGACCGCGCAGCAGCGTGTCATGCGAATGGTAATGGCCGTTGATCATGCCGGGAACGACCAGGTGCCCCGACGCATCGATGACCTCGGCGCCCTCTGCATCGGCTGCGGAAACCGCGCCGACCGCGGCGATGTTGGCGCCGTCGATCAGGATATCCGCCTGTGCCGGTTTGTGCACGTTGCCGTCGTGATCGTAGACCAGCCCGCCCTTGACGAGTTTCTTGTTTCTTTCAGCCACATGACTCTCCTGATTTCGAGGGAGGGCATATTAGTCTGCCGTATGGCTGTCCGACAATGAGGGGCGCTGACAGAACGAACCTGCCGGAGTAAGTTGCCGCCACATTCAATTCGCAGGCAATTCGCAGGGAGGCAGCGGTGAAGGTAGGCATCGCCGGATTCGGTACCATCGGAAAGGTCGTGGGCCGGGCGCTGGACAAGGGAATCGAGGGGCTGGAACTGGAGGCCGTCTGTTCGGGAGACCGGGACAAGGCAGCCGCCAACATGGCCGATTATGCGAGGCCGGTTGACGTCGTCGGGCCGGAGGAACTTGCCGAACGCTGCGACGTTGTCGCCGAATGCGTCCCGAAAGCGGTGTTCATGGACATCGCCGGGCCGGTCCTGACGGCGGGAAAGACGCTGGTGACGGTCAGCGGCGCGGGAATCCTCGTGCATCCCGAAGTCGTTGATCTCGCGCGGGACAACGGGGGCCGGCTGATCCTCGCCACCGGTGCGCTGCTGGGGCTCGATGCCGTGCGCGCCGCGGCGGAAGGCACCATCAACGAAGTCCGCATGATCACCCGCAAGCCGCCGAACGCCCTGATCGGCGCGCCCCATCTGGTGCAGCACAATATTTCGGTCGAAGGGCTCAACGAACCCAAGAAAGTGTTCGAGGGCACGGCGCGGGAAGGCGCGGCCGGTTTTCCGGCCAACGTCAACGTCGCGGCTGCGCTCGGCATGGCGGGGGTCGGACCGGACGAAACGAAGCTCGAAATCTGGGCCGATCCGTCGCTCGACCGCAACACGCATACCATCAAGGTCGATGCCGACAGCGCGCGGTTCACGCTCACCATCGAGAACGTCCAGTCGGAAGAGAATCCCGGCACCGGAAAGATCACGGCGCTGAGCGTCATTGCCTGTCTGCGCGGTCTTGCCGCGCCGTTCCGGGTCGGCACCTGACAGCAGGAGAAAATCAATGGAATACAAGGCGTTGAAATGGGAAGTTCGGGAAAATCCTGAACGTCCCGGCGAGGCCTGCATCGGGGTCATCACCTTCAACCGGCCGGAGGCGCTCAACGCCGTCGATGTCCGGATGCGGGTCGAGCTGGACATATTGTGCGACGAGATTGCGCATAACAGTCACCTCAAGGTCGTGATCCTGACGGGCGAGGGGCGGGGCTTCTCCGCCGGCGGCGATCTGAAGAGCGAGGCGGGGCCGGTCGGCGCCGGCGATCCCGATTTCGATATGGGAAATTTCGGGCCGTATAAGGAACTCGCCGGCTATTTCTTCAACGATCTGCGTCACCGCGTGCTGCAGCAGGCGTTCCGCAAGCTGGAAGATTTGCCGCCGGTGACCATCGCCGCGATCAACGGGCCCGCAGTCGGGATCGGTCTTGAAATCTGCACCCTCTGCGACATGCGCTACGCATCGGATCGGGCCAAGCTGGGCGAAGTCGCGGTGCCGGCTGGCTTCCTGCCTGAATCCGGCGGTGCCCGGAACCTGCCCAAGCTGATCGGAGTCGGCAAGGCGATGGAAATGATCCTGACGGGCCGCATCATCGGCGCCGAAGAGGCCGAAAGGCTCGGGCTGATCGAACGGGTCTTCCCGCACGACGATCTGATGGACGAGGTGTTCAAGATCGCCGTCGAGATTGCCAACAATCCCTATCTGTCGGTGCGCAAGGCGAAGGAGCTGGTGAAATATTACTGGAACCAGAACCGCACCGACGAAGGCTGGGCAAAGGAACTCGCAGGCATCATGGAGATCACCCGGACCAAGGATTGCCACGAAGGCATTCGGGCCTTCCTGGAGAAGCGCGATCCGGAATTCCGTGGGCCTTACTATGACAACTGGCCATTTGACGGTTCCGGCAAGGGCGGCAATGGCGACTGACAAGATCGAGACGTGGCCGGGCTATCGGGAAATTCCCGAGCGGGTCAATCTGTGCGCCGAGGCGCTCGATCGGCAGATCGCCGCCGGGATGGGCGACAAGACCGCCTTCGTCTGGGACACCGGGACGGTTACCTATGACGGGCTGGCCCATTTGGTAAACGCGCTGGCAACCGGTCTGCTGGCGCAGGGCATCGGGCAGGGGACGCCCGTCCTGATCCGCATGACCAACAGCCTCGAATATGTCATCGCCTTTCTGGCGCTGGTGCGGGTCGGCGCGATCCCGGTACTGATGAACTCCCTGCTCGGCCCGGAAGAGGTTGATTACGTGCTGGATCACAGTGAAGCGAAGGCCGCCGTCACGTTCGGCGATATCGCCGGGCCGCTACAGGCGCTGCGTGACCGTCTGCCGCTCGGGCTGATCGTTGCGCGCGGCGCCGACGAAGACGGCGTTCCGTTTCAGCCCCTGATCGCCAAACACGCCGGAGAAACGGTAGCGCCCGCCGATACGGGCGCCAATGATCCGGCCTTTATCGTCTATACCTCCGGCACAACCGGGCGGCCCAAGGGGATCGTTCATGCCCATCGCTGGATTGTCGCCCAGGGAGACATGAACCTGCTTCGCATCGCGCCGCAACCGGACGATGTCGCCATGGCGACAGGCGAATGGAGCTTTATCAGCGCGCTCGGGCACAACGTTCTGTTCGCGCTCCGCAACGGGATTACCGGCGCCATCCTGGAAGGGCGAGCGCATCCCGAACATGTTCTGGAGAGTATCGAACGACACAATGTGACGCTGGTGTATTCCGTGGCGACGGTCTACCGCCGGATTCTCGCGATGGAGGGCGTCGAAAAAAAATACGACCTCTCCTCGCTGCGCGGCTGCAACGCCACCGGTGAAGCGCTCGAAGCCGCGACCTACGAGGAATGGGTGGCGCGTATCGGCTGCCCGGTGTGGGAACATTACGGCGTATCCGAAATGCAGCTCGTCTTCGGGCAGAGTCCGCACTGGCCGGTACGGCCGGGATCGGTCGGAAAGGCGCTGCCGGGCACGCGGGTCGAGGTGCTGGACGACGATTACAATCCCGTGCCGGCGGGAGAGGTCGGGCATCTGCTGATCGCATCGGACAATCCCGGCTTTTTCTTGCGCTATCACAAGGATCCGGAAAAGACCGCAGAGGTCGTCCATGACGGCTGGTACCACACCGGCGATCTCGCCCGGGCCGACGAGGACGGCTATCTGTGGATCGCCGGACGGTCGGACGACTGTTTCAAGAGCCGGGGAATTTTCATTTCACCGGTCGAGATCGAGAATGCGATCCGTCAGCAGGACGGCGTGGCCGAGGCCTGTGTCGTGCCGCTGCCCGACGCTGAAATCGGCAACCGCATCCGTGCGGTGATCGTGATGCGGGACGGCGTCATGCCATCGGACGCGCTGGGTGAGGAAATACGGGCATCGCTGCGCGAAAGGATCGCGCCGTACAAGGTGCCGCAGGTGGTCGAGTTCGTCGACGAGCTGCCCAAGAGTCCGGTCGGCAAGGTGCTGCGCCGGGCGTTGATTCAGCAGAATACGGTTACGGGATAACGGAGAAGGTTGGAAGATGGATGTACGGCTGGACGGGCGCAGGGCGCTGATTACCGGGGCAAGCCAGGGGCTGGGCCTTGCCGTGGCAAAGCGCTTCGCGGACTCGGGGGCGGATGTCGCGATCGTTGCGCGCCGGGAAGATGTTCTGGCAGCGGCGAAGGCGGAAATCGAAGCCGTCGCCGACGGGGGCAGGGTGGCCGCCTATTCCTGCGACGTTTCGGATGCAGCGGCGCTCGCTGATATGTACGACAAGGCAGTCGCGGAAATCGGTCCGATCGACATTCTGGTCAACAATGCCGGCTCATCGGTTCATGCGGCATTCGAGGATGCGACCGATGAAATCTGGCAGACCGATTTCGACCTGAAACTGTTCGGGGCCATTCGGCTCACTCGCCTCGCCATTCGCGGGATGAAGGAACGGCGCTGGGGCCGCATCATCAATACGCTGAATATCGGCGCCAAGTTTCCGGCGGCGAGCGGTGCCCCGACGCAGGTCACGCGCGCCGCGGGAATGGCGCTGACCAAGGTTATCGCCGGAGACGGCGCGCCGCATAACGTCCTCTGCAACGCGTTGCTGGTTGGCAAGATCGCGACGGAGCAGGTCGCGCGGCGTCACAAAAGAAACGCGCCGGAAATGACGCTCGAGGACTATATCGCCATTGAGGCGAAACCGGTGCCGCTCGGCCGGATGGGCACGCCTGAAGAATATGCCAATATCGCCTGTTTCCTGGCGTCCGATCACGGTTCCTACATCACCGGGACGGCGATCAACGTCGATGGCAATCTGTCGCCGGTGGTATAAGAAAAATGCCTGTTGCGTAAAGAAACCGAGTCCGGCACTCTCAACCGCGGGGAGAATTATTGCATCTACGCCTGTCGGGCCTGAAGGCCTGACGGTGGAGGAGGGGTGCCATGCTCAGCAAGCTTCTTTACTATATTTCCTGATTTTCACGCGCTATCCAAAGGTTCTGAAATTCGGGGGTGCCGCCGTTCTGGTATCCGTTTTCGTTATTTTCGGGATCGGAAAATTATATCAACACTGGGACGACGACCCGGATCGCGGCGCGATCGCGGTCAAGGACGGCGCGTTCGGCGAAAGCTACTCCACGCCCATATATCTGAATCAGGGCTGGGACGAAGCCGACAGCCTGTGGTTCTACAATACAACCCAGGGTTCAGGGTTGCTGCCCTACGATTTCTTCCTGGTGCTCGAGAAAGCCGACTCGCAGGAGCTTGTCCGGTCCGTCCCGAACATGGATCGCCATCGCTACCTTCCCCAGAAAAAGACCTTTTTCAATCCCGACGCCCTGCCGGTCGGCATTGTCAAGGACACGTACCAGGGCAAGGATTACGTCGGCTATACCTGCGCGGCATGCCATACCGGACAGGTCAACTACAAGGGCAAGGCAATTCGCATCGACGGCGGTCCGGCGATGGCGGACATGGTCGGGTTCCTGAAAGATCTGCAGGACGCGCTTGTCGCCGCGCTCGGCGAAAAGGACGAAGCGAAGAACCGCCGCTTTGTCGAAAAGGTGCTGGCGCTGAAGAACGACTACGCCACCGCCAAAGAGGTCAATGCCGATCTGAAAATCTGGACCGACCGGGTCAGGCTTTACAACACCGTCAACAACAGCACGCATGACGGTAAAAAGATCGAATATGGCCACGCCAGACTCGATGCGTTCGGAAGGATCTATAACCGGGTCCTACAGCATGTCGTGAACAAGGAGCACCTCGCTGGAATCCTGGCGAATCTAAGATCGGCTACGGGGCGTTATCTGCTGAATACGTCGCAGATTTCGAATGTGCTCGCCGATGTCGACGATGTCATCGTCAACGACGACGAGTTTGCGCAGGTCCTGAAACGCCTGCGGCAGCCGAAACCCGATTATCCGGAACTCAGCAACACCGACATGCTGCGGTTCCGAAACGTCATGTTCAATTCGCCGAATGCGCCGGTGAGCTATCCGTTCCTGTGGGATATCGCCCAGTCGGATTACGTTCAGTGGAACGGACTTGCCAGCAACGCCGCGCTTGGGCCCCTGGGGCGCAACGCCGGCGAGGTCATCGGCGTGTTCGGAGTGCTCGACTGGCAGGCAGACAATCGCTGGTTCGGACTCTCCGAAAAATTCCGCCGTTTCAGCATTTCATCTTTCGCCAGCGGTCAGACGACCAAGAGCACGCCGATCTATTTCAAATCCTCGATCGACCTTACCAACCTGAAAAGGCTTGAGCGTCATCTTCAGAGTCTCATGTCGCCTGAATGGCCGGAAAAAATTCTTGGAAAGATCGACCGCGCGAAAGCGAAGAGGGGCAAGCTGGTCTACGACAGCCTGTGCCTCTCCTGTCATGAGGTCATCGACCGCTCGAACCGGGACCGCAAGGTAGTTGCCAAGATGTTCAGCCTGCAGAAGGCGGGAACCGATAAGGCGATGGCCGAAAACAGCGTCAAGTATTCGGGCAAGTCCGGCAATTTCATGCATACCTACCAGTCGACGGATGTAGGGACCATTCTCCTTGAGGAGGAGGCGCCGGCAGCGGCGATCCTGACGGCGGCGACAAAGGGAGTCGTAACCACGCCGGATCCGGACAAATGGTTCATCCGGCGGTGGGCGGACTGGCTTTATACGGTGGCAGGTTCGCTGTTCGACAACGAGATCAAGTCCAGCATCAAAGCCGGCAAGTACGAGCCCGATACGACGGCGGAGCCCTTCAATTCCCTGCTGTCGTACAAGGCCCGTTCACTCAACGGGATCTGGGCGACGGCGCCTTACCTTCATAACGGGTCGGTGCCGACCCTTTACGACCTGCTGCTTCCCGCGAAGGCAAGCGAGAGATGTCCGAAGGCTCGGCCGGCCACGTTCAAGGTCGGAGCCCGCGAGTTCGATCCCGTAAAGGTCGGATTCCGTCACGAAGGGTATGACGGGTTCGAATTCAGGACGGACCTGCGGGGCAACAGCAATGCCGGGCACGAATATCGCGCCTGCGCCATGACCGACGATGAGCGCTGGGATCTCATCGAATATCTGAAAACGCTTTGAGACGCTTCTACGTCACACCTTGAACGGAGATTTCCGATGGCTGATACCGGGCGGGATTATCTCGCGGAATTCGACGGGGCGGAGGAAAAGGATCGCTATCCGCTGGTGCAGAAATGGATCCGCGAGGAACCGCTGCCGTTCTTCAAACAGCTGCGCGAAGAACGGCCGGTTCTCGTGACGCCGGAATGCACGCTTGTCGCCAATTTTACCGATGTCCGCGACATGCTCCAGATGCCGAAGATTTTCACTGTCGATCTGTACAAGCCGAAGATGGGCGTTACGGGACCGGATGACGGCTATTTGATGGCCCATGACGACGACGCGCTGCATTACCGCGAAAAATCGCTGATGCAGGGGCTGTTGAACCGCAACGACCTGCCGCGGGTGCGGAAAATGGTGGGGAAAACGGCCGCGAAGATCCTGAAGGAGGCGAGCGGCCGGATCGAATTCGTCAACCAGTACTGTCGCATGGTTCCCGTCCACCTGGTCCAGGACTATTTCGGCCTGAACGGGGTCGACCGGGAGGATCTCATACGCTGGTCATACTGGAACCAGTACGACGCCTTCAACAATCAGCCGTTCGACATGCTGTCCGACCAGGAGCACAGCAAGATCGTGGAAATGCACGACAGGGCGTCGGAGGAACTCGTGGCGTATATCGCGTCGCTGATCGTGCGCAGGGTCACGTGGATCAAGACCATGGGACTGTTTCAGATGCTCCTGAGCCCGGTCCAGAAGCTGATCTATCGCCTGGTCGGTATGGGGCTGCCGGAGCGGCACGAGGACATGGTGACGCGGATGGTCCGGTCCAAATTCGCGAAGAGCGCGGATTTCCCGATCACGCGTGTCGGACTAAACGCGGGCGGGCTGCTGATCGGCGCGGTGGAGACGACATCGCAGGCGGTCGCGCAGATCGTTCAGTTCTTCCTCGACCGGCCCGACCTCCTGAAACAGGTCAAGGACAAGGCGCGGGGAAGCGACATTGCCGCCTTCGATGCGATGGTGTGGGAGGCGCTGCGTTTCGTTCCAATCCGGCCCGACATTTTCCGGATTTCGGCTGCCGATTACACGATTGCGAAGGGAACGCCGCACGAGCGGGAAATCAAGTCGGGCACCATCGTCCGTCTGCTGATCCTGTCGGCGATGTTCGATCCGTATGCCTACGATCATCCGGACGAGTTCGACGCCGATCGGACGTTCGATCACAATTTCGCATTCGGTTTCGGACAGCATGAATGTCTCGGGAAATATGTCGGCATGGAAATGATTCCCGAAATGGTGCGCCAGGCCGTCCTGCTCGACGATTTGAGGAGCGATGACAGGATCAGCTACCGGAACAGCCTTTTCCCCGACCGCGAGGGACCGTTCCCCGAGCATTACGAGGTTAGCTGGACTCCCGCCGGGGCCTGATCGCTCAACCCATCAGGATCTGCCACAGCAGGCACAGCATCGCGAGCCAGCTTGCCGCAAAAGTCAGTGTCCTGCCGAACGGGACGTTGGCGATATAGAGCAGGTAATGCGCCATGCGCGCCGCGCCCAGAAATAGGTGATGGCGGCGGAGACGGTCGCTTCGTTGGATATCTTGACCAGGGACGCCACGATGACCAGAACGGCGAACGGCGCCAGGTTTTCGATGGCATTGGAATGCGCTTTCTTGGCGCGCGCCGCCCATTCGGGGAGCGGCGTCGTATCGGCCCGGTAGGTCAGCGCATCCATGGGGCCGACATTTACGATGTGAGCAAGAATATAGGGCAGCCACATCAGGATCGTTGCGCCGGCCGTCCATACCAGCATTTCGAGTTCGGTCGTGAGTCCCGTCGTCATGGTGTTTTCTCCCGGATCGTTGACGGAAAGATTTTAGGGATATCGCGATTCGTTCGTGGTTTAATCGCTCCGGGTCCCGGCATTGTGGACAGGGGGTAGCGATGAAAAACGGCGACAGCCGACGGAATTTCCTGATCGGATCGGCCGCTGCGGCATCCGCTGTTCTGTTACCCGGTACGACCGCGGCAGCGCCTGCACATCGACTGCGATTTCTGAATTTGCATACCGGAGAGCGGGCGGCGGGGGACTACCGTATCGGCGGCAGGCCGCAGGGAGAGATGCTTGCCTCTTTCGACCGTGTGCTGCGAGATCACCGCACAGACGAAATCTGCGAAATCGACCGCACGCTTTTCAACGTTCTGCACCGGCTCGCGGGCCTTCTGGAAACCGACGCGCCGTTCCATGTCATCTCCGGTTACCGCTCGCCGCGCACCAATGTGATGCTGGCGACCCGTAGCGGCGGCGTCGCGCGTAACAGCTTCCACCAGTGGGGCATGGCGATCGATATCCGCGTGCCCGGCCGGTCGCTCGACGCGGTCTATCGTGCCGCGCGTTCGCTACAGGCCGGCGGTGTAGGAAAATACCGCCGGTCGAATTTTGTCCATGTCGATACCGGGCGGGTGCGCTACTGGCGTCAGGGCTGACCCCTCACACGCATTTCACGTTCAGCACGGCCTGCCGGTTCTGTCCCATGACCTGATCGATGGCGCGATCCAGCGCCTTGGGCAGTTCGTCGGGGTCGTCGACCATTTCGCCGTAGCCGCCAGCCATCTCGGACGCCATCTCGTACTTGACGCCGCCGGGCTGGAAGAAGGTCAGCGGTTCCGCGTTGCTTTTCGCCGCGTATCCGTCCGGATACATGCCGCGCGTGTTTCGCTTCACCGCGCCCCACTGTTCGTTGTTCATGATGATCGTCAGCGTCGGCAGGTCCTCTGCTTTCGAGGTGTAGTGTGCAGGAACGGGATTGCCATACATGTAGGCGCCGTCTCCCTGGGTGCAGATCACGAGTTTCTCGGGCGCTGCCAGCTTCGCGCCGAGCGCCATGCCGAGCCCGTAACCGAGCCCGCCGCCCGCACCGCCGGAGAAGAAACTTCCCGGTTTGTTGAACTCGACCTGCCCCATGGCGAAAGCGCTTTCGGTGACGAAGATGGAGTTATCGGGTTTGACGGCATTCAGGCAGCCCGCGATATAGGCCGGGCCGAGCGGGCGCTGGTTGCGTGATTTTTCGAACGCGGCCTTTGCGTTTTCCCGCTGCGTCGCGCGACGTTCGGCCAGTGCCTTGCGGCGGGCATCGATCCGCGCCGCCGCGCCGGCCGCGCGTTCGGAAAGCGCATCGTCCAGCAGCCGGAAGCAGGGCGCCATCGCACCGGTGATTCCCAGATCGCATTCGTAGCCGCGCACGGGGTAGTCCTCGAAGATCGGATCGGGTCCCATCTGGATGATCGTACAGTCGGGATTCGGCGCCTTGACCGAAGGAATCCACGGTACGTCGCAGGACGCAACGACGATGACGTCCGCCTCGTCGAGGAACGGATCGGAATCGTATCCGAGATGCATCGGATGGTTGCTCGGCAGGCAGAGAAACCGGTTCTTGCGTTGCACCACCGGAATGGCGAACCGTTCGGCCAGCGCCGCGAGAGGGGCGACCGACGCGGGGTCGGAGCCCGAATCCTGCGTAATGATCAGCGGCCTTTCCGCCTTCGCCAGGATATCGGCGGCCTTTTCGATCGCGTCGGGATCGGGCCACGCGGCGGCGGGCGTCGCGCGGCGCGACGGCGAATAGAAGGAAAACTCGTCGAACCGTTCTGCCAGCGGCTCGCGCGGCAGGGTGAGGTAGATCGGCCCTTTCGGTTCGCTCATCGCCATGTTGATGGCGCGGTCGACGACGGTTTCCAGCACCGCCTTGTCCTTGAGCTCGTAATCCCACTTGACGATTTCCCGCGTCAGCGAGGCCTGGTCGAACATTTCCTGCGGCCAGTGGACTTCGCGCGTGCGCCTGCCGTGCTTGTCGCCGAATTCGGTCCAGGGGGTGCGTCCGGAAGAAAAGATCACCGGGATATTGCCGCGGCTTGCGTTGATCAGGCCGTTGAGCGCGTTGGCCGTGCCGACATTGACATGGACCATCACGACCTGCGGCCGGCCCGTCACCACCGCGTAGCCCATCGCCATGTGGATGGCGAGGTTCTCGTGCGGCACCATGATGGGCTTGGGAAAGGGCGTCCCAAGCGCCTGGGCCTTGGCGAAGGCCTCGATCAGCGGCGCGAAATCGGTGCCCGCGTTGCCGAAGAAATAATCGATGCCGCGGTCGGCGAGCAGCTGCAGATAGGCGTCGGCAACGGTGCCGTCCTTGATGGTCGCAATGGTCATGGTCCGCGCCTCCCCGACGCAAATGAACTGAATTCCGGACCATTATGCCGGGAAGCCTTGCGGCTTGAAAGGACTGGCGGTGCAGCCGGCTGACAACAGTCCGGCGTAATTGCGCCTTGCGGGATCAGGCCGCTTTTCGGTGTCTTGCAATACCGAGGCCGGCAACGCCCAGGGCGAACAAGGACAGCACACCGGAGGACGGGATCGAAACCGTGTCGCCTGTAATTGTCCAAAGACCGGTGCCTCCCTGAAACAGACCGGTCGTACCGACCGGCGCCCATACCCTGTTCACCAGCGTAATCGTTGTCGACCCGGCCCATACGTCTCCTACGAAGAAGTTGGAATCGAAAATGAGACTGGATTCGCCAAGCACCAGGATGGAGAAATCCGTGACCTGGCTGGCGCCGATCGTTATCGCGCCCTTGGTCAGTGTTACCACTTCCCCTGGGCCGGTTCCGGCAATCATGTTTGGAGTGTCGAAATTCAAATTGCTGTTGATTTCGTCAGAGGTACCCGAGCCGGTAAGAATGCCGACAGTGTCGCTGATCCGTTCGAGCTCCAGGATCAGTGCCGCGTTGCTTGCCGACGGCTGGAAAAACAGAAACGCGGCCGCAAGAATCAGGACGAAACGGCTGTTTGATAATTTGGACATCTGTACCCCGAACTTTCAGGCGTGTGAAAATTCCTGTAAAATTTAGAGGGATATTGTCCTGCCTCTGCTGTCCTGCCGTCAATTCCTTTTCGGCACCGGTCCACGCCGGCGCCTTTTGAGGCGTGGCTTCCTAGTGCGCCGGATCCGGAAAAGGCGCGTCTTAGCGGCCCCGTCCGGAGCCTCCGGACTATGCCCGTTTTCTGGTCCGCTTCCTGGCGCGGCCGTTGAGAACCGGCGCCAGATATTGTCCGGTATAGCTCTCCGGCGTATCGGCCACATCCTCGGGCGTGCCGACCGCGATCACGCGGCCGCCCTTGTCGCCGCCTTCGGGGCCGAGATCCACGATCCAGTCGGCGGTCTTGATCACCTCCAGGTTATGTTCGATCACCAGCACGGTGTTGCCCTGATCAACCAGGGCGTGGAGCACTTCGAGCAGTTTCTTTACGTCCTCGAAATGCAGACCGGTGGTCGGCTCGTCGAGGATATAGAGCGTCTTGCCGGTGGACCGACGGGCGAGTTCCTTCGACAGCTTGACCCTCTGTGCCTCGCCGCCCGAAAGGGTCGTCGCGGGCTGGCCGATATGGATGTAGCCGAGCCCGACGCGCTGCAGCATTTCGAGCCTGTCGCGGATCGACGGTACGGCCTTGAAGAAGGTGACTCCTTCATCAACTGTCATGTCAAGAACGTCGGCTATCGATTTGTTTCTGAATTCTATTTCCAGCGTTTCCCGGTTGTAGCGTCGTCCCTTGCAGACGTCGCACTGGACATAGACGTCTGGCAGGAAATGCATCTCGATCTTGATGACGCCATCGCCCTGGCAGGCCTCGCAGCGGCCGCCCTTGACGTTGAACGAAAATCGTCCCGGCTTGTAGCCGCGTGCCTTGGCCTCCGGCAGTCCGGAGAACCAGTCCCGAATGGGTGTGAACGCCCCGGTATAGGTCGCAGGGTTCGAGCGCGGCGTCCGCCCGATGGGCGACTGATCGATATCGACCACCTTGTCGAGAAACTCTAGTCCCTCGATCGATCCATGTTCCCCGGGCAGGGCTCGCGCGCCGTGCAGCCTGCGCGCGATGGCGCGGTAGAGCGTGTCGATCACCAGCGTGGACTTGCCGGACCCGGATACGCCGGTGACGCAGGTCAGCGTGCCGAACGGGAAGGAGGCATCGACTGCCTGCAGATTGTTCGACGAGGCCTTCTTCACCGTGAGCTTCTGGCCTTTTTTGCCTGGGCGCCGCTTCGTGGGCACGTCGATCTTGCGGATGCCGGTCAGATACTGCGCTGTCAGGCTTTCCGGACATTTCATGACTTCGGCGGGCGGACCGCCGGCGATCAGCCGCCCGCCATGAATGCCCGCGCCGGGGCCGAGATCGATCAGCCAGTCGGCCGTCCGCATGGCATCCTCGTCATGCTCGACGACGATCACCGTGTTGCCGAGATCGCGCAGCCGCTTGAGCGTATCGAGAAGCCGCGCATTGTCGCGCTGGTGGAGGCCGATGGAAGGCTCGTCGAGCACGTAGAGGACGCCAGTGAGACCAGACCCGATCTGGGACGCCAGCCGGATGCGCTGGCTTTCCCCGCCGGACAGCGTGCCGGAAGAGCGGGACAGGGTGAGGTAGTCGAGCCCGACATCCACCAGGAACCCTAGCCGTTCATTGATTTCCTTGAGGATACGCTCGGCGATCTGTTTCTGCGTCCTGTTGAGCGTCTTCTCCAGCCCGGCAAACCATTCATGCGCCTGGGCGATGGAAAATTCGGTGACCTGGCTGATATGAAGCCCGTCCAGCCTGACCGCGAGGGCTTCGGGACGGAGCCGCATCCCGCCGCAGGTTTCGCAGGCGCTGGTGCTCTGATAGCGGCCGAGTTCCTCATGCACCCAGGAGGAATCCGTCTCCCTGTAGCGCCGCTGCATATTGGGAATGACCCCTTCGAACGGCCGTTCGATGGTGTAACTCCGGTCGGCGTCGGCATAGGTCATCTTGATATCGGTATCCCCCGAGCCGAACAGGATCGCGTCCTGGACCTTTTTCGGCAGCTCCTCGAACGGGGTATGGGTCGAGACCTTGAAATGATGCGCCAGAGAATCCAGCGTCTGGTCGTAATAGGGCGAAGACGAGCTCGCCCAAGGCGCGATCGCCCCTTTGGACAGGGGCTTTGTCGGGTCCGGCACCACCAGGTCGACATCGAAGAACATCTCGGTGCCGAGACCGTCGCAGGCGGGGCAGGCACCGGCCGGGTTGTTGAAGGAAAACAGGCGCGGCTCGATCTCGTCGATGGTGAAACCGGAGACCGGGCAGGCGAACTTGGCGGAAAAGATCGTGCGCTCGCCGCTGTCCGCGTTCTCCGCGATGGCGAGACCATCCGCCAGGCCCAGCGCGGTCTCGAGCGAGTCCGCCACCCGGTTGCCCATGTCGGGCCTGACCACCAGCCGGTCCACCACGACCTCGATGTCGTGCTTGTAGTTCTTGTGAAGCTTGGGCGCGTCCTCGATCTCGTAATGTTCGCCGTCGATCTTGACCCGCTGGAAACCCTTCTTTTGCAGGTCCGCCAACTCGCGCCGGTATTCGCCCTTCCGTCCCCGGACGATGGGCGCCAGCAGGTAAAGCCGCGTACCTTCCTCCATCTCGCCGATGCGATCGACCATCTGCGAAACCGTCTGGCTTTCGATGGGCAGGCCGGTGGCGGGCGAGTAGGGGATACCGGCCCGTGCAAACAGCAGGCGCAGATAGTCGTATATCTCGGTCACCGTGCCGACGGTCGAACGCGGATTGCGCGAGGTCGTTTTCTGCTCGATGGAAATCGCCGGAGACAGGCCTTCGATGGAGTCCATGTCCGGCTTCTGCATCATTTCGAGAAACTGGCGCGCATAGGCCGACAGGCTCTCGACATAGCGCCGCTGACCCTCGGCATAGATGGTATCGAAAGCAAGCGACGACTTGCCCGAACCGGAAACGCCGGTCATCACCACCAGAGCGTCGCGCGGCAGCGTAACGTCGATATTCTTGAGGTTATGTTCGCGCGCGCCGCGAACGACGATCTTGTCGGTCATTTCGTCTTCGTTTTCGGCGGTCGGGAACCGGGATCAGGGAGTACGGGTGTATATAGGACCGGCTGCGGCGTTCGGGCAACATCCACCGGTACGATGAAGCGAACATGTCCACAGGGCATGACGCTAGTCGAACTCGGCGACAACCGGCGCGTGGAACGATTCCGGCGCGGAGTCCACCAGCGTCGCGCCTACCAGATCGTCCGTAAGCGCTTCGTTGTGAATTTCGATTCCTCGATAGGAGCCGAGCAATGCGCGTGACACCAGCAAATGATCGAGCATGAGTTTTCGGCCCCGGTGAATGACGGTGAACCGCCGCGACTCGGGCAGGGAATGCTCAAGCGGTACGAGCGTTCGGCCGGCCAGACGGCCGTTTCCCGTATCCCCGACTTCCGCGGTCAGTATTCTGAACGCGGCGTCTCCTTCCTGGGCATTGAAGTCGCCGACGACAGCGATCAGCGCATCCGGCTCGCTGTCGAAGAGACTGTCTATCAACAGGCGCGCTTCGAGCGCCTGACCTGCCTGCTTCAGGGTCGCCAGATAGAACCCTTCAGCCCAGCCCGAAGCGGTTTTCCACGAAAACGGGCCGGATTTCTGGCCGGGTACGACCGACGCCTGAGGCGATTTCAGATGCATGTTTACGAGCCGGAGCGGTCGTCCTCCCGGAAGCTCGATCGTTGCGGTGAGTACCGGACGATCCCAGAGAACCGGCGTCAGTTCGCCTGCGTCCGGTTCTGCCGTGACGTACCGGTACAGCGGCGGCGCAACCAGTTCGTTCTGCATCTGCCGGACATCTCGCACGGGCCAGCGGCTCAGAATGACCAGATTGTGTTTGTCGCGGGGATGACCGGTATCGGGGTGGACGGTACATGCGGAATGGTAGTCGCCGTATCCCGAAGCTTCGGCAAGCCGTTTCAGGGCCCCGATCTCTCTCGGTGCGCCGCTCTCTGGTCGTGTGGCATCGACCTCCTGAAAACACAGGATATCGGCCCTCATTCGTTTGAGCTGGGGCGCCAGAATGGCCAGGCGGTCTTCAAGCCTCGTATCCTGCCGCGCGTCGTCCGTCAGGTTTTCGACATTGTAGCTGGCGAGCCGCACCTAATTCGCCAGATCGTTCAGCCTGAACAGCCTGACCGCGTTGCGCCACAGGATGTTCTCGCGTTCTTCCTCGGTGCAGCCGGCATCATCGAGCACCTTGAGGCGCATGTCGTAGAGCGGCGCGGGCTCGCGAACGCAGGACCAGGTCGCCGACCAGTCGGACCCGAACAGGATGCGTTCCGACCCCAGCAGGTTGAGGGCCTGGCGCAGATGGTCGCCATTGGTCCCGACGACATCGAAATAGACGTTTTCGTTCCGCATCGCGACGGCGATACAGGGTTCGAAATAGGTGATCATCGAACGGCCCATCTTGGTCAGGATGATGGGGACTTCCGGATAGCGCAGCGCCACCTCGTCGGCCCAGATCGGGTTGCCGTAATAAAGCCCGCCCGGGAACTGCGTCCAACCCGTAGGAAACTGGACCGGGACCCGATAGCGGTCCACCGCATCCATCATCGGCACGAGGTCTTTCGCGATCTTTTCGGGATCGACCTCCGCCGTCATCGCGCGGACGAAAATTTCGCCGAGCCCGATCATGCCGAGATCCTCAATGCAGTGCGCCACCTCGTCGCCCGCCGCGTCGCGGACAGGGGCGGGGTCCTCGACATATTCGTAAGCCGCTTCCTGGTCGTGGCCGATCCGCATCAGCCCGTAGAGCCGGTCCGGATGGCGCCGCACGGACTCCGCGACCTGATCGTTGGTCACGGCGCCCGGCCTCGCCTGCACGAACGCCCGGTCGATCCCGAACTCGTCCATGTCGGCGATCAACTGGTCCGAATTGTCTATCGGATCCTCGTTCAGCGTCCGGTCGTAAATGTCGGGGCAGCGCGTGCGGAAGCTCACCAGGTCCTTGGTGGTCCTGATATGTTCGCGCGCGTTTGCGAGTGCCGGGTAGCTCCAGACGTGGATATGGGTATCGATGATCATCGTACCCGCTCAGACGACAGGGCCGAGATAGACTTCGCCGGCATAATCGTCCGACATCGGTTCGATGGTTTCCGGCCAGCGTCCCGGAGCGGCGACCTTGCGGCGCAATTCCTGCGGGCGCGGAAGGCCGTCCCAGCCGACCTGTTCCATATAGGCATAAAGCTGGATCGAATGGCCGGCAGGATCGGTGACGAAGGCCGTGTAATCCATGCCCGGAAAAAGCTCCTGCGGGAGGTATCTGACGGTGGCGCCCTCGGCTTCGAGCCAGGCCACGGCGTCCTTCAATTGGCGGTACGACCCCAGCCGGAACCCGAACGAGAAGCACGAGCTGTCCTGACGGACATCGAGCGCCGACCGCAGCGCCTCCGGATACAGCGCCAGCGAATGATGTTCCGTGTTGGCCCGCAGGAACACGCAGCGATGGCCTTCGTAGTCTATTTCCTCGGTCACGGTCAGGCCGAACAGTCCGACATAGTAATCGAGCTCGGCCTCCATATTCTTTACCCAGAGCCGAGCCGGGCCGACCTTGGTGATCTTGAAGGGACGCGGCGCCATGATGCCGGCGAGCTCGTACCTGAAGGGTCTCTTCTCGACGATCCTCGAGCCGGAGAGGAGGTCGATCTTCTGTTCCTCCGCATCGGAAATTTCCTGGTATTCGGAAATCTGCGGCAGCTCGGGCCGTTCGCGGAACCCACGGTGATAAAGGCCGCGCGGCTTGGCGCGCAGGTTCCAGCCGATCTGTTCCATCCCGTAATAGATTTCGTTGATGTGTCCTTCGGGATCGAACGGATAGGAATGCCAGTTCGAGCCGGGCATGTCGCGACCGATCCGGTTGATCTTGTTGCCGATCTCGACGAACCAGTCGAGCGCGTCGCGAATTTCCTGCAGCGACCCGGCCTGCCAGCTCATCTGGTTAATGAACATGTCGTCCCGGTCTGGCTTTCGACCGACGGCGTTTATCGCTTCCTGCGGAAACAGCACGAAGGAATGATGATCTGTGCCGTGATTGAGGAAATATCCTTTGGTGTGGGTCAGACCTTCCAGCTTCGTCGGGTCGGGCGCGACGGTCGGAAAATCCAGAACGTCCACCAGCCGCATGCCGAGCAGCCCGGAATAGAACTCCAGCCCGTCATCGGCGCTCGGCATGTTGAAGCCGAAATGGCCCAGTCGCAGGATCTTGAACGGGCGGTTCAGCACCACGCCGCCGACGTCGAATTCGGTCCGTGTATCCGTCACGCGCTGGTCCATGAGCTTGTTCTCCCTCAGGTCTTGCTGTGACGCGAGTATACCAATTCCACCGTTGTCAGCACCCGCCGATCCGCCGATGATGCGGCGACAAAATTTTTTGGGAATAACGGGGGACAAGATGCGGATCGCATTCCTGGACGATTATCAGAACATTGCTGCCGGCGCGGCGGACTGGGCCTCGCTCGGCGACGAACATGAAATCGTCTCCTTTACCGATCATCTGAGCGACGAGGATGCCGTTGCCGCGCGGCTGCAGGATTTCGAGATCATCTGTGCGATGCGGGAACGGACGCCTTTCACGAAATCGCTCCTGTCGAAACTGCCCAATCTGAAGCTGCTGGTTTCCTCCGGCATGCGCAATCTCGGCATAGACGCCGCCTCGGCGCGCGAGCAGGGCGTGGTGGTCTGCGGTACGCCCAGCGTCGGGCGTCCGACAGCCGATCTGGCCTGGGGCCTGATCATTGGACTGGCGCGCCAGATCACCCGCGAAGACCGCAACGTCAGGGCAGGGGACTGGCAGCAATCCGTCGGCATCAGCCTCGAGGGAAGAACGCTCGGCATTGCCGGTCTCGGCAATCTCGGCGGTCGCATGGCGACCATCGCGCAGGCCTTCGGGATGAACGTGGTTGCCTGGAGCCAGAACCTGACGCAGGAGCGCTGCGACGAGCTGGGCGTCGAAAAGGTATCGAAGGAGGATCTGATGAAGCGGTCGGATTTCCTGACCATTCACCTGATCCTTTCCGATCGGTCGCGCGGCGCGATCGGGGCGGGCGAGCTGGCGCTGATGAAACCGACCGCGTTCCTCATCAATACGGCGCGCGGCCCCATCGTCGACGAGGACGCGCTGGTCGCGGTGCTTGAAACGGGAAAAATCGCCGGGGCCGGCATCGACGTGTTTTCCGTCGAGCCGCTGCCGGCCGACCATCCGTTCCGGCGGCTGGAAAACACCATCGTCACGCCGCATCTGGGTTACGTATCGGACACAAACTACGGGGCGTATTTCAGCGGATACCTGGAAGCCATCAAGGCCTTTCTCGACGGCGAACCGAAAAACTTCCTCGGTGGATACTGATCGAAAAAATATTATGGCTAACGGGTTTTAACCCCGTTTGGAAAGGGGCCCTTAAACGGTCGCTGCCATAATCCTGATCGTGGCCGGCGGCACCCTAGAATTCGGCTGTTCGCTTCCCCCCCTGATGGCCTGGAGTCGTCGGTCACACCATCCCCTCCATTGTTGCCGTTTGCGCTCTCTGATACGGTTTCGCCGTCAATTCAGAGGAGACGTCGATGGACACGGTATCGGGCAGCAACACTATCGCGCAGGGGCTTGATATCCTTGCGCGCGGCTATCGCATTCTCGCAGCGAACGGGCACACCGAAGGGACGCTCGGTCATCTTTCCTGGCGCGATCCGGAAGGGCGCGGGCTGTGGATGAAATGCCAGGAAATCGGACTCGACGAGGTAGAGCCGCACGATCTCCATCTGATCGGCTGGGACGGCGACGTTCTCGACGGCAGTAACGGCCATCGCCATTCCGAATGGGTCATCCATTCCGAGACCTACAAGGCGCGCGAAGACGTCCATTCGGTCGGTCACACGCACCCCACCAACTGCGTGCTGTTCTCGGCGACCGAAGAAAAGCTGGTCGGGGTCGGACACAACGGCGCCTATTTCTCCAATGTCAGCATTTTCGACAAGACGCTGGCGCTGATCCGCACCGGGGAAGATGCCGCCGCACTCGCCGAAGCGCTTGGTGATCAGTGGGCGGTGCTGCTGCGCAATCACGGGGTGACTTTCTGCGGAACGTCGATCCAGCATTGCGTGCTGATGGGGATCATGATCGAGAAGGCCTGCTACGAGCAGCTCTTCATGCAGTCGTCAGGTTACAAATGGACCGGCAAGAAACTCACCGGTCTCAAGGACGAGGCGACTCTCTATCCCCGGCTCGTTACGAACCTGTGGAATTATCACTGCCGCAAGCTCGACAAGGCCGAAGGGCGCGCGTAGCAGCATTCGAGGAACGCCTCGCCAATGGCGATCCGCGTCTTAGAAGTATCGGGCGCCATGGAACTCGATCGCGCGTTTGAGATTCGTCGGGTCGTGTTCTGCGACGAGCAGGGCGTTTCGCGCGAAGAGGAGTTCGACGGGCTCGACGATGTCTGCCGTCAGTACCTGGCGACGATAGGCGATTTCGCCGTGGGGACCGCAAGGATCCGGTCGCTCGATAGCGGCGAAAGCAAGATCGAACGGGTTGCGGTTCTGGAAGGCTATCGCGATCTCGGCGTCGGTACCGCGATCATGGAACGTCTGATCGCGGATATCGGCGATCGGCCGGTTGTCCTGAACGCGCAGTTCCAGACCAAGTCTTTCTACAAGCGACTCGGTTTCTCCGCCGTCGGCGATATTTTCGACGAGGCCGGAATCGATCACGTAAAAATGGTGCGGGGCTAGCCCTTGCCCGGCGCTGGCGCTTCCAACAATCCGGCCCGCTCGAGAACCCTTCGGAACGCATGCGGCACGAAGGGGTGCATGCCGAGGGCGATCATCGCGGGCTGATCCAGCGTCTCCAGGGCATCCCGTTCGGGCTCTGTCAGCCCGGCTATCGAGGCGGCATAAGCCTTCGGGTCCGCCAGATAGCGGTCGCGCTCGGTTTTATCCGCGGCCAGCCGGTGCAGCGTGTCCGACAGCACAACGCGATCCGGATGGATCGCGGGGTAGTGAGGAACGAACTCTTCGTCTTCCGGCTCGCTGGTCCACGCGACCGTCCCGTAATTATGGTGCCAGGTCGGCTCGAAATTCGTGATTTCGGGGGCCCGGTCGCCGATCAGCCCGGCCGCGACACCCCAGCAGCGGAGCTCGATGTTGCCGACCTCGTCCAGTTTCCTTTCGTCGAGCGCCAGCAGGTACCGCAATTCCCCCTGTTCCATCATCTTCATGAAATGCCGGTCGAATTCTGTGTCCGGTCCCGGGTCAATGTAGCGTTCGGTGCCGGGATAATGCGACAGGCCTCCGGTGCAGACCACGACGGCGCGCAACCCCAGCGCTTTCACGCCGTCGGCGAGGGTTCGTCCGAACGCATGGCATCGTTCCATGGAAGGCTGAGGCGGGACATAGGCATTGACGAAAATCGGCACGACCGGAACGCCGGTCATTCCGGTAAAATCCAGCGGGATGCCGAATGCGTAGTCGATCTTCGCCGTGCTGCTGAACGCCGGGTCGAATCCGTTGCGCTGCGCATGGCGGAGGAGGGCGAGCGACGCCTCGCCGGCAACCGGGTAGCTGTAGTCGCGCCCGGCGAAGCTGCCTCCGGCAGTCTTGCCGATATGCATGGTGAAGGCCGCCGTGCAGTGAAGCAGGAACTGCTGCGCGTGGTCGTTGCCGATCACGAAGCAGATGTCGGGCTTGAGCGCCTTCAGCTTCTCGCCAATTCCGGACAGCAGGTCATGAACGCGTTCGACCACGGCCGGATCCTCCGAATCGGGAACCGTCCAGAGCTGCGGCGCGTGAGCGGTGCAGACCCCGCCGATGACACCTGTTTTCGCCATTGAAACCTCCGAAATGCAGCGATTTCAATAGCCTCACCCATGCTGCAAAATTTGGCAAGGCTGGGGATAACTCGGGACCGTCGCGGTGGCGATAACGCTCATATCCGCTATCATGACGGACCAATTCAGGAAGGGAGCAAGGTCAGATGGCAGGTTCGGTCAACAAGGTCATTCTGGTGGGCAATCTGGGTCGCGACCCGGAAGTCCGCACGATGCAGGACGGCAATCCGGTGGTAAATCTGTCGCTAGCAACTTCCGAGAACTGGCGGGACCGGAATACCGGCGAACGCCGCGAAAAGACCGAGTGGCACCGCGTCGTGATCTTCAACGAACGACTGGCCGAGGTCGCGCAGAAATATCTCCGCAAGGGCTCCAAGATTTACGTCGAAGGCCAGCTGCAGACCCGCAAATGGACCGATCAGAGCGGTCAGGAAAAATACACGACGGAAGTCGTCCTGCAGCGGTTCCGTGGCGAACTGACCATGCTGGATACCCGCAGCGAAGGCGGTGGCGCGTTCGGTGGCGGTTCCAGCGATTACGGGGGCGGCGATGCCGGCGGCGGTTATGGCGGCGACAGCGGCGGGAGCGGTGGCCCAGCCCCTGGCGGCGGCGATCTCGACGACGAGATTCCGTTTTAGGCGGGCATGAGTTTTTGTATTCTAAATATCTGAAAATAAAACAAAATCGGGCCCGCATTCAGGCGGGTTTCGGTTGTCCGATTCTGCCTGCTCTGGTATAAAGCGAAAGTGAAATCCGCACGAATTCGGAGCGCGGATTCGTGATCGCTGATACTGGATTTTCGGCAGAAATTTTTTGACGACCGACCCAACCACACCACCGGTATTCGACGTCACGCCTGTATCGATCGAGGACGAGATGCGCTCGTCCTATCTCGATTACGCGATGAGCGTCATTGTCAGCCGGGCCCTGCCGGACGTCCGCGACGGGCTCAAGCCTGTCCACCGCCGCATTCTCTACGTAATGAAGGAAGGCGGTTACGACTGGAACCGGCCGTTCCGGAAGTCCGCCCGCGTGGTTGGCGATGTCATGGGTAAATATCATCCCCACGGAGACACCGCGATTTACGACGCCATGGTTCGCATGGCGCAGGATTTCTCGATGCGCCTGATGCTGGTCGACGGGCAGGGAAATTTCGGCTCGATGGATGGCGACCGGGCCGCCGCCATGCGCTACACCGAGGCACGGCTGCATCGAGCCTCCGAAGAGCTGCTTGAGGACATCGACCGGGACACCGTCGATTTCCAGCCCAATTACGACGAGACGGTATCCGAACCGACGGTCCTGCCGGCGCGGTTTCCCAACCTGCTGGTCAATGGGGCGGGGGGCATCGCCGTCGGTATGGCGACCAACATTCCGCCTCACAATCTGGGCGAGGTGATCGACGCAACCTGCGCGTTGCTGGACAATCCTTCGATCTCGATCGACGCGCTGATCGAGTATTTGCCCGGGCCGGATTTTCCGACCGGCGGGCTGATCATGGGGCGGACGGGTATCCGGCAGGCCTATCACACAGGGCGCGGGTCGGTCGTGATGCGCGGGCGCACCTTTATCGAGGAAATCCGCAAGGACCGGGAAGCGATCATCGTTACCGAGGTTCCCTACCAGGTGAACAAGGCGCGAATGATCGAACGGATCGCCGAGATGGTGCGCGACAAGCGCATCGAGGGAATTTCGGATATCCGCGACGAGTCGGACCGCGACGGTGTGCGCGTCGTCATCGAGATCAAGCGCGACTCGATGGCCGAGGTCGTGCTCAACCAGCTCTATCGCTACACCCCGCTGCAGACCAGCTTCGGGATCAACATGCTGGCGCTCAACCGGGGCAAGCCCGAACAGCTCGATCTGAAGCAGATTCTCGAGGCGTTTATCGAGTTCCGCGAAGAAGTCATCACGCGGCGAACCATCTACGAACTCGGCAAGGCGCGAGATCGCGCCCATGTCCTCGTCGGGCTCGCCATCGCGGTAGCCAACATCGACCCGGTGATAGAGCTGATCCGCGCGGCGCCCGATCCGGTTACCGCTCGGGAGCAGCTGATGGCGCGCGACTGGCCGGCGGGAGAGGTCGCGCTGCTGATCGAGCTGATCGACGACCCGGAACATCCGGTGATCGACGGAAGCTACAAGCTGTCGGAAGCGCAGGCGCGGGCGATCCTCGACCTCCGGCTGCAGCGGCTGACCGGTCTCGAACGCGGGAAGATCGCCGAGGAACTTCAGGAAATCGCCGCCCAGATTCTGGAATATCTCTCCATCCTGTCGTCGCGGGAGAAGGTACGCGGCATCCTGCGGGACGAAATTCTCGAAGTACGCGAGAAATTCGCCGACGACCGCCGGACCACGATCGAAGAGTCGGAGTTCGAAGCCGACATAGAAGACCTGATCCAGCGGGAAGAAATGGTCGTAACCGTCACCCATGGCGGCTACATCAAGCGGGTGCCGCTGTCGGCCTATCGCGCGCAAAGGCGCGGCGGCAAGGGGCGCGCCGGCATGGCGACGCGGGACGAGGATTTCGTCTCCTCGGTTTATGTCGTCAACACCCACACGCCGGTTCTGTTCTTTTCGTCGCGAGGCATGGTCTACAAGCTCAAGGTCTATCGCGTCCCGCAGGGAACGCCGCAGGCGCGCGGCAAGGCGCTTGTGAACCTTCTGCCGCTGGAGGAGGGCGAAACGATCACCACGCTGATGCCGTTGCCCGAAGAAGAGGAAAGCTGGGACCAGCTCGACGTGATGTTTGCGACCGCCAGCGGCGGCATCCGTCGCAACCGGCTAAGCGACTTCACCAACGTGATGGCGAACGGCAAGATCGCCATGAAGCTCAACGATGGCGACCAGCTCATCGGTGTCCAGGTATGCGACGAAGACCAGGACGTCCTGCTGGCGACCGCCGCCGGCAAGTGCATCCGGTTCCCGACGACCGAAGTCAGGGTTTTTGCGGGGCGCAACTCGACGGGCGTACGGGGAATCCGCCTCGCCGACGGGGATGCGGTAATCTCCATGTCGATCCTGCGCCATGTCGAATTCTCGGTGGAAGAACGTGATGCCTATCTGCGTCGACGCCGGCAGGAACGCATGGACGGCGACCACGCCGAATCCGCTGCGAACGGGAACGGCGCAGCCGATCGGGACGAGGCCGTCGAGGCGATCGAACTCGACGACGCCCGCTACGCGGAAATGTCCGAAGGCGACGAATACATTCTCACGCTTGCCGCCAACGGCTACGGCAAGCGGTCCAGCGCCTACGAGTACGCAGTCCGAAAGCGAGGCGGGCAGGGGATCGCCAATATCGATCTCGGCAGCAACAAGGACAATTCGGTTGCCGCGTCCTTCCCGGTAGAACCGGGCGACCAGCTCGTCCTCGTCACGGATCACGGCCAGATGATCCGGACGACCGTCGACGATATCCGGATCGCGGGCCGCACCACCCGCGGCGTGATCGTTTTCCGCGTGGCCGACGACGAACGGGTCGTATCGGTCAGTCGAATGGGCGAAGAAGAGGACGACGGAGAGGAAGACGAGACCCAGGAAGCCGGGAATGACGGTGAGATACGGGAGCCGGGAGCGGCGACCGATACGGATGGTGAGTCCGATGGCTGAACTCCGCACCGGTCTTTATCCAGGCACGTTCGATCCGGTGACCAACGGGCATATGGATATCATACACCGCGCCGGACGGCTGCTCGACCGGCTGATCGTTGGGGTCGCCATAAACGCGGGCAAGGGGCCTCTGTTCTCCCTCGACGAACGCCTCGACATGGTGCGGGAAGAAATTTCGGCGCTTCCCGATATGGAAGGCAGGATTGAAGTCGTCGGTTTCGAATCCCTTCTCGTGCAGTTTGCCAGAGAGAACCACGCCACGGTCATCGTTCGCGGGCTGCGCGCCGTGTCCGATTTCGATTACGAATTCCAGATGGCAAGCATGAACGCCCAGCTTGCGCCTGATATCGAAACCGTCTGCCTCATGGCGTCGGACAGGCACCAGTTCATCGCGTCGCGACTGGTCAAGGAGATCGCGCTTCTGGGCGGCGAGGTCTCCCAGTTCGTGTCGCGCAGGGTGGCATCGCGGCTGGCAGAAAAGGTCGCGCAGCGCGGAAGTTAGTCCCTTCTTTCGACGCCGCTATTGACCCTCCGCCGGGCCGCCAATATGGTGCCGCCCGCTTTGCAGCCGGGGCGCCCGTAGCTCAGCCAGGTAGAGCAGCGGACTTTTAATCCGTTGGTCGAAGGTTCGAATCCTTCCGGGCGCACCAGTTTTCCGTTTCAGAGCGATCCAAGTCGGCCCAGATTGGGCAATGGATCGGTTATGCCGGCAAGGCGCAGAGCCTGCCAGATAACCACCTGATTGCTTGTCAGCACCGGCTTTCCGAGAATTTCCTCCATCACGTCGATCGCCTCGATCGCGGTAATATTGGCGCAGCTCGCGAAATAAGCGTCGGCCCGGTCGTTTTTCATCTCCCGCACGACATCCACCCAGTCGGCGGCCGGCATGCTGCAATAGGCGTCCGATCCCTTCAGCCCGAGATTGCGTTCGCCGACCACTTCTATGCCCGCTTCCCGCATGAAATCGAGTTCGTGTTCGTGCGTTGCGCGGACGTAGGGAGAAACAAGCACGATCCTCTTCGCGTCCAGCCTCTCCAGAGCCGCCATCGTCGCCGATGCCGTGGTGGTTGCCCTTCGCCCGGTGGCCGCCGCAATGGCCTCGGCAATTCTGCCTTCGCCGGCAAGACCCGACGCCATGGAATTCGCCGTACAGTGAAAGATCAGCGGATCGCACTGGGCGTCGGCCAGAAGTTGCGACGCCTCCGCGACCTTCGGCAAAAGCGCGTCGAGCGGCATGAAATGTTCCCCCGTCATCCGGAGCCGCGTGGAATGCGGAACGATTCCTGGCGGGGTAAAGCGGAACGCGTGAATCTCCGCCATCCGGTTGGAAGAAGGCAGGATCATGCCGTATCGGGCGCGGGGAAGCGGGCTGTCGGCCATTTTCTGATGTCCTCCTGTATTGTCCCGATTATCGACGAAATTTCCGCGCAGCCAAGTTGGGGTTGGTGCTCCGTCGCATTGACACGATAATCCTGCCAGATTTTTTCGGTAAACGGAGAGCGGCATGAGCGGCAGGGAACTGGAAGGGATGGCGGCCATCGTTACCGGCAGCACGGGCATACTGGGCAGCGCGATCGCGAAAGCCCTCGCCGCGGCGGGCGCCGCGGTAGTTGTAACCGCACGAACTTCAGGGGAGGCCGCGCACAGGGTCGCTTCGGAGATCAAGGAGGCAGGCGGCCACGCGATCGTGCATCTGGCCGACGTTACCGATCCCGATTCTGTCGACGGGTTGATCGGAGCCGCCGTCGACGCCTTCGGGCGTCTGGACATCCTCGTCAACAATGTCGGCCCGTCAAAGGCCTCGTCGCTTACAGATACAACTCTGGATTTCTGGCGGCGGCAGATGTCCATCAAGCTCGAAAGCGCGTTTCTTTGTATCAGGGCCGCCGTACCGTATCTCGCCGAACACGGTAGGGGCGCGATCGTTAATATCGGCGCATCGTCCGCACATGTTGGCAATCCGAACCGTGGCGCCGATGTCGCCGCAAAAATGGGGCTGGCCGGTCTGACCGGCGCTCTGGCCGTCGAGCTGGCGCCGCAACAGATTACGGTAAACTGCATTGCGCCCGGCCGGATTGCACGGCCCGGAGCTACGTCCGCGCATTTTGCCGCCCGGCCAATCCCGATGGGACGGGAGGGTACGCCGGAAGAATTTGCGGCGACGGTTGCCTTTTTCTGCGGGCCGCATTCGCGCTACACCACCGGGCAGACGCTTCACGTCAATGGCGGCTGGTATATTTCAGTCAACTAAGAGGGACGGAGAATGAGCGGGAAGGGGAAGGCGGCCTTTATCGGGCTCGGCGTCATGGGATACCCGATGGCAGGGCACCTGGCGGCCGCCGGTTTCGGGATGACGGTCTATAACCGGACCGCAGTAAAAGCGGCAGGATGGACCGCGGAACACGTCGGAAATTCCGCCGCGACCCCTGCTGCCGCGGCGGCTGACGCCGATTTCGTTTTTACATGCGTGGGCAACGACGACGACCTGAGGGCGGTTGTCCTTGGCGAGGACGGTGCATTCGCGGGCATGAAACCGGGCGCGATCCTGATCGACAACACGACGACGTCGGCCAACGTGGCGCGTGAGCTTCAGGCAATTGCGGCGGACAAGGGTTTAGGGTTCCTCGATGCGCCGGTTTCGGGCGGTCAGGCAGGCGCGGAGAACGCCGCCCTGACGGTGATGGTGGGCGGAGAGACGGAGATTTTCGAACGCGCCGAAGAGGCCATGAAATCCTACGGAAAGGCAGTGACTCACATGGGGCCGCCCGGTGCGGGCCAGCTCAGCAAGATGGTCAACCAGATTTGCATCGCCGGGCTGGTGCAGGCGCTTTCGGAAGGGCTTAATTTCGCGCAGCGGGCGGGGCTCGACGGCGATTTGCTGCTGGATGTGATTTCGAAGGGCGCGGCGCAGTCCTGGCAGATGGAGAACCGCGGCCGGACGATGCTCCGGAACGAGTTCGATTTTGGTTTTGCGGTGGACTGGATGCGCAAGGATCTGGGAATCTGTCTCGACGAGGCGAACCGGAACGGCGCGCGTCTGCCGGTTACGGCGCTTGTCGACCAGTTTTACAAGGAAGTACAGATCCGGGGCGGCAGCCGCTTCGATACATCGAGCCTGATGCTGCTGCTCGGGGATCGTGACTAGCCCACGGCGGCCTTTGCCTCCATCCAGAATCCCTCAAGCTCGTCTATTGAATAATCGACAGGCGTTTTACCCTTGTCTTCAACAAGTTGTTCGAGAATTCGAAACCGTTTTTCGAACTTGTCGTTGCCCCGACGAAGGGCGAGTTCAGGGTCGACGCCATGATGGCGGGCGAGATTGACCGCGGCGAACAGGAGGTCCCCGATTTCCTCTTCGATATCGGGTTTTTCCGTGGCTGAACGCACCTCCGCAATTTCCTCCTGGACCTTTTCGTAGACGGGTTCGATGTCAGGCCAGTCGAATCCGACGCGGGCTGCCCGTTTCTGCAGTTTTTCCGCCCGCGTCAGGGCGGGAAGGGCGCGGGCAACGCCATCAAGTGCCGATACGGGACCATTCCGTCCCTGCGCGGCAGATCGTTCCGTGGCTTTCCGATCTTCCCAGGCTAGCGTTTGTTCTGCTTCGGTGGGGATGGCGGCGTCGCCAATAACATGCGGATGTCGGGCTTCCATCTTGTCGGAAATCGTTTCCACTATGTCTTCGAACCCGTATCGTCCTGCTTCCCTGGACATCTGGGCATAAAAAACGACCTGAAAGAGCAGGTCCCCGAGTTCGCCACGCAGATCTTCCATATCCTCGCGTTCGATTGCGTCGGCGACTTCGTAGGCTTCCTCGATCGTGTAGGGCGCGATAGTCCGAAAGGTCTGTGCCAGGTCCCACGGACATCCCAGTTCGGGGTCACGGAGGCGTTTCATTATCCCAATGAGGCGGTCGATGGACCGTCCGGTTGAAGAGTCAGGGGAATTCATCGGTCCAACGCCTCGACAGTGGAAAAGAACACCGAAAGACCCCGGTCGGGGATCGATCGATATGTGTTTTCCACTAAAGACAGCCGTTAGACAATGCTGCCCGTCGAACGAATTCGGCTTCCCGTTCCGCCTCTTCGCCCAGGATCGGCTTCTTATGATGATGCTGAAAATGATGCGCGATTTCATGAACCAGATCGTCTGGCCTTGCGGCGACGGACATCATGATCAGGTTCGGCGGGAAATAAAGACCTATCGGGGCGCCAGATCTGGCGCGAACGCCGGCTGACATTCGTCCTATTTGTTCAATGTCGGGTTGGGGCAGGTAGATAACGCTCGGCATCAGCGTCGGCTTCTCGAGGTTCATAATTTTCGCCACGCATTCGACTATGCGATCGGAATTCGTCTGGTCTTTCGAGATTGCTTGCGGGGATAACAGGGCCGGGAGAAGGAGAACTCCCGCTATCCATAACGATCGGATGAGGATCTGCTTCATGGAAAGGGGGCCTTGGAGATGTTGGGTTGAACCGGAAAAATGAAATTAAAGAATTACGGGTGAAGCTGTCAAACCTTTACCGGCATCCTTCGTGCACGGGTTGTCGCATAATGTATATTATGAATAAGTTAGGTGTCCGTGTTTCGGGAAAATCCG
>JAYOEY010000024.1:0-53406 GCA_038116945.1 Rhodospirillales bacterium
AATCCTCCGTTATGCAAATCCCTCAACCTGTCCCACAGGCGCTGACGGCAGACAGACTGTTTGGAATTGACCTCGTGTCAAATGTCTTCAGACCGAAAGGTTCGAAAGCCGCTCGTATATCCTTATCCCGTCCGAAAGCGATTACGCCTTCTCTAATCCTCTGAGCATCTATATCGACATTCGCCTGATCGATTGCATCGCGGATTTCTTGCCATCCACCGATTTCGCAGTCGACTAAACGACACATCACAGGGTGGGATAATATCGGTAATGCATTCGTACGAATGACCGGTACGTTCGTACTTCCCTTCTTAAGAGGGGCACTCGCCAGCCGTGGCGGCTTCGCACCTTCGATCATCCGAAGCTTTTCGGATGTCTCCGGCAGAAAACGTATGACGTCCGACATCAGTTCATCGAACGTTTCATTCTCGATCAAATGGGCATCAATCCCGTTTGTTCGCGCAGTTTCGATCATCGTGCTTACAGCGGCAAACGGCTCTTCCCCTGATCGCCTGAACCAGAACAGTCCGTTGGGAAATCCCCTGCCGCCATCGATTGCGTCATGGAACGCCTCCATGATCGACTCATCTCGTCCGCTGTACCCCACCACCGCCAAGCCTGTCGCCTTGCATGCATCGACGAAGGCTCGTCGCATTTCGGCGTCCTGCGCGCGGAGTTCATCAGCGGTGTTCTTCAGTTCCTCCGAATGGTAATCGCCATGCAGTTTGCCATAGATCGGGTACCGCTCCTCAGACACGGCACTCGTCAATTTCCTGGGCTCGCCAAGGTCGGCCACCACAAGGTAATTGGTTGTTCCGAAAATTTTGGCGGCGGCATCTTCGATCGTCCGATCAAAATTGGTCGTCCATATGACCTTGCATAATCCTTCCCGCATCAACAGAGCCAAGGCCAAATGACCGTACGAAGGCTTACCCGCCTTTATCAATGCGTCGAGATAAGCGCGGCGATCTCTGGCGGTCGGGTAAGTCGCTTCGAAATATCGTGCGTATTCGTCTTCGGCCCCGTCAACGGGAAACGATGAAAGTTCGTCGAAATACCTTTGCAGCTTCTGTCTAACTATCGGGTCACCGGGGTCGGAAATCGCACTCGGAGGCAGCTTCTTTTGTGAACGATACAGCTGCTGCTTGAAGTCCCAGATCATATCCCCGGCGGTTTTAATACCGGCACTTCGGGACGCACCCGCGCCAAGAAACCACGAAACTCCGTGTGATCGCATTTGATAGGCACGAAGAAATGTAGCCAGATCCATCCTGTGTCCACTTAAATCAGACACTCAAACGTGTCGATATGTGATCGTGACGTTTTAGTATTGGTGCAATCTTATATTGATACCTCTGAGTGTGTTTTCAACTTAGTTTTAGAATCGCTTTACGAGAGAGAGCGCTACGCCGCCTTCGCGTCCCGGATCGCCTTCCAGATTTTCTCCGGCGTTGCCGGCATCATCAGGTTCTTCACGCCGACCGGGCGCAGCGCGTCGTTGACGGCGTTCATCACGGCGGCGATGCCGGCGACCGTGCCGCCTTCGCCGGCGCCCTTGACGCCGAGCGGGTTCTGCTGGGTCGGCACCGGGTGGCGGCCGATCTGGAATTCGCAGAAATCGTCGGCCCGTGGCATGCAGTAATCGAGGAACGAGCCGGTCAGGTTCTGGCCCGTTTCCGGATCGTAGATAATCTGTTCCATCAGCGCCTGGCCCGCGGCCTGGGCGATGGCGCCGACCGCCTGCCCGTCGACGAGGGCGGGGTTCAGCTCGACGCCGACATCATGCACCGCGGCGTAGCGCACCATCTGCGCCTTGCCGGTATCGGGGTCGATCTCCACCTCGCAGACATGAAAATCGTTGGGGATGTTGGAGGTCTCGGGCGTCCAGCTCGCGCTTTCGTTCAGCCCGAACTCCATCCCGTCCGGCAGGCGTTCCGGCTTGAAGGCGTTCTTTGCGACGTCGGTGAAGCTGACCGACCTGTCCGTGCCGGCTACCGTGAAGGCGCCGTCGTCGAAATCGATATCCTCTTCCGCGGCCTCCAGCATGTGGGCGGCGATTTTGCGGCATTTCTCTCGTGTCTTCTCGGCGGCGAGCAGCACGACCGAGCCGCAGATCGTCGCGGTGCGGGCCGCGCCCGTGCCGGATCCCCAGCTGTGTTTCGAGGTGTCGCCCTCGACGCACTGGATCTGTTCGGAATCGATGCCGAGCACGTCGGAGACGATCTGCGTATAGATCGTCTGGTGGCTCTGCCCGCCGGCGGTGGATGCGGTCAGCACCGTGACCGTGCCGGACGGGTCGAAGCGCAGCTCCGCCATCTCGGGCGCGGGGCTGCCCGACGGGTCGACCGCGGCGGAAACGCCGACGCCGTAGAGCTTGCCGCGCGCCTTCGCCTCTTCGCGGCGCTTCGCGATGTTTGCGTAATCGGCCAGCGTCAGGCACTTGTCCATCACCGCTTCGAACTCGCCGCAATCGTAACCCTGCCCGTTGGGCAGCTTGACCGGCATGGCGTCGGCGGGGATAAAGTTGCGGCGGCGGAATTCGGTCGGGTCCATGCCGAGCTGCTCCGCCGCCATGTCGACCAGCCGCTCCAGTACGTACGATCCCGGCGTGCCCGACGGGCCGCGATAGTTGGCCATCGGCTGGGTGTTGGTCAGCACCGCGCGCGCCTTGCCGTAGACGGTCGGGATGTCGTAATTGCCGACCGTATAGCCGGCGATGCCGTTGGGCGTGCCGAACCCGTTCATCGACAGGAAGGCGCCGACATTGGCGTGCGCGTCGTAGCGCACGGCGAGAATCTTGCCGTTGTCGTCGAAGCCGAGCTCGGCATCGACCACCAGGTCGCGCGCCTGGTCGTCGGAAATATGGGCTTCGGAGCGCTCGCAATTCCATTTGACCGGACGACGCAGCCGCTTCGACGCCCAGGCGACCACGGGGACTTCCGGATAGAGCCCGCCCTTCATGCCGAACGAGCCGCCGACATCGCCGGCGATCATGGTCATCTGGTTTTCCGGGATGCCGAACACGCGCTGGCACATCATGGTGCGCCAGGTGAACGGGCGCTGCTGGCAGGCATAGATCGTGAAATGATCGCGCCCGGGATCGTAATCGGCGGCGACCGCGCGGGGCTCCATCGTGTTGGCGGTCACCCGGCTGACGGTGAAGGTGTCCCTCACCACGTGCGGCGCGGTCTCCAGCGCCTTTGCGGTCGCCTCCGCGTCTCCCTTGCGGTTGGAAAACGCCTCGTTGTCGTCGCACCCCTCGTAGATCGGGAATGCGCCCTCGGCGACGCCCTTGCGCGGGTCGGTGTTGACAGGCAACGGGTCGAACTCGACCTCGATGGCCTCCACAGCGTCCTTCGCGGCATTGATCGATTCGGCGATCACGCAGGCGATCATCTGGCCGACATGGGTGATTTTGTCGGTGGCGAGCCCGGTCCGCGGCGGGCGGAACCCGGCCGAGCCGTCGCTGCGTTTGGGCGGGGCGGAACCCGGCACGTTGCCGATCCCGTCCGCCACGTAATCCGCACCGGTCAGCACATCCAGGACGCCCGGCATCTGTTTCGCCGCGCCGACCTCAAGCTTCGTGATCTTCGCATGGGCGAAAGGCGAGCGCAGGAACACGGCATGGGCCGCGCCGCGCAACGGCACGTCGTCGGTGTACTGCCCCCGCCCGGTCAGCAGGCGCGGGGCCTCGGTCTGGGTTACGGGCTGGCTGATCGAATAGCGCGGCATGGTTGAATTCCTGTTCTGGATGACTGTCTGCGGTGGCCGGATTTTACGGGCGGGTTACGGCGGAGTCCAACCGCGCCCAACTCCCGACCTCCCCCGTCCCGGGGGGAGGGGATTCTGGCGGAACCTTGGCGTAACTGAGACTCCCTCCCCCAGTTCCGGGGGAGGGCCGGGGAGGGGGTTAACCCCGTCCGGTCACATCGTCACCGGAATGCGCCCGCCATCGCCGCGGATGACCGATCCGGTCAGATATCCCGCCTGATCGCTGCACAGCAGCACGGCGATGTTCGCCATCTCCTCGACCGTGCCGTCGCGGCCCATCGGGGCTTCGGAAATCATTTTTCTGCGCATTTCCTCCGGCGTGATCCCGGCGCGTCTCGCGCGCGCCACGTCGCCGTCGCGCACCCGTTCGGTATCGATCCTGCCCGGCACCAGGCAGTTGACGGTAATGCCGTCCTTGGCCACCTCGTTGGCGAGCGCCTTCGACCAGCCGACCAGCGCCATGCGGAGCGAACTCGACAGAACGTTCGCGGTCGCGGCGATGAAAATGTTGGACGACGTCATCGACAGAACGCGGCCCCAGCCGTTCTCCTTCATGTTCGGCAGCGCCGCTGAGGTCGCCTTGATGGCCGCCAGCACGATGATCTCGAACCAGTCGCGCCACAGCCGGTCTTCGGCCTCCGACGGCAGCAGGCGGGGCGGGCCGCCGCAATTGTTGAACTGGATATCGATGCCGCCGAAGCGGTCCTGCGCAAAATCCAGCAGCCGGTCCAGATCGCGGTCCTTCGACAGATCGCACGCCAGCCCCTCGGCGCGCACGCCGAACGTCTCGGAAATGGCCCTGGCCTCCGCGTCGAGCACATCCTGCCGCCGCGCCGTCAGGATCACGTCCACGCCTTCGGCGGCGAGCCCGCGCGCCACGCCGTTCCCCATCCCGGCGCTCGATCCCATGACCAGCGCGCGTTTTCCCTTCAGTCCGGTATCCATGTCTATCCCTGCGGTTCCGCGTCGATCATGCCGCGTGCCGCCTGCAGTCCGATGCGATAGGAGTCGAACCCGAACCCGCTGATTATGCCGACGGCGACAAAACTCAGCAGCGAGCGCGGGCGGTAGGATTCCTTGGTGTAGATGTTGGTGATGTGAATTTCGAGGACCGGGGTGGAGACCGCGCGCACCGCCGACTGGATTGCCATCGAGGTCCGCGCGTAGGCCGCTGCGTTGAGCAGAATTGCCGCCGCCCTGCCGTGGCTTTCCTGGATCCAGTCGACCAGATCGCCCTCGTGGTTCGACTGGCGGCAATCGACCGCGAGCCCGAGCTTTTCCGCCTCCGCCGCGCAGAACGCGTCCAGATCGGCCAGCGTATCGGTGCCGTAGAGATGCGGCTCCCGTACCCCCAGCATGTTGAGGTTCGGGCCGTTGAGGATAAAGACGAGGGGAGCCGCCATCTTACCGCCTTTCGAACTGGCTTCTGCCGAACAGGATATCGCGTGTTCTGTCGTTCAGCACGTCCTTCGGCTTCGCCCTGTATTCTTGCAGCAGCTTCATGCCCGCCTGTACGGCATCGCGGGCGGAGATCGCATCGAACCAGCGTTTCACGTTGGGAAACGGCTCCCACGGCTGACCGTGCCAGCGATGCAGCCGCACCCAGGGCCAGCACGCCATGTCGGCGATGGAATAGTCGTCGCCCGCCAGATACGGGACCTCGCCCAGCCTACGGTCCATCACGCCGTAGAGCCGGCCGGCCTCGTCGGTGAAACGGTCGATGGCGTAGGGCACGCGCTCGGGCGCGGCATCCCGGAAATGCTGCGCGTTGCCGGCGACCGGCCCGAGATTGGCCATCTGGAACATCAGCCATTCGAGCGTGCGCACGCGCGCCGTGCCCGATGCGGGCAGGAACCGGCCGGTCTTTTCCGCCAGATAGATCAGGATCGCGCCCGATTCGAAAACCGAGACCCGTCCGCCGTCCGGTCCGTCCGAATCCACGATGGCCGGCATCCGGTTGTTGGGCGAAAGCTTCAGGAAGTCGGGCGCGAACTGGTCCCCCGCCGTGATATCGACCGGCACCACCTCGTAGGCGAGCCCGCACTCCTCCAGCATTATGGAGATCTTGTGCGCATTCGGCGTCGGCCAGGCATGGAGGGTGATCATCGGTCCGGCTGGATTGCCGCGGCGATGGACTCGCCCACCTCTTTCGTGGTTGCGGTGCCGCCGATGTCGCGGGTGCGCGGGCCGCCGTTCTTCAGGCAATCCTCGAAGGCAGAGACAATCGCTGCCGCCGCTTCAGCTTCGCCCAGATGGTCGAGCATCATCGCCCCCGACCAGATCTGCCCGATCGGGTTGCAGATGCCCTTGCCCGCGATATCGGGTGCCGAACCATGGACCGGCTCGAACATCGACGGGCCGGTGCGGTCGGGGTTGATATTGGCCGAGGGCGCGATGCCGATGGATCCCGCCACCGCCGGGCCGAGATCGGACAAGATGTCGCCAAACAGGTTGGAGCCGACCACCACGTCGAACCAGTCGGGGTGAAGCACGAAATTCGCTGTCAGAATATCGATATGATACTTGTCGGTCTCGATGTCGGGGTACCGGGCCGCCATCGCCTCGAACCGTTCGTCCCAGTAGGGCATCGAATGGATGATGCCGTTCGATTTGGTCGCGCTGGTGACCTTGCCCCGCTTGCGGGTGCCGGCAAGTTCGAATGCATAGCGCATGATGCGGTCGCAGCCGCGCCGCGTGAACACCGATTGCTGGGCGGCAAGCTCATGCTCGGTGCCGGCATAGAGCCTGCCGCCGATTTCGGAATACTCGCCCTCCACATTCTCGCGCACCACGAAGAAATCGATCTCTTCGGGCGTGCGGTCGCGCAACGGCGTGGTCATGCCTTCGAGCAGCCGCACCGGGCGCAGATTGACGTACTGGTCGAACTCGCGCCGGATCGGGATCAGCATGTCCCACAGCGAGACGTGATCGGGTACGCCGGGCCAGCCGACCGCGCCGAGAAAGATGGCGTCGTGTTCGCGCAGCCGGTCGATTCCGTCGGGCGGCATGAGATAGCCGAGCGAGTCATAGGTCGAGCAGTCCCAGGGGAACTCGGTCCAGTCGAACTCGATGCCGAATTTCCGGCCTGCGGCCTCCAGCACGCGCATGCCCTCCGGCACCACCTCCTTGCCGATGCCGTCTCCGGCAATCACCGCGATCCTGTAGCGCGCCATGGGTGTCTCCCTGAATAAGATGGCGGATTATATCTAATCCGGCCTGCGTGTCCCCCGCTGGACCGCGTACCATGTGGCGCCGAAAATCACGATGGCGCCGAGCCAGGTCCAGATATCCGGAAACTCGCCGAACAGGACGAGTCCGAACCCCGCCGCGATGGGCATGCGCATGAAATTGACCGGCTGCACCACCCGCGCCGGCGCCAGCATGATCGCCTTGGTGACGGTAACATAGCCGATGGTCGACAGGACGGAGACGCCGAGGATTGCCGGCCAGTGTTCCGGCGTCGGCCATTGCCAGTCGATCAGCGCCAGCGGCAGCGAAAGCGGCACCAGCAGAAAATTGGCGTAGAACACGATGGCGGTCGCCGATGCGGTGCGGGACAGAGATTTCACGATGGTGTTGACCGTCGCGTAGCCGAAAGAACTGACCAGCGCGACAAGGGCGGCGATGCTGACCTCGATAAGCCCCGGCCGCAGGATGATGAGCACGCCGGCGAACCCTACCAGCGTTGCGATCCAGCTTGCCGGGTCGGCGCGTTCGCGCAGAAACAGGATTGCCATCGAAATGGTGAAGAGAGGCGTCACGAACTGCAGCGCGAAGAAATCCGCCACCGGCATGCGCGCCGCCGCGTATACCCAGGCCAGGATGCCGATATAGGAAAACACTCCGGCCATCAGATAGGCGAACGGCCGGTCCGGCATCAGGTTGCCGCGAAACCCTTTTACAAAAAGCGGGGCGAGCATGATGACGGCGATGATCGAACGGATGAACGTGATTTCGTAGGCGGTGTAGGCATCGCCTATGGTGCGCATCAGGCTGGCCGATGCGACGTAACAGGTGCCGCTCAGCAGCATCCACAGCGCGCCGCGCACCGCAGCGGGCAGTTCAAGCCAGAATATTCTCACGTGGGCGCCTTCTTTCGTCCCTGCTGGACCGCGTACCAGCCGGCGCCGAAAATTACCAGCGCGCCGACCCAGACCCAGAGATCGGGAAACTCGCTGAACACAATGAATCCCATGATCGCGGCGATCGGCATCCGCATGAAGTTCATCGGCTGGACGACGCGGGCATCCGCGAGCGAGATGCTGTTCGCGACACAGAGCTGGGCCAGCGTGGCGAACAAAGTGACGCCGAGCAGCGTGGGAATGTCCTCGACCGAAGGCGTTTTCCAGACGAAGAAGGCAGGGATGGCGGAGACCGGCAGGATCAGGACGTTGGCATAAAATGTCATCGTCGTCGGCGAGTCGTATCGCGACAATATCTTGATCGCCGTATTCACCAGCGCGTAGCTCAGGGCGGTCCCCAGCGCGGCAAGGACGCCGATCGAGATCGGGATATAACCCGGACGGACAATAATCAGCACCCCGCAAAACCCGACAAGGGCGGCCAGCCAGCTTTTGATCGAAACATGCTCACGCAGCAGCATTGCAGCGGCGGCGATGGTGAACAGCGGCGTTGCGAACTGGATCGCGAAGAAATCGCCGACCGGTACCGTTTCGGCCGCATAAAACCACAGCAATATGGCGATATAGGTCACCACCATGCGCAGCCCATGGAGGTGGATGACTTTCGTTTTTATCTGCGACAGCCCGTTTCGCAGCACCAGTGGCGTGAGCACACAGACGCCCACGAAACAGCGCAGGAAGGCGAGTTCGAACGTGTGGTAGCTGCCGTCGAGATAGCGTGTGAGCGTCGCCGACGCGACATAACAGAATGACGCGCCCAGCATCCACAGCGCACCCCTGATGAGCGGCGAAATACGGCTGGTTCTGTCTGAGTTGCTCACGCGCGGCTGTTCCGCCCCACGGCAAGAAATCCGGCGGCGAAGATAACCGCCGCTCCGACCCAGGTCCACAGATCGGGCAGTTCGGAGAACAGGAGCCACGCGAAGAGCACCGCCCAGGGCAGGCGCAGGAAATTGAAGGCCTGCACGATGCGGGCATCCGCCGCGCGGATCGAATAGGTGAGCGTCAGCTGCGCAGCGGCAAACAGCAGGCCCATCGCGAGAATCCAGGGAACGGAGGAGATATCCGGCGTGCGCCAGTCGAGCAGCGCGGGGATCAGGGAAAGCGGCGCGGTAACCAGATTGGCGGCCAGCGTGATGAGAAACGGGCTCTCGGTCGCCGACAGCCGGCGAATGAACATGTTCGCGCTGGCGAAGGCGAAGGCCGCCGCGAGCGCGGCGATCGAACCCAGATTAAGGGGCACCATTCCCGGGCGAATGATGACGAGCGCGCCGACAAACCCGATGGCCACCGCAATCCAGCCGCGCGCGCCCACATACTCCCGGAGAAACAGGCTCGCCATCAGGACCGTGAAAACCGGGATGGTGAACAGAAGCGACTGTGCGTCGGCGATGTTGATCTTTGCGTAGGCGTAAAAGGACAGCAACATTCCGAGATAGGAAAGGAGCGCGCGTCCCAGATAGAGGCCCGGCTTTTTCAAGGCGCGGCCCACCGAGCCCGCAGGCAGCCGGAGAACGATCGGAGTCATCACGCATATGCCGATCACGGCATAAAAGAACAGCAGCTGAAAGGTGCCGAAACCTTCCGACAGCTTTCGGACCATGCCGCTGGCGCCCGACTGGGATCCGGTCGCCAGGGCCATCCAGAAAATACCCCAGGCGATTCCGGTTGCCGCCTGCGGGGCGCTCACGGCGGGTTGCCCCCTGTTTTCGTCCGGCGCGCTCTGGCCTCGCGCCAGCCGATGGCGTAGGTGCTGCCGAAGATCACGGCCGAGCCGATCCAGGTCCAGATATCGGGCAGTTCGGTGAACAGCCAGTAGCCCAGCGCGGTGGCGAAGATCATCCGGGTGAACTGGAACGGCTGCACGACGCTCGCGTCGGCAGCGCTGACCGCGCGGGTGAATCCGTACCCGCCGACCGCGCTCAGGACCGCAACGCCTGCAATCCACGGCCATTGTTCGAGGGTCGGCGTCTGCCAGACGAACAGCGTGGGAACGGCGGCGCACGGCAGCATCAGCAGGTTGGAATAGACCGTGATCCGTCCCGCCCCTTCGGTTCGCGACAGCAGCTTCAGCGTGGTGTTCGAGCCCGCGGACATGCAGGCGGCGGCCAGCGCGCAGACCGCCGCGAACGTGACCGCGATGACGCCCGGTCGCATCACGATCAGAACGCCGCAGAAGCCCACCAGGGTCGCTGCCCAGCTAAAGAGGTCGGTTTTCTGCTTGAGGATCAGGACCGCCAGCAGGATCGTGAAAAGCGGAATCGTGTATTGCAGCGCATAGACGTCCGCGATCGGCAGCTCGGACAGCGAGTAGAACAGCATCACCATCGCACTGTAGGCGAAGAATACCCGCAGGCAGTACATCGGCAGGCGCGTCGTTCGCATCGATCCCAGCCCCTGCTTCATGATCCAGGGCAACAGGCCGACAAGTGCGAAAACGTTGCGGAAAAAGACCAGCTCGAGCGTGGGAACCGCGCCGCCGAGCTTGCGGACGCAGGCGCCGGCGGCAGTGCTCAGCAGAATTGCGATGCACATCCATATGATGCCAGCGACAGCGCCGGTTCGGAGCATTTTCGGTCCTGATCGATGGTGCGTTAAGAAGCGCCCATTGTAGCGCCGGTAGCGCGCCCATGCACGGGCCGTCTGGAGGGATGCGTCGCCCGTTTACACGAACAGCGCGAGCTGTTCCGTCATCTCCTTCTCGGACAGCGCATAATCGAGCCCGTTCCTCGCATTGATGACCTTCTGATGCGGGATACAGGCGAGCTGTCGCTGAAGGTCGAGAGCGAAGCGCGCGCTGAATCCCGCCTTCCAGGAAAGCGCACCATGGTTCGGGCGCTTTCCGCGCTGACCATGCGTCGCGCCCGATCCACGGCGATACCCGACCGAAGGGCGAGAGCCGCTATGACGAAGTCGCGCTGATGCGAATCAAGCGCGAGCGCGACCGTGTCGTTCGACAGCTTGCCTTCCTGGAACAAACGGGCGGCCCGCATGGCGGGGGGCTCTATACCGTTTCCGCTCGAAACGGCGGGTTGTTTTTCCGGTCCGGACGGGACGGCGCGGATATCGGGGGCGTCGGGTCTCGACTCGATGGCCCGGTTCATGCGCCTCGCGGTCGCTTCCTCGATATCGCGTCGCTTGCAGAGAATGCCGAGCAGGGGCGCAGCCACGAACCGGGCCAGCCGCACGAGGATGGAGCCGGGGAGGCTGTCGCGCTCGACCAGCGGCGTCTGAAGGCCGGTATCGGTTTCGGCCTTCAGCGCGAGATCTTCGAACGCAGAGTCGTTCAGCGCCGCGCCCTGATTGGCGGCGAGGGTGGCAAGAGCGGGCGGGGACGCAGCCTGCACGATGGCCGAGCTCAGCTCCTGTGAAATCTGCGGTCTGCTCGCGATGGCGCTTTGCGCCCAGCCCGGCGCGCCGTCCTTCAGGTAGCCGATCATGTCGCTGTCGGACAGAACCGGTGAAGCGGACAGCACGGGCGAGCCCACCTCTTCGGCTTCGTCGCGGGCGAGCCGTGCAATGATGGGAGGCGGCGCGTCCTTTCTCGGCGCGAGGCCGATGGCCAGCGCCTTTCGCACGCGGACTACCTGATCCCGCATCAGAGTCTCGAGAATGGTGAAGCCGGTCCGCCACAATGTCTGCCGCGCTGCATCGTCGAGACCGTCGCCGACCAGTGTACGGGCAAGGGCGACGCGCACCGAAATATCCGGATCGCGCGACAGCGCTGGATGCGCTGCGGCAGGCGTTTCGGGATTGCCCGCGACGGCGCAGCGCACAGCAGGGTCCGCATCTTCCGTCAAAAAGCACAGGATTTCCGGTGGCGTATCGGCACCTGCCGCCAGCGCGGCCCGCTCCCCTGGGGTGCCGTTTCTCAGCGTGTGTTTGAAAGAGGCGATGTCGATTTTGTCGGCCGCCATGGCAAATGCGGGTTCTGTTCGCTGATTTGTCGCCGAATTTCTACGCGATGAATGTTAACGATCTGTTGCGTTTCGCGAATCGTCCGGATTTCGGCAAATCCTGTTGAGATTGCTCGGCTTGCGACGCATAGTTTCTCCAAGTCGTCGCTTTCCGAGGGAGTCTGACAGATGCGCGTGGCCCTGATCGTTTGCGTTTCGCTGGGGTTGGCCGTTTCGTACGGTGCCGTCGCCCAGGAGGCTGAGGGCGCTCAGGGGCTCGTAGAGTCGCGGTTGTGCGGAAATATTCCCGCCAACCAGCCGGTCGAGGTGCTGGTTCTCGACAATTCGGATGCCAATCTTCGAATAAGGGAGTCCTTCGCGGCAGCGCTGCGGCGCAAGGGAGTTGTCGTGGGGAATGGCGCGCCCCTTACCCTGACGCTCGATATCCTGCCGGTCCGCGAATACCAGCAGGGAGGCGGGGGGGGCGATCTGTTCGAACTCCGTGTCGGACAGGCGGATCGGGAAGCGGGCGAACAGGGCGACATCGATTTTCGGAGCAATGTCTGGTCCAGCAGCCGAAACAGCCTGGTTGGCGGGAGGACGCGAGGCCCTTCCGCGCTGTCAGTCAATCGCGTGCGAGTGACGGCGCTGCTGAACCGCCGTGTCGGCGGCGAATGCCTGTGGCAGGGGGAAGCGGAGCATGAGCTCGGTGACCGCGAGGTGGAGGAGGTTGTGGGGCGTCTGATTGCACCGCTGGCCGATACCTTCGGAAAGGCCGTCGCGGCGCACCCTCTGACGCTGCCGCCCCGTCCGAGAATTCGCTAACGCGCTTCGGCGTCCCCCGTTTTGCCGGCCGTCAGGTCGAACGCATCCGCCAGGAGTTCGTACGAACGGCAGCGCGCCTCGAAGGTCGGGCAAATGGTGAGCAGGATAATCTCGTCGGCCCGATAGGCCTCCGACAGCTCCGTCAGCCCGTCCCTGACCTGTTCAGCTGTGCCCCAGAAACAGCGTTGCCGGTTGTAACGCCGGATGGCCTCTTCCTGCGGCGAATACTCGTAAGCCGCGGCTTCCTCGATGGTGGGGACCGGAGCGGTGCGGCCCGTTCTCTGTCGGACGGAGGCAAGGTCGCGGCATTTCATCAGCGCTTCCGCCTCTTCCTCGCTGTCGGCGGCAATGGCGAACACGCCGATATTGACGACCGGCTCGGGCCAGAGTTCGGACGGCTGAAACTGTTCGCGGTAGAGCGCGGTGATCTGCGGGCCCGATTCTGCGCTGATGAAATGGGCGTATGAAAAGGGCGTGCCGAAATAGGCGGCGACCATGGCGGACTGGTCCGACGATCCCAGCAGCCAGATATCGGGGAGCGTCGGTCCTTCCGGCTGCGCCCTGACCCGCCGGAACGGGTGCTCGTCCGGAAGCGAACCCGCCAGATACCCCATCAGGTCGCGGACCTGTGACGGGTAATGTTCCGCGCCGATCGCGCCCGGCCCGGCCCTGAGCGCCGCATCGGTAAGCTGGTCGCTGCCGGGCGCGCGGCCGAGCCCGAGATCGATCCGGCCGGGATGGATCGCTTCCAGCATGCGGAAGGTTTCCGCAACCTTCAGAGGGCTGTAATGGCTCAGCATGACGCCGCCGGAGCCCACCCGGATGCTCTGCGTCCTGCTGGCGATATGGCCGATCAGGATTTCCGGTGCGGTGCCCGCATGGCTGTTGCTCGAATGGTGTTCGGCCACCCAGTAGCGGAAATAGCCCAGCCGGTCTGTCAGCTCGGCGAGCTTCAGTGTTTCGCCGATGGCATCGGCCGGGGTCACGCCGGATCGGATCGGCGACTGGTCGAGAACGCTGAGACGGATCATCCGCGCAGTATAGCGGACTTCGGAGAGCCGGCGAAACGCAGAGGATCAGGATTTGGCGGAGAAACCGCGCAACCAGTCGAGCCGTTCCTCGACCTGACGAATTTCGAAATCGAGCCAGTCCGTCAGGTGACCCGCATCTTCCGCGTGGCGGGTTCTCAGGTCGGTCAAGCGGGCCAGTTCGCCGTCGCAGGCTTCGATCATCATCGCGATCTGGTCGCCTCGGGCGGCCTCGTCGAGCAGATGCAGAAAACGGAACTTGAGGGCGACGATCAGCCGTCCCGTATCTGTCGAGGGCGGCCGGACCGGAGCGCTCAGCAGTTCCAGAAGCTCGGCGGTCCCTTCCTCGGTGATCTCGAGAACGGTTTCCGGCGCGCTTTCGTCGCTGCCGTCCTGCGCCCGCGCCAGTCCTTCGTAGCGGAGAAGTTCTATCGAGGCGCCCATGAGCTCCGGAGACGGGCCCGTCAGCCTGCCGATAAACTGCCGCACCTCCGACGCCACCTGCGCATAACTCATCGGTCCCGCGGCCAGAGTACCGAGGGCGGCGAGCCGGATGGCTTCGCGGGGCAGAAGGGACAGATCCTTGTACATGCTCCTAATATACACCCTTTCGATCGATTTTTCGATGTTGGTGTGAAAATTCTTTTCGATATTCCCGGTTGGCCCGGGCCGCGGCCCGTGCCATCGTTGGCGAAACCTGATTAGGAGCGCGCCATTTCTCCCCTGGCCATGATCCTCGTTCTTCTCGCCATTCTGGTTTGCGTGGGTGTCATGTACGCCGGGCGAAAGGCCCTTCGCTGGCTCGACACCGAAAACGACCGGCTTGGCCCCGTTGCGCCGCCTGCCCGGCGGCCTGATGCCGAACGAAAAGAGTCCCGGGACGATTCCGGGAAGGATTCCGGGACGCCGGGTTCGGTCTAGGTCGGCAGGACGCTGCGTATTCTTCGCGCGCGCCGGCGGCGCCACGCCGCCATGCCGAACACGGCGGGGCCGAATACCAGCACGGTCGATGGTGTCGATACGTCCGATGGCGGCGTTTCGTCCGGCTCGGTAACGAACGATTCCGCATAGAGCGTCTTGATCTTGAAGAAATCGGTTATGCCGTTCGCCGGGCTCAGCGCCGCGACCACCAGCAGGTTGCCGAGTTCGGCATCGCCGCCGAAACTCGCCGTGCGCGTGGCGTCTCCGCCGTAATTGTCGAAGCTTGCGCCGTAATTGAAGTCCAGGTCGTCGAAATCCTGGCCCGCGAAGCTCGGCACGCCGGCGGTCACCGATCCCATCCAGACGGTCATGTCGGTGTCGCCGTAGCTGGTGACGCGTACGGCGTTTATCTCGACCGTTTCACTGAAGTGGAATGCCACGAAATCGGTATAGACGCCGTTATCCACGGTATGGCTGTCGCCATCGTAGCTGGAGACACCCAGCCCGCCGCTGTATTTGCCGAGCAGCGCCGACTGAATGGACGCGCCCGAGACGTTTTCCAGCGAAAAAGCCTTTGCTGTCACCACGGTCGTCCCGTCGCTGCCGAGGAAGCTCATTTCCGAACTGTTGCAGGCGTAGCCCGCCGCGCAGGCGCCGCTGGTATCCCATGAAAGGGTCACGGCTTCGGCGCGCATGCCCGTCGCCACGGCAAAAACCGCGACAATCCCCGCGAACAGGAGGTTTCGCGCGTGCATCAATCTTCTGGCCGGTCCGGTTGCAACTGCTCTCATGGGTCCGGAACATAAGGGCCGCCGGTCGGAATCGTTGTGATGCCAGTCACATTGCTGGAGAATTCGGCAGAAATTCGTTATTTTTGGGAGATCAGGCCGTCGCGCCGCGCCGGTTGCCCGTGGCGTACCATACGGTGACCAGCGCCGCGACAACCAGGAACGGCATTGCTCCGATATTGACCCAGTTCCATCCAAGGAAATGGACAAGCGCGCCCGACGACAGCGCGCCGACGGCGACGACGGTGTAGATGATCTGGTTCATCATGCCCTGGGTCTTTGCGCGCTCCGCCGGCGTGTAGGCGGTGGTCATCAGGCTGGTGGCCGAGGTGAAGGTGAAATTCCACCCGATTCCGAGCAGGAACATCGCCCACCAGAAATCGGCCACCTCCACGCCGGACAGCGCCACCCCGATACAGACGGTGTCCAGCAGGAGGCCGATCGAAATCATCGTGATTTCGCCAAACCGCTTGATCAGCGATCCGGTGATGAAGCCGGGCGCGAACATGGCGACCGAATGCCAGGAAATGACGGTCGCAACCGATCCGAAGCTGTGGCCGCACTGGGAAATCATCGCAACCGGCGTCGACGTCATCAGAAAATTCATGACCGCCTGCGCCACTGTCGCCGACACGGCGGCGGCGATGAATACCGGCTGCTTCATGATTTCGAGGAGAGGGCGCTGGGGGCCGTCGCGCTGGGCCTGCGTCAGGTTGGGGATGCTGAGGAACATCAGCACGATCGCCGAGAGCAGCGCGACGACGATCGTGAACACGAAGGCGCCCGCATAAAGATGGTTGGCGAGCATGTCCTTTCCCCAGTTGGCGAGATTGGGGCCGATCAGGCCGGAGAAGACGCCGCTTGCCAGCACCAGGGAGATCGCCTTGGCGCGAAATTCGGTCGACGTGGCATCGGCCACCGCGAACCGGTAATGCTGCGCGAAGCCGGCGAACAGCCCGAATGTCAGCCCGCCGGCCGCCAGAAGCCAGAAATTCTGCGTCACGACAGAGGCGATGCACAGCCCGCCGCTGAGCGCCGCAAGCAGCGTGCCCGCCATGAATCCGGTCTTGCGGCCAACGCGGCGCATGAACAGGGAGGCCGGCATCGCCGCCAGCGCGTTGCCGATGATGATCAGCGCGGTCGGCACGGTGACCAGCGCGAGATGCGGCGCGATGGCGAGTCCGACCGCCGGCGAGGTGACCATGAACAGCCCGCGACCGATGCCGAACAGCATCTGACACGTTCCGAGAACGAAAACGTTTCTGTAATCGCGTGTCATGCCGCGGGTTCGCCTCGCGAAAAACGCCCCGGCCAGAACTGGCGGGGTCGCTCGGTCCCGGGAGTTCCCCATGGAACCCTGCCCGGGCGGATCATACAAACCTCCCGATGACCGGTAAAGCGCGGGCGGGCTCATTCCGGCTTCAGCTCAAGGGTTACGCAGTTCCGCCCGCCCGTGCGGCGGTAGGAGGTTATCCGGCACCAGGCGCGGATGATCGGCAGCCCCTGGCCCCCCTCGCGCGCGTCCTCGATGGAGAGAGCGGTTTCAGGCTCGATGGCGGCATGTTTCGCCGGATCGAACGCGATGCCGGAATCCTCGAACTGCATTTCGGCGATGCCCTCCCGGTCGGAAAACCGCCACGAAATCGGGCTCTCCGGATCGGCGCGGCCATGCAGAAGGATGTTCAGGACGATTTCTTCCACTACGATCAGGAACCGACTCCGAAGCGTTTCATCGACGATTTCGTCGGCGGCGAATTTTCGGGCGTCTTCCATGATCCGGGCGAGCGCGCCGTCGCCGGCGGGCGCGGACCCCTGCCGCGAATGTTTGGGGTCGCTGCGATCAGGCATGCTTGCTATTGTCTGGCGTATCGGTCCGGAGCGATTCCATGTCCATCAGATCCATTGTCATCTTCCTCCTTGTCGCCTGTCTACCCGCGACCGCCCTTGCGGAGATCGCGCGGGTAAAGAAGGTGTCGGGCGATGCCTATATCGAGCGCGCCGGCGCGCGTGTCGAGGCCCGGCCCGGCGTAAGGCTCGAACAGAAGGATGTTCTTGTCACCGGAGCCAACGGCCGGCTGAGCGTGACTTTCATCGACAACAGCCGTTTTTCGGCGGGGCCGGACAGCCGGGTGTCGCTTGAGCGGTTCGAATTCGATTCGACCACCCATCAGGGAGCTTTCGAAACGCGCGTCGAGTGGGGCTCGCTCGCTGTCGTTTCGGGCCAGATCGCCAAACAGACGCCCGATGCGATGAAACTGCGGACGCCGGTTTCAATCCTCGGCGTGCGCGGTACCCGATTTATCGTGAAGGTCGACAGATGAACGCGAAACATGTTTTCGCCGCCCTGGCGGTCCTCGGACTCGCAGGCTGCTCGTCCGACCGGGTGGTTCTGCTTCCCGGCGAGGACGGCGCGTCGTCCGGCGCGGTCGCCATTCTTGCAGACAATGGCGGCACGCGCGCCGTTATCGACAGGGCCTATGCCGATGCCCGGATCGGGTCGGACAGCGTGGATCAGCAGACCATCAGCGCCGCTGCCGTTGAGCGCGAGCACGGCGCCTTGATCCGCGCACTGCCGTCGCCGCCCCGCAAGTTCGTGTTCTATTTTCGCGAAGGCACGACGGTTCTGACCGCAGAGTCACAGGCCAAGATCGGCGCCCTGTTCGAGGAGGTAAAAGCGAGGCCGGGCGCGGATGTTCAGGTTGTCGGGCATACCTCGACGCTCGGTTCGGCGCGCTCGAACGACCGGTTGTCGCTGCAGCGAGCCCAGCTGATCGCTAAATTCCTGATCGACCGCGGCCTCGACCGGTCGCTGGTCAGGGTCGCGGGCAGGGGCGAGCGCGAACTTCTGGTTCCCACTGCAGACGGGGTGCGGAACGCGCGTAACCGCCGGGTCGAAATCCTGGTGCGTTAAGTCCCTGCGTCGGCGCCGCGATACCGGATCGCCATCACCGTCAGATCGTCGGATGCCGCGCCGCCCGATTCAAAATTTCGGACTGCGGTTACCACCGCCGATACCGTATCGTTAGCGGTTGCCGGCTGCCCGATTTGGCCAAGCGTATCCATCAGCCGGTCATGGCCGAACAGATCGCCGGCAGGATCCCGCGCCTCGGTGACGCCATCCGTTGTCATGACCATCAGATCCCCCGGTGCCAGGGTCGCTGTCTCGACCGGGTACGGAAAATCTTCCATCACGCAGAGCGGCGGGCCGCCCTCAAGACGCAACTCCGCCGGCGGGGTGTTCTTGCGCAAAAGGATGGGGTCGTCATGTCCCGCATTGACCAGCGCCATTTCGCCGGTCGCCAGATCGATCAGCCCCAGGATACCGGTGACGAACATTTCCGCGGAGTTCTCGCGCGAAATCTCCATATTGGCGGTCAGAACGGCGGTTTCGAACTCCGGGTCTCCGCGAAGCATCGCGCTGCGCGTCAGCGCCTTGGACAGGGCCATGAACAGCGATGCCGGAACCCCTTTGCCGGTGACGTCGCCGATCATGAAAAACAGCCTGTCTTCCGCTACCAGAAACGCGTCATACAGATCGCCGCCGATACTCTGGGCCGGCTCCAGCACCGCCATCAGATCGATCTGCGGCGGCAACGCGGCGAGCGCCTCCGGACCGGGCAGCATGCCCATCTGGATTTCCCGTGCCGCCTCCATTTCGCCTGCAACCTTCGCTGCCTCCACGCGCTCTTCGACCAGCGCCTCACGCAGGATCCGTCGCCGTCGGTCGGCGTCGAGAAACATGACGCACAGAATCGATAGCGCTGCAGCGCCGCCGACAATTGACGGGGCAAGAGGATCCAGCAGCATTCCGTGCCGGAGAAAGGCCGTGAAACTCGCTGTCAGCATGAGGGCGATCCCCGCAACGCCCGCCATGATGACGTAGGCCGGATTCATCATCGGAAGCGCGACGATGGCGATCAGGCCGAGCGCGACGGCGAGGGCGATTTCGGCGGTGCGCGCCCAGTGCGGCCGTTGCAGCCACTTGCCGGACAATACCGTTTCGACAAGCTGCGCATGAACGTCCACTCCGAACGCCTCGCCGGCAGCGGGCGTCGCGATCACGTCTTCAAGTCCGACGGCCGTCGCGCCGATAAAGACGACGTTGCCGCGAAACGCGCCCTTTGGCAGTGTGCCTTCCAGTACCTCCGTCGCCGACACCGACCGGGCCGCGTAGGGCGGCGAAAAATGCAGCCTGAGGGCGCCGGTCGGATCCGTGGGAATGCGCTGCCGCCCCAGCGTCACGGCGACGAGCTTTCCGTTCGCGACTTCCAGATGATAGGCGTCGGCGTTGCTGGCGACGCGCGGGACCTCGAGCGCGAGGGTGGGCGTCGGCCGACCGCCGATCATCGCGATCAGCGGCACCCGGCGCAGGATCCCGTCCGCGTCGGGCGGCCCGTTCAGGATGGCGTGTCCTGCGGCGGCTTTGTCGAGTCCGGGGAGGTTGGTTCGGACGTTCCTGAATGACAGCAGCCCGTCCGGCGGCGTGTGCCCCGTAAAGCCGGCCTCGACCGGAATTTTGTCCGGATGCCGCTCCGGGTCGATTTCCTCCTCGTGGTGCCCGGCGCGGCCAAGAACGACCGGAAGACGGGAAACGGTTTCGGCGAAGACGCGATCGGGGTGCGGATGGCCGGCGATCGCGGCCCGAACGTGATCAGGAAGCTCCGGATAACTCTTCGCGATATGGTCCGGCGCGTGGCGGTCCGCTTCCGGAAAGATCATGTCGAAACCGACGGCGCGTGCGCCCAGCCGGTGAACGGCACTGGCCAGCTCCGCCAGCTGCCGGCGCGACCATGGCCAGGAGCCGTATTTTTTCAGGCTGGCGTCGTCGATTTCGACGATGCGCGCCGGGTGCGAATGGACGATGCGCGGAAAATGTCGCTGATACCCGTCGAACACGCTTTCCCGCAGCGCAATGCTGTCCCAAACGGTCGTCGCGATGAGTGCGAGCGCCGCCGCTGCCAGCCCGATCAGCCGCGCGCGGCCGGCGCCGTTCCGTTCCGTGACGTCGATCGGGTCGTCCGGCGCGTCAGAGCTCGATCTCGAGTCCGTCATAGGCGCACAGCACCTCCAGAGGCCGGTTCTGGCGCATCAGCTCTTCGTAGCGGATCGTTTCCCGGTGGATGCCGAGCATCGTGATGTCGTCATTGACCGGTTCATGGTGGAACATCGCGAGGCGGCGCGCGCCGGCGCGGTGGCACAAATCGACCGCCGCGACATTGCTCGAATGTCCCCAGTCCTCCTTCATGGTGACCGCATCCGCCAGCGTATACATGGTGTCGAAGATGACGAGGTCGGCATTGCGGAAAAACTCGACGAAGGCCTGATCTTCCGCCTCCCGATCCGGCTTGTGTTCCGAATCGGTGCTGTAGACGGCCGCCTTGCCGCCGCATTCGAAACGGTAGCCGTATGAATCGTTGTCGTGAAACTGGTCGAGAAGCTGAACCCGGCAGCCGGCGATATCGTATGTCTCGCCCGGCGTGAGCGTACGGAAATTGAATGTCGCGTTGAGTGCGTCGAACGGTACGGGAAAGGAAATCTGTTCCTGCTGGCGACGCAGCGCGGTTTCGATTTCCTCATGACCGCCGTGGATGTTGATCGTCACGCCGGGCACGAAGGCAGGCCCGAAAAACGGGAACCCCATGATGTGGTCCCAGTGAAGATGCGACATGAAGAAATTGAAGACCTTCGGTTTGCCCTCGGCCATTCGGCGGAACGAATCGATGCCGAACCGGCGCAGGCCCGAACCCATGTCGCAGACGATGAATTCGTCGCTGTCGCTTACGATCTCGACGCATGAGCTGTCGCCGCCATAGGTGCCGCGCTCGGCGAAGCTGAACTCGGCGTCGACGAAACGCGCAGCCTCGTCCTCGCTGTCGAACGTCCGCCCGTTCGCCTTCATCACCGCATCGACGATCTTTTCGCGAACGGAGTCCGCGCGGAGCGGTGTCGGGAGGGAACCTCGCGTGCCCCAGAAACGAACGAGCATAAGCGTCCCCTAGGCTGCCAGCGCCGCCTCGACGCTGACGTGAACGTCGAACAGCCGGTCGAAACGCGTAATCTGAAAAATTTCCGTCATCGTGCCGTTGAGGCAGGCCATGGAAATCGTGACCTCTTTTTCCTTGCCGAGTTTCGCGGCGCGGGTCAGTGCCCGAAGCCCGACGCTCGACATGAAATCGACGCCCGAAAAATCGATGATCAGATTCCCCCCTGCGGCGCCGGCTTCCTCGACGGCTGCGGACAGGTGCTCGAAGAAAGCGCCCGACGTTTCGTGATCGACCGATCCCGTCGGCGACCCCACTACGCTGTTTTCATGGCGCCTGCTACGCCAGTCCATCGGCCGTCTCCTCAAAAATGCCGCGACACACTAGCTGCAAGGACCGGCTGCGACAAACAGGGAGACCTCGGCGCCAATCTGTATTCGCGGCGCGGCTTCAATCCCGGGGGAGAGCATCGCGGGACATTCCCGAAAGCGCTGCGGCAGTTTCGCGAAGATGGCGCGCCACATCCTGCGGCGTATAGGGGCGACCCAGATTCCGGAACTGATACCCCATGCCGAAACAGTAGCGGAACTGTTCCCTGTCGAGACCGAGGATTTCGCTTCGCCCGTTCTCCGCCGTTTCCATTTCGCGCGCCCAGACGGAATCGTCCTCGCCGTCCGTCGCACGCGGGAACAGGCCGATCTGCTCGCCCCAGCCCCATGCGCAATGGACCGTGCCGCAACGGTGATGGACGGTACGCAGATCGAGCAGGTTCGCGTCCAGCGCGTCCATGAAATCGGCCAGCTCGAGCAGCCGTTCCGCGGCCGTAACGGTGGTTCGATTGAATTCGCCGTCTCTTGGCATTCCTGTGCCTCCAGGTGGATCGATTGCGATCCTATCGACTGCGGTCGAGGCGGGCCAGTTTTCTTCCCCGGCGGGCGGGCCGTCGGGAAATCGAGCCGATCGCGGCGAGCCCGACGCCAAACAGCAGCACCGATCCCGGTTCCGGCAAGGCCTCGGCCGCAAGCTCGAAACCGAGATCCGCCATGACCGCCTTGTCGAGTTCGGTGATCTGCAGCCTCGGCTGGCTTCCGACCGGAACCGCGCAGCCGTTCATCAGGCTGGTCGTCAAAATGAGCGGGTCGCCGCATGTCCCGAGGTGATAGAAATCCTGCGAATGGAGCGTGTCATCCGGTCCCACATGGGACAGCGGCACGGGGCCGCCGAATATCTCGGACGCGTTGAGGCCCGAAAAGAACATCGGGTTGGGATTGCCCTCGGCGTCGAGCGGGTTTCCGTCGCCGCCGAAAAAACTGAGAACGTCGAAAGGATTCATGAAACCGGGAAAGGTTCCGTAGTCCAGTCCATCGACCGGGTTCCGGGGCCCTGCGACGCCGAGCGCATGCATGGTTTCATGCAGGACGATCGAAACGAAATCGGTTTTGCCGTCGGGGACGATTTCGTCGTTGCGATCCCCCGGAGTCGGATCGAACCAGTAATTCGCTTCCACGTAGGCGGAGTTGAACAGAATGAACATGTCGATCGGGCCGTTCGAGTTGGACCCCGTATTGACGACCGATAAAGGAGCCGGCTCGAAAATTGCGTTCCCGGAACTGTGGAAGCCGAGAAACCGGCTGTTGGAGAAAGTGCCGCCCGCGCGCGCCACGGAATTGTCGGCCGACACGCGGAGCGTGAGCGTGGCGGTCGAAGCCAGGGTCTTGCCCCAGATGTCCAGCCCCGCCTGAATGTTTTGCTGAAAGGGAGAGGCAGAGTCGAGCCAGCCTCGACTGGCGAAATCGCCGGTGCCGTTATCGAGAAAGGAGACGTCGAACGTGACCGCCCGGGCGCCGCAGGCTACCCATACGGCAGTCAGCGCCAGAAGGACGCTCAGACACACCCTCCGAACAGCTTGCATCGTTGCACGCTCTGTATGTGCGGACGTCCAGTGAAGCACGCCAGAAAATCCGGTTTTATATCCGCAGATAACGCCGCAAAAGTAAAAAAACCGTGTGGGGTGCGGCGTCGGCGGGCCGTTCTTTCGTCGTCCGGCCGACCCGCAGTCGAACCGGAAGAGGACGCCGGGCCGACGGATTCCGGCGTTCCGTCGCGGCACCGGTCAGCCCGATCCCGCACCTGTCCCCGTGAAGGCCGGGTTCGATATGACTCACACCGCATATCAAGCGGCGAGCGCTGCCAGGATCAGATTTTCCGAAGGTCGGGCGAACCGGCCAGGTTTCGGGTTGTCAGCCGTGCGGCCGCATGACGTCGGCGAAGAAATCGTTGCCCTTGTCGTCGACCACGACGAAGGCGGGGAAGTCCTCGACCTCGATCCGCCACACCGCTTCCATGCCGAGCTCCTCGTAATCGATGCATTCGACCTTGCGAATGCAGTCCTGCGCCAGCCGTGCCGCCGGGCCGCCGATCGAGCCGAGATAGAACCCGCCATGCTGCTTGCAGGCGTCGGTCACCTGCTGAGAGCGGTTGCCCTTGGCCAGCATAACGAAGCTGCCGCCCTTTGACTGGAAATCGGCGACGTAGGAATCCATCCGTCCCGCCGTCGTCGGGCCGAACGAGCCGGACGCGAACCCTTCCGGCGTCTTGGCCGGACCCGCGTAATAGATCGGATGGTTGCGGAAATATTCCGGCATGGCTTCGCCGTTGGCCAGCCGTTCCGCGACCTTGAGATGGACCAGATCGCGCGCCACGATCATCGGCCCGTTGAGCGACAGCCTTGTCTTGACCGGATATTGCGACAACGTCTTGCGCATCTCGTCCATCGACTGCGTCAGATCGATGCTGACGACCTCGCCGCCGAGCGACCCTTCGGGAATGTCCGGCATATACTGCGCCGGGTTCTTTTCGAGCGCCTCGAGGAAGATCCCGTCGCGGGTAATCTTGCCGTAGGCCTGGCGGTCGGCCGAGCACGAGACGCCGATGCCAATGGGGAGCGACGCGCCGTGCCGCGGCAGACGCACCACGCGCACGTCGTGGCAGAAATACTTGCCGCCGAACTGCGCGCCGATTCCCATTTCGCGGGTGGTGGCGAGGATCGCCTGTTCCATTTCAAGGTCGCGGAACGCCTGGCCATACTCGTTGCCCTGCGTCGGCAGATTGTCGAGATAGCGGATGCTGGCGAGCTTGACGGTTTTCAGATTCATTTCCGCCGACGTGCCGCCGATCACCACGGCAAGGTGATAGGGCGGACAGGCGGCGGTGCCGAGCATGCGGATCTGGTCTTCGAGGAACGGCAGCAGCCGGTCGGGCGACAGCGCCGACGGGGTCTGCTGGAACAGATACGACTTGTTCGCCGACCCGCCGCCCTTGGCGATAAAGACGAACTTGTAGGTCTCGCCATCGGTCGAATAGATGTCGATCTGCGCCGGCAGATTGTCACCGGTGTTTTTCTCGTCATACATCGAGAGCGGCGCGAGCTGCGAATAGCGCAGATTGTCTTTCATATAGGTCTGGCGCACGCCGGCCGAGATCGCCGCCTCGTCGCCGCCCTCGGTCCAGACGCGCTGGCCTTTCTTGGCCATGACGATGGCGGTGCCGGTATCCTGGCACATCGGCAGAACGCCGCCGGCCGCGATATTGGCGTTCTTCAGCAGGTCCCACGCGACGAAATGGTCGTTGGGCGACGCGTCCTTGTCGTCGAGGATCGCGGCGAGCTGCTTCAGGTGACCCGGCCGCAGGAAATGCGAGATGTCGTGAAACCCTTCGGCGGTGAGCTTCGTGATGCCTTCGTTCTCGACCACGAGCACGTTTTCGCCGCGGAATTTTTCGATCCCGACATGGTCGGTGGTGACCGGCCGGTATTCGGTCGTCGTGTCTTCGCCCAGCGGAAACAGTTCGTGAAACGGAAGTTCGGCCATGTTCGGGAGCCTTTTTCTGTCAGTTGATCGTAGGGTGATCGTACGGCGGTCGAGAGGGCGCCAGGTCGGCGTCCCTATTTCTTGCGGAAGCTGTCCAGCGCGACAACGGTGCCTGTGTCGTCGTCGGGCAGGTCGGTTCCTTCCGGCGGCGCGGCGGCATCGTCCTGCTGCTCCATCAACGTGTCTTCGCCGTCCGCCGTTTCCTGCGGGAGGATGTCCGGATCGCCGTCCTCGTCGCCGAACTGAAGACCGAATTTCACCGACGGGTCGACGAACGACGTCATCGCCGAATAGGGGATGGTCAGCCTTTCCCGTCTGCCGCCGAAGCTCAGAGTCACCGAAAACCGGTCGTCCGCGACGTCGAGGTCCCAGAACTGATGCTCGAGAACGATGGTCATTTCCTCGGGATACTGCGCGATGATGCGATCGGCGACGTCTACGCCTTCGTCCTGCGTCCGGAACGTAATGTAGAAATGATGCAGACCCGGAAGTCCGTTTTCCAGGACGAGCAGCAGCGCGCTGCGGACGACGCCCCGCATCGCGTTCTCGACGATTTTCGGATATTCGATCATATCCTGCGACATGGTGTCTTTGTAGAGGGTTTGCCGGACGTCGCGCAAGTAGATCGGAGCGTGGAGAGTAAGTGGGGGGCTTCTGTTGCTAGGTGCCCCCCGGACCCCGAAGATTATGCTGCTAGAGCATTACCCTCATGTGCAAAGTTATCGTTTGCATCTGTAGATCGGCCCGATAACGGCGGTACCATGCCGAGCAAAAAACCTGTCTTTAGACGCGCGTCGATCCTGTTTCGCCCCCGCAAATCCTCCCCGGGGCGCGGTGTCGCCAGGGAGAGGAAGATTGGTGGAGGCGCCGGGTACCGCCCCCGGGTCCGCATCGCTTATTGCACAGGCCGTTTATCGCCATAGTCGGTTGCCCGACACTTCCAATATAGGGCGATTCGGTCCTAATTTAAAGTTATCGCCGCCAAAAGACGATCCGATGCAGCAATATCTCGATCTCATGCGTCACGTGATGGAGAACGGCGCGGTCAAGGACGACCGCACCGGAACCGGCACGCGCAGCATCTTCGGCTACCAGATGCGGTTCGACCTGTCGGACGGGTTTCCGCTTGTCACCACCAAGAAGCTGCATCTCAAATCGATCATTCACGAGCTCCTCTGGTTCCTGCAGGGCAGCACCAATATCGCCTATCTGAAGGAGAACGGCGTTCGAATCTGGGACGAATGGGCGGATGAGAACGGCGATCTCGGCCCTGTCTACGGCGCGCAGTGGCGTTCCTGGCCGACACCGGACGGGCGGCGGATCGACCAGATTTCCCGGCTCGTCGAGCAGATAAAGGCCAACCCGTCCTCGCGGCGCCATATCGTCAGCGCGTGGAACGTGGCGGATGTCGACAATATGGCGCTGCCGCCCTGCCACTGCCTGTTCCAGTTCCATGTCGCCGACGGCGCGCTGTCCTGCCAGCTCTATCAGCGCAGCGCCGATATCTTCCTCGGCGTGCCGTTCAACATCGCGTCCTACGCGCTGCTGACCATGATGATGGCGCAAGTGACGGGTCTCCGGGCCGGCGAATTCATCCACACGTTCGGCGATGCGCATCTCTATTCGAACCATATGGATCAGGCGCGCGAACAGCTGTCGCGGGAACCGCGGCCGCTGCCGGAAATGCTGATCAACCCCAAGATCGACGATCTGTTCGGCTTCCGGTACGAGGATTTCGTCCTCGAAAACTACAACCCGCACCCGCATATCGCCGCGCCGGTGGCGGTGTAATGTTGAGCGGCGCCGCGTGAGCGGCTCTAACATGATTCTCAGCCTCATCGCCGCTGTCGCCGATAACGGCGTCATCGGGCGCGACAATGACCTGCCGTGGCGGCTCCCCGCCGATCTCAAACGGTTCAAAAGCCTGACCATGGGCAAGCCGATGATCATGGGGCGGAAGACCTGGAACTCGATCGGCCGTCCTCTGCCCGGCCGCGCGAGCATCGTCGTCACCCGCGATGCCGGATTTGCCGTGGAGGGCGCGCTCGTCGCCCATGACGCCGGGCAGGCAAGGACGCTCGCGGAGCAGGCGGCGACGGAGCTCGGCGCGGACGAGATCATGGTGATCGGCGGCGCCGCCATCTATCGTCTTTTCCTGCCCGACGCGGACCGGCTTTACCTCACCGAAATTCACATGGACGCGGTCGGCGATACGCATTTTCCCGATATCGACCGCGCCGTCTGGGTTGAGACCGCGCGCGAGCGACACGCAGCAGGTCCCGGGGAAGACTGCGACTGCAGCTTCGTCACGCTGAACCGGAAGACAGGCTGACCGGCTTCGCATTATTTCTCTGACGGGCGAATTTTCGATTGTGGAATCGGACCGCCGTTCACACATATGTGATGAGGGATGGGCCCGTCGCCTCTTGATGAAAAACTCTTCGATAAGGGGACGACATGATTACCAAGATTATCGTACCGACGGACGGGTCGGATCACGCCGCCAAGGCTTGCGAGCTTGCCGGCGATATCGCGGCAAAATACGACGCCGAGGTCACGATTCTGCATGTCCTGATGGCTGATGCATCGATCGACCAGCTCCAGGCCGTGGCCGAGGCGCATGGCGCCGACGATTCGGTGATGACCGAAATCAGGGAACTGATCGACCTTCCCATGGAAGCGATCGCTTTCGGCGGCGATACGGTGCCGGTGATGGCGCTGGTGCCGCAATCCCTGCTGATGAAGGTCGGCGAACTGGTTACCGCTTCCGCGCGCAAGCAGGTTGCCGGCCAGGGCATCGACAACATCTCTGTACAGATCGTCGGCGGCCGGCCGGCGGACGCCATAATTTCGGCGGCGGAACGCAACGGCGCGGACATGATCGTCATGGGAAGCCGCGGTTTCGGCGACCTGAAAGGGCTCCTAATGGGGAGCGTTTCGCACAAGGTCAGCAATCTCGCGGAAATTACCTGCGTCACCGTCAAATAACGCATTGCCTTCGAAAGAGCATCGCCCCGGCGCCGCCTGAAACCGGCGCGCTTCGCCGGGGCGGGCGCTTTCGCTTTTCCCGCGGTCTACGATCTGTTAACTATTTCACCGCAATTTCTGCATTCCTGGTTTGCAGATGGGGCGGGGCCGGTGAAAAGAAGCTGGATCAGTCTATTCGTAACATTGGCGGTGTTGACCGGCATTCCCGACGCACGCGCCCAGGAACAGTCCGCCATGCTGACGCCGTTCAAGGTCGACCGCGTCGTCGTGCTGAAATCCGAGCGCAAGCTGGTGCTCATGGCGGGCGATTTCGTGCTGCGCGTCTATGACGTGGCGCTCGGCCGCTATCCGCGGGGCCACAAGAGAAAGCAGGGCGACGCCCGCACGCCGGAGGGCGAGTACACGCTCGATTTCAAGCTGAAAAAATCCGCTTTTTACAAGGCGATTCACATTTCCTATCCCAACGCGAAGGATCGCGCCCGGGCGGCGGCCGAAGGTGTCGATCCCGGCGGCAAGATCATGATCCACGGCCTGCCGAACAAGCTGTCGGCGTCGCGGGTCGGCCATCCGTCGATCGACTGGACGCAGGGCTGCATCGCCGTGACCAACGAGGAAATCGACGAGATCTGGAAAATGGTCAGCGTCGGCACGCCGATCGAAATCCATCCCTGATTTCCGGTTTTCCGGTGCTCTGGCGGGGAGCGCCGTTCGCCTCTATCCTTCTTTCAAACGGATTTGACGAAGGAGAGCCGCGATGAGCCGTGTAAAACCGCTGGACCCGAAGGACATTCCCGACCTGATGGACGTGTTCGATCCCGTGATCGAGCGCATGGGGTTCATTCCCAACTCTCAGCTCGTGATGGCGTACAAGCCCGACATGCTGCGCGCCTTCATCAATCTGGGCCGCGCGGTCTACAGCCAGGACGAAGGCTCGATCCCGTTCGCGCTCAAGAACCTGATCGGCAACATGGCGTCGAAATCGGCCGGCTGCATGTACTGCGTCGCGCACACCGCGAGCAATGCCGGCCGGTCGGGCGTCGACGACGACAAGATCGCCGCCATGTGGGCGTTCGAGACCAGCGACCTGTTCTCCGACGCCGAGCGCGCCGCGCTGCGTTTCGCGCAGGCCGCCGCCCAGGTGCCCAACATGACGACGGAGGAGGATTTCGCCGAGCTTCGCAAGCACTTCACCGAATTCCAGATCGTCGAGATCATGGGCGTGATCGCCATGTTCGGCTATCTCAACCGCTGGAACGACACCATGGCGACCGCGCTCGAGGACGAGCCCATCGAGTTCGCTGAAAACACCATCGCCGCCGCCGGCTGGCAGGGCGGCAAGCACGTAGCCTGACTTTACTGAACCGGGAGAGAATGACATGCCCAAGCTGAGACATATCGCGCTGGCCGTGAAGGACCTTCAGGAAAGCGCCAAATTCTACGAGGAAGCGTTCGGCATGCGCCGGGTGCGGGAATCGAAAGTCGCCGTGATGATGTCGGACGGCGTCGTGTCGCTCGCGCTGCTCGATCTGAACAAGAACAACAACGCGCCCGACGAGCGGGGCAACGATTATGTCGGGCTACACCATATGGGTTTCATGGTCGATGACGTGCCCGAGGCGGCGGGCGCGGTCGAAGGCGCTGGCGGCGAATATTTCGGCCAGATCAAGAATGTCGGAAAGGGCGCCGATTACGAACGCAAATACCGCGACCCCAACGGCGTGGTCATCGACGTCACCGGCCCGGAGCACGTCGCGTCGAGCTGGAAGGTGCCGTTCGAGAGCGACCGCTGACGGTTTGCCTGTCGGGCGTGCGGCATGAAAAAAGGGCGGCCCTGGGACCGCCCTTTTGACTACGGTTTCCGCACTGGGCGGAATTACTTAAGGCCCGCGGATTTGCGGAAGGCGGCGACGATTTCAGGCGGGGTCGCCATGATTTTCTCGAGGATCGGTTCGATGTCCGCCCCCGACATCGGATCGATCTCGATGTTGCGTTTCTTTGCCGACGCGAGGAACTCCTTGTCCTTCATCGCCGAGTCGAACGCGGTTCGCAGGGCGGCCAGCAGGTGTGCCGGATAGCCCGGCGGCACTGTCACCGACCGGCCGAAGGGCGCGGACGCGGACGCCAGCGCCATGACCTGTTTCGCTTCGTCGGTTTTGGCGAAATCGCTGACGAGCGGAAGGTTGGGCAGGTCCCAGGCCTTTCTGAAACCGATCTGTGCGATCGGGATGAACCGGCCGGAATCGATCTGGGGTTTCGCTCGCGATTTCCAGCTGATCCAGGACGAGAGGCTCGCGTCGACTTCGCCCTTTTCCATCGCGAGGGAGATCTTGGGGGTCGAGGAGTAGCCCGGAACCAGTTTCATTTTCGTGCCGAGATAGGTGTTCATCAGGCGGCAGTTGATTCCGTCCTGCGCCAGGACTCCGGTCAGCCCCACGATCAGCTGGTCTTTCGACAGGTCGTCCCAGCTCTGGACCTTCGCCCCCTTGCGGACCATGAGGACGGGATTGGCCGGAACCATGATGCCGACCCATTTGAATTTCCGGATGTCGTACTTGATTTTCTTCGGCTCAAGCAGCTGCGCCAGCGCCGCATAGTCGGAGATCATGCTGAGCATGGCTCCGTTTCGCGGCGCGACATTGTACATGTAGTTGGCTGCCTTGACCCCGCCTCCGCCGGGCATGTAGGCGCAAACGACGTTGGGATTGCCCGGAATGTACCGGTTCCAGACGGTCACCAGCTGGCGGCAATAGTTGGCATAGCCGCCCCCGGCGCCGTAGCCGACGGTGATCGTGACGGTTTTCCCCTTGAAGAATTTTTCAGCGTCCTGGGCGCTCGCGGTTCCTGCGAAAACCGGCGCAAGGGCGAGCGTCGCGCCCGCGATGATCGCGGAAAACGCAGACTTGCTGGACATTTGCATGACTCCTGATCGAGTTCGAAAAGATGTCCGCGCGCGATCCGGCGGCCTGCGGCCAGGAACCGGTCCCGGCGGGACCGGATATCACGTTCGACTGTCGGTTTATCCGTCGCCCGCCTCCGCTGAAGGCGTCGGAAAATCAGGAGCGGAAATAAATCCCCGTCTCGTCCACCGGGCCGTCGCAGGTGGCGCGGCCGGTCTCGACCATGTGTTCGAGATGCGCGACGACGGATCGCGCGGCGGCATTGTGCATCTTTTCCGGCAGGTGTTTGTAGAGCCGGCCGACGATGTCGGGCACCGTCCGCAGCCCCTTGTTCAGACAATCGGCAATCTGGCCTTCGCGGATTCGGCGGTGGCTGCGATAGGCCCGGGTGAACGGAACCGGGTCTGAAATCTCCGGCCCGTGCGCCGGGATGAAGGCGGTCTCCGGGCGGGCCATGCACACTTCGAGACTGTTGAAATATTCCTTCATGTTGCCGTCCGGCGGCGACACCACCGTGGTGTTCCAGCCCATGATGTGGTCGCCGGTGAACAGGATGTTCTCTTCCCGGAGCGCGAAGCACATATGGTTCGACATGTGACCCGGCGTGTGGACCGCTTCCAGCGTCCAGCCATCGCCTTCGATCAGGTCGCCGTCGTGGATTTCGGTGTCGGGCGCGAAATCGTACTGGATCGATTCCTGTGTGCGCGCGCCGGGTGCGATGGGCTTCGGAATCGCGCCCATGATCTCGCCGTCGACCAGGTTGCGCAGCGGGGCCGCCCCCGGCGAGTGGTCGTTATGGGTGTGGGTGACAAGGATGCGCTCTACGGTTTCGCCCTTCAGCGCCGCGGCCAGCGCCCCGATATGCTCCTCCAGCATCGGTCCCGGATCGATCACCGCGACCCGACCGTGCCCGACGATAAAGCTGTTGGTACCGTGAAAGGTGAAGCCGCTCGGATTCCGGGCGACGATGCGGCGCACCATCGGCGTGATCTGCCGGGCGACGCCGTATTCGAATTCCATTTCCTTGCGGAAACGGATCGCGGCTTCAGTCATGGGGCTTTACTCGATAATGATTTCGGGACCCGCGCCGGCGCCCGCTTTCAGCTTCGGGATCAGCGCATCGGCAATTTTGCGGTAAGCGGCGGCGTGCGGCCCGTCCGGATCCGCGGCGACCACCGGCATGCCGGCATCGGCGGCTTCGCGGATCGCCATCTCGAGCGGCACCTCGCCGAGAAAATCGACCCCCATCGCCTGCGCCGCGGCCCGCGCGCCGCCATGCGCGAAAATATCCGACCGTTCGCCGCAATGCGGGCACAGGAAATAGCTCATGTTCTCGACGATGCCGTAGACCGGCACTTCGACCTTGCGGAACATGTTGAGCCCCTTGCGCGCGTCCAGCAGCGCAAGGTCCTGCGGGGTGGATACGATGACGGCCCCGGCGAGCGCCACGCGCTGCGCCATGGTGAGCTGCGCGTCCCCTGTGCCGGGCGGCATGTCGACCACCACCACGTCGAGATCGCCCCACTGCACGTCGCGCATCATCTGTTCGAGCGCGCCCATGACCATCGGTCCGCGCCAGATCATCGGAGAATCCGCGGGAACCATGAAGCCGATCGACATGCACTGCATGCCGAACCGTTCGATCGGTATGAGTGTCTTGCCGTCTGGCGAACTCGGCTTGTCCGTGATGCCCAGCAGCATCGGCAGGGAAGGCCCGTAAATGTCGGCGTCGAGGATGCCGGTGCGGAGACCGCTCTGCGCGAACGCCAGCGCGAGATTGACCGCGGTGGTCGACTTGCCGACGCCGCCCTTGCCCGAGGCGACGGCGATGACCGCACCCACGTGATCGAGCAGCTTGGCCGGGGCCTGGCCCGAGCCGGTATGTCCCGGGGGCGCCTGATGCGCATGCCCCGCCGGCGGTTCGGGCTGCTGCCGGGTCCCGGCCCCGGCGGCGCGCTCCGCGGTCAGCACGGCCGTCACCGACAGCACGCCCCTGATCGCCTCGACCGCCTTTTCCGCTTCCTTGCGGACGGGCTCCATGACGTCGGCGCGGGACGGGTCGATCTCGAGCGCGAATCCGACATTGCCATCCCGGATCACGACGCCCGACACCATGCCCAGGCTGACGACATCGGTGCCCTCGTCCTGGACCATCACTTCGCCCAGGGCATCGAGTATTTGTTCTTCGGTCGGTCCGGCCATAATCGGGGAAAAACTCCGCTTTCTGGAGACTGTCGCCGGACAGGAGCCCGGCAGCCTCATTGCGTTGTGTGGCGCGCTAACATATATACCCCACAGGTCCGGCGGCAAGGTCCGGCCCGGAGTGCAACGAAAAACAGGTGCGCGATATGCCGTGGCAGCAGCAAGGTGGCAGTGGTGGCGGGGGCGGCGGCCCCTGGGGTAGCGGCCCGACGGGCGGCGGTGGACGCGGCGGCCCTCAGCCGCCCGATTTCGACGAACTCCTCCGGAAGGGGCAGGAACGGTTCAAGGGCATGATGCCCGGGGGCCTCGGGGCCAAGGGAATCGTGCTGATCGGCCTGGTCGTCCTGGGTATCTGGCTGTTCAGCGGCGTTTACCGCGTCGAACCCGGCGAACAGGGCGTCGAGCTGCTGTTTGGCAAGGCCAACCCCTCTTCGACCGGACCAGGTCTTCATTTCTGGTTTCCGACGCCGATCGGCAATGTCGAAAAGCGCAATGTCGACAAGACCAACACGCTCAGCGTCGGTTTCCGCAGCGTGGGCGGGGTCGGGCACTCCGCCTCGGTGCGGGACGTTCCGGAAGAGAGCCTGATGGTCACGGGCGACCAGAACATCATCGATATCGATTTCGTGGTTCAGTACCGCATCAAGAACGTCCACGATTACCTGTTCAACATCCGGGATCCCGAAGCGACGGCAAAGCTGGCCGCCGAGAGCGCGATCCGCGAGGTGGTGGGCCAGACATCGCTGGAAGATGCGCTGGCCAAGGAACGGCAGCGCGTCGAAGACCGCACCAAGGCGCTGCTCCAGAAAATTCTGGACTCCTACGGTGCGGGCATCTTCATCAGTGAAGTGAAAATGCAGAAGGTCGATCCGCCCCAGCCGGTGATCGATGCGTTCAACGACGTGCAGCGCGCCCGTCAGGACAAGGAGCGCCAGCAGAACGAAGCCGAAGCCTATCGCAACGACATCGTGCCGAAGGCCAAGGGCGAGGCGCAGCGCATGTTCCAGGAAGCGAGCGCCTATCGCGAACGGCTGATCAAGGAAGCCGACGGCGAGGCGAAGAGGTTCCTGTCGGTATACGAGGCCTTTAAGGGGGGAAAAGAAGTCACGACCAAGCGGCTCTATCTGGAGCGCATGCAGGAAGTGCTTCGAAACTCCAACAAGATCATCATAGACAAGAGCGCGGGCGGCTCAGGCGTCGTTCCCTATCTGCCCCTGAATGAGCTGCAAAAGCGGAGCGGCGACGTCCCGCCGACCACAGCGCGCGGCGGCAACGCTACGGGAGGACGCTGATATGAACAGGCTTATGCTGATTATCACCGGAGCGATCGTTCTTATTGGCGGCATCGTTTCGTTCGACGGGGTCTTCACCGTCGACCAGCGCGAACAGGCCATCGTCCTGCAGTTCGGCCGATATGTCCGCACCGAGGACACGCCCGGGCTGAAATTCAAGCTGCCGGTCGCGCAGAGCGTCGAATATTTCGAGAAGCGTATCCTGGATCTCGATCCGCCCGCGCAGGAAGTCATTCTCGCCGACCAGAAACGGGTCAATGTCGACGCCTTCGTCCGGTACCGGATTACCAAACCTATCGAGTTCAAGCGGAAGGCGCTGACCAAGGCGAACTTCGACCAGGTGTTCGGCGGTCAGCTCAACGCGGCTGTCCGGGCCGAAGTCGGTCGGTCGCTGCTGGGCGACATGCTGTCCGAACGGCGCGACGACATCATGGAGCGGATTACGCAGCGGCTGAAACAGCAGGCGCCCGATTTCGGGATCGAAGTCGTCGACGTGCGTATCGGGCGTACCGACCTGCCGCAGACGACCAGCCAGTCGGTCTATAACAGGATGCGCTCGCAGCGTGTCGCCCAGGCTAATCAGCTTCGCGCCGAGGGCGCCGAGATCAAGGCGCGCATTCAGGCCGAGGCCGATCGCGAGCGGACGGTTATTATCGCCGAGGCCCAGCGGCAGGCGCAGATCCTTCGAGGCGAGGGCGAAGGCCAGCGGACCAACATTCTGAACGATGCGTTCGGCAGGGATCCCAACTTCTTCGCATTCTACCGGTCGATGGAAGCCTATGGCGAAGCGCTGGGAGACGGGACGACGATGGTGCTGTCGCCAGATAGCGAATTCTTCCGCTATTTCCGCGATCAGTCCGGTGCAGACGGCGGCGTAAACCAGAAATAGGCCGCACGTTACCGCTTCGCACGCATGGTTCAGGAATTCGCGACCGCGTTCGCGCTGATCCTCGTCATCGAAGGCGCGCTTTACGCGTTGTTTCCCGATGGCATGAAGCGCATGCTGGTCCGGATGGTCGATGTGCCCGCATCGTCGCTCAGAACGGTCGGGCTTCTGTCGGCGGTTGTCGGCGTGGTTCTGGTCTGGATCGTGCGCGGATGATTCCGTCGGGCGGAGGACTTCCGGCAGGGTTCCTGAAAAGGGTTCAGAGACTGTTTCCGGTATCCCGCGGAATTTCGGCGACATGCCTAAAAAACTCCATATTTGCTTCCTATATAGCCCGCAACACACGCCGCACGCCGGCTTCCGGCCGGAGAGCGGAATCATGAAGATCAGGAAGGACAGGGCCGTCGCGACTCGCGAGGCGGCCTGAAAAAGGAGAAAAGAATGAGCGGATGGTCCAACTCCCCAGCCCCTGTTAGAAAGACCCCGTCGCGTGCGCTTCCCGCCGACCCGGAATATTTCGGGAGAGTCTTCGTGGCGCGCACGGTTGCGCTTCTGACGGCTTGCGCGATGCTTCTCGGCGCCGGCACGGCTTTTGGCCGCGGAGCGCCCGACAGTTTCGCCGACCTGGCCGAAAAGCTGCTGCCGTCGGTTGTCAATATTTCCACAAGTCAGACCGTCAAGCGCCGCGGCAATACGTCGCAGGAACGGCCGCAATTGCCGCCGGGTTCGCCGTTTGAGGAATTTTTCAAGGAATTCTTCGACCGGCAGGAAAGGGGCGAAAACCAGCCGCGCCGCGCGCAGTCGCTGGGCTCCGGATTCATCATCCACGGCAACGGCACCATCGTCACCAACAACCATGTGATTGACGGGGCCGACGAAATCTATGTCATCCTTCAGGACAAGACGCGCCTCAAGGCCAAGCTTGTCGGGCGCGACGCAAAGACCGATCTCGCGGTTCTCAAGGTCGACGCGAAAAAGACGCTTCCCGCGGTGCGGTTCGGCGATTCCAAGAAGGCCCGCGTCGGCGACTGGGTCGTCGCCATCGGCAACCCGTTTGCGCTCGGCGGCTCCGTTACGGCGGGCATCATTTCGGCGCGGGCGCGCAACATCAATTCCGGGCCCTACGACAATTTCATCCAGACCGACGCCGCCATCAACAAGGGTAATTCCGGCGGTCCGATGTTCAACATGAACGGAGAAGTCATCGGCATCAACACCGCGATCTACTCTCCGTCGGGCGGCAGCGTGGGGATCGGGTTCGCCATTCCCTCGAACCAGGCGCGTCAGATCATCAGCCAGATCGAGGAGTACGGTCGGGCGCGCCGAGGCTGGCTTGGCGTCAATATTCAGACGGTCACGGATGAGCTGGCGGAAAGTCTGGGACTCGGCAAGGCGCGGGGCGCGCTCGTGGCCAATCTTACCGACGGAGGTCCGGCCAAGGGCTCCGATATCAAGGTCGGCGACGTCATCCTGAAATTCAACGGCGTCGACATCAAGGAAATGCGGACGCTGCCCCGTATCGTGGCCGAAACACAGGTCGGTAAGGACGTGGAGGTCATCGTCTGGCGGCAGGGCAAGGAGAAAAAGGTCAACATCAAGCTGGGCGAGTTTCCCGAGGACCCGAAGGTGCTGGCTTCCGCCACGCGGACCGCTCCGGAGCAGGGCTCGTCGAGGACCGCAATCGATGAGATTGGGCTGAAGCTCGCCAGTCTCGACGACAGGCTGCGCGCCCAGTTCAAGATCGGCGAGGACGTTGACGGCGTTGTCGTCACATCGGTCACCAGCAACAGTCCGGCCTCCGAGAAAGGCGTTCGGCCCGGCGACATCGTGCGCAAGGTCGGCGCCGATCAGGAAACGGTGAAATCGCCGTCCCAGGTCAGCAAGAAAGTCGAGAACGCGGTCGACGCCAAGAACAAAAGCCTGCTGTTCCTGTTCGAGCGGGACGGCAATGCCCGGTTTGTCGCGCTGCCGCTCAAGAAGTCCGAAGGCTGAGCGCAATCGATACAGCGGCCGCCGTCCTGCGTGGTCAGGGCGGCGGCGCTGCGTTGTACCCGGTCAGTCGACGATGAAATCCGACTGCCGGTATCCCTGGATATACAGCAATGCCGTCAGGTCGCCGTGACGAATCGCGGCGGGGGCTGCCGCCTCCACCGCCGGCTTCGCCCTGAAGGCGACGCCCAGGCCCGCCGCTTCGATCATCGGCAGGTCGTTCGCCCCGTCGCCCGTTGCCATTGTCGACGACAGGGGCAAAGTCCGTTGTTTGGCGATTTCGCGAAGGGATGCGAGCTTCGAATCCTTGTCCAGGATCGGCTCCGATACCTCGCCCGTCAGAACGCCGTTTTCGACGATGAGCCGATTGGCGCGATCTTCGTGGAACCCGCATCGGTCAGCGATGCGGGACGTGAAAAAACGGAATCCGCCCGATACCAGTGCGGTATAGGCCCCGTTCGCCCGCATGGTTCGTACCAGGGCGCGCGCCCCCGGTGTCAATTCGATCCCGGCAAGCGTGCGGTCGAGCGCGTCGGCCGATAACCCCTTCAGCATCGATACGCGTTCGCGCAGCGCTCCCTGAAAATCGATCTCTCCCCGCATGGCGCGGTCGGTGATTGCCGCGATGCGATCCTTGATGCCGGCGCAATCGGCGAGTTCGTCGAGCGTTTCCGATGTGACAATGGTTGAATCCATGTCGGCGAGAAGCAGCATCTTTCGGCGGTTCGCGGCGGGCTGAAGGACGGCATCGACGGGTGCCTCCGCAAGCGCCTGGCGCAGCGTCGCGCGGAGGTTGTCGAGTTCGCGGCCCTGCAGGGAGATGTCGCAGGCGATCCCCGGCGCCAGCCAGTCTGGTACGCCGGATTCGGAGTTCGCAAGCTCGCCGGCGATCCGGCCGATGCGGCGCGCCTCCGCTTCGGAAAGACCGCCTTCCGGCCCCGCGATTAGTGTAAGTACGAAATCCATGGCGGCCTTTATGAAGACGGCGCCCGCCGAAAACAAGCATGCCGAGAGATGGCGGGATTTTTCCGCCGTGATACAGTTAGCCATGGTTCGAGTGGAAGACAGGGAAGGTGGCTTATGTCCGCACCGCTGAATCCGCCGTTTCGGGCGGAACATATCGGTTCGTTTCTTCGGCCTGCATCGCTGCTGGCGGCCCGCGCCGACCGCGACGCCGGCAAAATCGACGATGCCGCGCTCCGGCGCGCGGAAGACGAAGCAATCGCTCAGGTGATCGAACTGCAGCTTTCGCTCGGGCTTTTGTCGATTACCGACGGCGAGTATCGCCGCCACGCCTATTCCGACAGTTTCACGGTCGACGTATTCGATGGTGTCCGGATCGGCAGCACCCACGACCGAAACTGGACCTACAGCAACTCCACCGGTCAGATCACCGAGGGACGGGTGCCGCTGGTGGTGGGCAGGCTGGCCTGGCCGGGGCCGGTCAACGTCGACAATTACAAATTCATCGCCGGGCTCGCGGGGTCGGGTCTGCCAAAGATCACGCTGCCCGGTCCCTGCTACATTCATTTCCGCTCGGGGCGGGAGAATATCAGCCCCGACATCTATCCGAACCTCGACGATTTCTGGAGCGATCTCGTTCTGGCCTATGAACAGGAAATCACCGCGCTGTACGATGCCGGCTGTCGCTATATTCAGCTCGACGAGACCTCGATCGCCAAGCTCGGCGATCCGAAGATCCGGGAAGGGCTGGAACGGCGCGGCGACAGCTGGGAGAACCTTCTGGGCGTCTATACCGACGTCATCAACGAAATCGTGCGCCGGACGCCCGGCGATCTGAGCCTCGGGATACATCTCTGCCGGGGGAACAAGGCGGGCTCATGGCAGGCGGAGTCCGGCTATGACGATGTCGCCGTCCAGCTCTTTCGCAAGCTGGAAACCCGGTTCTATTTTCTCGAGTACGATTCGCCTCGCGCCGGCGGGTTCGAGCCGCTTGTCGAGGTGCCGGAAGACAAGACGGTCGTTCTCGGTCTGGTCTCCACCAAGGCATCGGCGGTCGAGAATGCCGGGGAGATTCGCAGCCGCATAGACGCGGCGGCGAAATTCGTCGATCGCGACCGGCTCTGTATCTCGCCGCAATGCGGTTTTGCGAGTCTCGATGTCGGTAATCCGATCACCTTCGAGCAGCAGGCCGCCAAGATAGGGCTGGTTGTCGATCTCGCACGCGACATCTGGGGATATGAACCCGCCTGACCCGTCGTCCCGGCCGGTTGTCGTCGTCGCCGGCCCTACGGCGAGCGGGAAATCGTCGCTGGCTGTGGAGATCGCGGAAAGATTTGCCGGCGCCGTCGTCAACGCGGACTCGATGCAGGTCTATCGCGGCCTCGAAGTCCTGACCGCCGCACCGGAGAAGTCGCTTCGGATGCGGGCGCCGCATCTTCTCTATTCCTGGCGAGATCCCGCCGATCCGTGTTCGGCCGGCGTCTGGCGGGATTGTGCGGTCGAGGAAATCAGACGTCTGCACGGCGACGGCATGCTGCCGGTCGTCACCGGCGGCACGGGTCTTTATCTCCGCGCCCTGACGGCCGGTCTGGCGCGCATGCCCGCCATACCCGCGTCGGTGAGGGATTCCATACGGAGGCGTATGGAGGCGGAAGGGAGCAACCGGCTGCATGCGGAACTTCATGAGCGCGACCCCCGAAGCGCCGGGATGCTGGAGCCCGGGGACCGTCAGCGCATCTGCCGTGCACTTGAACTGCTGGAGGCGACGGGGCGGGGCCTGCATGCCTGGCAGACCGAGGGAGACGCGTCCGTTGACGACGGGTTCCGGTTTTTCAGGATTCTCCTGATGCCGCCCCGCGAGGCGCTGTATCGGGCCGTCGAGACGCGATTCCAATCCATGGCGGAAAGCGGCGCGATGGCCGAAATCGAGCGGTTGGCCGCACGCGGTCTCGATCCGGCGCTCCCGGCGATGAAGGCGCTGGGCGTGCCCGATCTCATCCGGTTTGTCGACGGTGAGATCGACAGGGAAGCAGCGGTAGCCGCTGCGGTTCAGGCGACGCGACGCTATGTCAAAAGGCAGATCACCTGGTTTCGTCATCAGTTTGTTTCGGATGTTTTGATCGATACGCAATTTTCGGAAATAAATATAGAAGATATCTTTTCAAAAATTAGTGCGTTTTTGTTGACCCCACGTTCCTGAGCGATTAGGTTGCGCGCTCTTCGGGCGTGGCGGCCGCCCGTACCCTTCATTGTACGGCAGATCCGCATCGTCGCGCCCGGCAACGAGGAGTCTCCGGGGGAAATACCGGCTCGAGATCGCCGTCCCCCATGACCGAAACGGAATGGAAAGACGCGACTCGGCCCAGATAGCCTGCGGCGCAGTCGAAGGACGGAAACGGGAGCATGGCCAGACGTAAACTTTCAGGATCCGACATCATCATTCAGTGTCTGCTGGATGCCGGGGTCGATACGATCTTCGGCTATCCAGGCGGAGCGGTGCTGCCGATCTACGATGCGATCTTCAAACAGAACCGGCTGAAGCACGTCCTGGTGCGCCAGGAAGGCGGCGCCGTTCACATGGCGGAAGGCTATGCGCGCTCGACCGGCAAGCTCGGCGCGGTGCTGGTCACCTCCGGCCCGGGCGCGACAAACGCGGTGACCGGCCTGACGGACGCGCTGATGGACAGCGTGCCGGTGCTGTGCCTGACCGGCCAGGTGCCGACTCACCTGATCGGCAACGACGCGTTCCAGGAAGCCGATACGACGGGCATCACGCGGCCCTGCACCAAGCACAACTATCTGGTGAAGGACGTGAACGATCTGGCGCGCGTGATGAACGAGGCCATGTATGTCGCGCAGGCCGGCCGTCCCGGCCCGGTGGTGATCGATCTGCCGAAGGACGTGCTGATCGAAGAGGCGATGTACGAGCCGATCAAGATCACCCAGGCCAAGCACAAGACCTACCGGCCGCAGATCAAGGGCGAAAAGGCGCGCATCCGCGAAGCCGTCGAGCTGATCGCGAAGGCCAAACGGCCGCTATTCTATTGCGGCGGCGGCATCATCAACTCGGGAAAACGGGCGCACCGGCTGCTGACCGAGTTCGTTCGCATGACCGGCGATCCGATCACCCTGACGCTGATGGGGCTCGGCGCCTATCCCGCGAACGACAGGCAGTTTCTCGGCATGGTCGGCATGCACGGAACATACGAATCCAACCTGGCGATGCATGATTGCGACGTGATGGTCAATATCGGCGCGCGTTTCGACGACCGCGTCACCGGGCTGCTGTCGAAATTCTCGCCGGATTCGAAGAAGATCCATGTCGATATCGATCCCAGCTCGATCAACAAGAACGTGATGGTCGATGTGCCGATCGTCGGCGACTGCGCCAGCGTGCTGGCCGACATGATCGCCGTCTGGAAAGAAATGAAGGCGAAACGCGATCCCAAGGCGCAGGGCGCCTGGTGGTCGAAGATCGAGAAGTGGCGCAAGCGCGATTGCCTGCGTTACGCCACGTCGAAGAAGCTGATCAAGCCGCAATATGCGCTGGAGCGTCTCTACGAGCTTACGAAGGATCGGGATACCTACATCACGACGGAAGTCGGTCAGCATCAGATGTGGGCGGCCCAGTTCTACCGGTTTGACGAGCCGCACCGCTGGATGACGTCCGGCGGGCTCGGCACCATGGGCTACGGATTCCCCGCCGCCATCGGGGTGCAGGTCGCCCATCCCAAATCCACCGTGATCGATATCGCCGGCGAGGCCTCGTTCCTGATGAACATTCAGGAAATGTCGACCGCGGTGCAGTACCGGTTGCCGGTCAAGGTGTTCATCCTCAACAACCAGTACATGGGCATGGTGCGCCAGTGGCAGGAGCTGCTTTACGGCGGGCGTTATTCCGAGAGCTACACGGCCTCCCTGCCGGATTTCGTCAAGCTGGCGGAGGCCTACGGGGCGGCGGGACTTCGCGCGACGCGTCCCGACGAGGTCGACGACGTGATTGCGGAAATGCTGTCGAACGACCGTTTTACAATCTGCGATATCGCCGTCGACCAGACCGAAAACTGCTTCCCGATGATCCCCTCGGGCGCGCCGCACAACGAGATGATCCTCGGGCCCGAAGACGAGGCGGGGAGAGAAACATCGGTCGAAGGCATGGTTCTGGTCTGATCGGCCGGACATCAGTTCGTTAAGGAGAAAAGAGGGTGGATAACACCGAACGGCATACCATCGCGGTTCTGGTCGATAACGAGGTCGGCGTGCTGGCGCGCGTCATCGGCCTGTTTTCGGGGCGCGGCTACAATATCGAAAGCCTGACCGTCGCCGAGGTCGATCGCGATAACGGGGTTTCGCGGATATCCATCGTGACCTCCGGGACGCCTCAGATCATCGAACAGATCAAGGCGCAGCTCGACCGGCTGGTGCCGGTGCACCGGATCGAGGACCTGACCGTCGCCGGCGCGAGCGTCGAACGCGAGCTGGCGCTGGTAAAGGTTCGGGGAACCGGCAACAAGCGCGTCGAGGCGCTCAGGATCGCCGATATCTTCCGCGCCCGGGCCATCGATTCCACGTCGAGTTCATTCGTGTTCGAAATTTCGGGCGCCACCGAAAAGATCGATGCGTTCATCGAGCTGATGAAACCGCTCGGGCTGGTGGAGATTTCCCGCACCGGCGTGGTTGCTATTGCGCGCGGGGCCAAGGGGATTTAAACCGTGCCACGCTTTTTTGACCGGCGGCCACCGGGCCGCCACACCAACCCTTGATGTTCGCCGGTAGTCGCCGGCGAACCGATTGACCCAAAATTACCAAGAGACGAGGAACCGAAACCATGCGTGTTTATTACGACCGGGATGCGGACGTTAACCTGATCAAGTCCAAGAAGGTCGCCATTATCGGATATGGCAGCCAGGGCCATGCCCACGCCATCAATCTGAGCGAAAGCGGCGTCAAGGAAGTCGTGGTCGGGCTGCGCGAAAGCTCGTCGAGCGTCGCAAAGGCGCAGGCCGCCGGGCTCAAGGTCATGACGCCGGGGGAAGCCGCGAAATGGGCCGACGTCACGATGGTTCTCGTCCCCGACGAGTTGCAGGCCGCGCTTTACGAAAACGATCTGCGCGACAATTTGCGGCAGGGATCGGCGCTGGCCTTCGCCCACGGGCTCAACATTCATTTCAAGCTGATCGAGGCGCGCGGCGATCTCGATGTCTTCATGATCGCGCCCAAGGGCCCCGGCCATACCGTGCGGTCCGAGTATCAGCGCGGCGCCGGCGTTCCCTGCCTGATCGCGGTCGATCAGGACGCGTCGGGCAATGCGCTGGACATCGGTCTTTCGTATGCGTCTGCCATCGGCGGCGGTCGCGCCGGCATTATCGAAACGACCTTCCGCGAGGAATGCGAAACCGACCTGTTCGGCGAGCAGGCAGTGCTGTGCGGCGGGCTGACCTCGCTGATCAAGGCCGGGTTCGAAACGCTGGTCGAAGCGGGCTACGCGCCGGAAATGGCCTATTTCGAATGCCTGCACGAGGTGAAGCTGATCGTCGACCTGATCTACGAGGGCGGTATCGCCAACATGCGCTATTCGATCTCGAATACGGCGGAATACGGCGATTATATCTCCGGTCCCCGCCTGATCGACGCGTCCGTCAAGGCTCGCATGAAGGAAGTTCTCGAGGATATCCAGTCGGGTCGCTTTACGAAGGACTGGGTGCTGGAGAACGCTGCCGGACAGGCCAGCTTCAAGGCGACGCGTCGCCGCGAGGCGGAGCATCAGGTGGAAGAGGTCGGCGAGCGGCTTCGCGCCATGATGCCCTGGATCGCCGAAAACCGTCTGGTCGACAAGTCGAAGAACTGACGCCGCCGTCCGTCTTACGGTTCGACCGCTGCCCGGATCGCTTCGATCACGCGGTCGGACCGCATGACGCGGTTGTGGCCCGATCGTTCGACGATTTCGAGGCTCGCCCTGAGTCCCCGCGCTTTCAGCGCCGAGACGCATTCGCCTGCGAATGACGGCTTCGTGTTGTCGTCCACATCGCCGGTCAGCGCGTAAATTCGCGATAAGGCCGGATAGCGGTCGAGATAGTCGTGCGCCGACAGGCTGTTGGGCCAGAAACCGCTCTTGCCGGCAGACAGCTCGCGCCAGGCGCGCCATTTCTGCGTGTTGCAGGCCCACGCGACAAGGACCGCCGCCTCGGCCACGCCCGGATGACGTCCCATGAGAATGCCGGAGATCATCGCCCCTCCGGAATGCCCGAAAAGCACCAGCCGGCTTGCTTTATGAAATTTCCTGAGCTGGTGCAGCGCGCTGCCGAGCCCGTCGATCACCGCCGGCGTATAATTGTCGTAGGTATCCGAGTCCGGGCCGGTGCTCCGGCGTCCGTCGCGCGTTCTGAAGCCGGGCCGCGCCAGGACCACCAGATTGGTGCCGTTATCGCGAATGCGGTCCAGCTGGTCGGCGTAGCGCCGCGAAATTCCGGAATCGCCGTGAATAAAAACCACGATCGGGCCTCCCAGACGCGAAATATGGCTTTCGATCATCAGGCATCCTCCCTCGATCGGGAGGGCGCGATGTCGATCGCCTTCGCAGTCCTCGGCCAGCGCCGTGGAGGAAATGGCGCCGGTTACGGCCGCCGCGAGCAGGGCGCCCGCCAGGAATATACGCAATCCTGCATGCATGGCGACCGTTCCATTTCCCGGGATTGGCACCATATTAGCGTCGGACATGGCCGCGGCAAATGTCTTTGGCGCGACCAAACCGCAGGCCATCCGGTAAAGGCGGGTTTATCGCGGCCGCCGGCATCGATAACCCGTTAACCATCCGAAAAATCGTTGCAATTAACGCTAATAAAGGATTAGGAATAGAGAGTTAGCATAAAACTGTTGAGAGTCTTTCTGCGATTGGTTCGGTAATGAACCGTGCGAGAGAGCTTTTCGACGGTCGGCGCCCTACTCAGCAGGCATCAGGGGACCATGAAGGCACGACACGATATTACGGGATTCGGAATGGTGGGAGCACGCGAATGCTTCCCGGCTTTCTGCGTTCCGGGTGTGTCGCTTCCGTCTCTGCGGGGACTGCGACTTAGCGGCCCCTGAACGGGTGAGCCAGTCGGCTGGCCGTTCAGGGGAACCATGCTGTGAATGTCGCTAACCCCTACTGGAAAAGGAGCTGAGCCATGAACGCCAGCAAAGACCCGAACCGGGTCGTCATTTTCGATACAACCCTGCGCGATGGCGAGCAGTCGCCCGGCGCATCCATGAATCTGGAAGAAAAGCTGCAGATCGCCGAGCTGCTCGAGGAGATGGGCGTCGACGTGATCGAAGCCGGATTTCCGATCGCGTCGAACGGCGATTTCCAGGCCGTCAACGAGGTCGCGAAGAAAGTCAGGAATTCGACCATCTGCGGTCTCGCGCGATCGGCGCGCGGCGATATCGAACGCGCCGGAGATGCCCTGAAACCGGCCGAGCGGAAACGCATTCATACTTTTATCTCCACCTCGCCGCTGCACATGAAATACAAGCTGCAGATGGAGCCTGAAGATGTTCACGCGGCGGTGATCGACAGCGTGTCCTACGCCCGCAACTTTACCGACGATGTCGAGTGGTCGCCCGAGGACGGGTCGCGCACCGAGCACGATTTTCTGTGCCGGACGGTCGAGGCGGCCATTTCCGCCGGTGCGACGACGATCAATATTCCCGACACCGTCGGCTACGCGGTGCCGGAAGAATACGGCTCGCTCATCGCGATGCTGCTCGAACGCGTGCCGAACGCCGACAAGGCGATTTTCTCGACTCATTGCCACAACGATCTGGGGCTGGCGGTCGCCAACTCGCTGGCCGGCGTCGCCAACGGCGCGCGCCAGATCGAATGCACGATAAACGGTCTGGGCGAGCGCGCCGGCAATGCCGCGCTGGAGGAAATCGTCATGACGCTGAGGACGCGCCAGGACATGCTGCCCTTTGCGACAGGCATCAATACCGAATGCATTACGCGCGCCTCGCGGCTGATCTCGACCATCACCGGTTTCGTCGTTCAGCCCAACAAGGCGATCGTCGGTGCAAATGCGTTCGCGCATGAATCCGGTATCCATCAGGACGGCATGCTCAAGCACGCCCAGACCTACGAGATCATGACGCCCGAATCGGTGGGGCTGCGCCAGTCAAAGCTGGTGATGGGAAAGCATAGCGGCCGCCATGCGTTCCGCGTGAAGCTGAAGGAGCTTGGCTACGAGCTGGGCGACAACGCGGTGAACGAAGCGTTCCGCCGCTTCAAGGACCTGGCCGACAAGAAGAAGGATGTCTACGACGAGGACATCGTCGCGCTGGTCGACGACGAGGTGCTGCGCAGCCACGACGCGATCCAGTTCGAATCGCTGCGCGTCGTCTGCGGATCGAAAGGACCGCAGACCGCGGATCTCGAGCTGAAGGTCGATGGCGAACTGCGCGCCGTCACGTCGACCGGCGACGGGCCTGTGGATGCGACTTTCAATGCGATCCGCGAACTGGTGCCGCATTCGGCGACGCTGCGGCTCTATCAGGTTCATGCGGTGACCGAAGGCACCGATGCGCAGGCCGGCGTCACTGTCCGGCTCGAGGAAGATGGCAAGACGGTGATGGGGCAGGGCGCCGATACCGACACGCTTGTCGCGTCGGCCCGCGCCTATGTGAATGCGTTGAACAAGTTACTGGTGAAGAGGGAGAGGACAGCGCCAGGTGCCATGTCGGCATCGGCCTGATTCTCCATTCAGGGTCAATTGGGGAAGTAAACGATCATGTTTTCACGGCTTCTGGGGATGCTCTCCGCCGATATGGCGATCGACCTTGGGACGGCGAACACGCTGGTCTACGTCAAGGGGCGGGGCATCGTCCTCAACGAACCGTCGGTGGTCGCCATTTCGGAGATCAAAGGCAAGAAGCAGGTCCTCGCGGTCGGCGACGAGGCCAAGATGATGCTCGGGCGGACGCCCGGCAACATCACCGCGATCCGACCGCTGCGCGACGGCGTCATCGCCGATTTCGAGGTGGCCGAGGAGATGATCAAGCACTTCATCCTCAAGGTGCACAATCGGCGGACCTATGCGAGCCCGCAGATCATCGTGGCGGTTCCGTCGGGATCGACAGCGGTCGAGCGTCGCGCCATCCGCCAGTCGACGGAAAGCGCCGGCGCGCGTCGCGTGTTCATCATCGAGGAACCAATGGCCGCCGCCATCGGCGCCGGCCTGCCGGTCACCGAACCGACCGGTTCGATGGTGGTCGATGTCGGCGGCGGGACGACCGAGGTTGCGGTACTTTCGCTGGGCGGGCTGGTCTATTCGCGAAGCGTCCGGGTCGGCGGCGACAAGATGGACGAGGCGATCGCCGGCTATATCCGGCGCAACCATAACCTGCTCGTCGGCGAGAGCAGCGCCGAGCGAATCAAGAAGGAAATCGGCTCGGCCTGCGTGCCCAACGACGGCGAGGGCGCGACGATGGAAATTCGCGGACGCGACCTGATGAACGGCGTGCCGAAGGAAATTCTGCTGTCCGAGCGTCAAATCGCGGAAAGCCTCGCGGAGCCCGTCGGCGCGATCATTGAGGCCGTGAAGGTGGCGCTCGAACACACCGCGCCCGAGCTCGCGGCCGATATCGTCGACAAGGGCATCGTGCTGACCGGCGGCGGGTCGCTGCTCGGAAATCTCGATCTGGTGCTGCGCCATGCGACAGGGCTTCCGGTCTCGATCGCCGACGAGCCGCTGTCCTGCGTCGCGCTCGGCACCGGTCATTGTCTCGAGGAATTCAAGACGCTCAAGAAGGTTCTCAGCGACGAGGACTGACCGGCGGAAACTGATAACCGCAGAGCGGGGACGGGAAGAAATTGGCGACAAGAAACGGCACAAGAGCATCCCGGCAGGCATTCGGCATTCTGGGCCGTCTGCACCGCTTTGCCTTTCTGTTTCTCGTCATGGGAGCCACCGCGCTGATGATTCTCAGCCGGACAGATAACGTTATCGTCGACCGCGTTTCCGTCATCGTGATCGATGTATTCGCGCCGATCATGAACATTCTGTCGCGTCCCGCGGCGACAGTGAAGGAAGGCGTGGAGACTGCGCGCGAACTGGTTCGTCTGAGGCAGGAAAACATCCGTCTCTCGCGGGAGAATGAACGGCTTCTGTCCTGGCAGGAATCCGCCCGGCAGCTGGCGGCGCAGAACGAAGTCCTGCAATCGTTGCTCGCGTACGAGCCGCCGCCCGGCGCACGCCATGTTACGGCGCGCGTCGTCGGCGATTCCGGCGGAGTGTTCGTCAAATCGGTGCTGGTCAACGCCGGAACGTCCTCCGGAATTTCCAAGGGGCAGGCAGCGGTTACCGGGAGCGGTCTGGTCGGCCGCGTCACACAGGCCGGGCACCGGTCCGCTCGCATTCTGCTGATCATAGATATCAACTCGCGGGTTCCGGTGCTCATCGAGTCAAGCCGGGAAAGGGCCATCCTCACCGGCGACAACAGCCGACATCCCAAACTGTCTTTCCTGCCGGGGAACGCCGCGATTCATCAGGGCGATCGCATTGTGACGTCCGGTCATGGAGGCGTGTTTCCGCCCGGTCTCTCGGTCGGTCGCGTGGCGATCGACGAAAGCGGAACTTTCCGCGTAGAGCCGTTCGCCGGGCTCGACCAGCTCGAATATGTCCGCCTGGTCGACTATCCGCGCGTCGAAACGCTGCCGGGGCCGGGTAAAACCAGGCGCGCATCGACTGTTCCGGCGGTCCCGTGAGCCCGACGCTTTCCCAGCAGCTCGACGCGCTGGCGCGGAACCTGATTCCGGCGGCGCTCGGGATCGTGCTGGTGCTGCTGTCCACCATTCCGTATTCCCTGCCGGCTTTCGGACCGGTCGCCCCGAACCTTGTTCTCATGGCTGTGTTTTACTGGGCGGTGTTCCGGTCCGACACGCTGTCGCCGATCACGGTATTTCTCATCGGGCTCCTTCAGGACATCCTCACCGGGGCGCCCCCCGGCCTCAACGCCGCGATTCTGGTGCTGGTGCGGATATTTGCCGTTTCTCAGAACCGGGTTTTTCGCGGAAAGTCGTTCATGGTCCTCTGGTTCGGATTCGTGATCGTCGGGTTGTCGTCGGCTTTCGCGGCGTGGCTGATCAGCGCGGTCTACCATATGGCGTTGCTCGATCCGAGCCCGGCGCTTTTTCAGGCGGCCATGACGGTCGCCCTGTTTCCGTTTCTGGTGTGGCTGTTTTCCTGGACGCACCAGAAACTCATGCCGCAGGGCTGACAGCGGACGGGACCGTGTATCGGGAAGACTCCGCAAGATACAAGACCTTTACGCGTCGGGCGCTCATTCTCGGCGGGGGCCAGCTTGCCCTGTTCGGTCTGCTGGCGGGACGGATGTATCAGCTGCAGGTGCTCGAATCGAGCCGTTACCGTCTTCTTGCCGAAGAAAACAGGATCAATGTGCGCCTGTTGCCGCCGCCGCGAGGCCGAATTCTCGATCGCTTCGGTATTCCGCTGGCGGTCAATCGCGAGAATTATCGGGTCCTGCTTGTCGCGGAGAGAACCAGCGACGTCGACGCTACCCTCGATGCGCTCGGTCGCCTGCTTCCGCTCGATCAGCATGACCGCAAGCGCATCCTTCGGGATATTCGCCGCTATCGACGCTTCGTGCCGGTAACCGTTCGCGAGAACCTGAACTGGTCGGAGGTGTCGAGGATCGAAGTAAATGCGCCCGACCTGCCTGGTATCGAAATCGATGTGGGGCAGAGCCGAGAGTACCCGCTCGGGACCGATGCCTCGCATCTGCTGGGTTACGTCGCTGCAGTGTCGGAGAAGGAACTCACCGGCGATCCGCTGCTGGAGCTGCCCGGCTTTCGCATCGGAAAGTCGGGGATCGAGCACATTCACGACATCCGCCTTCGCGGCAAGGCAGGAAATTCACAGCTGGAAGTCAATGCGCTGGGGCGGGTCATCCGGGAACTGTCGCGTCAGGAAGGGCAGCCCGGCGAAGACGTGCTTCTTACCATAGACCTCGCGGTCCAGAATCTCGCGGTCGAACGGCTGCGGGACAAGCTGTCGGCGTCCGCTGTCGTCCTCGATGTGAACACAGGGGCGATCATTGCGCTCGCATCCGTTCCAGGCTTCGACCCCAACGCGTTCAATATCGGCCTGACGCAGGATCAGTGGAAGAAAATCTCCTCCGATCCCTATTCGCAGCTCAGCAACAAGGCGATCTCGGGGCGCTATGCGCCGGGATCCACTTTCAAGATGATCGTCGCGCTGGCGGCTCTCGAAAAGAGCGCCATCGCTCCCGACAAGCGGGTCTTTTGCCGCGGTCACGTGCAGCTGAGCAACGCCCGCTTCCATTGCTGGAAAAAGCACGGGCATGGCTGGATGGATATGAATTCGGCGATCCAGCAGAGCTGCGATACCTATTTCTACGAGATCGCCAAGCGTGTGGGAATCGACGCGATCGCCGATATGGCGCGTCGCTTCGGTCTGGGCGAAATCACCGGCATTGACCTGCCCGGCGAACGGGCCGGCATCGTTCCAACCGCCGCATGGAAGAAAAAGAAGACCGGCGTCGCCTGGCAGAAAGGCGAAACGCTGATAGCCGGAATCGGACAGGGCTTCGTTCTGACCACGCCCCTGCAGCTCGCCATCATGACGGCACGACTCGCAACCGGACGCGCGGTGACGCCGCATCTGCTCCACGCCACCATGAGCAACGGCGAAGCCACCTTGAACCGGTCGGACGCCGGGGAATCGATCGGGATCGATCCTCAGTTGCGGCGCATCGTGCTCGAGGGCATGAACGCAGTGACCAACAGTCCGCGCGGAACCGCCTATCGCGCCCGCATCCAGGAACCCGGAATGGAGATGGCCGGCAAGACCGGTACCGCCCAGGTGCGGCGCATCTCCAAGGCGGAACGCGATACCAGGGTGCTGAAGAACAGCGAACGACCCTGGAAGGAACGCGACCATGCGCTGTTTGTCGCTTACGCCCCCGTCGACGCGCCGCGATATGCGGTCGCCGTGGTGGTCGACCATGGCGGCGGCGGGTCGGCTGTGGCCGCGCCGATCGCCCGGGACATTCTGCGGGAGACGCTGCGCCGGGATCCGTCGAACCGCGGCATGACGACGTCGGGCGGCGACGGCGCGGAGTCGGAGCGCAAGGCATGAGGCTCGGAAGCGCCCAGCAGGAACCGCTTACGCTTGGCCAGAAGCTGTGGCAGCTCAACTGGGGGCTGGTTCTGTTGCTTGCCCTGCTTACGGCGGTGGGCGCCGCCATGCTCTATTCGGCGGCCGGCGCGCAGTGGGACCCCTGGGCCTCCCGACAGCTGATCCGGTTCGGCGTCGGTCTCGTCCTGATGCTGACGGTGGCGGTGACGGATATCAGGTTCTGGATGCGCTACGCCTATCTGTTCTATTTCGTCGCGCTTGCCCTGCTCGTCGCGGTCGAGGCGATGGGCGTGATCGGGATGGGCGCGCAACGCTGGATCAATCTCGGATTTATCCAGCTCCAGCCGTCCGAGGTCATGAAGATTACGCTCGTGCTGGCGCTGGCGCGATATTTTCACGGCGCGACGCTCGAGGAAATCGCGCGGCCGACCTACCTTCTTGTACCGCTTGTTCTGATCGGCGCGCCGATCGCTCTCGTGGTGCGCCAGCCCGATCTCGGCACGGCCATCATGCTTGCGCTGACGGCGGGTGTGATTTTTTTCGTGGCCGGCGTCAGGGCGTGGAAATTCGCGCTCGTGATCGGCGTCGTAATGGCGGCGCTGCCGCTCGCCTGTTCGCAACTGCACGGCTACCAGAAGCGACGGATAATGACCTTTCTCGACCCGGAGACCGATCCTCTTGGGGCCGGCTATCATATTCTGCAATCCAAGATCGCGCTCGGATCCGGCGGCGTGTTCGGTAAGGGATTTCTCGGCGGTACGCAGAGCCATCTGAACTTTCTGCCGGAAAAGCAGACCGATTTTATTTTCACCATGCTGGCGGAAGAGTTCGGCATGGTTGGCGGGCTGGCGTTGCTCGGTATCTATGTCCTCGTGCTTATTTACGGATTCGCCATCGCGCTGCGCGCCCGCAATCAGTTCGGCCGGCTGGTCGCGATGGGCATTACCGGGACATTCTTTTTCTACGTTTTCATCAATATTGCGATGGTAATGGGGCTGGTTCCCGTGGTCGGCGTCCCGTTGCCGCTTCTGTCCTACGGCGGCACCGCAATGCTGTCGCTGTTGATCGGCTTCGGGTTTGTGCTTTGCGCCTATGTCCATCGCGACGTCCTGCTCGGTCGCAGGGGTGCGACGGAAAACTGAATTTTTCAATGCGGGGTGACAAAGGCCCGCGCCTTTGCTATCAAACCGCCCTTTCGCGGGCCGTTAGCTCAGCTGGCAGAGCGGGTGACTCTTAATCACTAGGTCGTAGGTTCGATTCCTACACGGCCCACCATTTTTCCGCCAATACTCAGGTGTCGACGACGTATTTCCGTGCGGGATTCGTTGCGTGCGCCGGAGAGCGGGCAGTCCCCTGCAGGACAGGGGGCTGCGTATGGCAGCCTCGCGCCATCGCTGATTATCCTGGCGCCGCTGCTGCTGGTGCAAAGGATGGTCCGGTACCTCTGTTTCGTCGTAATTCAATGCTTCGGACAGGCGCTGTCCGCAGGGCGACGATGATCCGGATTTTGCCGCAAGCCCCCATAAATAAATGAGTATTTCTTGCGACCGTATCAAAACGAGACCGCCGATGTAGCAAATTGCGAGAATGCACCGGCGTTTGAGGCCTTTGTCTTCGGAAAGAGACAGCAGATTTTTCGACATGATTAACAAAATATGTTAATAACCAAAGTCTTATGACGGATTCCTAAATTTTTGTGTTAGTTGGCATGGAATTTGCGCACCTGAATTCTGTTAGATTTCATGAATTAACCCTGTTCCCTTGACCGGCTTGATCCAAGTGATCCAGTTTCTATGAGAGAGTCTGGCCCTGTGGCC
>JAYOEY010000025.1:0-53148 GCA_038116945.1 Rhodospirillales bacterium
GCTCGGTCCGGGTGCGGATCTTGATGCCGTTATCCAGCGTCACGGAACCGTTGAAGTGGATTTCCGAGTCCATCTGGACGTCGACGCCGACATGGTTGGCCGGCGCGCCGCCGCCGGTGACGTCGTCATCGTCGACGATGCCGACGATGCCTTCGAACCAGCCGCCAAGGGAAAGTTTGGGTTTGGCCTGCGCCGTCGATGCGGTGGCGAGAACGCCAGCCGCTACCAGCGCCGTGGTGGCCATCAGTTGCTTCTTCATGATGTGTAGTCCTTCTGCGTGCCTGTTGCAAAAAAAAGTCGGAATTTGCGGGGATAGGCACACTCCCCAGTATCTGGGGAACGAGGATGTTTTGTCCTCTCGCGGTCCTTTGCTTTTTCGGCATAGTCCCGAGAACCGCAGGCGATATTTACCAATTGCCGGATTCCGCTCAAAACGAAAAAACGGAGACGCTCGTCAATTCTGCGATGACGTGACGTTTTTGTCACAGCCGGGATGACCGAGCACCGGAAATCTCCTGACAAAAAAATCAGGTCCGTCGAATTTTAATCAAATATCAATAGTCGCGAGCCTTGAATCGCGTGTCTTCAGAAATCAGGGAAACAGTCATGCAGGATATCGAATCCATTCGCGCCCGGGTCGATCAGACCGCGAGCAAACTTGCCGAAATCGAAACGGAAAGACAGGAGCGCGCGTCTTCTCTTGTCGGCATGCTCCAACGCCTTGAGGGAAAATACGCCCGCCAGGAAGAGGAACTGGCTTACTATCGGGAACGCATGGCGCCCATGGAAAAGGCGAATACAGAGCTTGCCGGCCTGATGAGCCGGCTGCTTGACCTGATCGACGCCGGATTTGAGGCCAATGGTCAGGCATCGCTTGGAGAGGCAGCCGCGATCGCCGCGCAGATGCTGGACGCGGACCTGCCGGATTCGGTCGAACCGGCCGAAGGCCGGGAGACGGTGGATGAGGAGGGTGCCGCAATGCCCGGGCCGTCGCTTGAGGAATCTGCTGAAGAGGCGGCGCCGGCGGAGACGGAGATGGAAGAAACGGCCATGGCCGGGGAGGAAGATGTCTTGGCAGCCGGAGCGCGGTTCGAAGACGTTTCTGACGCCGTGCTGGAACTCGAAATTGAGGATGAGGCTGCGGCGCCGTCCGAAGACTTTCCTTCCGTCGTGACGCTCGCGGTCGATCGCGCGAGGGACGATGGCATGGCCGGAATCGCCGAAACCGCCGATGGCGAGGTAGACATCGCAGCGGTCGCGCACGAGATCGCCGCCGCTGTTTCGGACCGGTCGCATTCCGAGGAAGCGCTGTCGCAGCACAATCCCGGCGCATCCGACGATATCAAGGCCCTGCTAGCGCGGGTCGAGGCGCTCGCCGCCAAGGCCGAGCTGATGCGTGCCCCGAACGCGGAAAAACAGGAACGGACGGAAGAGCAACCCGCCCGGAACGAGGAAGCGGCCTGAAGGCCGGACTGTTTCCGAACACACGTAAAGGCCGGGCTGATCGCCCGGCCTTTTTCGTCATGGTGCCCTTTATTGCAAAGCTCCGGGATTTGCCCGACATTGGTTCGGTAAACTGTATCGGGGTGGATTTTTCATGCTTAAGAGCGGTACGGAGCACCTGGAAAGCCTGAGAGACGGGCGAAGGGTCTTCATCGGCGGCGAATTGGTCGAAGACGTGACCACGCATGAGGCCTTTCGCAACGCGGCTGGCACGTTCGCGACGATTTATGACCGCAAGATGGCCCCCGAAAATCGGGATGTCATGTCGTTCGAGGAGGACGGCGAACGCTACAGCAGCTGGTTCCTGATGCCGAAGACCCGGGACGATCTGCTGAAACGTATGGAAACCCATCGCCGCATCGCCGAATGGTCGCACGGGCTCATGGGGCGTTCGCCTGACCATGTGTCCTCGTTCGTCACCGGGCTGGCGATGAAACCTGCAATGTTCGATGAAATCCGGCCCGGCTTCGGCGACAACATCGTCAACTATTACAAGTACATGCGGGCGAACGACATCTTCGCGACCTACACAGTTCTGCCACCGCAGGGCGCGCGCAAGCCGGAGCTTTACGAACGCGAGGGCATGACCGTGCCGACGCTCCGCGTCACCGACGAGGACGATAAGGGCGTCACTCTCAACGGCATGAAGATGCTTGGGACGTCGGCGATTTTCTGTAACGAGACGTGGGTCGGCAATCTCCTGCCGCTGGCGCCCGACCAGACAAAGGAATCGATCACCTGCGCCGTGCCGCTGAACGCGTCCGGCCTCTCGATGTGGTCCCGCAAGCCGTTCGAACGCTACGCCGTCAGCGAGTTCGACAGTCCGCTGACCTGGCGGTTCGACGAATCGGACGCGATGGTGATTTTCGAGGACGTGAAAGTGCCCTGGGAGAAGGTGTTCGTACATGACAATGCCGAAATGTCGCGCGCGATCTACGTCAACTCGCCGTCCCATTCGATGGGCAACCATCAGTCCAATATCCGTTTCCTCGAAAAGCTCAAGCTGATCGCCGGCATCGCACACAAGGCCGTAGAGCTGAACGGGGTTGGGCACATTCCTGCGGTGCAGGGCGTACTGGGGCAGATCGGCGCCTGGCAGGCCGGACTCGAAGCCATGATCCATGGGCAGGTCCAGAATATGGAAGAAGTCGTGCCCGGCTACGTCAACATCAACCGCCGGTACATGTATGCGGCGCTTCACTGGTGCACGACGCACTATTCGCAGATCTGCGACACGGTACGGGAACTGCTCGGCGGCGGGCCATTCCAGATGCCTGCCGATATTTCCGTAATCGACGATCCGGAGATGCGGAAAACGTTCGAGAAATTCTGGTCGGTGCCCGGCCAGTCGGCGATCAACCGTATGAAGCTGCTCAAGCTCGCCTGGGACCTGCTCGGCTCCGAATTCGCCGGCAGGCACATGCAGTACGAAAAATTCTATGCAGGACCGGGCTTTGTGGTGGCCAACTACAGCTATCTTAACGCGCCGTGGGACGAATTCGACGCGATCGTGGATGGAATCATGGACGGATATGACGCCGGCACAAGCAATCGGTCGTAACGCAGATTTCCAGCGTTTCAATCCACAAGATCGGGGGGTCTCAATGGTGCCGCCGGGGCGAATTGAACGCCCGACCCCACCCTTACCAAGGGTGTGCTCTACCCCTGAGCTACGGCGGCTCCGTTGAGCGGGCCGCACAATGCCATGCCGTGTTCGGCTGCGCAATAAGAACCGCGCGGCGGGATTCAGCATCGGCGGAGATTGCTGTATAGTGGCGCCGACTACTGAAAATCGCCGATGATTCATGGCTGTCGATAAACCAAAGACCGGTAGCGCCGCCCGCAGAGCCCGTCAGGCGGATGCGCTCCGGCGCAACCTGCTGCGCCGGAAAGAACAGGCGAGAGCGAAGGAGGCCCCCGGCGGCGTCCCGCCCGCGAATCCGGAAACGACGGATGACGGGAATCCGGGATCGCAGACCTGACAGGTCCCCTTCGAGGCATTCCCGGTGGCGGTCTTCGTCCGGGACCGCTATATAACCCGCCGCACGACGTTTGGTACGGGTAACGGCCGATGGACCGGATACATATCAGGGGCGGAAACCGGCTTTCCGGCCGGATCAGGATCAGCGGAGCGAAAAACGCCGCGCTGCCGTTGATGGCGGCGAGTCTGCTGACCGATGCTCCGCTCACCCTGTCGAACCTGCCTCACCTGGCCGATATCAGCACGATGGCGAATCTTCTCGCGCAGCACGGCGTCGAAATCAGCATGGCCGGCGATAGCGGCAACGGAGGCCATACCGGGCGGTCTCTGACATTGCGGGCCAGCCGGATCTCCGACACGACCGCCCCTTACGATCTGGTGCGCCAGATGCGGGCGTCTGTTCTCGTGCTGGGCCCCCTTGTCGCGCGCGAAGGGCGGGCCCGGGTATCGCTTCCCGGCGGTTGTGCGATCGGCACGCGCCCGGTGGACCTGCACATGAAGGGGCTTAACCAGCTGGGCGCAACGGTCACCCTGACCGAAGGCTATATCGAGGCCGCCGCGCCCGACGGACTCAGGGGAGCCCATATCGTTTTCCCGACGGTATCGGTCGGGGCGACCGAAAACCTGCTGATGGCCGCCTGTCTGGCGCGGGGCGAAACGGTGCTGAGCAATGCCGCGCGGGAGCCGGAAATCGGCGATCTCGCTTCCTGCCTGAAATCGATGGGCGCCGTGATCGAGGGGATCGGAACGGATACGCTCCGCATTCAGGGCGTCGACAGGCTGTCGGGTGGCGACCATCCCGTTATCGCCGACCGGATCGAGACCGGCACCTACGCCATGGCGGCGGCGATTACCGGCGGAGACGTAGTGCTTGAGGGCGCCCGAACGGAGTACATGGAAGCCGTAATCGAAAAACTGTCCGAAGCAGGCGTCACCATTACGCAGACCGATGACGGCCTGCGTGTCGAACGGAGCGGCGACCTGATCGGGGTAGACGTTATGACCGAGCCGTTTCCCGGATTTCCTACCGACCTGCAGGCGCAGATGACGGCGCTGATGAGCATCGCCGACGGCGCCGCGATGATCACCGAATCCATCTTCGAGAACCGGTTCATGCATATTCCGGAACTCGCCCGGATGGGCGCCAGCGTGACGGTGCATGGAGCGTCTTCTCTGGTGCGCGGCGTTCGAAAGCTGACGGCGGCGCCCGTCATGGCGACCGACCTGCGGGCTTCGGCATCGCTCGTGCTCGCCGGGCTCGTGGCTGAAGGAGAAACAGTGGTCAGCCGCGTCTATCACATCGACCGCGGATATGAACGGATCGAGCAGAAGCTCGCTGCCTGCGGCGCCGATATCGAAAGGATTGACGCATGAGTAATTCGCCTCAGGGACTGAAGCTGCGGGCCGTCGACCGGGAAGATCTGTCCGTCATCTCATCCTTCCTTCAGGACGCCGTAATCCCGCTCAGGGATGCCAGTTATATTCCGGCGGAAAACCGCTTCGTCATGGTTGCCAATCGCTTTCGTTGGGAGGATGCGGACAGGGAGACCGTCACGGAGGGGACGCAGATATACGAGCGCGTCCATTGCGGCATCTGCTTCGACAAGGTACGGGCGGTTCGACAGAAGGGACTCGATCAGCAGCGCCCCGGCCAGGTGGCGTCGGTCCTTTCGCTCGAGGCTGGAGAGGGAACGATCGATCTGGTTCTGTCCGCGGGAGCGGTTATCCAGTTGGAAGTCGAAGAAATCCTGTGTCATCTTCAGGATATCGACGAACCCTGGCCGACGCAGTGGCGGCCGACGCATCCGCTCGACGACGCGTGATGTCCGGGCAATGCGATGGACGGAATTGACGAAATTGGCGGAACGCCCGCCGGAGATTTACCCGTGACCGAGTCCCAGGAGCTGGTGCTGGCCCTGCCCAAGGGCCGCATTCTGAAGGAAGCCGTGCCGATGCTGGCGCGCGCCGGCATCGTCCCGGAAGACAGCTTTCACGACGACGGCGACCGGCGGCTGCGGTTCGAGACCAACGTGCCCGGGTTTTCGATCATCCGGGTGCGCGCCTTCGACGTTGCGACGTTCGTTGCGTTCGGCGCGGCGCATCTCGGAATTGCAGGCAGCGACGTGCTGATGGAGTTCGATTATCCGGAAAATTATGCGCCGCTCGATCTCGGCATCGGCAAGTGCCGGATGGTGGTCGCCGAGCCCGGCGAGATGGTCGAGAGCGACGACCCGACCCGCTGGAGCCATGTTTCGGTGGCGACCAAGTACCCCGAGGTGACGCGCAGGCATTTCGCGGCCCGCGGCGTTCAGGCGGAATGCATCAAGCTTAACGGCGCGATGGAGCTTGCGCCCGCGATCGGACTCGCCCGGCGGATTGTCGATCTGGTCGAAAGCGGCAGCACGCTGCGCGCCAACGGGCTGGTGGAAATCGAGCACATCGCCGATATCAGCTCCCGGCTGGTAGTCAATCGGGCGGCGCTGAAAACGCGTTCGGAAGAGATCGGCGGATGGATCGAACGATTCCGGGAAGCGGTCGATGCCGGTTAGGCTGTCGACCGCGGATGCCGGCTTCGAGGACGCCTTTACCGCGCTGGTTGACGGGCGGCGTGATGCGGACGCGGATGTCGATCAGGCGGTGGCGGACATTATCTCAGACGTTCGCGCGCGCGGCGATGAGGCGGTACGCGATTACACCGCGCGGTTCGACCGGCTAGAGGTTGCCTCTGTCGACGACCTGCGCGTCAGCGAGACCGAGATCGAGACGGCGCGGTCGCAGTGCGGAAAAGACGCCGTCGCAGCTCTCGAGACGGCGGCACAACGCATCGGAGACTATCACCGGCGTCAGATTCCGGACGGGTACGATTACGTCGACGCGGACGGCGTCAGGCTCGGTGCCCGCTGGACCGCCATTTCGGCCGTCGGGCTATACGTGCCCGGCGGCACCGCGGCCTATCCGAGTTCCGTCCTGATGAACGCCGTTCCGGCGCGCGTCGCCGGGGTCGAGCGCCTGGTCATGGTCGTGCCGTCGCCCGGTGGCGCGCTCAATCCGCTGGTGCTCGCCGCGGCGTCGATCGCCGGGGTTTCCGAGATATGGCGCATCGGCGGTGCGCAGGCGGTGGCAGCACTGGCTTACGGCACAAATTCCATTGCACCGGTGGACAAGATTGTCGGCCCGGGCAACGCATATGTGGCGACGGCAAAGAAACAGGTCTTCGGCCGGGTCGGCATCGACATGATAGCCGGACCGTCCGAAATTCTCGTCGTCGCCGATGGCGAAAATGATCCCGGCTGGATCGCGGCCGATCTCCTGTCGCAGGCCGAGCACGATAAGGACGCTCAATCCATTCTGATTACCGACGATGCGGCATTCGCGGAGGCGGTCGAACGCGCCGTGGAGGAATTTCTTCGGAGCCTGCCGCGAGCGGAGATCGCGCGCGCGAGCTGGGAGCGGCACGGTGCGGTGATCGTGGCCTCGTCGCTGGACGAGGCGGCAGGCCTTGCCGACCGTCTGGCCGCCGAACATGTCGAACTCGCCGTTGAGGACCCCGACCGGATCGCATCGAAAATCCGTCACGCGGGCGCCCTGTTTCTCGGGCGGTTTGCGCCGGAGGCCATCGGCGATTACGTCGCCGGGCCAAGCCACGTGCTGCCGACGTCCCGGAGCGCGCGGTTTTCTTCCGGTCTCGGCGTACTCGATTTCATGAAGCGCACCTCGCTGATCGGCTGCGACGCGGAGTCACTGTCGAGGATATCCGATGCGGCCGAGATCCTCGCCCGCGAAGAAGGTCTCGACGCGCATGCCCTGTCGGTCGCGGTGCGCCGGGGAGGCGGAGGCCGCAATTGACCGGGGGGGCTGATGCGAGGCTTGTCCTGGCTTCCGCATCGCCGCGCCGTCTCGCGCTGCTGCGGCAGGTCGGAATCGAACCCGACGAAATCGATCCCGCCGATCTCGACGAAACGCCGCTTGATCGCGAACGTCCTGTCGACCTGGCGACGAGGCTGGCCCGGGAAAAGGCGCTGGCGGTGGGTGCGCGGCATTCCGGCCACTGGGTTCTGGCTGCCGACACCGTGGTCGCCTGCGGCCGGCGCATTCTGCCCAAGCCCGAGAACGACGCCGAAGCGCGCGCCTGTCTTTCCCTGCTGTCCGGGCGGCGGCACCGGGTTTACGGCGGGCTCTGCATTCTGGATCCCGACGGCCGTCCGCATGGCCGAATTGTGATGACCCAGGTCTCGTTCAAGAGGTTGACCCGTCGCGATATTGCCGCCTATGTGGAAAACGGCGAGTGGCGGGGCAAAGCCGGCGGCTATGCGATTCAGGGCATGGCCGCCCGGTATGTCAGGGCGGTCGGCGGGTCCTACACCAATGTCGTCGGGCTGCCCTTGTTTGAGACCTGCCAGCTGCTTGAAGGGCTGGGCTTTCGCGCGCCGACGGAGAACGCGCAATGACGGGACGGGAACTGCTTGTCGAAGCCGAGGGCGGCGAAATTCGTATCGCGGCCGTCGAAGACGGGGAAATCGTCGATCTGATCGTCGAGCGGGAATCGCGCGGCTCCATCGTGGGAGACGTGTTTCTCGGACGGGTGCAGCGCGTCGTTTCGGGCATCGGCGCAGCGTTCGTCGATATCGGCATGGACCGCGCCGGTTTTCTGCCGCTCTCTGACGTGGACAGGAATCCGGCGATCGGAACGCGTCCGCCGATCGAGGGCGACAGGGTGTGCGTGCAGGTCAAACGGGACGCCTTTGCCCAGAAGGGGCCTCAGCTGTCTCGGGTGATTTCTCTGCCGGGGCGACTGCTGGTCTATTCGCCCTATGGGGTTCGCATCAGCGTCTCCCGTCAGATCGAGAACGAGGCCGAGCGCGACAGGCTTATCGAACTGATGGAAGGCATGGCCTATGAGGACGAGGGGTTTGTCGTCCGCACGGTGGGGGAGGGTGCCGATGAGAACGCGCTTTCCGACGAAGCCGAGCGCCTCCGCGCCATCTGGGACGATATCGCCCTGAAATCGGAGACAGCCGACGCGCCGTCGCCGGTCTATCGCGATATCGAGGCGCTCGGGCGCGTGGTGCGGGATCACGCCCAGGACGATGTCGAGGCGATTCTGTTCGATAGCACCGCGGCGCTAAAGGAAGCGCAGTCCTTTTGCCGGGATTTCTGGCCCGATCTTGAAGACAGGCTTGGCCTGTACGAAGGACCTGAGGGAATGTTCGAGGCTTATGGCGTCGACGAGGCAATCGAAACGGCGCTGCAGCGCAGCGTGGCCCTGCCGTCAGGCGGCGGTATCGTTGTCGAGAGTACCGAGGCTCTGTCGGCCATCGATGTCAATTCAGGCCGCTTCGTCGATGGCGCGGGGCCCGAACAGAATGCGCTTCGCACCAATCTCGAAGCGGCGGAGGCCATTGTCAGGCAGGTCAGGCTGCGCAATCTCGGCGGGTTGATCCTGCTCGATTTCATCCACATGGACGAAGACGAGAATTGGGACCGCGTACTCGACCGGCTGGTCGAGGGGTTCCAGCACGACCGGATAAGCTGCCGTGTTCTCGGGCGGACCGAAGCAGGGCTGGTGGAACTTGTGCGTCGCCGCCGCCGCCCGCCGCTTGCCGATACAATGATGATGACGTGCGTGGCCTGCAACGGCGAGGGGCGCATCAAGAACGCCGAGACAGTCGCGTTCGAAGCGCTCCGCGCACTTCATCTCAGCGCGAGAAACGGCCCCGAGGGCGCGCTTGAAGTTCGCGCGCACCCGTCGGTGCTGGAGCGGCTCGAGGCCTTTCGGGACGAGGCGGGCGGGGGCAGTTATCCCGGGGTCGGACGGATGGTGAGCCACTGCGCAAGACGGGATTTTTCCGTCGACCGTTTTGAAATCGGGCCGAAGGAAGGCCAGGGAGATGGCTGACGAACCCCGGGTTTCAGGAAAATGCCCGATATGCGGGGGAGACACGGTCGGAAAATTTCGCCCGTTCTGCTCCCGGCGTTGCGCCGATGTCGATCTCGCGCGCTGGTTTAACGGCTCGTACTCGGTTCCGGTGGTCGAACTCGACGAAGCCGACCTCGACGAGATAGAGGAAGCTTTCGAAGAGCAGATCAATGACATCCAGGACGACGACCTGCTCCGGTAGGCTCGTCTCGAAACGACCGTCGCCGCGCTATGGACAGGCCCGGCGATATTGCCTATAAGCGGCGTCGCCCGACGGCATGCCCAGGTAGCTCAGTTGGTAGAGCACTGCACTGAAAATGCAGGTGTCGGTGGTTCGAATCCGCCCCTGGGCACCACTTTTCCTGTTGCGATGTTCGTTGACGGACGGAGGCCGGTTCAGGCGCCCGTGCGGCTCAGTAGTCTATCCGAAAATCGGCGAAACCGACGGTTTCGTCCTTGAGGGCATCCCTGTCTTTCAGGCTGCGGTAGATTCCCCATTTGGGACGCACGAAGTCCGCGCCGCTTTTCCACATCCTGAGAGCGTCGGATTCGTACTCCAGCAGGGGCTGCCCGGACTGCGCCGATGACATCCTGATGCGCAGTTTCCCTGTTTCGCCGAAGGCGATCGTTTCCGTTACCGATATCCATCGGCCGAGGAATGGTTGCAGCGGCGCCCATGCCAGGGTGCGTTGCCTGTCCCGCGTTGCATGGCGCAGTTCCAGGCGGTCCGGTCCGCCGTTGCGGCCTTTCCGGGCGGTCAGCGTGACGAGAGGCATGGCGTCTTCGGACCCGCCTACCGCCTTGATCTGGTGAAGATGGGTGAACCGGCGGGACGGCTGGAAGGTCTCGCCGAGCCTGAATTTCCATGAGTAGGTGAACACGTCGCCCGGTTTCGCTTTCAGGGCCTCCGGCGATTTCGCATAGACCTTGATTTCGGTTCGCTGCCGGTCCGAATTTCGGCAACGGTCGTCGTCGGCATCGCGATGGATGTGGAAACGGAATACGGGCCGCTTCAGATCCGGGTCCAGGCCTTGCGTGATATGCGGGCCGAATTCCGGATGGCCGCAATCGGGAACCTCCACGGAACTACCGCCGTCCGCGAACGCGTGGTCGATGAGCGCATAGGCGCCGCCGTCGCCCGAAGCCTGCAATGCGACGCTTCCCGCATAGCCTGGAGCCGGGCAGAAGCAGACCAGCAGGGTGGCCGTAAAGGCGCGTGTTCTCCGGCTCACCGTTTGCCAAGCAGATTGCGATCGATCTTCTTGCCGAACAGCCTTTCGGCATTCCGGTAAGCGATCTTTTCGGCAACGGGGCGGGACAGATATCCCAGCCATTTGCGGTTGGTGGCGATGATCCCGGCATAATCGTCCCACTGCGCATTGATCCAGGTATCGGAGCCCACCATGAAACGGTCGGAAAACCGTTCGAGAACGCGCCGCCAGGCAGGGTCGATTCCCTCGCCCGAGCCGAGAATATCGCCTTCGCGATAGGACGTGTCGGCATAAAGTTTTTTGTAGCGCGCCATCATCTGCTCCACGATTTCCGGCGGCTCGCTCATTCCGGCGTGGGCCCAGATGATCTTGAGCGACGGTTCGTAGGAAAACAGCAGGTCGACCGGCGCCTTGCCGGAATGGACATGGATAAAGACGTCTTTTTCCTTCGCCAGTCCCGCAATCCGGCGCAGCAGCTTCTCGTCCGACGGGTCGACGCTGTGCAGGTGGAATTCCCCGATGCCCCGGTGCGGATACAACTCCATCCGTTTCCGGATATATTCGAACATGCCGTCCGCCTTCGTCCAGTTGGAGGACCCGGCGTTGCCGTGATAGGGGCGGACCTCCGGCACCACGCGGGCCGGGGCGTATTCCCACAGCCTGATCGTCCCCTCGTCGGGGGTGGAGGAGACCAGCGCCATGGCGACGCCGGACCTGTCCCACATCTCCAGAACGGTTCCCGGCGGATACGGACCCCACGCCGGCTGCTTGTAATGGATGTGCGCGTCGAACAGAGGAAGCGTTTCGGCCCCCTTGCCGATATGTTCGCCGTCTGCGTAACAGGCGGAGACCGCCATCATCAGAGAAAATCCGGCGATGGCGGCAAGGGCGATGCCTTTCATTCGAAGACTCCTCTGCATGTCCGGACCGTACCGGTTTCCGGTCCTCATTGTCCAATCGTCGGGGGCAGGCCTATATTGACGCCAGTTCGCGCGCCGGCGAACGCGCCTGCCGAAATGACAGGAGTTCGTTTCAAGGATCGTTTTCATGAAATGTATGCTGGTTCACAATTACTATCAACAGAGTGGCGGTGAAGACGGTGTAGTAGAGAACGAGAAAAGACTTCTTCAGGAGAACGGCCATGAAGTTTATCTCTCGAGCGTATCTAACGACTCCATAGTGGGTTTCCGTAAGAAAATTCAAACTGCAATAAATGTTTCGTATTCCTCTGAAGGGAAAAAGCGTATTTCGGAAGATATTGATAAGTTCAGGCCCGATATAGTCCATGTCCATAATTTCTTTCCGGTTCTAACGCCCTCAATTTACGATTCCGCGGTCGAAAGGGGAGTTCCCGTAGTCCAGACCCTTCACAACTTCAGAACGATCTGTGCCGGGTCTTATTTGATGCGATCGGGAGCGCCGTGCGAAATATGTGTTCGAAATTCTCCGTTTAATGCCGTTCTGCACCGGTGCTACAGGGACTCGTTTATGGGGTCCGCTGCCGTCGCGGGAATGGTCAGCTATCACCGCCGCCGCGCGACGTGGGGAACGAGGGTCAGCCGTTTCATCGCGCTGAGCGAATTTGCGCGTGGAAAGTTCGTCGAGGCGGGATTTCCGGAATCCCGGATTTCGGTAAAGCCGAATTTCATGCACGGCGCGGAGGAGAACGGGAGCCAGGACGAAGGACGGTCAGGGGCGCTTTTCGTCGGGCGCTTGAGTTCTGAGAAAGGGGTCCGGGAACTCGTCGCCGGCTGGAAAGGGCTGGGAGCGCCGCTACGGGTGATCGGAGACGGGCCATTGCTGGACGAGATCGGCAGGGAAGCGGCGGGCTTGGAAGGTGTCACCTTACTGGGACGAATGGACTCTTCTGCAGTTTTTCGGGAAATGCGGTCGGCGCTTTTTCTGATCGTTCCGTCGGTCTGGTACGAAATGTTTCCCCTGACCATCGTTGAAGCTTATTCGAACGGCCTGCCGGTGCTGGCGTCAAGGCGCGGTTCTCTGATAGAGCTTGTGGAACCCGGCGAAACAGGGCTGCATTTCGACCCCGGCGACCCCGACGACCTTGCGCGGACGGTGAAGTGGGCATTTTCTCACCCCGATGAAATGCTCAGGATGGGCCGGAATGCATATCGGCTCTATAGGGAAAAATATAGTCCCGAGGTTAACTATAATCAGCTAATGGATATTTACCGTTCCGTTCTACAGTAAGTTTAAGCGGTCTCGTGAAGCGACCTAAAGATCGGGCTGGTTCGCAGATCGGGTCTGGGAAATTGAGTATGAATACGAACAATGTCCTGATTTCTGGAGGCGCCGGCTATATTGGCAGCCATGCCGTTCTGAAATTTCTGGAAAGCGGATACAACGTAACTGTACTGGACGATCTGTCTACCGGACATCAATGGGCGGTCTCTAAAGAAGCCGGATTCATCAAGGGAAGTATCGAGGATGAATCCCTCGTTTCTTCATTGGTGCGAGCGAAAAATATCGATTCTGTCGTTCATTTTGCCGGCAGCATCATTGTCGATGAATCGGTAAGGGATCCCCTGAAATATTACAGGAACAATACTGCCAATAGCCGTACCTTTATCGAGTCGTGCCTTAATTGCGGCGTCAAGAACTTCCTGTTTTCATCGACGGCATCCGTCTACGGGACTCCTGCGTCCAACCCGGTGTCCGAGGATGCCGCGCTCTCGCCGTTGACGCCTTATGGCGCGTCCAAGCTGATGACGGAGCAGATGCTGAGGGATGTCGCCCGGGTCAGCGATTTCAGATTTCTGGCTCTGCGATACTTCAATGTTGCGGGCGCGGATCCTCAGGGTCGTACCGGCCAGTCGACGCAGAACGCTACTCATCTGATAAAGGTGGCTTGCCAGGCAGCTGTCGGGCTCAGGGATCATATCGATGTCTATGGTCTGGATTACGATACGCCCGACGGGACCTGTATCCGCGATTATATCCATGTCGACGATCTGGCGGATGCCCATGTGAAGGGGCTGGCCTATCTGGCCGGAGGCGGGACCCGCCAGGTGATGAATTGCGGTTACGGGCATGGGTATTCGGTTCTGGAAGTCCTCAGGACAGTAGAAAGCGTCGCCGGAGAAAAGCTGCGGATCGAACATGCGCTACGCCGACCGGGCGATCCGGTTTCCCTGATTGCGAACAGCGATCTGTTGAAACGGGAGCTCGCCTGGACGCCAAGATTCGACGATCTGTCCTGTATCGTCAGAACTTCCCTGGACTGGGAAAAAAATCTGCTGGAACGCGAATGCGGCGTTTGAAGCCGGTTGCCAGAATTTGGCTGGTTCGGTAATTTTACTTAGGTATCGAAGTAAAACCGGGGTGAAACCATGTCGATCTCCGTCAGCAAGCTTTCATCCGCCATCGGGGTCTCCGTTACGGGTGTAAATCTCGGCAAGCCGATGGATCCGGAAACGTTCGCGGATGTCCATAAAGCCTGGCTCGACAATGTCATCCTGGTGTTCCCCGGGCAGGACCTGACGGACGGCGAGCAGGAGGCATTCGCCCGTCAGTTCGGCGACCTTCAAGACGTGCGCACGGGCGCTGCCGTCGGTGGCGATCATCCCAACGTCATGATGATCACCAACGTCAAGGACACCGGCCGTCCGACCGCGCTCGAAGACGGCGAAATGATGTTTCACTACGACCAGTGCTATTACGAACATCCCTGCATGGGGTCGACACTGTTCGCGATCGAAGTGCCGAAGGAGGGCGGCAATACCCTTTTCAGCAACTGCGCCGCTGCATACGACGCGCTTTCGGATGACTGGAAGGCGCGCCTCGATGGGTTGAAGGCGCTGAACTATTACGACTATCACCATAATCCCACGATGCGTCCCGGAGATTTGAACCCGGACGCGCCGAAATGGGTTCATCCGGTGATCCGGACGCATTCCGAGACCGGCCGCAAGGCGATTTACGTCAACCGGCTGATGACGCTCTGGATCGAGGGCGTGGACCGCGCCGAAAGCGACGAGATCCTGGCTTTCCTGTTCGACCATATCGAAAAGCCCGAGTTCATCTACGAACACACATGGTCGGTCGGCGATCTGATGATGTGGGACAATCGCTGCTCGGTTCACGCGCGGACCTACTTTTCGCCCGAGGAACGGCGTATGATGCGGCGCGTAACGATACGGGACCCGCTTCCCGTACAGTGACGGTTTCACCGGAGGGAATGCCATGCCGAAAATTCTGACGGAAGATCAGATTGCGGCCTATCAGCGCGACGGCTACCTGTTTCCGTTCGATGCGTTTCCGGCGGAAAGGGCGGATGCGTTCTATCGCACGCTGTGCGATTTCGAGAATGAAATCGGCCAGGACCCACTGAACGTTCTGCGCATCAAGGCGCATCTTGTCGCTCCGTTCGTTTCGGAAATCGCCCGTACGCCCGCCATCCTGGATGTCGTCGAGGATCTTATCGGCCCCGATATCCGGCTATACCTGTCGGCGCTCTGGGCGAAAAAGGCGAACGATCCGAAATTTGTCTCGTGGCATCAGGATTCCACCTATTTCGGCCTGCATCCGCATGAGGAGGTCACCGTCTGGATCGCCCTGACGCCCAGCACCGTGGAGAGCGGCTGTATCCGTGTCCTGCCCGGCAGCCACCTTCAGCCGGACATGCAGCATGTGGAGACCCGCGACCCGCAGAACCTGCTGTCGCGCGGCCAGGCGATCATGGGGATCGACGAGGCGGATGCGGTGAACATGGAGCTGCAGCCGGGCCAGTTCTCGGTGCATCACGAACGCATGGTGCATGGCTCGCCGCCCAATGGCGCCGATCGGCCGCGCGTCGGTATATCCTTCATGTTCATTCCCTGTCATGTGACGTCCACCATCGGTCGCAAGGGCGCGACCATGATGCGCGGCGAGGACCGGTTCGGTCACTGGGACGAAGACCCGCTGCCCCGCTTCAATTGCGACCCGATCTCGATGGGAGTGCTGAAGCGATTCCAGGACGAGTACCGCGATCCCGGCCTGCGGTCCGAAGCCGAGCGCGCCGTGGGGGCTGCGGAGTAACCGGTGCCGCGGGTCCTGACAGACGCGCAGCTGCGCGATTACCGGCGTGACGGGTTCGTCTTTCCGCTCGATTGCATTTCGCCGGAAGAGGCCGCAGGCTATCTGAAAATCATGGAGGATTACGAGCGTGAAAGCGGGGAAAGCGTCAGCCAGCGATTTCGCGTGCGCGCGGTTCTCGCCTATCGATGGCTCCTCGATCTCGCCCGTCACCCGCAGGTAGCCGGCGCGCTTCAGGACGCAATCGGCCCGAACGTAATTCTGTTCCTTTCCGGCATCTGGTCGAAGGAGCCCGGCGGCAGCCGGTTCGTTTCGTATCATCAGGACGGGGCCTATAACCCGTTTGACCGCAATACGGGCGCGACCGTCTGGCTGGCCTTTACGGACGCGACGCCCGAGATGGGCAATATAAGGATGATCCCGGGCAGCCACCGGCAGGGCGTCATCGCCCACGACGAGAATTATGACGAGGGCAACCTGCTGTCGCGGGGTCAGACGGTGCCGGGGGTCGATGAAAGCAAGGCGGTCGACATGCCGCTCCGCGCCGGGCAGTTCTCGCTGCATCACGAGATGGTCGTGCACGGGTCCGGCCCGAACGATTCCGACAGGCGACGGCTCGGCATTTCCTTCGCCTGTGTCCCGGCGGAGGCCAAGCCGCTGTCGGGGCCCAATACAGGGGTCCTGATCGCCGGCGAAAACAAGCCTGGCCACTGGGTGCTGAACCGCGAACCGGCCTTCGATCTCGATCCTGTCGGATTGGCGGAACTCGACGCGGTGCAGCGCGCCTATCGCGATCCCACGACCACCAGACGCGCGAGCGAGATCGTGGGGTAAGCGCTGTGATCCTTTCCCGCAGGCGTCTGATCGGCGTGCTCGCCGCCGGCGGCGTCGTTGCGGCGGGCGGTGTTCGCGCCGCGCTGCTGCCGACGCCCGACGAAGGGCCGGGACCGTTCTACCCTGAAAAAATTCCGCTCGATCACGATGCGGACCTTGTGCGGGTGGCAGGGCGCGATGGCGTTGCGTCAGGCGATATCGTCACCCTGTTCGGCCGTGTGCTGAACCTTTCCGGCAAGCCCGTTCCCGGTGCGACGGTGGAAATTTGGCAGTGCGACGCGCAGGGTCGCTACCATCATCCCGGCGAGTGGCGGGGGAAGGCCGATCCGAATTTTCAGGGATACGGGACGGCCAAAACGACGGGCGGGGGCGGCTACCGTTTCCGGACCATCCGCCCGGTTCCCTATCCGGGCCGGACGCCGCATATTCATGCGATGATCTCCGGCCCCGGAATCAACCGGTTCACCACGCAGATCTATCTGAAAGGACATCCGCAGAACGCGGACGACTTCCTGTTCAGGAAACTTGGCGATCAGGCACAGCGGGATGCAGCCTCTGTGATGTTTCGCCCCGGTGCAGGCGGCGAGGCGGACGGGCTGTTCGATTTTGTGATCGGTTAGGGCGCTTCCATGCCGAAGCGCGCCATCAGGCGCCGCGATGCCCATCCGATAACCGCATGGATCGCGATCCCCGCGGCCGACAGCAGGACGAGTGCGGCAAACAGGCGCGGGATTTGCAGCCGGTAGCCGGCTTCCAGAATGCGATAGGCGAGCCCGGTTGCCGCGCCGCCGGTGCCCGCGACGAACTCCGCCACCACGGCGCCGATCAGCGACAGGCCGCCCGAAATCTTCAGCCCGGCGAGAAAATACGGCAGGGCGCAGGGCGCTTCGAGCCAGGCCTGAACCTGCCAGCGTTTCGCGCCGTAGAGACGGAACAAAGCGTTGAGGTTGGGGTCGGCGCTTTTGAGCCCCGCCATGGTGTTGGCGAGGACCGGAAAAAACGCGACGATCCAGGCGCACAGCACCAGCGCCGCATCGCCGTCCAGCCACAGGATGATCAGCGGCGCGACGGCGACGATGGGCGTTACCTGCGCGACGATGGCATAGGGCATCAGGCTCCGTTCCAGCCAGCGCGACCAGGACATGACGAAGGCCAGCAGGGCCCCGCCAAGCGCCGCGAAGAACAGTGCAGTCAGCGTGATCCGGAGAGTCACCGCGAGTGACGAGAAAAGCAGGGCCGAATCCTTTCCGAAGGTTTCGCCGATCAGGAGCGGACCGGGAAGGACATAAGGTGGAACCTCGAAAATGCGGACGAGCATTTCCCATCCGGCCAGGATGCCGGCGAAAATGACGGTGGGCGGGATCCAGCCGGTTCGGGAGTCTGTCATGCCGCGGCGGCTCCGGTGAGCGCAGCCGAAACCCTCCGGCAGATGGCGGCGAATTCGGCGCTTGTCCGCATGTCCGGCTGCCGTGGCCAGGGCAGGCCCGTCGGGATGTCTGCGGCGATCCGGCCGGGCCGTTCGGTCATGACGCAGACGCGATGCGACAGGTAGACGGACTCGGAGACGCTGTGGGTGACGAACAGGATCGTACAGCGACGCTCCGACTGTATCCGCAGCAGGTCGTCGTTGAGACGGTGGCGCGTGATCTCGTCCAGCGCCGCGAACGGCTCGTCCATCAGCAGGAGTTTCGGTCGCGTGGCAAGCGCGCGGGCAACTGAGACCCTCATCCGCATCCCGCCCGAGAGGCGGCCCGGCAGGTGGTCGGCGAAATCGTCCAGCCCGACGAGGGAGAGCGCATCGTCAATGGCGATGCGTGCGTCATCGCGGGAGACGCCGCGAATGCGAAACGGCAGGTAGACGTTCTCCCGGGCGCTGGCCCAGGGCATGAGGGTCGGGTCCTGAAACACGAAGCCGGTGTCGCCGGACCCCGGCCCGCCATCCGGCCAGTCGATACGGCCTTCCGTCGCGTCGTCGAGTCCCGCGACGATACGCAGCAGGGTCGATTTGCCGCATCCGGACGGGCCGAGCAGACTGACGATCTCGCCATCGGCCATCCCGAAAGACGTGTCCTGCAGGGCCCGCGTGCCGTCCGGAAAGGCCCGGCCGACGGCGACGGCGCGGAACAGCGGTCCCGTCATTTCGGAAGAAAATCCTTAGAAAAGGCCGACTTCCAGCGCATGCCGGCGGGGTAGAGCCCGGCTTTCGACATCGTATCGAAGAAGGACTTCCAGCGCGCCTCCGTCATCGCGCCGATGCCGCGGGTATTCGCGTCGCCCGAAACAACGATGCCGTATTCGTTCAGCTTGCGACGGCCGTAGGCCAGCAGGTCGCGCGACATTTCGGGATTGGCTTTCAGGATCAGCGCGTTTCCCGGCGCGGGGTCGCCGGTCAGGTAGTCGCGCCAGCCCTCGATGGAGGCAGCGACGAAGGCGCGCACGGTATCCGGTTGGCGCTTCGTCAGTGCGACCGACGTCTGGATCAGCGCGCCGTAACTCTGATAGCCGGCGTCGGCGAGCAGATGAACAACAGGCCTTATGCCCTGTTTCTCGATCAGGAACGGCTCACTCCCGAGATAGCCCTGCTGGACGGTCGATTTCCGGACAAGGAACGGCGCGATGGAAAAGGTGTAGGGACGGATCTGGCTGTCGGTGAAGCCGTATCGTGCCTTGAGGAACAGCCATGACCCGACCCGTGTGTCGGACCCGATATGGATCGGCTTTCCCTTGAGCGCGGAGAGCGTGTCGTTGCCCTGGCCAGGATGGGCGATCAGCACCTGGGGGTCTTTCTGGAAGATCGCCGCGACGGCCACCATCGGAATGTTCTCGCGTACGTAATTGAGCGCGATGAAGGAATTGGAGGCGAGCGAGAAATCGACCCTGCCGACGGCCAGGAGCTGCGCGTGATTGATTTGCGGGCCGCCCTGGCGAATTTCAACCGTGAGTCCGCGCTTCCGGTAAAATCCCTTCGCCAGAGCCTGATAGAACCCGCCATGTTCTGCCTGCGCACGCCAGTCCGTGCCGAACGCGACCGCCTCCGCGCCAACCGCGCGGTGCGGCGACAGGAGCGCCAATACAAAGGCCAAAGGCAGCAGCCGGTTTGTCATAACGGCGACCGTGATACCATAACCGGACGGGATTACCTACGGAGCGGGAAGGGAAGGCATGGAAACGAGGCGCATCGGCGGAGAGAACGGATTCGACATCTCCGTCGTCGGGCTCGGCTGCAACGCGTTCGGCCGCCGCCTTTCGGAAGAGGAGTCGCGCCCGGTCATTCATGCCGCAATCGACGCCGGGGTGACTTTTTTCGACACCGCCGAAGGGTACGGAAACGGGCTGTCGGAAGAATATATCGGCCGCGCTCTGGAAGGCCGGCGCGACGAGGTCATCCTCGCCACAAAGTTCGGCTACAATTTGCTGCACGCGCCGGGCAAGGGAAAAGGGTCGCGCGACAACATCGCGATCGCCATCGACGCCAGCCTGAAACGGCTGAGGACCGATCGTATCGATCTGTACCAGATACACCGTTTCGATCCGGAGACCCCGATCGCCGAAACGCTCGGCGCGATGAACGAGCTGGTAACAGCGGGCAAGGTTCGCCTGATCGGTTGTTCCAATTTTTCCGCCGGGCAGCTTCGCGATGCGGCGAGAACCGCACAGGAGATGGGGCTCCGAAGCTTTGTCACGTTGCAGAACGAGTGGAGCGTGCTCGACCGGACCATCGAGTCCGAAGACGTGCCCGCCTGCGAAGCGCTAGGCGTCGGCATCCTGCCATACTATCCGCTGGCGCGCGGGCTGCTGACCGGCAAGTACCGGCGCGGCGAGCGCGGCCCGGCCGGCAGCCGCCTCGAAGGCGCGCTCGGCGGGGTCGATTTCGACACGCTGGAGGCGCTGGAGAGTTTCGCGACAGCGCACGGCTATAACCTGCTGACGCTGGCGGTATCCTGGCTTGCGTCCCAGCCTGCTACGGCCAGCGTCATTTCCGGCGCGACACGCCCCGAACAGCTCGCCCAGAATGCCGCGGCAGTAGCGTGGAAGATGTCAGCGGAAGAGCTTGCCGAAACTGGTCGCATCCTGTCCTGACCGATCGTTTCGAAAACGGCACTTTCTTTTCGCTCCGTGTTGACGTTCGTTTCCATCCCCTGAACACTGTCCTTGCAATTTGACGGCAAGCGCATCGGGGGAGGCGTGGCCAGAAACCCAACCAGAAACCCAACCAGAAACCCGGCAGGACCTTCGAGAACGCCGACAAACAGGCGGCCCGTTGCCGCGACGCCGTCGCGCGTGCGTGCCGGGAACAACCGGCCGCCGAGGCTGTCTACATCGAGGACGGATGCTCCTCATCCGCTACCGAAAATGTATTTTCGCGTCTTTATCGACGCCGTCGAAATTGACCTTGTATCGGTTTCTCCCCTGCATCTTCCAGACGAGGAACAGGCCGACCCGTCGATCGGACAGACCGTGACTCTCAGCAGGGGAGTCGGGACCTCCCGTATCCTCTACGAATGGAACCAGTCGCGCGTCCTCAACAAGATCGATGTGAGGACGGTGACCATCGTGCTCCTTGATAAGGCAGGCGGGCGGCCAGTCATTATCTGGCAGTTGCAGAACGCGCGGCCGGTCCGCTGGTCGGGCCCGTCTCTGGACGCGATGGAAAGCGGCGTGGCTATGGAAGAAATCGAACTGACCTACGACAACATTTTGTGGCGGAGCCGAACCTAGGGCTGTGCGGACAGAAGTTTTGAAAGAAGGAGAAGAGCGATGACGACACCCGTTCCGGTTTATCACTTTCGCGTCGATTGGGGCGGGACGCGGATCGGCTTCACCCGGGTAAAAGGGCTGGAAGCGAGGACGGAGGCCATCGAATACCGGGAAGGCTCATCCCTGACCGACGATGTGGTGACGATTCCGGGCCTCAAGATGAACGAAAACGTCGTGCTCAGCCGCGGCGTGGTTCCGAAGGACAGCGAGTTCTTCGCCTGGTACGCCACCGTTCGCTCCGGCACGGCGGAACGGCGCGATGTGACCATATCGCTGCTGGACGGCGATCATGAGCCCGTCATGGTGTGGAAGCTCAAAAACGCCTGGCCGGTTTCCGTCGAGGGACCGGTGCTCGACGCCATGGAAAGCGAAATCGCGATCGAGTCTCTAGAGATTGCTCATGAGGGCATCACGGTCGAAGCAGGCGCCTGACCGGCAGATGACAGACCTGATCCTCTGGGGCATCGGCACGCCCCGCACCATGCGGGCGCACTGGGTGCTGATGGAATTCGGCATCGATTACGGATTCCATCCAATCACGTCGCGGTCCGGCGAAACGATGACGCCGGAATTTCTGGCGCTCAACCCGAAGCACAAGATCCCGGTGCTGCAGCACGGATCGCAGACCATCACCGAAAGCTTTGCCATCGTCAGCTACGTCGCCGACGCATTTGCCCCGCCGGACGGGTTTTTCGTTCCCGTTGATCCGGCGAGGAGGGCGGTACTCAATGAGTGGTGTTCCTTCATCCTGATGGAGCTTGACGCGCTCTCGACCTACGTCATCCGCAAGCACGGCGATCTTGCCGATATTTACGGCGATGCGCCGCAGGCGGTGGCCTCTGCAAAGGATTATTTCAGTGAGCTGTCGGGCGCCGTGTTCGACCGGCTCGACCCGGCGCAGGAATTTCTGATGAAAGAGGGGATGAGCGTCGCCGACATCCTGATGACGACCTGCCTGGTCTCGGCGATCCGGCGCGGCATTGCCGTTCCCGACTACCTGCTGGCCTATCGCGACCGCATGACGGATCGGCCCGCCTGGAAGGCGGCGTGGGCGCGGAATTATCCGGCGAATTGATCATGCCTTTCCGCGCTTCCCCAGGTACCCAAGCTGCAGTTTGCCAAGCGACGGTTTCGCGCTAGGACGGTTCGCGTCGAGCCAGTCCTTGACGGGGATGTCGGTTGCGTTGGAGACGGCATTGAGCTTTTGCAGCGAACTCAACCTGTCCCACGACTGGCCGGAGATCCGTCCCGACTGCGCCCAGGCGGCCTGCGCGATTTCGATGATCCGCGGATACAAATTGGCGATCACCGCGTCATAGACGGGGTCATTACGCTGTGCTTCCGTATCGTCGAGCGGCGCACCGCGCCGTTTCTGGAATTCGGATTCGAGGATCAGGGCGGACGCGGGAAAATCGACTTCCGCGCCGTTGTCCTGTTCGAAATAGACGGTATCGCCGTCTATCTCGACCACCTCGCCGATGACGTTCTGTCTTTCGTGCCGGACGATATCGCCAATCTTGAACATCGAATCCGCCTGCCTTTATGTCTGTACCGAACGGACTGTAGGTCCGGACGGGCGCCGCCGACAATGCAATCCTGAAGTTATTTCTCGCCAAGCCACGCAAGACACGCCGCCGTCGCGTCCCCGATCAGCGCGTCCCCTGTCTCATGGCCGGTCACGTCTCGGATTCGGTGGTGCAGTACGTCGTTGGCCCATAGCCCGTGCAGCATCTGGAGCGCGAAATCGGTTGCCCGTTCCGGGTCCGGGTGTCCGATCGATTTTCGGTGACGCAGGATCGCGGGACGCAGGCGATCGGCGATATCTTTCCAGACATGCGCGTAGCGGGCATGAAACGCCGCGTCCGATCCGCTGCGCTGGATAAAGACGCGGGTCATCGAACGCCTCCGGCCGGAGAAATTGAACAGCGCCCGCACGGTCTGGCGGACGATCATGTCCAGCGGCGAGCGCTCGGCCTCGAACAGGTCGCACAGGAACGCGATGCGCTGGGTCAGCTCGGCGCAGTGCAGGTCGTGGATGTGAAGGAACAGGCTCTCCTTGTCGCGGAAGCGGGCATAGAACGAGCCGACCGAGCAACGCGCGCGGGTCGTGATGTCCTGTACCGTCGTGCCGTCATAGCCGCGCTCGGCAAACAGCGCTTCGCCCGCGCGGACGATCCGCGCATGCGTCTCGCGGCTGCGCGATTGCTGCGGCGCGCGGCCGAGATCGTCGTCGAGCAGGACGCTCGCCATGCGACGCCGCCTATTCCGCCGCCGCCATCTCGGCCGAAGCAATGGGCCGCAGCTTCGGCATGACCTCGTCGGCGAACAGCCGCATGCTCTTTTCGGTAAGCTCCCCCGGCAATGTGCCGAACTGCATCATCGGCACAAGGTTGCCGAAGCCCATCTGCGACTGAAGCTGTTCGAGCCGTTCGACGACTGTCGACGGGCTGCCACACAGGAACATGCCGTTCTCCGTCACGCCCTTGAACGACAGGTAGGACTCTCGGTGCTTGTACTTGGTCGCCATGACGAACTTGTAGGACGCCATTGAGGAGTACCCGGGCGGCAGCTTGTATTCGACCGGAGACACCAGGAACTTGTTGAAGAAGTTCTCGATATGCTGGGCCGCTTCCTTCTCCGCGATCTCGTCGGTTTCGGCGACATAGAGCGGCAGGGCCCATCCGAGCTGGTTGGGCGAGCACTGATAGCCATAGGCCTCGCACTGCGCGGCATAGGCGGTCAGGTTGCGGGTCACCGACTCCGTCGGGCTGAAGGTGATCAGGTATGTGTATTTGCGGTCGGGGTGGGACGCCCATTCCAGCGTTTCGCGCGACCCCTGCGACGGGATCCAGATCGGCGGGTGGGGCTGCTGGTAAGGGCGGGGCCACAGGTTGACGTACTGGAACCGGTAATGCTTGCCGTCGAACGGGAAGGGACCTTCCTTCGTCCAGGCCTCGACGATCAGGTCATGCGCTTCGTGGAAACGTTCCAGCGAGAAGCCGGGATTGACCATGTAGGAATGGTATTCGCAACCGATGCCGCGCACGAAACCGGCGATCAGCCGCCCGCCGGTGATATTGTCGATCATCGCGTACTCTTCGGCGATCGATAGCGGGTTGGTGGTGAGCGGCAGCGCCCGGCCCAGTACGCAGATCTTGGCGTTCTCCGTCCTGCGGCTCAGCGCGCCCGCGAGAATCGAAGGCTGGGGCATCATGCCGTAGGCGGTCTGATGGTGCTCGTTGACGCACACGCCGTCAAAGCCGAGGTTGGCCGCGAGTTCGAGCTCGTCGAGATAGCGGTTGTAGAGCCTGTGTCCTTCCTTCGGGTCGTAATGCTTGTTGGAGAAGGTAACCCAGGCGTTCCCGTCGATGGCGTCGAGGTCGACCGCGCCGTACGGCATCAGGTGAAAGAAAAAGAATTTCATCGGTCCGCTCTCCTAGTTTCTGGCGGTAATGGCGTCGATGCCGGCCATGAAATCGACCAGCTTCTCCTGCTGGGGCGAGTGACCGCATTCGGGGAAAATGCGCACTTCCGATCCATCGATCAGGCCGTGATAGGCCTGGGCGTACGGCGGCGGGAAAATCGGGTCGTTCGCGCCCCACATGATCATGGTCGGCAGCTTGATCCGGTGCAGCCATTTTTCGAGGTCCGGATTGTGGAAGCGCGGGCTCCAGCACAGCTTGGCCGAGGTGAACGCGTTCTTGAGCGCGATATCGGCTTCCTCTTCCGTCAGGACGGCGTTGAGGCGCTGTTCCTGAAGGGCGGGATCGAAGACCATTTTTCGGGCTTTCTCCTCCTCGTTCCACATGAACAGGTCGCCCATCGGCACGCCCTTGACGCGGATGCCGGCTGCGGAGATCAGCGTCAGCGTGCGAAACCGCCCGGTGCCGCGCACGGCAAGTTCGGCTGCCATCCAGCCGCCCATGGAATGGCCCGCCAGATGAGCGTCCCGGATATCCAGCTCTTCAAGAAGGTCGAGATAGAAGAAAAGCAGGTCGTTCATGTTGTCGAGCCAGTCCGGCGTGTCCGAGAGGCCGAAGCCCGGATGATCCGGCGCCAGCACCGTGAACCGGTCCGACAGCTGGTCCATGAAAGGCAGCCATCCCTTGCTGCCGCCCGCCCCGTGCAGGTAGAGCATGGTCGGGCCGCTGCCGCCCTTCATCATGTTGATGGTGCAGCCGTTGATCGTGATCCGTTCGGAAGTTCCTTCCGCCATCTCTTTGCTTCTCCGTGTTCCGCGGTCTAAAACCGAATGATCATTCTAGTTTAGAACGGTATCCGGAAAAACCGCAACCGCGTCAAAAAACATTGGTTTTCTGGCATATTGGGAGGCTGGGGCGCGTCGCCCGCAGCGGGTTTGCGACTTGCGGTGATTGGCACTGGATAATGTCTGTCGGGTCGCGTAGGTATCTGCCCACCCGAATAGAGGAGAAGTGACAGATGTCCAAGGATGCGATTGTCGCCCGTCTTGATGCCGAAGTCGAAGACTTCGCGAAACGTACAAAAATGTTTCAGCCAGGCATCTGGACCAAAGGTCGCTGCCGCGCCTTTGTCTATCAGCATCGGCTGAACACGCGGCAACGCAACTCCGTCCTCAAGCTCAAGGTCGCGACCAACTGTCCGATCTGGGATATCAAGCTGGACATCATTCATGCCTGCGCGCAGGAAATCATCGCCGATGAAGAGTTCGGCGGCGGTCAGCCGCATTGGGAAATTCTGGAGGACCTGGGCGTCAAACTCGGCATGGACCGCGCCAGAATCAAGAATGAAACCCCTACGGCCAGTACCCAGCTTTGCTGGGATGCGTGGTCGGGTCTGATGTCCAACGCGCACTGGCTCCTCGGGCTGATCGGCAATACCTGTACCGAGCGGCTCAACGTTCCCGGTTACGGCGAGGGTGCAATTCGCGAAAAGGGGTGGTTCGGTTCCATGCGTCAGGACTGGCGCGAGATCTGGGGCTTGCCGGACGAGGCTTTCGGCTTTTTCAAGCTCCATACCGAAGCGGATATCGAGCACTCCGAGCTGGGATGGAAGAACGTTGCCGAATACGCCGCCGATCTGAACCTCGAGGATGAGGTGATTGTCGCGCTGCGTCGTAACCTCGTTGTCTGGGAGCATTATCTGGACGGTATTCTCAAGTATGGCGAAACGCTGGAAGACTGACCGTATCGCGAAGGTATCGTTCCGGCATGGACGATTGCATCGACGTGTCGGAATTAGGGTAGCGGGAGATAATTAAGGCGCCTCGAAAGAAGAGCGTCCTTACTCGAACGGCGGGGCTTTCGGGCTCCGCCGTTTTCTTTTGCGCGTCTCTGGACCTCGTCCGGACGCCGGGCGACAATCGGGCGATCGCGAGATAGTTATGCCATGCTGAGCCTTGAAGAAAACAGAACGCTGACCGAGGTCGGGCCGGGCACGCCGGCGGGCGAATATTTCCGCCGTTTCTGGCACCCGGTGGCGATTTCCGACAAATGGAGCGGGCTCCAGACGCTGTGGGATTGCCGGGAGCCGGTCGAATTCGATGGCGAGCGCGGCACGGCGGCGAGCTGGGGCGAACGGCTCGGGACGTTCAAGGGCGATCCGACACGGGTCCGCATCCTCGGCGAAGACCTCGTGCTGTTTCGCGACGGATCGGGACGGCCCGGGCTGATCGGCTGGCGCTGTCCGCATCGCGGGGCGTCGTTCGAGTACGGGCGCGTTCAGCCCGATGGCATCGCCTGCTGCTATCACGGCTGGACCTTCGACGTTTCAGGCAAATGCATCGCCATGCCGGCGGAGCCCGCCGACAGCAACTTTCCCGAAAAGGTCGCGCACACCGCTTATCCGGTGCAGGAGATGGGCGGTCTTCTCTGGGCCTATCTCGGCGGGGGCGAGGCGCCGGTTCTGCCGCGCTACGACGTGTACGCCCGCGAGGACGGTATCCGGGCGGTGGAGAATTTCGGGCTCTGGCCGGCCAACTATCTGCAGATCTGCGAAAACTCGGTGGATCAGTCGCATACCGGCATCCTCCATGGCGGGACGGGCGGCGAGCGCGCAGATATCTGGGGCGACGAAATTCCGGTTAACCGGTGGGACGAGATAGAGCTTGGCATTCGCGCGACGTCGGCGCGTCCGAAACGCGGCAATACGCGGGTTTCCTACTATCTGATGCCGAGCATGAACCGGTTGCCGCAGCCGTTTCCCGGCGGCCGTTTCCGCTGGCCGCGCTTTTCAGCGATCTGGCGGACCCCGGTGGACGACGGCCATACGCTGCTGTTCTCGGTGTGTTTCACGCCGAAAGTCGATGGCAGGCTGCCCGACTTGCCAGAAGGGATGACGTTCGACGTTACCAATGCATTGCGGGTACACAGGTTGCAGGATTTCGAGGCGATCTGCAGTCAGGGACCGGTCTGGGACCGCACCATCGAACGGCTCGGTACGTCGGATGCCGGCGTCATCCTGCTGCGCAAAATGCTGATGGACGGGATCGAAGCGGTACGCGGCGGGCGAGACCCCAAGGGCGTGATGCGCGAGGAGCCGGAAGGCGACTACATCGATCTGGAGGCGGTCGTGTCCGACGATCTCAACCGGCTGTCCGCCGCAGAGTAGGAAGAGGTTACATGTCACGCCGCGATACCCGCGTTTACGGTCCCAACAAGTTCCGGCTCGGCCTGTTCGGCATGAACTGCGAGGGCGGGCTCGCCATGACCAAGGCGCCCGAGCGATGGGATGCCTCGATGGAGAGCTGCCTGACGGCAGCGAAGCTCGCCGACGAGGCGGGGATCGAATTCCTGCTTCCGATCGGCCGCTGGCACGGCTATGGCGGCGATACCGATACGGCTGGCGAGGCGTTCGAGACGCTGAGCTGGGCGGTCGCGATGCTGGCCGGAACGACTGACATATGCACTTTCTGCACGCTGCACATGTCGCTGATCAATCCGGTCTACGCGGCCAAGCAGATCGTGACCGCCGACCATGTCGGGAAGGGACGGTTCGGGGTCAATCTGGTGGCCGGCTGGAATGTCGGCGAACACGAGATGTTCGGCGTCGAAATCCGCGAGCACGACGAACGCTACGATTACGCGGAGGAATGGCTCTCCATCGTCAAGCGGCTCTGGTCGGACGAGGGCACGTTCGATTTCAAGGGAAAATATTTCGACCTGAAAGGCGCGCGTGCCAAGCCGAAACCCTGGGGCGGGGAGGATCCGTTGATCGTGTCCGCGGGCAATTCCGAAGCGGGGCGCAGTTTCGCGGCCCGTCATGCCGACTGTCTTTTTACGTCCATCCGCGAATTCGAGGAGCTGCCGGCCAAGGTGGCGGATATCAGGCGGATGCGTCCCGGCAGCGACGCCAACGTGTTCGCCAGCGGGCATGTGATCACGGCGCCGACCCGGAAGCAGGCCGAGGAATATCATCATTACATCGTTCACGAGAACGGCGACTGGGATGCCGCCGAATACACCGTGCAAATCCGCGCCCGCGGCCAGTCCTATTCCAGTGCGCGGCTCGACAAGATGCGCGAGATCATCATCAGCGGCACGGGGACGCATCTGGTGATGGGTTCTTATGACGAGGTCGCGGAAACCTTCCTCAAGCTTAGCGAGGCGGGGCTAGACGGGATGGCGATCGGGCTGGTGAATTTCGTCGACGATCTGCCGGCGATCAGGGACGAGGTGCTGCCGCGGATGCAGCGGCTGGGGTTGAGGGAGTAACGACGTCTGTCCTTAAGCGCTGACGGTTTCGAACGTACCGGTTTCCGTGTTCAACCAGTGGAGTTCGCCGGTGCCGATGGCGAACCAGGCACCGTGGAGACCAAGACGACCATCGTCGACCGCGTCGGCGATGAACGGAAAACTCCTTAGGTTTTTGAGCGATTGCCGGACGCCTTCATGTTCAAGCGCGGTTTGCCGGTCTTCCGGTGAATCCGAGAGGACGCGCCCGCGTGCTTCGTCCAGCAGGCTGACCCAGGGAGCGATGAATTGCCCGACCGGTTGCCTGTCCGCGCCGGCCAACGAGGCCGCCACACCGCCGCACCCGCCATGCCCCATCACCACGATATCGCTGATGCCGAGGGCGGTGACGGCGAATTCCAGAGCCGCAGACGTTCCGTGCAGGCTCGCGCTGGGCGGCACGCAGGGCGGTACGAGATTGGCCACATTGCGGACGACGAATAGCTCGCCCGGCGCCGCCGCAAAGATGGTCGAGGGATCTACCCGGGAATCGGCGCATCCGACGATCATGGTCTTTGGTGACTGACCGTCGGCGAGATCGGAATATCGCGCGGCTTCTTCCTGGTAGCGGCCGTTGCGAAAATTTCTGTAGCCGTCGAGAAGACGGGCGGGCAGGTTGCTCATGCGGCCTTCAGCAGGATATCGGCGCCTTCGTAGCTGAGCCCGGCCTCGGCGATCGCCGCGCGTACGCCTTCAAGCTCCGCGTCGTTCAGTTTCGTCAGAGGCGGGCGGACGACGGCTTTCGGCAGGCGTCCCAGCATGACGAGCGCTTCCTTCATGCGGTTATGCATGTCGGTCGCCGGCGCGCCGTAGAAACATTTTGCGGTCGGGTAGATGCGGTCGTTAATCGCCTGCGCGCGGCGCAGATCGCCGGCTTTCACCGCGTCGAACACGGCGACCTGGAGATCGGCGATGACGCTGCCCGAACCGGAAAGCAGCCCGTTCGCGCCCATCGTGAGCGACGACATCAGCCATGCGCTGTTGGTCGACAGCACGTTGAACGGCCGCGTCGCGGATTGCAGTTCGCGCACGTGGCGTTCGTGAACGTGGCCCATGTTCCAGTCCTTCATGGCAACCACGCTCGGCACCTCGTCGATGATGCGGTGCATGGTTTCCATCCGGTAGGCCATCTGGTCCGGATACTGGAAAACGATGATCGGCAGATCGGTTGCATCTGCGATGGTCTTGAAATGGGCGACTCCCATTTCGGGCTTCATCTGGCCCTGCATCATCATCACAGGCTGCGGCGGGAACACCAGCAGGCAGGACGCCCCGGCGGCCTCGGCCCAGCGGGCGATGCGCGCCGCCTCGTGACTGCCGTCCGCCCAGACCCCCGCGATCAGCGGCAGCTCGTCGCCGATCTCGTCCAGCGACACGTCAAGGATTCGGCGCTGCTCGTCGTCCGAACAGGCATGGACTTCGGAAGCGTGTCCGTTGACCGTAATTGCCGTGATGCCCGCGACATTCGCGACGTGGCGCAGGTGCGCCCGCGTCGATCCCTCGTCGATGGAAAAATCCTCGTTGAAGGCGAGCAGCGTTGCCGGGATGACGCCGGAGGGAACGAAATCCTTGAAGCGGGGCATGGAACTCTCCTGTGCAGAACCGATGGCATTGTCTTAGGCCAGAGGGAGCGAGAATTCAATTATCGCGGTTCCTTCCGCGCAAGCCCGTTCGAGACAGGTAACCGGACCGGATGAAAGTTTTTGGCGGGTTTCGTGCTCGGGGTGGTAGTCTTGTGATTGAGCGCACAGCGTCAAAGCGGCGGCTTCGGCATCATGCCGGTGCGAGACTGGGGAGATTGTTTCTTGAGACGAGCACTTATCGTTTTCGCTGCGGTTCTTTTATTCACGAATCCAGTCTGGGAGTCTGCCGCCATCGCCGCAGACAGGCCGGTGGCGCTGGTGGAGTCGGTCGAAGGCGCGCCCGGCGCGGGGGTTGAGTTTCTCGATTATGTCTATCCCGGCCAGACGATAGAGCTGGGCCCGGACGGCGTTGTGGTGCTGTTCTACCTTTCGTCCTGTTCGGTCGAAACGGTGAAGGGCGGCAGGCTGACGATCGAAAATGGCGCCGGCAAGGTCGAGGATGGAACGATCGATGTGAAGAAAGTGCCGTGCCGGGGCGCCAATATCGTCGTCAGCAAGGACAGCGGCGAAGCAGGCGCGACCGTCGACCGCGTAACGCCGTTCACAAGTCAGGACTGGTCGGAATGGACCGTGAAAAGCCCGACCCCGGTCTTCAAGTGGGACCGGCAGGCCAGAGCGACCGTTACTCTTGTCGATCTGGACAGCGAAACGAAGCAGCCTGTCTGGACGGCCGCGATAGAGGGCAGCCACGTAGCCTATCCGGCGGATGCGCCCCCGCTTCGGATCGGCATTCCCTACGAGGTCCGCGTTGCGATCCCTGGAGCCGGGCCATACCGGGCGGCATTTTCGTTCGATCCCGATCTCGATGGCCCCGATACTCTTTCGAGCAGTGTGATTCCGCTGACGCAACCGGCGTCGAAACCCGAAAGCGGATCCGAAGAGAAGACGGAAGGGAATTAGGATTTTCGGCCGGATGTTTCGATGATGGCGATACGTCCAGGCCGATCGTGGGTCAAAAGAGGGGCGATCGCTCTCGGTCTGGGGGCGTTGACGGCATCTCCGGTTCTTGCGCCTGCCGGCGATTATCTCAGCCGTCTGGGGATCGATTTTCTGCTGCCGGTTCGCCACGCGATATTTGGACCGATTTTTTCGCCAGAACACTCCCGCGCCGTCCTTGTCGTGATCGATGAGGAAACCTATCGAACGCCCCCGTTTTCGGAGACGCCGCGGGTCGCCTGGACGCCGATGGTGGCCAAAGTCCTCGACAAGGTCACAGCCGCCGGGCCCGCCGTGATCGGGATGGATCTGGTCTATCCGACGACCCTGGACACCAGGGACCTTGTGCCGGGGATCGACAAGCCGCTCTTGAGGAGTTTTTACAGGGCAGGCCGGGCCGGAAAGCTGGTTCTCGGAGAAATCCGTCTGTCGGGTGAGACCATCCGCCCCTATCAGGGGCAGATCATTGCCGCCGGCGGACCGCAAAATGTCCGGCCGCTCAACATATTGAGCGACACGGACGAGGTCGTACGGCGCTACCCCGCGAATTTCAGGGACGAGAAGGGCGGCTCCGTCCCGTCCTTCGCATCCGAGCTGTCGGCGCGGGCTGGCACAACGCCGCCCCGGGCGGATTTTCTGATCAATTTCAATACGGGGGCGGATGACATTCCCGCCTTCAGCCTCGCCGACCTTCACCGCTGCGCCGATCCTGATTTTTTCGCCCGGGCGTTCAGGGACAGGGTCGTCATTTTCGGGGCGACGCTGGATGTGGAAGACCGGGCGGTGCCGGCGAAACGGTTCGCCAAGGGGAGTGAGCCCGACCACCGGCCCCTGCGATGCGCGCTGCCGTTCAACTCGGCGCGGTTCGGCCAGATTGTCGAACGGCGCTCCATGCCGGGAATTTTCATCCATGCGGCTGCGGTCAATACGCTGATGCGTCAGGAGCCCCTGGAATTGCTGGGGAGGCGGCAGAGCTTTGCGCTTCTGGCGGCTGGAGGCTTCGCGCTGGCGCTGGCGTTCTTCCTGGTGTCGCCGCTTGCCGGGTTCGCGCTTGTCCTGTCGGCACTCGGTCTGCATGGCGGCGTGGCGACCCTCCTGTTTGCGGAAGGGCTGGTGATGCCGCTTCTTCCGGCGGCGGCCGGCATGTTGCTCAGCTATACCGTTATCTATGCCTACCGCGTCGTCGTGGAAGACCGGCAGAAGCGTCAGATCAAGAAAGCGTTCGGTCATTATCTCGACCCCACGCTGGTCGACAGGCTGGCGGAGGATTCTGCGTCGCTGGAACTCGGCGGGGAACTCCGCCGGGTCACCGTCATGTTCACCGATATCGCCGATTACACCACCCTGTCGGAGACCATGAGCGAGCGTCCGGATCGCCTGGTTACCATCCTGAACCGCTACTTCTCCGTCCTTGTGGAGGTGGTTCAGGCCCATGGCGGCTATGTCGTCGCTTACGTGGGCGACGCGGTGATGGCGGTCTGGGGCGCGCCGCTTGCCGATCCGCGGGCGGAAGCCCGCGCCGTCGAGGCGGCGCTGGAGTGTCTTGAAAAGCTTGAAACCTTCAATCGGGATATCGTCGGGAAGGAATTCGGCCTGCCGGCGATCGAAACAAGGTTCGGAATCAATACGGGCATCGCGCTGGTCGGCAATACCGGGTCTGCGACGCGGATGAACTATACCGTCACCGGCGATACGACCAACCTTGCGGCCAGGCTCGAAGGGGCCAACAAGGTCTACGGCACGAGGCTGATGATCGGCGAGGAAACCGCCCGAGGGCTTGGCAGGGCGTTCGCGCTTCGCCGTCTCGACAGGCTCGTCGTCAAGGGAAGAACCCGGCCGGTCAAGGTGTACGAGGTGCTGGGGCGGATGGAGACCGTTTCCGGCGCCGCCCGAAGCGGCGTTCGGGCGTTTCACGCCGCAATGGCGGATTACTACAGGCGGCGCTTCGCCGCCGCCCGAGAAGCCTTTTCGAAGCTGTCGGCGGACGACAATGTCGCGGCGGTGTTCGCCGACCGCTGCCGGAAATTCGAGGAAAACCCGCCGCCCTCCGACTGGGACCGCAGCTTCGAGCTTGATGCCAAGTGACCCTGACTGTTCAATGAACCCGTCTGGAGGAGAACCGTTATGAATACAGAAGAATATTCGAAAAGGTCCCCCGAAAATTTCAGGACGCGCCGCAAGCTCGTCGCGGGTCTGGCCGGACTGATAACCGGCGGTACGGCCTTTTCGGCCGTTGCGCAGTTCAGCTTCAGTTTTGGCGGCGGCGACGATAACAAACGCAACGTTCTCGATCTGACTAACCTTTTCGATGCCGGAAAGTCGCTGTTCGACGGCTTCACCATGGGCGAGGAAGACGAGATCGAACTCGGTGAAAAGATGTTCCCGCGGCTGATCGACCGGGAAGGCGGCGCCTACGCCAACCGGAAGGCGCAGCGCGGCCTGCAGCTCTTTGCGGAACCGCTCTGGAAGACGAGCGAACGCGATGCGCTGAAATGGGACGTGGTGCTGATCAACAACAACACGGTGAACGCCTGGGCGCTGCCGGGCGGCAAGATCGCTGTGTACAAGGGATTGTTGCGATACGTGTCGAGCGAAGAGGAGCTGGCGGCGGTGCTGGCTCACGAAATGGGCCATGTCGAGCTCAGCCACGGCCTGTCGCAGATGAAGACCCGAGGGTTCGCCAAGGGGCTCAGCGAAGTCGCCCAGGCGACGATCCTGAAGCAGGACAACAAGAGTTTCGTCAACAATCTGGTTCTCGATCAGCTGGAGGACCGGATGCTCAACCTGATGACCAGCGGCTATTCGCGCGAGCGGGAGGACGAGGCAGACCGGCATATCCTCAAGGTGTTTTCGAAAGTGGGCTACGATCCCGCGAAGGCGCCCGATTTCTTCAAGACGCTTTTGCAGATCATTCCGCCGGACGCGGAGGAAACGACCTCGCTGTTTTCCACCCATCCCGGCACCAAGGAACGGATCGAGCGTATTCAGGAAGCGGCAAGCGAAATGCCCAGGCCCGACCGGGCGGTTGACGCAAATGGGTATAAAACCGTCAAGCGCTACTTCCCCAGTCGCAAGCGCTACCGCCGGACCCTGTAGGGCCGGCGTAACGCGGGCTCGAAGCTGAAAAGGAAAAAAATGTCAGAGCAATCCATCACCGACCGGCTCGATGCCGAGGTCGACGATTTCGCCAGGAGGACCGTCCTGTTGCAGGAAGGGGCGTGGACGAAAAACCGCTGCCGCGCCTTTGTCTATCAGCACCGGCAGAACACGCGTCACCGCAACTCGGTACTGAAGCTCAAGGTGGCGACCAACTGCCCGATCTGGGACATCAGGCTCGACATTATCGACGCCTGCTCGCAGGAAATCATCGCCGATCACGAGTTCGGCGGCGGGCAGCCGCACTGGCAGATCCTGGAGGATCTCGGCGTGAAGATCGGCATGGACCGGGGCGATATCCGGAATGCGACGCCGACAGCCAACACCCAGATGTGCTGGGACGCGTGGAACGGGCTGATGGCGAATGCGCACTGGCTGCTGGGGCTGATCGGCAATACCTGTTCGGAACGGGTCAACATCCCCGGCTACGGCAACGGGCCGATGCGGGAGCTGGGATGGTTCGGCGCGGTTAGGAACGACTGGCGGGATATCTGGGGGCTGCCGGATGCAGACCTCAACTTCTTCAAGCTGCATACCGAGGCGGACGTCGAGCATTCCGATCTCGGCTGGAAGAATGTCGCGAAATACGCCGCCGAACTGAAGCTGGAGGACGAGGTGATCGACGCGCTGCGCCGCAACCTTGTCGTCTGGGAACGCTATTTCAACGGGATCGCCGAGTTCGGCGACTCGATGGATTAGACATGTAGCGGAATTGACATGGATTAGGTCTCGGTACGTTAACTGTCGGCAGATTTTACGGTTTTGTTAACCATAGATAGGGAAGGAGAATTAAGAGTCTGATTTTGAATAAAAAATCAGACTGGCATGAAAATTGCTTTCGTTAACCAACAGAAGAAAATTTCCGGGGGTTGTCGTAAAATGGGACTCGACAGGAAATCTTTCGCCGGCAAGGCGAAAAACCTTCGGACCAGCCTCGCCCTTTCGACCGCATTCGCGACAATCGCCTTCGGCTATGCCGGGCGTAACGCCTATGCCGGAAGCTGCGTCGGCGGCGCCGGGGTCTATAGTTGTTCCGGCGCAGCCGGCGCCGATACGACCCAGTCTCTGACCGGGGCGCCCCTGACGGTGACGACCGATCCCGGGTTCGGCATTACGACGGCGGCGGGCAATGCGCTGACGCTTTCCGGCACCGGCGGTCTTTCCCTCACGGATAACAACAGCTCGACGATTGCAGGTGCGGCGCGGGGTATAGACGCGACGAACAGTACGTCCGGAATCCTGGACATTACACTGACCGGCAGCGGGTCGGTGTCCGGTGGCGGGAGCAGCGGTAATTACGGTATTCGCGCGCAAAACAACGCCGGTACCGGCGATCTGACCGTATCGACCGCGGGAACGACGATAACCGGCAACCAGGCCGTTTCGCTCGTGAATAATGGTACCGGCAATACCTCTCTCACCATGTCCGGCGGCGTGGTCGGAACGTCGGCGACAAACAATGACGCTGCCGTGAGGCTCACGAACGTCGCCACAAGCGGGACGATGTCGGTCACGACGGGCGATGTGACATCCGGCAGCGGGATAAACGCATCGGCGGTGTTCATTAATTCGAACGGCGGCGATCTGACAGCGACCCTCAACGGTACGCTCAATTCTTCCGCCGGTTATGGAATACATGCCCTGCATCAGACCTATAATGCGGCGGCGGTCACCGTCACGACCAACGGGGCGATCAATACGGGCAACGCCGGCGTACGCGTCTACAGCCGCGGTTCGGGACAGACGACGGTTACCGTGAATGGCGACATTTCGGCGGCCGGCGGCTCGGCGCGGGGGATATACGGTCTGAACCGGAATGGCGGCGACACGGTCATCACGTCCAATGCCAACGTATCGGGAACGCTTGCCGGTATCTGGGGACGCGCGATAAACGGCGGTTCTGTCTCTGTTACCGCCAGCGGCAATACGACCGGCGTCGATCAACGGCAATCTCAACGTCGATACCGGGATCCTGGGTTTTGAGGGAGGCACGCTCAACGTTTCCGGCACGGTAACCATCGGCGCCGCCGCGACGATCGAGCTGCTTTACGATGTGTTCGCGCCCGGCCCGCTTGACCTCGCGACCCTGTTCACCGGCAGCCAGCCGCTGTTTACCGCAGGCTTCCTGTCGACCAATTTCAAGCTGTTCACGGACAGTCTGGCGAATGACGGTCAGCAGCTTCAAGTCGATTTCGGCGGAGACACGATCTTTTTGACCGCACAGTTCGACGCGCTCGGCGAACCTGGCGGCCTCGCCGTTCTGTCGCTCGGCCTGCTGGGGCTCGCGGGTCTAAGGCGGCGGCGGAATATCTCTTGATCACTCCGTATGTGTGACACGGGACCAAATATGGTACGGTCCCGCGGCTGAAAAAGCGGAGGAATTTGTCATGAACGCTCGACGTTCGCTAATCGTCGCGGCCCTCGGGGCGTTGCTTTGTTTTGGCGGCGCGATCGAGGCATCGGCGCAGGCCGCTGCCGGCGCGCCGCAGACCACCAGCCGCAAGCTGGTCGCGACCAACTGGAATGTCGGCTGCCAGCCCGCCCAGCAGGGCAAGAAAATGCTGTGCGAGGCGTCGAAACGCATTCTGCTGGAACAGGGACGCAGCCTGCTTCTGGCGATCTATGTGACGCCGACCGGAAAAGGGAAGGGGGCGGAGGCCTTCATCCTGCGCTACCAGCTTCCGCATGGCCTCGACCTGGCCGCGGGCGTCAAGGCGCAGATCGACACCGGCGACGCGCTTTCGCCCGCTATCGTGACCAGCAGCCAGGCCGGCGTCTTCGCGCGCTCGGTGATGACCGCGAAAACCCTGGCGTCGCTCAGGAAGGGCAAGACCATGACCGTGGCCTTTTCCGGCCTGAACGGGTCCAAGCTGAGCATACCGGTATCGCTGCAGGGATTTTCGGCGGTATATGATAAATTGAACTGAGCCCGAATTCGATTCAGGCCGAAGGGGCGGCGGGACCGGCGGTGTCCATGCCGACCGGGACCGGTTTGGCCTGTGGAGGGAGATCTGTCGCCCGTGAGCGGTAAAAAGAAAGCGACGAAGCCGGACGCCGAAGCGATTGCAGCGGCGGCGGCCGAAGAGCCGACCCAGACAGAGGCCGATCCGCCTGCCGAGGAGCAGACGCCGCAATCTCCCGAGGCCGAGGTTGAATATTCGGTTTCGGGAGGGCTGGCGCAACGGCTGGCCCGCCATAACATGTCTCTGGCCATAACGTCCTACCAGTCGGGGCTGCTGTATTTTGTCGGCCGCAACGTTCAAGGCGGTATCAACGTCCACCAGGCCGGCATGCCGAAACCCATGGGGCTGTGTCTCGACGGGGAAACCGGCCTGACCATGACGGCGGGCTATCAGATTCTTCGGTTCGAGAACGTTCTGCAGCCTGATCAGCGGGTCAACGATACGTTCGATTGCTGCTACGTGCCGCGGCGGGTCCATGTGACGGGGGCGCTGGATGCGCACGATGTCGGGCTGGATTCCGATGGCCGCGTTATCTTCGTCAACACGCGCTACAACTGCCTTGCGACGACCTCGCCGCGCCACAGTTTCGAGGAGGTCTGGCGTCCGTCTTTCATTTCCGCGCTGATCGACGAAGACAGGTGTCACCTCAACGGGCTGGCGATGGACGAGGGCAGGCCGAAATATGTCACCGCGGTGTCGCGGTCCAACACCATCGACGGCTGGCGCGACCGGCGCGCTGACGGGGGCATCGTGATCGATGTCGATACCGGCGATATCGTGTGCGACGGGCTGTCGATGCCGCATTCGCCGAGGATGCATCGCGGGGAGCTCTGGGTTCTGAATGCAGGCACGGGGGACCTGGGAGTCGTCAAACTGCCCAAGGGCAAGTCGAAGAAGGGCGAGTTCGAGCCGCGCGTGTTCTGCCCGGGTTTTCTGCGCGGGCTGACCTTCCACGGGAATTTCGCCTTCGTCGGGCTGTCCAAGCCGCGCTACAAGCGGTTCGAAGGGCTGGCTCTGGACCAGCGGCTGATCGATGCGGATTCCGAACCATGGTGCGGCGTGCAGATCATCGATCTGGCGTCGGGCAACTGCGCCGACTGGTTCCGGATTGACGGCGCCATCGGCGAACTCTACGACCTTGAAATCATCCATGGTCACGCCTGTCCGATGGCGGTCCCGCCTTATTCGGACGAGGCGGCGACCCTCGTCACCCTGCCGCCGGATCCGGTGAACGCCATAAAACAGTAACTTCTGATCAGGAAACGAATATGTCGAAGCTTAAGCTAACCCTCGCCTCCAGCCCGTATGAGCATGTCAGCGATTTCACCTCCGGACAGATCGAGGCGGAAGGGATTGAGATCAACTTCCTGCCCCTGCAGATCGAGGAGATGTTCTATCGCTTCATCAATTTCAGCGAATTCCATGTCTCCGAAATTTCGTCCGGCAAGTACACGTCCCTGATCAGCCAGGGCGACAATCGTTTTGTCGGCCTGCCGGTGTTTCCGTCGCGCGTGTTTCGCCAGTCGTCGGTCTATATCCGCCCCGACGGGCCGGTCCGGAAGGCCGAAGATCTTGCCGGCAAGAAGGTCGGCATTCCCGAATGGGGGCAGAGCGCGGCGGTCTATTCGCGCGGCTGGATCCAGCACGATGTCGGCGTTCCGCTGACCGACATCGAATGGATGCAGGCCGGCGTGAACCAGCCGGGTCGCAAGGAAAAGGTGGCGCTCAAGCTGCCCGACGGCATCCGCTATACGCCGCGCCCCGACAAGTCGCTGAGCGGCATGCTGATCGACGGCGAGATCGATGCGATCCTGACGGCGCACCCGCCCGAGCTGTTCGAGCATGGCGATCCGCGCATCGTACGGCTGTACGAAGATTACCAGTCCGTCGAGGAAGAATACTTCAAGCGCACCGGCATCTGGCCGATCATGCATCTTTATGCGATCCGCCGGGACGTGTTCGAGGAACACCCCTGGGTCGCGCAGACGCTGATGAAGGCGTTCACCGAAGCCAAGAACCGGTCGCTCGAGCGCGCGCTGGAGATCACGGCCTGCCGCATGCCGTTCGCCTGGTGTTACGACGCGGCGGAGAAGGCCAAGGACCTGTTCGGCGACGATTTCTACCCGTACGGGATCGAACCCAACCGCAAGACGCTGGAGGCCTTCCTGCTGTACGGTTTCGAGCAGGGGCTGTTCCACCGCCACATGGAGCCGGAAGAGCTGTTCCCCAGGGAAGTACAGAGCGAATTCAAGGTCTAGGCGGCGTCTCGGGGACTCGATGGATTTTCAGTCGATTTCCCGCTGGCTGCTCGAAGAGGGACCGTCCTGCAAGGATTTCCGGGCGGTCGTTCAGGGGCTCGCGGACCGGCTGGTCGCGTCCGGCCTGCCGCTTCTGCGGCTCAATGTCGGCGTCGACATGCTGCATCCGGAGATGCTGGCGGCGAAATATATCTGGCACCGCGGCGACAGGTTCGTCCATCGAACGGAAGTGCCGCACGGCATCGTGCGTACCGACATATACGAGAACAGCCCCTACAGGCAGATCAACGAAGGCACCGTCAGCATTCGTCGGAGGCTTTCGGGGGCCGATGCCGAAATCGATTTTCCCGTTCTTGAGGATTTGCAGGAGCAGGGTGGAAGCGATTATCTCGTCGTCGGGCTGCCGCGCAGCGACGGGCGCGTAAACAGATGTTCCTATGTCATTGACCGTCCCTCAGGCTTTACGGACGAAGAACTGTCGGTTCTGACCGCGCTTCGGGTCGAACTCGGGCTTATTGCCGAGCTGTTCGGGCGTGCGCGGATGACGCGGGGCCTTCTGAACCTCTATCTGGGGCCCGAGGCAGGTTCCCGGGTTTATAACGGTCACATCAGGCGCGGCGAAACTGCCGTCATCCGGTCGGTGATCTGGATCAGCGATCTGCGCAGTTTTACGCATCTTTCTGAAATCCTGCCGTTGAACGAACTGACGGCGCTGCTGAACCAGTATTTCGAAGCGACGATCGGACCGGTCCACGCCCATGGCGGCGAGGTTTTGAAGCTGATCGGCGACGGCGTACTGGCCGTCTTCCGGATCGAATCGGAAGACGAAGTCGGCCGGACCTGCGAGGACGCATTGAGCGCTGCGGAACTCGCCATGGCGAATATCGGTCTGATCAACCACCGGCGGTCGCGCAGCGGCGATTCCCCGCTGGTATCCGGGATCGGGCTTCATGTCGGCGATGCCATGTACGGCAATGTCGGCACGGGCGACCGGCTCGACTTCACCGTCATCGGACCTGACGTCAACCTGTGCGCTCGGCTGGAGGAACTGGCCGGCGAAACGGGGGAGACCATCGTCTGTTCGGCCCGGTTCGTCGAACACATCGGCGCCGCGATGAGATCGATCGGGTTTCACAAATTCAAGAATATCGCGGACGCGGTAGAGGCCTTCGCTCCCGCCGGGGACGGCGGCTCAGCGTAGCGACTTGCGCACCGCCTCGGACCGGTCGAACAGGTTGGGCAGGGCGTCGTTGGAATAGCCGGAGACGAAAGATTTCGGCGCGCCGGTGTCCGGATCGAAAACGTGACGGGGAACCGCGCCGATATTGGCGCCGTACACATGGATGCTGATCGAGACCTCATCCGCCATGGCGTTGGAAACCCTGTGAATGTCGCCGATGGCAGGGGACACCGCGGCGACGTCTCCGGGATTCAGGGAGTCGATCCCCATCGATGAAAGCGCCCCCGTATCATTCACGCTGAACGCTTCTCCCGTTTCCGATCCGCGCAGCATGCCGATCAGGCCCCAGACGGTATGGTCGTGGACCGGGGTCGTCTGGCCCGGCCCCCAGACGAAACTGACGACGGAGAACCGTTCCAGCGGATCGCACCACAAAAGGTATTGCCGTTAGAACTCCTTATCGGGCTGCGCGTAAGGATCGGGCAGCCAGTCGTCGTTGGAGACCAGATCCTTCAGCAGCGCGCCGCCGTCCGCCCGGATGACTTCCTCGTTACCGCCGGCTTTGTCGATCAGCCGGGTAAAATCCGCCACGAACGAACGAAAACGGCCAATATCGGTCATGGGGCGCTCTCCCTGAATGTTTCCGGCGATGGTAGCATGGCGGGACCGAACAGAGCAGGGAGCAGGGAATGCTGTTTATTCATAACGATGTCGTCGCCGAAATCCTCAACATGGAGGACTGCATCGCCGCGCAGGAACAGGCGTTCCGCGATCTGGCGGAGGGCAGGGCGGCACACCGGCCGAGGTCGGACATATACGCGCCGTGCGAACGCGAGGATGGCTATTACCGCTGGGGCACAATGGAAGGTTATTCCGGCGGCTATCTCGCCATCCGGATGAAATCCGACGTCATGACCTGGCCGATGGATGAGGACGGCAACTGGACCGAGGACAAGTATTGCGTCCAGCCAGGCACCTATTGCGGGCTGATCATGGTGTTTTCCGCTCTCAACGGCGAGCCGCTGGCCTTTATCAATGACGGCGTCCTGCAGCATATGCGGGTCGGCGGCGGCGGCGGAATCGGCGCGAAATACCTGGCGCGGAAGAACGCGACGACGGTCGGGATGCTGGGATCCGGCGGCATGGCGCGCACGTACCTGCAGGCCTACTGCGCCGTGCGCGGCATTACCCGGGTCAAGGTTTTCAGCCCGACGAAGGCGAACCGGGAAGCCTATGCCAGCGAAATGAGCCGGCGTCTCAATATCGAAATAGTCCCGGTGGACTCCGCTGCAGAGGCGATCAAAGGGGCGGACATCGTCTCCTCCTGTTCGGATTCAATGACACCGACCTTCGATGCGGAGCTTCTGGAGCCGGGCCAGCATGTCACCATGCTGGGACCGATGGAGATCTCGCAGGACGCCATCGCCCGTTGCGACGTCTGTATCACCCAGGGGCGGTCAGGGCTGACCCTTCAGGGCGACAATATCGATCATGGCGTCGGCCACAGCCCGATGGCCTGGATTGCCGGCAGCGACGAGGAACGCCGGCGCCTCCCGTCGAAGCAGGAGAACACTTCCGGTTTCAAGGTGGATTTCGCGGATTTCGGCGATCTGATCACGGGCGCCGCGGAGGGCCGCACCAGCGACGACCAGATTACCTACTATCACAATATCGGCAATCAGGGTCTGCAGTTCTCGGCGGTCGGCGGGCTTGTCTACGAGAAGGCGAAGGCAGCCGGCGTCGGGCGCGAAATACCGACCGAATGGTTCCTGCAGGATATCAGGGATTAAAACTGGCCGGCCGACGGCCGACCGGTCAGTAAACGACCTGGAACTCAAGCCGGACGCCGGTGGAGTCCTTCTGGTTTTCCACGACGGTGTAGAACCCTTCAAGCTGGACCTGGAAATACTGTTTGATGGCCTGCTGAAGCTGGAAGCCGATGCCGATCGAGTCGACCTTGTCAGCATCGCCGCTGATGTCCTTTCGGGCGGCGATTTCCAGCACCAGGTTGCGCCGGTGATTGTCCCAGAAGGCCTGATAGCCCATGGCGAAACCGGCGACATCGTCGGTGAACGGATTGATTTCAGCGCCGTAATTGGAAAGGTTGGGCGACGCGAACAGGATGCCGAGCGCGCCCAGCGGGCCGCCGACAATGGGCTCGCGCCCGGCCTGGGTGAAATTGTCGATGCCGATGAAGGGGTTGATGTAGACGATGTCGTCGGAGTTGTGCGGAGTCCAGGAAATCTCGGCTGAAGCCAGATAACCGTTATTGACCCGTGCGCCCTGATCGTCCTGTAGCGGGAACGAACTGTTCAGCCGGAACGCCGTATTGAACAGTCCGATACGCTGGATAGAGGACAGGCCCAGATAGAAGGCGTCGGTCCGTTCGTCCCGGTCGTCGACATAGATCGCGTCGATGCTGACGGTGCTTATCGGCAGGTCGGCGGAAGTGAGAAGAGCCCACATGTTCGTGCGGTCTTCTTCCGAACCGCCCCGGTCATTGCCGTGCCAGCCGTAGAAGCCCGAAATACGCAACGAGGATATTCCCGGACCGTACAGATTGTTCCTGACCAGTCCGAACATGTCGATCGTATCGTTCAGCAACATGCCTTCCTGGAAGGTGACAGCCTGTCGACCGATGGTAAAACCGAAATCGAGAGGTGTAATGCCTGCCGGGTCCAGCTTGGGAAGAAGACTGCCGACATCGCCTTCGAAAAACAGGGCTTCCAGTACCGGCGCATATTCGCCGACGAAGCCTTCGCCGCCCTGATCGTCGTTAAAGCTGTATCGCGTAAATCGCGTCGAGCGGTTGCTGTCCGTCGGCCGCAGGTTGAGAAGGATCTTTTCGGTGCCGGTCAACTGCAGGTTTACGAACACGTCGAGCCGGTTGGCGATCTCGGTATTGCTGCGGGTCGAGTTTTCGAAATGCTGAAAGGCCGTCCGGTTGATGAGGTATCCCCACAGGCGCGGTTGCCAGACGGCGCCCCAGAAAGTTTCGAAACCGGCGTCGAGCTTGCCAGTGTCGAGGAAGCCGTCGCCGGCTTCCACGGCAAGCCTTGGCCGGGGAGGAATATCATCTTTGGTTTTGTAGGGAACCGCTTCCTTGGGATACAACGGTGGCGGGTTGCGTTCGCCAAGAGGATAGATGCTGTCCCAGAAACTGTCGGCCGCCAGAGATGGCGACGCCGTCACTGGCACGCCAAGCGCGCCGACGACGATCGCCGTCGCCGCCAGCCTGACGAGCTTTTTACCGTACCGATTCACAATCGACATTTTCGTTCCCCCTGGGGCCGGCCCCTTCCGGTTGGAACCGGCATCCCCGACAATATTGCGCTGACCTTCAAGGCCCTGGTTTCGGGCCCTAATTTTCCGATCTATAGGTCAGCTTCCTGCTATCGACGTTAAAAGTGATGTTCTTTTCCCAAAGCAGGTCGGCACCCGCGGCGACACGCTGAACGATAACCCCCGGTGCCAGGCCGTAATCGAAGCCGACGCTCTGGACTGCGCCGACCAGGTTTGCCGGCGCCATCTGCGAGATCAGCTTGATATTCGCCTTGTAGGGGCCCTTGCCGGTCAATGCCGAACCGTCGATCCGATACTTGGCAATGCGCTTGCCTTTGGGCTCGATGCCCTTGCGGTGATTGCGCTCCGTCGGCGGTTCTCCGGTAAAGACAAGCGACACGGGCGACGGGAGTACGCGCGGCAGGGACGTCGTCGGATACGGGATCGGAATGACCCGTTCGCGCTCGGCGCCGCGGCCGGACTGCACGACGAAATGCGACTGCAGGCTGAACAGATAGGGGTCAAGCTCCAGATCGCCGCTCCGCACAAAGGCCGAGTAGTGGTCCCGAACGTCGCCGTTCGGATCCCGGTCGCCGGATTTGAAGATCACCTTGCCGGTCGAGTCAGTCACGTTGACCTGGAGGAAGACCAGCCGTTCGCCGGTGAAGCCGGTCGGAACGTTATGCCCGTCAGTGCCGTTCTCGACCTGGGCGGTGAACTCGATACCGTCGCGGTCCGCTTTAACGGTTTTTACTTCGGTCAGGAGATAGCCGTTGCGAAGAACTTCTTTCCGCTTTTCTGCGACCTTGTTGAGGCGATCGAACTGAACGTTGAGAATCTGGCGGGCGTCGTAACGGTCGTCGACCGATTCCCATTCCTTCGGGAACTTGTATCCTTTTGGAATGTTGTTTTCGAACTTGTCGGTGCCCCAGCCGGCTTCATGATCGAATTTCAACCAGGCGCGCATCGGCGCAAGTTCCTGCGCCTGTGCGTTATGCGGGAAGATTCCCGGGTGAATGACCGAATAGTCCGGGCCCGCGAAGTAATGGCTCTTGAGGGTGCGGTCTTTTGTAGGAACGCCGCCGACGATTGCGGCGGGGCCGACATCGTAACCCGATTTCTTTCCCTGAATCTTGCCCATATGGCAGTCCTGGCAGGTCTCGCCCCGGGCGGCAGCGGGCGACGTGCGGTATTCGCTGTAGGCTTCTTCAAGCCGGAATCCGTTGAACAGGGTCACGTCGTGGCAGGAACCGCAAAACACCGGCTCGGAAAGCGATGCGAACTTGGCGATTTCGACATGAACCTTGCGTCCCGCCTTCTTGGGATCGGTAACAACCCGGTACTTGTTGGTGTTCGCGAGGACTCGCGCCATTTCCTCGTTGCCCGCGGCGCCGTAGACGGGCTTCGTGAGGTCTCCCTCCACCAGGGCGATCCGTCCGCTGGCCTTGTTGTAATCGCGGTCGATCCGGTGGCAGACGACGCAGGTGATGCCTTCTCGCGAAGTCGGATGCCGGTCGAGATTCGAAATCGACGGCGATTCGCCTAATGCCGCTCCGACCTGGCTGTGACATCTCAGGCAGAAATCGCCATTGCTGCCGTTGGCGATCGAGTTGATGAAATTGTTGATCGCCATGTAGATCGGACTGAGCTGCGAATAAGAATGCTGGGAAACAGACCATTCCGCGTACTGTTTCGGGTGGCAGGTGCCGCAAGTGCCGGCTGACGGGAAGCGGCTTTCCGCAAATAGGGCGTCATGCGCGGTGGAAGCGCTTTTCCTGGCTTCTTTTTCGGGCAGTGTTTTCTGCTTCTTTGCTGCGGGTGGCGGAGCGCTCTTGAGCAGATCGTCTCCACCCTGAAGGAGAAGGTCGTCTCCTCCTTTCGCCTGCGCGATCTGTTTCGGCTGCTGTGCCTTGCCGGAGTCCGCGGCTGCATCCGCGATTCCAGCGCCGATAAGGAGAGCCGCCGACGCAAAAACGATGGAGGAGCGAGACACGAATTTGCCCAGGAAGGTGCAGTATATCTGCCCGATCATCACAGTTTCTCCTTCGGTCGCTGCCAGAGCGGGGGACATTGGCTTTTTCGGCGGGGACAACCGTAAATGCCCGATCCGCGATTAAGTTTCGCGTTTTCGCGATGTAGATGCCCAGCGTCACGGATCGACGCCGCTTTGTCCATGGTTAACTGTATGATTATGTTCACTTAATTGAAAGAAAGAAGAAACCTGCATCCACTGCTTCCCACGGGTTGGGGAAGCCCGCTCCAATGACGGTCAGGGAAGCACTGGCGGTTCCTTTTCCGCCGTCCGCCTCTTCCTGGCTGGCGCACAGGCGTTTTCGTCCCGATTGAGCGCTGGCCTTTTCGGGCACGAAAATTATTCGACTATTTTGCCGTCTTGGGGTAATCCGGTATAAGTATTCCAGAAGCGCGCTAGGACTCTGGGCGAAACAGTGTTTTAAGCTGAAGAAGGTAATGTGTTTGATGGTTGAAATGGCGGGATTGATCGGGTTAAGGGCGGCCAGAAACGGCGCGCTTGGCATTGTGTTGTTGACCTTCGCGTTGGTTCAGGTTTCCCAGGCAAAAGCCGGGACGGCGGACCCGACCGGCGCTCCCGGCCGCGCATTGTCTCTGGCAGCGTCTGGAAAGGCTGCGGACCGTGCCGAAATGCGCCGGAATATCCGCACCTACCTGGCGCAGAACAATCAGGACGATCTGCTTTTGCAGGGCGCACCGCCGGCGCCGGCGCGGGGAAAAGACGACCTGCTGCTGCAGGGGGCGCCTGCGGCGCCGAATGCCGGTAAAGACGATCTGCTGCTTCAGGGCGCACCGCCGGCGGCAGTCGGTGGCAATGACAACCTGCTTCTTCAGGGCACGCCGCCCGCCGCACCGGCGTCAACGCCGATCAAGACCGCTGCGCCCGCGAAAGATGCGGACAAGGAACATGCAAAGCTGTTTGTCGAGAACAAGTATCCCTCGGCAAACACATGCGCCACATGCCATCCCAAGCATTACGAGCAATGGTCGGTATCGCAGCATGCCTATGCGCAGCTGAGCCCGGTCTTCATGGCAATGCAGGCCACCATCAATTCGAAGACCTCGACAACCAATGGCGATTTTTGCGTCCGCTGCCACAATCAGGTTGGAATGAACCTGAACGAATCCATTTTCATTTCGAATCTCGAGAGACATCCGACGTCGCGCGAGGGTATCACCTGCGTCGTCTGTCATCGGGTCAATCGTAATTACGGAAAGGTCAGCGGTCGGCTGGCCCTGATCGAGGGAGACCTGCTCAGCCCCATCTATGGCCCGGTCGGAGACAAGGAACTCAAACGTGTCCTGGCTTTGCCGGGAAAATACCGTGTCGTGACCGAACGCAACAAACCGGGCCGCGGCATCCATACCAAGGCGGAAAAATTCTTTGAAATCAGCAAACCGGCTTTTTGCGGCACCTGTCACGACGTGACATTGCTGAACGGATTCCGGCTTGAAGAAGCCTTCGCCGAGTATAAGCAGTCGCCGGCCTCGAAGAACGGCGTGACCTGTCAGGATTGCCACATGGGCAAGGTGCAGGGGGTCGCTGCCGGGTACGAGCAAGGACCGGCCGCTGTCGTGGGCGGTGTTCCCACGGAACCGCGAAAGGTCACAGATCACTTCTTCGCCGGCCCCGATTACCCGATCATTCACCCGGGTATCTTCCCGCACAACGTCGAAGCGGCGGCGTTCAAGTCCATGCGCGAATGGCTGCAATTCGACCACAAGGCGGGGTGGGGAACCCAGGCGTTCGAAAACAACCTTCCAAAGGGATACAAGTTCCCGGAGGCGTGGCAGTCCGTCGATGATCGTTACGATGCGCGAGAAATAATCAACGTTCAGCACAAACGTCTGCAAGTGGCCTCCAGAAAGAGACTGGAGGTCCTCCGCAACGCGTTTAAACTCAGCGACATCCGGGTCACTCAAAACGATGCCGACGGCCTCAATTTCGACATCGATGTGATGAACATAACCGACGGGCACGGCGTTCCGACCGGCTTCGACGCTGAACGCCTGATGTTTCTCCAGATCAATGTGACCGACGCCGACGGCAAGGTCATTTTCAGGTCCGGCGACAGGGATCCCAACGGCGACGTGCGGGATCTGCATTCGCTTTATGTCCATAACGGCGAACTGCCGCTCGACGATCAGCTGTTCAACCTGCAATCCAAATTCCTGGTCCGCGCCGTCAGGGGAGGGGAACGCGAGCAGATTCTGGCCGTGAATACCTCGGCGGCTGTGTTGCCGTTCGTGCGGCCTGAACGTCGCGCAACGACGATTTACGGCCGCCCGCGCGGCGCCCGTAAGCACAAAAAGACCATCGGGCCGCTCGGAAAACGCACGGCCAGCTATTCGGTGGCGGCCGAGGCGCTTACCGGACGAGCGCCTTACCGGATCGATGCAAAATTCATCAGTCAGATGGTGCCGGTGAACCTTCTCTCCGCAATTCAGGGAGTCGGGTTCGATTATGGCATGAGTCCGAAAAAGATCGGCGATGCCGTCGTAGCCGGCGCGCAGGTGATTCGGGAGACCTCCCTGACAGTCGGGGCGGCGACGGCCCGACGGCCGGCAAATTAGGGTTCGACAAACCAGGGGACCGGTACGGACAGGGGAAACCTCTGCCATGCCGGGGACCGGGCAGAAGAGCAAAAACGCAACTGGAAATCTGGGTGGGTAAAAGGGAATGCGTATAGCAGTAGTGGCGGCACTGGCGCTGTCGATCATGGCCTCGCCGGAAGCATTTGCCGCCGGGGGAAGCGGGCTTTCCGACAAACCGATACCGATGAAGCAGGACAAGGACCTGCCCAAGCGGACACGGCCTCTCCTGGAGATCGGCCCGCGCTTTCTCGACACCGGCAACATCGATCCGGGCATCGAGTTACCCACCGGCGCCATCTGGCAGCCTGCCTTGTGGGTGTTCGGCGATCTCCGGTCCGGCATCGGTTATTTCGACAACGGGACAGGCCCCGAGAACCAGGAATGGGCGAATCGGCTCGATCTGTTTGCAAACCTCCAGTTCACGCCAACCGAACGGTTCCTGCTCGGTTTCTCGCCGTTTCGTCGCGGCGGTACCTTTACCGGCTACACCCGCAAGGGAGCTTCCGAGAACAGTTTCAACAGCGAATTCAACGCGGATATCACGACATTTTTCTTTGAAGGGGAGTTCGGCGAAATTTTTCCCAATCTCGACCCCGACGACCGAGGCTCTTTCGATGTCGGATTTGCCATCGGTCGACAGCCGATCTTTTTCCAGGAAGGTATCATGATCAACGACACGATCGATGCCATCGGGATCACGCGCGATACCATTCTGATTCCGGGCTTGTCGCCGGACATGCGGATTACAGCGCTGTATGGCTGGAACGATATCGACCGGAACGATAACCGGGGGGATGACGACGCGCATATCATCGGTCTGTTCACCGAGACAGATTTCCGGTCGAATACGCTCAACGTCGATTTTGCCTACGTTCTCAGCACGACAGCGGGCGGTGGTGACACGGCCCTGTTCGGAGTCGGCTCGACGCAGCGGTTCGGTCATTACAATTCCTCGATCTGGGCGAATTTTTCCTGGGCGCCGGACGTGAGAGGTTCCCGCTCGGATAACGGCGCGGTGATCTTTACGACCCTGTCCCGGACGCTGCCCTATTCCGAAGACCTGGTATATGTGAACGCGTTCTGGGGGATAGATAACTACACTTCGGCGGCGCGTGGTGCGACGACGGGCGGACCTCTAGGACAGATGGGCATACTTTATGCGGCGGTGGGGCTTGGCAATTACGGTGCTGCCCTCAGCAACCGGCCGGATGACGCGGTCGGCCTGTCCGCCGGTTATCAGATGTTCTTCAATGATGACCGCACGCAGCTGGTGCTCGAACTTGGCGGCCGCCAGCCAACGGTCTCGAACGAGAGATCGGCTATCGCCGCGGGCGCGAGACTGCAGTTCGCTGTCGGGAGGCGGTATATCCTGCAGTTCGATGGCTTTGTTTCGCACCAGGAAGGCGGCATTAACGGTGCGGGCCTGCGCAGTGAGTTCGCGGTAAGATTCTGACAGGCGGACCCCGTCAGCCCGGCGAATACCGATCACGGGTCTGAACACCGGAAAAATTTACGGCTGGAAGCGCCAGTAAGTACGCTTCGCTAGAGACGGAGGCGCCGCTGCCTGTCGCCGTCAGACGGTACGCCTGCTTGAATCGCACCTTCCATCCACATCTCCGCAGATCTTTGCGGATTTTGGATGGAAGGCGCTTGATCGAAGACGAATATCGATGACGAATGGGCCTGTCAGGCGCCGAAAATTTCGTCCTTGAAGATTACTTCGACGTGCTTGTTTTCCTTTGAATGGCCGACCATTTCGTTGCCCTCGATATTGATCCGGGCCGGGCCGCCGATTTTCTTCATCTTGTCGTGGCTGGGATTTCCGACGCGAATCATGACGAGCGGTTCGTCGCTGGTGGCGAAGAACTTATAGTATTTGCCCTTGGGAAGCATGATTCCTTCGTATTTGCCGATCTCGATGGTTTCGTCGCTCGGTCCGAAGAAACGCGCCGAACCCTGAAGAATCATGAAGGCGTGATCTTCGGTGGGGTGGGCGTGGAGTTCGTTTTCTCCGCCGGATGCGTAAATCTTGAGGCGGATCGTCAGGTCTTCGGTTGCCGCGAGCACGGCATCGGTACGGCCCTGTTCGAGAAGCGGGCCCTTGAGACTGAATATATGGGGTTCGCCGTTCGCTATGTGGGCGTTTTCCTGTTCGGTCATTTCCCCCGGTTTGAGTGCGGGCGGGGCGAATTCCGGTGAATCGAGCATGGGAGGGTCTCCTGTCTGAGCGTGCCGAGGTAACGCGGCTGGAAGCGGGAGGAATTCTAGCGCTCGGAAGGGAATTAGAGAAGAGGCGTGGCTTCGGTTCCGCCCCGCTGTTCGACAGCGCATATTTGTTTGTACACATACAATCGGATTTCCGCTATTTTCCTGCCATCAGCAGTCGAACCGAGAGGCGGGAGAAACAAATATGGCGGACCGGATGGCGGTAAAGCTCGAGGAAAAGGGGGCGAACGGTCTGACGCGCGAGGAAGCGCTCGTCGATCTGCGAACCACGCTCGACTGGCTTGGCGACGATGTCCACTACATTGAGGGCGAGGTCGATCCCATCGTCGAGATGTGCACCATCACCAAGGCGTTCGACAATTCCAAGGTAATCGTCGCAAACAACATCAAGGGTTATCCCGGCGTCCGGATGATTTCGAACCTGTATTCGCGGAAGGAGCGCGTCTGCCGGTTCCACGGCGCCGAGAATTTCCGCGACATCAAGCATCAGCTTCTGGACCAGGTTCAGAATCCGGTCCCGCCGCGTGTCGTCGATGACGGTCCCGTGCATGAGGAGGTCCTGATCCCCGGCAAGGATTTCGACCATATCCACGACATCATCCCGGTCGCGACGCATACGTTCCAGGATGGCGGCCAGATCTTCGGCGCCGGCTCGCATCTCTTCATGGGCGAACCCTGGGTGCCCGGCGGCGGCAGCCAGATTTCGATGTACCGCATGTCGTTCCGGCGCGATCAGAAATACGCGTCGATCAACATGGTGCCGGGCGGGGCGGGGGATGTCATCTGTTCGCGCCATCCCGGCAAGAAGGTTCCCTGCACCGTCAATGTCTGCCCGCCGGTCGGCCCTGAGCTTGTCTCCGTCTCGACCATGAATCCGGTCATTTTCCCCGGCCAGACCGACAAGCTGGGCTTTGCCGGAGCGATCCAGGGATTCCCGGTCGATGTGGTCAAGGCGAAGACTGTCGATGCCTACGCCATCGCCAACGCCGAATGGTCGCTCGAAGGCTACGTGCTGGAGGGCGAACGGGTCTGGGAAACGGAAGAGGCGGAACGGCTGGGCAAGCAGGGCGTGACGCTGCTGCATCCCGAATGGGCGCGCTCAATGGGGCACGCCTACCGCACGCCGCGCGCGTTTCAGCTGACCGCCGTTACGCGGCGCAAAAAGAACCCGATCGTTTACACCCCGCATTTCGGCGCGTTCTGGTACGAAGCGCCGTTCATGTGCGCGAGCGTCTACGAACTTTGCGACCGGATGGCGCCCGGCTTCGTGAAGGATGTCGCGAGCTGGCTTGGCCTCACGCTGTGGGGCGGTCTTGTCGTACAGGTCAAGAAACGCCGCCGGTCGGACGAGGGCATGCAGCGCAATCTGCTGACAGCCATCATGGGGCTCTATCGCGGCATGCGGCTGGTCGTGATGGTCGACGAGGATATCGATCCGTGGCAGCCCGAAGACGTGATGTGGGCGATCCAGTCGCGCGCCTCGGCCAGCAAGGATTACATCGTTTACAACGAGTACGGTCGCGGGCAGGCGTTCCAGCCGTCCGAACTCAAGATCGGCAATATTTCCGTTTCCGACGGCGGCATGGGGATTGATGCGACCGCGCCGCTCGGGGTCCAGGTCTATGAGCGGTCGAAATATCCGGTCGACGAGATGGATTTCTCCAAATGGTTTACGCAGGAGGAGTTCGACGATCTGAAGAACATGCAGGATCCGTATTTCCGCTGGCTGGGCGAAACCGGTCACGGCTGAGGCTTTCCGGAAGGCCGCTTCATGAAAGCGGTGGTCGTCCGCCGACACGGCGGACCCGACGTCCTCGAAATGGAGGAAATGCCCGTCCCGTCCCCGGCGGTCGGGCAGGTCCTGGTTGCGGTTCGCGCCATTGGCGTAAACGGGCGGGACGGGCTGATCAGGTCCGGCGCATTCCCGCGAA
>JAYOEY010000026.1:0-49701 GCA_038116945.1 Rhodospirillales bacterium
CCCTCTCACGGCGAAAACAGGGGTTCGAGTCCCCTAGGGGACGCCAATATATCGACAGCTCACTCTACGACAACGTCACCTTCGCGACGACGATCGTTCCGGCGCCGGGCAGCCTCGCACCTGCCTGTCCGATGCTGGCGGGCGCTGTTGCCGGCCGCCTGACCGCTTCCTCTAGAACCCGCTTTCGCGGATCAGGATCGCGGCGACCGCCCTCCAGGCGCGGTCGATGAGACGCTGCGGCGGGCCGTCGAGCACCACCCGGCCGCGCCGTTCGCGCACCGGCGGGCCAATCTCCCGATCGGCGGTCAGGATCATCCGATATACGGGGATTTCCGGCTGCAGGGCGCCCTTACGGTCGACGCGGACGTCGATGGGGCCGTCGTACCGGCTGGCGAGATAGGGCCGCTCCAGGCGCGCCGTCGCGGCGGTATCGATCGATTGAACGGTTACGGCGAGCGGGGGACCGATCTCGCCCTCGGCGTAGAAACGGCCCGGCGTTCCGGTTGCCACGCGCGCCAGATCGCCGGCCTCCAGATAGGCCTCGACGACAGCGTTCCCGCCGGATACCAGCAGCGCCAGCCGGTCCTTCGGCCCGACCCAGCGCCCCGGCTGCAGCCCGATGCCCAGGTCCGCGACGGACGCGTCGAACGGAGCGGAAATTTTCAGGCGGGCGAGTTCGCGCCTGTTTCCCTCCTGTTCCGCCAGGGCTTCGGCAAGCTGTTCGCGCAGAATTCCGCCTCGTTCGCGCAGCTGCGCCTCGGTCCGTTCGCGCTGGATCTGCAGGCCGAGCTGGAAAGCGCGCCGTTCAGCCGTCCGGCGGGCTTCCTCGATATCCGGCGCAGACATGTCAAACAGCGGCGCCCCGGCAGAAACCTTCTCGCCCGCCCGGACCGCCACCCGCTCGATCCTTGCGCCGAACGGCGGATAGATCGCCTGGCTGCGCTGGGCCTGCAATATCGCCGGGGCCTCGATGCTGGTTTTCCAGGGAACCGCCAGCGCGATGCCGATGCCGACGAGGACCGAAAGGGTCACGGCGATGTTCGCCGTCGGCCTGAACAGGCTGCGCCGCTCCCACCATCGCTTCATTTCGCGCAGGATCGGCAGCATTACGAAAAACGCGATCTCGGTCACCATCAGCAGGATGCCGAGCGCCTTGAAGGCGATGTAATACACCAGGACGGCGATACCGATGAACAGGACAAGCCGGTAAATCCAGGTGCCCCAGGCGTAGAGGGTAAGAATGGTCGCCACGCGGCCCGAAAAGATTTCCGGCGGCGGTTCGCGCAGCCCGAAGAGAAAGCGCCTGAGACGCCAGCGCGCGAGCGCGAAGCTGCGGTCCTGCAGATTGTCGACGCCCAGCCCGTCGGCGAGCAGGTAGTACCCGTCGAACCGCATGAACGGGTTCAGGTTGACGGCCAGCGTCGCGATCCACGTTACCGCCGCGAGCGCAAAAACCGCGCCGCGAAGCTGGCCGGGCGGCAAGAGCAGCCACAGATAGAGAGCGGCGACCGCAAGCATCAGCTCCGCGGTCATCCCTGCCGCGCCGATCTGCAGACGCGCCCGCCGGTCGGTCAGCTTCCATGCCTCGCTGGTGTCGGTGTAGAGGACAGGCCAGAGCACCATCAACGCGATTCCCATGGAGGGCACGCGCAGGCCGTACCGGGCGGCGGTCAGCGCGTGCCCGAGTTCGTGCAGTATCTTGGCGAAAACGATTGCGCCCCCGTAGAGCGCGGCGCCCTCGGGCGTCGTGAACTGGGGCGCCGATGCGATGAAGGCGTCCCACTGGCGGAATACCAGCAGGCAGCCGATCAGCGCCAGAATCAGGGTCCATGTCAGGGCGGAGCGTGTCATGAACGGCCGTGCGGCCGGAAGAAGCGCTCTCAGAAGCGAATCCGGACGGAGCAGGTGGATGCGGATGAACAGGTAGTTCTTGAGCAGCCATGCCGTCCAGTGGCTGTCGCCGGACGCAAGGCGGGCCTGCCACGCCCGGCGTCCCGCCGCACCCGTCATCATCAGCAGGCCGTTGGACGCGAGAAACGCGGTCATGTCGGACACGTCGTCGGGGTCGATCCGGGCCGCCGTTTCCCGGTTGACGCTGTCCACGATCCGGTCCGCCTCGCGGAGGCCCCAGCGGCGGATGATTTCGAACTCGATCCAGCCGATGCGGAAAAAACGGTTGCGCGCCCTGTCCTGAAGCATCCAGGACGGGGATCCGTCCGCCATCCGGGAGGCTGGATGCAGGTCGATATCCTCGCGGAGCGGCGGCAACAGCGGCGCGGGACGGGCCGCGGGCATCGCGTCCGAATCGCCGAGGGTCGATGTCGCATTCGTCGCCATAACCTGAAAGCCCGCCGGGGTCCTAGAATCCGATGGTCCGCCTCAGAGAGGCGATGGGGCGGCGCATCAGGAAGAAAAACAGGGACACTTCCTCGCCATGGATCTTTCCTGTCCCCTTGAGGCCGATTCGCGGCCGGGCTGCGGGATCGACGAGGCGGGCCCTGACCCGATAGGCCAGCACGCCGTCCGGACCTTCCTCCGCTTCGTAGGCGGCGCGCACCAGCGTTGCCTGCAGCGGGTTCAGGGGATCCGTATCGAGAAACAGCAGGATCTCGGCTCCTTCGATGATGCTGATGGCATCGCTCACCGGGACCCAGAGAGTCAATTCGATCGCCCCCGGATCGGCGAGAGCCATGACCTTTTCGCCCACCGTCACCGGCTTGCCGACCCAGTCCCTGGCATCAGCGTAGATCGCGATTCCCGGCCGATCCGCCCGGACCTCGGCGCGACGCAGCAATTCCCTGTGGTAGGCCAGTTCCGCCTGTTTCTGTTCCACTTCCGCCGCCAGCAGCGCCACCTCGCCCTTCGATCGCGGGTCGCTGAACGCCTTCTGGCGCGCGCGCTGGTAATCCGCCTGGGCGACGGCGACCGCCTTTTCCGTCAGTGTCGCCTGGTTTCGCAGGGCGGTCCGGTCCAGCGAAAACAGCAGCGTCCCTTCGGCCACGGGCTGGTTCGGTGCGACATGCATGGATTCGATCACGCCCGAGATCGGCGAGGTGACGACCACGGGATCCCGCGGGGTCACTTCGGCGGGCGCCAGCGCGGACTGGCGGATGGGGATAAACATCGCGGCCGCGAACAGGACCAGCAGCGACGGCTTCAGCAGCCGCCAGAACCACCCGCTGGCGGGCGCGACGGCGCGTTTCGCGGTTCGCGGGTCGAGGGCCCACCAGGCGAAACCGTACGCGTCGGCAAGGCGCTGGATAACGCTCAAATCCGCTTCGGCGAAGGGGTCCGGACGTATCACGATCATGCCCGCATCGACGGCCTCTCCGCGGGCGCGGAACGGACACCAGACGGCATGGCCTGAAATCCAGCTTGCCCAGTCGCCGGCAATCGCATCGGGCAGGTCGGCAGGATCCAGCGGACGGGGGGCGCTGTCGCCGGATTCGCGGTGCAGCGCCTGTGCGAGCCGGGTCAGCCAGACGACGAAAGGCGACTTCTGATCGGGGTCGGGAACGCCCGAGATGGCGGCGATTCGGGGCTTGCCGTCGCGGGTGCGCTGCCACACGACGATCTGTTCGTACGGCAGTATGCGGTGCGTTTCGTTTGCCGCGATGAACTGGATTTCGGACCGGTCGACGGCGCTCCGCAGATCGGCCTCGATCTGCAACAGCGAGGCGAGCCGAAGCAACCTCGCATCGCCGCCTTCCGGCGGTTGGTCTGTCACGGGGCGATTTTCGGGAACAGCGCGATGCCGCTCATCCCCGGCTTCAGCGAACGGCCGCCGCCCACGAGGCCGGCGGTAACTTCGACCGACTGGCTCACGGGGTCGACGCGGCTGCCAACGGTCCGGACGCGCGCCGGGAACGATATGTCCAGCTCCTCGATGCGCACTTCCAGGGCCTGTCCCGATTTCAGCCACGTAAGCCAGCGCGACGGGACGATGATTTTTGCGTCGAGGTCGCGCTCGTCGAGGATTTCGATCAGCGGCGTACCGGGCGTCACGCTTTCATGGGCGTTTGTCATGCGATTTACGACGCGGCCGTCGAAAGGCGCCTGAATCGTACATTCGCTCAGGGTTGCCAGCACCGCTTCCAGCGAAGCGCGGGCCTCCAACTCCTTGGCCTTGGCAAGGTCGAGCTCCAGCAGGGATCCGGAATTCAGTTCGCTCAGCTGGCGCCGGTTTTCGTAGGTTCTGCTGGCTGCCAGCAGCTCCGCCTGGGCCTTGCGGTGCTCGGCCTGGTAGCCTCGGCAATCGAACTGAACCAGGGTCGCGCCCTTGACGAAAGGCGCGCCGGGTTCCGGTCCGATGGAAAGGATGCGGGCGGTAATCTGGCTCGACAGCTTGGCTTCCCGGCGAGGCACGATCAGCGCGCGAACGCCGTCCTCCGGTCCGGGCGTCGAAACGGAAGGAGCCGTGGGATTGCCGGCGTTCGAGGGCTGCGCCTGAGCCTGAACCCGATCCGAAACCGCCGCTGTCAGCCACGACGCGGCCGTCACAACGACTGCGACGCGTCTGGCCAATCGGTTCATTTTCTGCTTATGCGCACTGGTTCGGCAGTGGGGGATACGCCGTAGGTCCGAAACCATTTCACCGGATCCAGTCCCAGTCCGGAATCGGGCGCATTATCGAGCCTGAGTTCCGGAAGACTTGCGATCTGAGGTTTTTTCGACCCTTCGGTGGTTTCCGCGGGAAGACGCGCCATCCGGTCTTCGTCCGCAGGGCGCGTGGGCTCGTCCGGTGTGTTCTGCACCGGCGCGGGCTCGGCCGTCAGGTCGATCATCGTGTCGTTCGCCGGCTGGTCGCGCTTGACGTCCGCCGGTTGCATCGACGGCCGGGGCTGCGAAACAGGCTCGGCCTTCGCAAGCCCGAAGAGTTCGGAACGGAACGTCTGTTCGGATTTGCGGACCACCGCGGCAAGCGTCTCCATGTTGGGCGCCTTGACGTCCATCGGAAGCGGGTCGCGGCCGACCGAGTTGCGAATCCGGCCGTATGCCTGCTGGATTTCCGTATAGGCCGCGTAGAGCTCGATCCGCGACAGCATCTGGTTGGAGGCGCGGCGGATCAGTTCCAGCTCGTCAGCCAGGTTGGACGCCCGAAGGTCCTTGCTGAGTTTGAGAATCCGGGAATCCACCGATTCCAGATCGGATGCGAAGCGATGCTTGTCGATGGCAAGCTGGTACTGTTCGTACGAAATCCGGACCTGCGCAAGAATGGCCATGCTGAGCGCCAGGCGGCGCGCGTCCGAAACGTTGACCTGTGCCTGTGCCCAGTCGACTTCCGCCGGACCCCTGAACAGACGCACAAGATTGTAACTGATCTTGGCATGCCATTCCGCCCATTCGTTGTTGAACAGGAAGCTGTTGCTGTCGGTCTGCAGGCTCGCTTCCAGCTCGACCCTCGGGAACATGCGGAAATACGCCTTGCGGATTTCCGCCCGGTGAATCCGGTTCAGGTAGTCTTCTTCCCGAAGTTCGGGCCGGTCGACCAGCGCCTTGTGCTCGAGCTCGGCGATTTTGGCGTCGAACTTGGGCGGTTTGCGAACATCGAATTTCGGAATTACCAGCGAGTATTTCTGGCTGGGACGCAGATTGATGAGTGCGGCCAGCTTGTCCTTGACGATCGCCAGGGTACGCCGTTCCTCGACGAGCTTGCGCAGGGTTTCCAGCAGTTCCCGCTGATAGGTAAGGCTGGTCAGCGGATCCTGAAGACGCCGCCGTTCGACCTGACGCGACCGGTCGACCGCGCTGCGGACGCGATTGATCAGTACATCGATCTCGCCCAGAATCTGCTGGGCGGCGACCGCCTGCCAGAATGCGTTGCGGACGTCCAGCATGATGTTGTCGAGAACGCGTCGGGTCCGTTCGCGGGCGATCAGGACCTGATCGGATGCCTGCTGCGCGCGCGCGTAGGCGACGCCGAAATCGAGAAGGTTCCAGACCGCGGTAAGCTTGCCGATCTCGCGATCGCGATCTTCGGAGGTCGACGCCTCAAGCGACTGTTCGCCGGTAATCAGCGAACGGCTGCTCGATCCGCGAAAATTGTCGCGACCGTTATAGGACGCCTCGCCGACGATCTTTGGAAGCATGTCGTACCGCGCGACGCGCAGCTCGCCTGCGGCCAGCGCCTGCTCGGTGATCTTGAGCCGGTTGTCCAGATTGTACCGGACGGCCCGTGCGACCACTTCCGCGAAATCCATGGGGCCCTTAACCGGCTCCATGTGATCGAACATGGTCTTGAAATCGTTGACGACGCGCTTTTCGCGCTCTTCGTCGGTGATCGCTTCCGTCATGACGGTGCAGCCCGCCATGACAAAGGAAGCGATCAAGAGACTTGCCGGAGCCAGTCTTTTCCCCAGACCGGCGCAAAGTTGAATCCTGGACATGATTGGCCTGCTTCCCCTTGTTTAAAGGCCTAATTTGAATTGGTTAATATCACCTTAACAGGTTGAAAAGCAAGTTATATCCGGATTATGCAGCCTGCTGCAGCAGCTCCGTCGACGCGAGCGGCGTCAGCGCGGCCAGCAGTTCGTCGCGCCTCGTATCGAAGGCGGCGGCCGCCGTTTCGACCTGTGCGCTCAGCCCGGGAATGCCCGGCAGTTCGCGCAGGAGGAAGGCACCGCCATCGGGGGCGGGGGGCTGCTCATTGTTCTGCGGCGCCTGCTCGCCTTCTGCGGGCGGCTGTTCGCCCTCGGCCGGCGGCTGCGCGCCGTTCGCGGCGGGTTGTTCGCCCTCGGCCGGCGGCTCTTCACCCTCGGCCGGCGGCTGCGCGCCGTTCGCGGCGGGTTGTTCGCCCTCGGCCGGCGGCTCTTCACCCTCGGCCGGCGGCTGCGCGCCCGCAGCAGGAAAGAGTCCGCCCAGCGCCCGCGCCAGAGGAGAATTGCCGCTGTCTCGGCTCGCCGCTTCGCGCGCCGTGACCGACGAATCGCCCGTGGCGCCGCCATTGAGGGCATTGGCGACCGACGCGTACTGCGCGCCGGTGGTCGAAGCGATCGCTTCGGTGGGGTCGACCTTCTTTTCGATGGCCACGCTGTTCGAGCCGTACTGGTTCTCGATCGACTGGGTGCGTTCGTTGACCGAATGACCGATATAGAGCGCGCTGTCCTCGAGCCGGAGGAACTGGTCGGCGACGATGGTCGGAATTTCGGGCGGAATATCGGCCGGTGCGGTATTGCCACCGTTGATCTGTTCGTTGCCGCCGCCGCCGCCGCCGCCGCCGCCACCGCCGCCACCAGGAGATTCGGGTTGCGGCGTCAAGGTAGGCGTGGTCTGGAGGAAGTTGAAATCGATGTCGGCGTTAACATTGATCGTCTGGATCGTGATCGTGATCGAGTCGATCGCGTTGAAAATGCCGGGTGTGGTCAACGCGACGAAGCCACCGTTATTGGTGAAGTTGGCGAATTCGAAATTGAAGGCGGTGGTCGGGCCACCCAGCAACGGGCTGGCCAGCGTCTGGGTGCCGGTCACGCCATTGGATGTCACGGACATGGTGACATTGTTCGCGAAATCGGAATTCGTTACGAGGAACTGGAAAGCGATATGCGTGTTGTTTTCCGTCAGGTCGGTGTCTGTGAATGTTCCGGTTCCGATGCCGTCCCAGACGACTGTCGTGGTTGACAGGGAGCCTGCATTTTCCAGTTTGAAATTTCCGGGAGCGGTCGTGTTGATGCCCACCTTGCTGTTGACCGCATCTGCTCCGGTAACCGTAACCGTCCGTTCGCCGCCGATGATGTCGGCGTTCTGGACGCTGCTGGTCGTGCCGCCGGGCGAAGCATTCACGGTCTGGACGACGCTAAAATTGTCGATCAGGATCAATGTATCGTTGTAGGCGGCAAGCACGTCGTCCGAAAAAGCCAGTGCGGTTTCGATTTCACCGGTCGAATGTTCGAGGATCCAGTTGCCGCCTTCGGCTGCCGAGCCCGTAACGTCGGTCGAAGCCGCGATATCGGCACCGGTGAGGTCAGCGAGTTCGGCGGTCAGTGCCTGGCCGTCTGACGTGGCAGCGAAATTACAGCCGTAGAACAGCACGTCCGCATCGGCGGTCAACGCTTCGCCCCAGGCCGCTATCTGCGAGGCATAGCCCGAAATTGTCTGGGACGACAGGGTGGTGTTGCCGAGCTGGGCGGTGCCGTCATTGCCGTGCGAGACGATGTGGATGGCGCTCAGCCCGCTGCGGCCGGCGAGCGCATCGGTAATTTGCTGTATGCCGTCGCGCGAGGAATCCAGGATTACGACTTCAGTACCTTCCGGTACGCCTGCCAGAAGCTGTTCGAAGTTGGCGACCGATGAGTCGATAAAGGTAATTTCGTCAGATCGGTCGGAGTCGCTGTCGACCGCTGCCGGTGCAAGGCTTTCGATCAGTTCCTGCGCGCCTGTGTCATTGTCCGTTCCGCCCGAGGTTGCATCGGCTTGCACCGCCGCATCTGCCGCAGTCGCCACCGCTGCGCCGTCCAGCATAAAGCGGGGCTCGAGCGCGCGAGCGAAAAGGGGCCGGCGGGGAGACGTTTCCGAAATGATAGTCATAGCCTCTATCCTTCATTCACGAGGTGCGGTCGGGTTGCTCTCACATCCGGGTCTGCGGGATATGGGAAGATCAATCCGGTTAGCGCCTTTCATTGCAACGGTATCTGCCCGTCACCGGGCTTCGGCAATTAATACGCAAGAACCGTGCCAACATGGAACTCCCATGATTCCGCCGGATTTTATGAGGGTCTTCCGGTTTTTGTAAAGCTTTGAGACCCATATGGCCCAAATCTGTCGCGAATTTAGACGACAGTTGTGAAATGATTAAATCAAATGGTCGGGAAATTTTTCGCTGGTTCGGGTTCTGTTTCCCTGGCTGAGGCGATGGGTTGCGGGCCGGGCCAGAACGAAAATCGGCGGCCATTAAGGCCGCCGATCGGTTCACGTTTGGGTTTGTTAAGGTCGTATCAGGCTGTCTTCTTTGCCCGACACCTGTACCCGGCAATACCGATAAGGCCGAGGCCCAGAATGGCGAGGGAACCCGGCTCCGGAACGACGAACTCGGGCGGATTGGTGTACGTCGTTTCGAAGAAGCTGAACGAAATGTCGGCGTTGACGTTGATATTGGTCATCGACACCACGACCGAGTCGATCGCCGTGAAGTCCGCCGTGCCGACGAAGCTCGCGAAATCGAAAATGAAGGGCGTCGGCGATGCAACCAGAATCGGGTTCTGCTGCATCAGGCTCGACGTGTTCGCTCCCGCGCCCGACGTCACGGTGATCGTAATGTCGTTCGCGAAATCGCTGTTCGTGACAAGCAGGTTGAAGGCATTATCCCCGCCGGCGGTAAAATCCGTCGGCGCGAAGAATCCCGTACCGACGCCGTCATAGGTCAGGGTAACGGTCGCGGTACCGCCCGCATTGGCGAACAGAAGCTCGCCGGGTTTACTGCTGTTGATATCGAGCGAGCTGCTGGTGCCGGTATTCTGCGTGATGCTCGCTTCGCGTTCGCCGCCGATGCCCGTTGCGTCGGTTCCGGAACCCGGGGCGGGGATCACGCGCGTGACGCTGAAGTCGTCGATCAGAACAGCGTGCGCGCTGGTCCCGATCATCATCGTCATCGCGGCGACGGCGCCTAAGAGCTTGTATTTCATCGTCTCATTCCCAATCCATGAACTTGTTGCCCAACCCTATGCAAATCCCGTGCCAAACTTTTTATCTTTGTTTTTCAGTAGCTTGACAAATCACTTCTGTGCCGGCTCTGACAAACTGTAAAAACCACCGACACTTGACACCCGTAAATCCGCATTTTCGGTTCAGGAAACGTCATGCGGCCCGCCAAAATGGCTGAATTACGCCGATTTCCGGTGTCGCAATCGGTGACTCTTGCAGGTCCCGATCGCGACGCCGGCCGAAAACCGCAACCATATTGCCAGAAATGCAGTTTAGGCGCAATCGTTTGAAAACGCGGCTGAAAGGACGCCGGACCGGCGGATTTCGCCGCTGTCGAATTCGAGTGAACGGTCGCCCTTACGCCACCGGATGGATCGGCGTCGGAATCGGCGTCTTTTCGAGCGCTGGCGCGCCGTTGCGCTCGGTCACGTCGATCCAGGCGAGCCAGTCTTCGTCGTCGCGCGCGTCGAAATCCTCCCGGAAGTGCGACAGCCGCGATTCCGGGCGCAATAAGGAGGTCTTGAGGATAATTTCGGCGGCCAGCAGCATCGCCTCCGTTTCTTTCACCCTGACGAGCTCGTGCGGGTGCGGCGCGGCAAGCTCGCCCATCCCGTCGCGGATCTCGTATAGTCGCTTCAGCGCGCCTTCCAGCCGGTCGGCGCGTTTCCACACCGAGACGTCATAGGCGAACATCAGCTTTTGCAGCTCGGTCAGCAGCGCGTCGGTGCGCGGGCTGGCGCCGTCCTTCATCGGCGCGGTCGCATCGGCTGCCAGGGCGGCGATTTCCGCCTTGTCCAGCGCCGGCGTCGACACGCTTTCCAGATCCCGCACGGCGCTTTCTCCGGCGATCCAGCCGGTGCCGATGCAGACCCCTATATGGAACCCCGCGAAATGGTTGGCGCAGGCCGCCTGGGCGAGACCGGCGGCGAGCAGCCCCGGCACGTCGGAACGGCAATCCACATCCGTGCGGATCGCCATCTTGGTCATCTGGTTGAGCGGGTAGTAGGGCGTCTTGCCGAACATGTCGGTGCGCGCCTCGTCGCTCAGCTTGGTGTAGAAATGCTCCATCCAGCCGACATTGGCGTGGATGTAGTAATCCCGCCGGTGATCGGGGATCGGCGACATGTCGAGATAGACCGGCGCGTTGCCGGCCTGGTGCTCCATCGCCATGGCGCGGGCGATCACCGGCACGTCCGCCTCGTCCTTGCGGACGGGGTCGTACTTCGCCATGAACTGCTCGCCCTTCTCGTTGAGAAAGCGCGCGCCGTCCTGGATGGCGAAGGTGATGCCCTCGAAATAGTGCCTTGGCGTCGACGGGCGGGTGTAGCTGAACTCCGCATTGCGCAGCGCGGCGCCGGCCCTGTACGCCAGCAGCGTGCCGGTGCCGGTGATGTCGCGCACGAAGCCGGATCGAAAGGTGATGGCGTTGGTCGCCATGATCGTCGCCCGAGCGCGGATGACATGCACCTCGCCGGTACGCCCATGCACCGCCACCGCGCCGGTAACGCGCTCGCCGTCGCCCTTCATGAGCCCGGTGACGAACAGCCGGTTGAGGAACTGCACGCCCTCCTGCGCGAGGCCGAGGGCGAGCCGCCTGGAGAATTCCAGCCCGCCGCCGACCGGGTGCATCACCCTTGTGTGGTCCAGCCCGCGTGTCGGCCGCCGGACATAGCTGCCGTCGTCCTCCCGCGGAAATACCAGCTCGACGCTCTCGAGATCGTGCAGCCGGTCCCACGAAGTCTCCAGAATGCGGCGGATCAGCGGCTGGTCGGCGACCCAGTCGTTGCCGGCGATGATCTCGTTGGTGACGGCGGAAAGATCGTCGTCGGGCGAAACCACCACCGTCCAGGCGTTGGAAAAGGGCGTATGGCCGCAATGGCCGACCGTGCCGGCATCGAGCAGCGACACGCGCGTGCCGGGCGGCCCGTTGCGCTTGGCCGACAACGCGGCCAGCAGCCCGCCTCCGCCGCCGCCGATAATCAGGATGTCGGTATCGATAAAGGTGCCGAAACTGTCGAACATGGTCCGCCTACCAGGCCAGCGGGCGGTTCTTGACGCTCGGATGCACGTCGACGATGCGCTCCGGGCAGAACATTTCGCAGTTGTAACAGGTGATGCAGTGCTCCCTGAACCTGATGACCGGCAGCCAGCGATCCTCCGCGATGCCCGGCGCGACCGGTTCCGACGCGACGCGCTCCATATGGATCACGTCGGCCGGGCACACCGCGTCGCAATTGCCGCAGCCGGTGCATTTCTCGATGTCGATGGATTCGATCATTTCGGTCAGAGCGTACTGGCAATTTCCTCGGGGACGCCAGTGTAGCCTGCCGTGCCGGGCCTGTCGGTCAGGATCTTGTCGCGCCCGCCATGCCGGTCGAGAAGCGCGTTCTGGTCGTCCTTGGCCTGCCGGTCGGCCTTTTCCGGGTCTACGAAAGTCCGCAGCAGCGCGTCGTATTCCGCAACGGTCGAGGCATGCGCCGGATCGGCGGCAATGTCGGTCGTCTCGCCCGGGTCGGCGGCGAGATCGAACAGTTCCGGCGCGTAGCCGCCCGCATAGGCGCAGTACTTGTAGCCGTTCTTCCGCACCATGAAGCCGCCCGACGGCGAATAGGCGGCGTGATACTCGCTGAACACGGCGCGCTCTGGGTCATCCGGGGCGGACGCGATGTCGAACACCGACCGGCCGGGCAGGTCTGCTTCGTCGTCCTTCGCCGCCAGCCCGACCCCGTCGAGCACGCTCGGGTAGATATCCACCAGCGACACCGGCGTATCGCATGTTGCGCCGCGCGCGATATCCGGTCCGGCGGCGATCATCGGGATGGCGGCGCTTTCCTCGTACATTACCGACTTGCCCCACAGCCCCCGCGCGCCGGCGTTCTCTCCGTGATCCGCGGTGTAGATCACCCGTGTCGTGTCGGCGAGACCGGCGGCCTGGAGCGCGTTCAGGACCCGGCCGATCTGGTGGTCCACGTATGAACACAGCCCGAAATAGGCGGCAACGGCGCGCTTCGACATCTCGGGCGTCAGCCCGTTCGCATGCGACTGCCGGTCCGACAGCACCTTCACCCACGGGTGCTGGACGTAGCCCGATGCCGGGTCGAGCTTCACGTCCGGCATGTCAGCGGGGTCGTACATCGAAAAGAACTCTTCCGGCACGGTCAGCGGGTAGTGCGGTGCGAGGAAGCTGGCGAACAGCACAAACGGCTTGTCGCCGGGGTCCGTGGCAATGCGCGCCAGCCGGTCGCAGGTCAGGTCGGCGACCTTCGCGTCGTATTTGTTATAGGTGGAAAGGCCCGGCCCGGCCTTCGATGCGAATCCCGGCTTGGTATTGGCGTCGGGATCGAGCGGCGGCAGCGGGTCGCGCACCGAGCCGGTGATCGAGCCGATCCCGTCCTTGATATACATGCCGATATGTTTCTCGTCGTAGCCGAGCGGGTCGGTCTCGGCCCGGTAATGCAGCTTGCCGATCGATTCGACCCGGATGCCTTCGTCCTGCAGCCGGTGGCCGAACCCGCGCACCCGACCGTCATAGGCGATGGCGTTGTCCCAGTAGCGCGTCTCGTGCGGGAAGCGCCCGGTCTGGAACGCCGCCCGCGACGGCACGCAGATCGGGCAGTTGGTGTAGGCGGCGGTAAAGCGCGTGCCGCGCGCCGCCAGCGCATCGATATTGGGCGTTTTGACGATGCCATGCCCGTACGCGCCGAGCATGTCCCGGTTCTGCTCGTCCGACATGATGATGAGGAGGTTTTTCGCCTCCATCGGTCTCAGTCCTTTACGTCGACAAACAGCTCATCCACCGGAATCGCCTCGGGGATGTAGTCCTGTTCGGCCATGTAGCGGAGCATGGTTTCCATCGTCTTGCGGTTGGGCTCGATGCCGTACGGGTAGGCGTCGCCGCCGAAGATGGTGTCGATCTCCTCCATGTCGGCGGCGAAGAACGGCACCATCGAGACGTTGGCGCCGAGATAGCGCATTTTCGTCTGCATGGCCGCCTTGGCCTGGCACAGGGCCGTGTAGAGCGCCTGCGCGAACCCCGGATTGGCCTCGTGCACGTCGCGGCGGATGGCGACCAGATGCATGATCGGGAAGATGCCGGTGCGCTCGAAATAGTCGCGCTCGGCCGCCCGGTGATCGGGGAACAGCCGCACCACGTCCGGATGGTCCTTGGTGTCCGGGTTGCGGGTGCCGATGGTGGCGTCGAGCGTGCCGTCGACCAGCATGTCGCCGAGCGATTTGTCGAGCGGCGCGTTCTCGATATCCACCGGCGTCAGCAGCTCGGGGATGGCCGGCTGTCCGTGCGCGCCGGCGGCATCGATCTGCCCCTGCACCCAGTGAATTTTGGTCCAGTCGACGCCGTACTCGTCATAAAGCATGCCGCGCTGCCACAGCGCCGCCGTCATGGTGTAGATCGGCGCGCCGACCCGCTTTCCTTCCAGATCCTTCGGCGTCTCGATGCCGGCATTCCGGTTCTTGAAAATGAAGGAATGGCGGAAGGCGCGGCTGGGGAACACCGGAATGGCGACGAAGGGCGAGTTTCCGCGCGCGTAATGCATGGCGTATTCGGTGAAGGAAAACTCGCAGGCGTCGAATTCCGCGGTGGCGCCCATCCGGTCGAAAATTTCGCGCGGATAGAGATCGAGATATTCGACGTCGAAACCCTCAACCTGAACCGCGCCGGTGCGCAGCGCTTCGGTGCGGTCGTAGCCGAAGCAGGCGAATGTCAAAGCCATCGGGTCAGTCTCCTGTTCTGAGCCAGCCCAGCGCGCGGACCAGCGGTTCGTCGCTCATCTCGAACAGGGTGGCGTCGGATGATGCGCTGTGTTCGAACGGACGCCAGCTCGGGATCGACAGCATGTCGCCGCGCTCCCACTCGAATGTTTCGCCGTCGATTGTCGTTGTTCCGGTTCCCTCGGCGATGCAGACGATCTGGTTCGCCGTGGTGCGGGTCCGCCGCGTCGTCGTCCCGCCCTCGATCCGGTTCATGTGAAGGCCCGTGGTGACCATGGCCGGGCTGCCGAGCTCGATCCGCCGCCCAAAGCGGCCTTCCGGGTCCGGGGCGGTGGCGTCGAGCCGCCGCTGCACGTCGTCCCACTTGAAGATGAATTCCGACTGCAGCGGCGTTTCGCGGATCGGCTCGTACACTTCCGGATGCTGTTCGTAGAACATCGGCTCCATGAACTGCACGATCGGCACGTCGAGACAGTCCATCCAGTAGCACGCGCCGTCGGCCTCGCTCGAATGGCCGTGCCACGCCCAGTTGGGCGTCAGAAGCACGTCGTTGGGGTGCATGTCGAGCCGCTCGCCGTCGACGATGGTGTAGGACCCTTCGCCTTCGAGGACGAAGCGCAGCGCGTTCGGCGTGTGGCGGTGCGACCGCGCCTTCTCTCCCGGCAGGATCATCTGGTAGGCGGCGATCAGGGTGGGCACGGTGGCGTATTCGCCCGGATCGGACGGGTTGCGCAGGATCAGGTTGCGGCGTTCGGCGAGCTCGGTATCGATCAGCCGTCCGGCGGCGTCGAGCGCCGCCTTGCCGTCGCGCCAGCGCCACTGATAGGGCACGTAATTCTTCTTCGGCTCGGGATAGAGCGACGGGGTCTTCTTGTTCCAGCCCGCCGTGATGCTGCGCGTGTCCAGCCTGCCGTAGAGCGTGTCCAGATCGGCGGTGGCTGCGAGTTCCGCTGTCTCGTTCATCCTTCCGTCTCCTCCATCCATTACGCGCCCCGCACGGTATCGACGATGGCGGCGCAATCGGCCGGCAGCGCATCGCCGCGCCAGCCGACATGCCCGTCGGGGCGTACCAGCACGAACTTTCGCTCATAGGCCGCGGCGGCGTTTGCGTCGTCCAGCCGGATGACTTCCAGCGGCATGCCGATGGCCTTCGCCGCTGCGACAAGGCTGTCCGGACCCGGCGCCGTCTCGTCGAAACAGACGAGCACGAATCCCCGTCCGAACAGATCGAGGGTCGAGCGTCCGTCCTCCAGCCAGACATGCGGCGCGCGCGCGCCGGGCCAGGTGGTCTGAACAAAATCGCTTGCCTCGTCCGGCGGCTCCTGCGTGCCGTCGGCGACGCAGATCGGCGAACCAGCGTAGCGGTAGCCGAGATGAATACCGAGCGATTCCCATTCGCGTTTCATCGCCTCGGCGATATGGTCACCGACGCGCCCGCGGACCGCGGCGCCTTCCGGCGTGTCGTCGAGCAGTTCCGGCGTATCGTCCGCCGACAGCATGCGGCCGAGATTGCCGCTTGCCTCGGTCACGTTGCGGACCGCCACCGGCCGTCGCTCGGCATCGTAACTGTCCAGCAGATTGTCGCCGCCCCAGCCGCGGAGCGTCGCTTCGATCTTCCACGACAGATCGACGGCGTCGCCGACGCCGGTATTCATGCCGAACCCGCCGGTCGGCGACATCATATGGGCGGCGTCGCCTGCCAGAAACACGCGGCCTTCGCGCAGTCTTTTCGCGACGAGCTGGCGTCGCGTCCAGGGCATGACGGAGACGATCTCGTAGTCGAAATCGACGCCGATCGCTTCGCGAATATGGCCGTGAATCTCTTCTTCGGTCAGTTCGCCCGGCCGGTCGCTGGCGCGCACGATGGAAAAGCGCCACTGGTCGCGCCCGTTGATCGCCACCAGCGTGGCCCAGGTGCCTTCCGGCTTGATGAAGATAAAACGGTAGCCGGGCTCCTTGTCGTGCAGCGCCTCGAACCCGCTCCGCCGGAAGATGACGTTTGTGGTGTAGGTCAGCGCCGGGTTGCCGTCCATTTCGATGCCCAGCGCGGCGCGCACCGCGCTGCCGCCGCCGTCGCACCCGACCAGGTATTTCGCGCGGGCGCGCAGGACCCGTCCGCCCTCGATGTCCTCGATCTCCACGATGACGTGGTCGGCGTGCTGGTCGACCGTGCGAAACCGGTGGCGATACAGCAGCGACGCGTCCTTCTGGCTTTCGGCGAATTTCTTCAGGACCGGGTCGAACATGTTCTGCGGGCAGCGCTCGCGATGCTGCGGGCTTTGCGGCGGCGGGATTTCCCCGTCCATCGGCGGGTTTTCGTAGCGCCCGATTTCCCACCCGTTCACCAGGCTGCCGGCGACATAGATGTTGTCCTGCGGATAGTCGCGCGGGTAGGGCGAAGCCTCGACATCGCCGACGATCCCCCAGCGGCGGCAGAACTCCATCGTGCGGATACCCACCAGATCCTGCCGCGGCTGGATGATGGTGCCGTCGGTCTGTTCGATGACGACGCAGGAAATGCCGCGCCAGCCCAGATCGCCCGCCATGGCGAGCCCGACGGGGCCTGCGCCCACGATCAGAACAGTGGCTTCGAAATCGATATCGTCGGAATTGTTCGTATCAGCCATACGGCCAAATTAGTCGCCTCGGTCGCCGCCGTCCACGGCGCGCGCATGGTGGACGCGAAGATGGCGCGGGTATAAACCCTGACCGAAGTCTCATGATCTCCGATCCCTCCTTTCTTGGCGTTCCCGGCGTCGATCTCTACGTGTTCTCCGGCCTGTCGGTCGCGGCGTTTTTCACGGCGTTCGTCGGTGCGGTGACCGGTACGCTCGGCGGATTGCTGCTGCTGGGCATCATGGCGCTCGTTTTCCCGCCGGTCGTTCTGATTCCGGTTCATACGGTGGTCCAGCTCGGCGGCAGTATCAGCCGGGTCATCCTGATGTGGAAATGGGTGATGCGGGGGACGCTGCTGCCTTTCTTCGTCGGCGCCGTGATCGGCGCAGCAGTCGGGGCCCAGGTGTACGTCGTTCTGTCGAACGCCTGGCTCCAGATCGTCATCGGCGGCTTTATCATCCTGTTTACATGGATGCCGAAATTCGCCAGCGTCGGCGCCGACCGTTACCGCTTCTCCGCCGCCGGGTTCGTCACCACCTTCGTCGGCATGTTCGTCAGCGCCACCGGAACGATGCTGTCGCCGATCGTCGCGAGTTCGGCGCCCGACCGGCGCAATCACGTGGCCACGTTTACCTCGATGATGACGCTCGTCCACACGACCAAGCTGGTGGCGTTCTTCGCCCTGGGCGTGGCAATAGCCGATTACACCGCCCTGATGGTCGCAATGATCGCCATGGCGGCGTGCGGGAACTTTTGCGGCAAGAAAGTCCTCGACCGTTTGCCGGAGAGCGGTTTCTGGATCGTTTTCAAGGTCATCCTGACGGTTCTCGGGATCCGTCTGCTCTGGACCGGGGTACGCGACGGCGGCTATTTCTGAAATCGCCTGAAAGCTGGTTCCGGCACGTCTTCACTGATAAACTCCCTGTAACAAACGGTTTACGGTCATAATCGGATTAGGAGGCTCCCGTCATGGACATGCCACTGGGCTTCGAAGTTCGCAAACTGTCTCCCGCCTGCGGCGCGGAGATTCTGGGGCTGGACCTGCGGCAGCCGCTGCCGGAGCAGACCGTCCACGATCTGCGCGAGGTCTGGAACGAGAATGTCGTCCTCGTATTCCGCGATCAGGATCTTACGGAAGAAGACCAGCTTCGCTTCGCCGGCCGGTTCGGACCGCTCGGCGAGCGCAAGCAGCCGCCCGAGGCGCTGGCTTCCCGTACCCAGGGCGTTCTTCAGACAGACCAGCGCGTCATGCTGGTCAGCAACATGAAGATCAACGGCGAGCCGGTCGGTTCGTTCGGCGATGGCGACATGTGGTACCACATCGATTCCGGCTATTCGGAACGGCCGTACAAATACACCTTCCTATACGGGGTCGAGCTGCCGTCGGAAGGCGGCAACACCCTGTTTTCGAACACAATTGCCTCCTACGACGCGCTGCCCGAGGACTGGAAGGAACGGCTGCGCGGCAAGAAGGCGCTGCATATTCACCAGTACGAGCGCCGCAAGCGCGTCGCGCTGTCGGACGAAACCATCGCCGCGTCGCCCCACTGGTTCCATCCGGTCTGCATCACCCATCCCGGCAGCGGCCGCAAGGCGCTGTTCGTCGATCGGCTGATGACCCAGCGGATCGAGGGCGTCAGCCACGAGGAAAGCGAGGAAATGCTCGATTTCCTGTACGAGCACAATGAAAAGCGCGACTTCGTATACGAGCATGAATGGCGGCTGGGCGATTTTGTGATGTGGGACAATCTGGGTTCCATCCATGCCCGGACCTGGTTCCCCGAAAACGAAAACCGGATGCTGAGGCGTTGCACGATCGAAGGCGAACCGGTTTCCGAGGCGGCCTGATATTCCCCGTTAAGACCCCTTTTCCGGAAGGGAATAATCGCGCCCAGGGACTGTTCCTGAATCGCCGCCAGACGCCGAACAGGACGCGGCATGATTCGGGAACGCAACGAATGGATTCCTGCAAATCTCCCCTGAAAACCGGGACTGCCCGCGCCATCATGGCTGCGGCATTTCTGGCGCTTGCCGGCTGTACCGGCGACCTGCGTACCGATTACGAGATCGCCGTCGACCGGACCAGAAGCTATGTCGCGGCGCATCCAGAACTTCCCGCCGGAATTGCAGCGGATATCACAAGGTTCCGGGCCCGCACCGGCATGACGATGGAACAGGTGATCGCCGCCTGGGGGCGCCCGGCCGTCGTCAAGAAATTCCGCGGCGGCGCCCAGCAGCAATGGTTCTTCGGGTGCGGCTGGCCGCACCATTGCAGCGATGCCGACGACGATCTTTTCCCGACGGCGGATGAGATATTCTCGTCGCAGGTCATCTTCGAGAACGGCGTGGCGGTCGACGTGCGGTCCTGACGCTTCTCCCGTTGACGGCGGGCCGGCCGCGTGGTTCGGTTCAACCATCCCGAACTGCATGGAGAGAGCCGATCATGAGCGTCGCCCGTCACCCAAGGCCGCCCGAACTGGAAAACGCCAGCCTCGAGGAAATCATGGATCGCTACGTTGCCCGTTTCAGCGATCGCGTACCCGACTGGGAAGCGTTCGAGGACGCGAAAATCGAGGGTTACAAGCGCGCCCAGCACCGCTTCATCGGCGCGGGCGGATCGGGAAAGCACGGCGATCCCAACGCGATCCCGGCCAGGGCCCATACGCTGTCGATCATGTATGTCGAGCCGGGGCAGGGGAATGCGCCGCACACGCACGAGGTCGAGGAGACGTTCTTCGTTCTCGACGGGCTGCTCGACGTGTTCGTCGAGGATGAAGACGGCAGGCGTCTGACGACCAGGCTCGGCAAGTGGGAATGCATCTCGTGTCCGCCCGGGGTGATCCACGGCTATGACAATACCAGCCTGCAGCCGGTCTGGTTTCAGGTCATGCTGGGACGCGGCCAGCCCGAGACGATGGGCTATGCCGACGACGCGCTGTTCCAGCGCCGAGATGCGCATCTGAAGAGCGTTTGAGGCCTGGAGCGGGCCGGCACCGCAATTTATCAGACCGGCTCTATGCCCAGCCGTTCGTCCCGCGCGCGCAGCATGGCGATCAACGGCAGGCTGAGGACGACCATCCAGGCCTTGCCGACGATCTGGCCGGCGAGAAAATCGAGGTTGCCGAACGCGAGATAGAGGAAAGCCGCGCTGTCGATCACGAGCCCGACCAGCCCGCTGAGGAAAACCGCCAGCACCAGCCGGCGGCGCTGCAACGGCGTGTAGACGGCGAAATCGGCGAGTTCCGACAGCAGGAACGCCGTGCCGGAGGCGACCACGAGCGCCGGCGGGGCCAGCGCCGCCGACAGGCCCGCGCCGGCGACGATGGCGCCGAGCACGAACTTCGCGCCCAGCCGCCTTTGCACCAGATCGCGCAGGACGAGGGCGAGCCCGATCATCAGAACGCCGCTTGGGGCCATCAGCCCTGGCGCCACCGGAATAAGACAGGGGCCGTTGGGAACGCAGCTGGTTCCCGCGTGGCCGATCAGCCAGTTGGCGGCCGGAATGCAAAGCGCGAATCCGGCCAGAAACAGCCAGCCTTCGCGGCGCAGCCTCCTATCGCCCATCGATTTTTTCCATGCTTTCGACGTAACCGGCGTAACCCGCCTCGCGCAGCGCGCAGGCCGGGCAGTCGCCGCACCCGTAGCCCCATTCGTGCAGGGCGCCGCGCACGCCGCGATAGCAGCTATGGCTTTCGCGCACGATGATGTCGACCAGCGCCTCGCCGCCGAGGTCTTCGGCCAGCCGCCAGATCGCCGTCTTGTCGAGGTGCATCAGCGGCGTGCGGATTGAAAAGTCGCCCTCCATCCCCGCATTGAGCGTGGCCTCCATGGACCGGATGGCCCCTGACCGGCAGTCCGGATAGCCCGAATAATCGACTTCGCCCACGCCCGCGATCAGATCGCCGATGCCACGTCGCGCGCCGAGCGCGGCGGCCAGAGTCAGGAACAGCAGGTTCCGCCCCGGCACGTAGGTATTGGGCAGCCCGCCCTCCGCGAAGGCGATCTCCTGTTCGCCGGTAAGCGCCGTGTCGCTGATGTCGCCGAGCACTTTCAGGTCGAGTAGATGGTCCTCGCCAAGCCTCTCCGACCAGGCGGGGAATGCGTCCTTCAACGCGGCGATCAGGCGCGGCCGGCACTCGAGTTCGACCGCATGCCGCTGGCCGTAATCGAACCCCACGGTTTCGACCGCGTCGTACCGGTCGAGCGCCCAGGCGAGGCAGGTTGCGCTGTCCTGCCCGCCGGAAAACAGCACCAGCGCTTTCGTATTCTTGGCCATGCCTGTAGCTAGCGCGCCCTCGCGTTTGCCGCAAGAGATTTGGCCCTGTATCGGGACCTTGACCGACCGGATGACAGAGTCGGCTGTTTCGCCTATAAATTCCCGGCACTTAGGCCGCCGCCCTTCGGATTCGGCATCGCAAGAGGAAAATTGTCATGCGTCTGCTTATCGCCCTTCTCCTGCCATGGCTGTCGTTCTTTTTTATCGGCAAGCCGGTTCAGGGCATCATCTGCATAATTCTGCAGCTCACGCTGATCGGCTGGATTCCGGCCGCGATCTGGGCGGTCTACGCGCTCAGCCAGTACAACACCGACCAGAAAATCGCCGGTATCCAGAACGGCGGCTCCTGAATCGGCCAGCCTTTAGCCTGCCCTGAAAACCGGAGACCGACCGGATGGACAGAAACATCGTTTCGACCATCGTCAAGCTCGCCATCATTTCGCTTCTGGTGGGGATGGCGCTGGCCTTTTTCGACATCAGCCCGCGCTCGCTGGTCGAAAATCTCGGCGGCACGGTGGTCGAGATCTACGAGGTCATTCTCCGGTTCCTGCGCTGGGCGGTGCAGTACATACTGCTGGGCGCGGTCGTGGTGCTGCCGATCTGGCTGGTGTTCTTCCTGATCCGGCTGGCGAAGAAGAAATAGATTTCGCAACGACCGGCACCCCGTCGGCCCGCCAGCGAAAGTCTATTCGAAGAGCTTGAAGGCGATGGCCGCCAGAAAACCGGCCAGGGTCGACAGGCCGGTAATGTGGCTTCCACCGAGATGAACGGCTTCCGGGATCATGGCGGCGGCAATCATCGTCAGCATGGCGCCGGCCGCGAGCCCTTCGATGAAGACAACAAGGCTGTGATCGACACTGCCGCCGAGCCAGTAGCCAAAGCCGGCTCCGATGGAGGTCATGACCGTCAGGCTGAACCACATCAGAAATACGCGCAGGTTGGACCAGCCCTGTTTCTTCATGCCGATGGAGCTGCTCATCGCCTCAGGAAAGTTCGCAAGGAACAACCCGGCGATCAGCGTGTAGGGAATGATTGAGCCAAGCGTGACGGAGTCGGCACCGACCTGGGAAATGGCGACCGAAATGGCCGTTACGAGCGCCGATCCGATGACAAAACTCTCCGGTATGCCATCCAGCAGAATCCCCAGCCAGATCGCGACGGGCGCTCCGCCGTGCTCCTCGCTGGCATCCTGAAGCTGCTTGTCCGTGGGCATGACCGTCGTTTCCGACACAGCAGCCATAGCGTCGTCTACCCACTGTTCTCCTTTGATATCGATATCGTCCCTGTCGACCAGTTCCTGCAGCCGGCTGGCTGACAACCGGACCGCGGCGTCATCGAATTCGGTCGATTGCGCCCGCCATTGATCGAAATCTTCCTTGGGAAAGGTCAGTACGGTGGTGTCTTCCTTTGCGACTGCCGTCGCTGTCCTCGGCGCGCCCGTGACAAGGGCGATCTCTCCCAGAACATCGCCGGAAACTAGGTTGGCGATGGTCTCCGCCCCGCGGGATACAGAGACAGTTCCGGTTTCTATAAAGAATATTTCGTCGCCCTCGGACCCTTCCTCGAACAGGCGGTCCCCCTTTCTGAATTCCTTTTCGTTTACCCGGCTCACCATTTCTTCAACGATGGAAAGCGGGAGGTGCCTGATGAGTTCGCTGCCTGACAGGTGCTCCAGGATCTGGCGTCGCCGGGCAGACTTGCGCCTGGTGAAATATTCGATTGTCGCGGAGGTTTTTCGCAAAAACCCGCCCTGGGAATTTACGATGGCATCCAGCATGACAAACAGGATGCCGCCGCCGACGGCGCCCAGCAGCAGTTTTACGAGATGGTGAGAGGCTTCGGTTTTGGCAACCGCGCTTTCGGCGTGAACGATATGCATCGTCGTCGGCGCGACCAGTTCGATCGCCAGGGCGGCGATCAGCGCCCCGCTCCCGAAAGCGGTCATGCTTCCGACGATCCGGTTATTGGGCTGCCATACAAGCCCCAGTACAGAACCCAGCGGCAGGGATGCGGCGGATAAGCCACCCAGCAGGATCGCCCACGACAAAAACTGAATATCCATGGTATCCCGCTTGAGGGTTCAGATTGGAATCAGGTCTTGAAACCGACGAACTTTACGGGTCAGGCGGCCCGTATCCCGGGTGATCCGGGGGCGGGGTGTTGACGGTCAGCACCGAGCGGCCCTCGAACCGTTCCTTCCAGCGTTCGATGACCTCCGGGTTGAACACGTTGTTCGGCACCTGTCCGCCGAGCGCCTGGATGACCGCGTCGGTCGCCCATTTGTAGCCCGGGCCGAGCCCGCTGGCCTGGTTACTTGAGACCATGTGCGGCGACATCATGATCTTGTCGGGCACGTCGCGGAGCGGAGAATCCGCCAGCAGAGGCTCGTCCTTGAACGCGTCGATCATGGCATAGGCGATGGTGTCGTTTTTCAGCGCGTCGGCCAGCGCCTGTTCGTCGACATTGGCGCCGCGCGACGTGTTCACGAAGATCGCGGTCGGCTTCATCTTCGCGAACCGTTCCGCATTCATCAGGTTGGAGGTTTCCTTCGTGTTGGTGCAGTGCATCGTAACGATGTCGGATTCCGCCAGCAGCGTGTCGAGATCGACCTTTTCGCAGCCCTTCCGGATGAACCGCTCGTCGTCGATATAGGGGTCGCAGGCGATGATGCGCATGCGCCACGGCGCGAACAGCTGCGCGACGCGCGCGCCGATGCGGCCCAGCCCGATGATGCCGAGCGTCATGCCGGGATAATCGTCGGTGGTGCGCCGGCCGAGATAGCCCCCCATCAGCCCGGGGTCGCGCCATCTGCCGTCCTTCACCTGCGCGTCGCGCTGGCTGAGCTTCTTGACGGCGGTCAGGATCATCGCGACCGCGCCTTCGGCGACGCCGTAGCAGTTCGATTCGGTCGGCGCATGGGTAACCAGAATGCCGAGCTCGGTGGCGGCCTCGACATCGACGTCGTCGGTGCCGACCGTGCATTTGGCGACGATGCGGAGGTTGGGGCTCGCCTCCATGATCTTGCGGGTGATCGGGCTGGAGCGGATCGAGGTGCCGAGCAACGCCTCGGCGCCGTTGGCCATGCCGATCATCTCCTCCTCGTTATTGCCCATCGGCGTGTGCCAGTCGGCATCGCCCTTAGTGATCGAGAGGTTGTAGCTTCCCATCTTCTCGTTGCATTCCGCCGCGCCGTCGGGCTCGGCGAAAATGAAGACTTTCGGATCGGCCATTATTTTCTCCCTTGTCACTGTGCGTATGGAGAAATTCTATCAGAAGCGTGAGGGCGCGCCAGACCTACCCGGTTTTAGCGCCGTCATCGGTTCATTTCCCCCCTCCCGACTTCCCCCTACTCGTGGAGGGAGGGGATTGCATCGGTGCGAGGGCACCGAACAGACTCCCTCCCCCAATTCTGGGGGAGGGTGGGGGAGGGGGTTAAGGCCGGAAGGATAGACGTATTCCTAAACGAAAAACGGCGGCCCGAGCGGGAACGCCGTTCAATTCGAATCCGAATTTGGCTAATTACGCCGCGCGCCTGCGCCGGGCGAAGGAGAGACCGACGAGACCGATGCCGAACAGCGCCAGCGCGCCCGGTTCGGGGACTGCGGTGTCCGCTTCGGTCAGGATGACGTCGTCCATGAACAGCTGTGTCGAGCCGAGTGCAACGCCGCCAGCCGGTGCCCCGAAGGCGAAGTGATAGGTGCCGGGACCCAGCGTGATGCCGGTCAGGTCGACCGAAAAATTCTGTACCCCGTCATTCGCGAAACCGAAGGGCATGATGATCGGTGCCGCCAGCGTCCAGCTTGCGGTTACCGCATCGAAACCCGTGACTGGCATCGGCGCGCCGGCCGGGCTGATCCGGATTTCCGCGTTTCGCGGCAGGTTGGGGATGTCGTTTTGTCCACCTTCGAAGCTCAGCGTCCCGAGATCTAGGGATGAAGAGGTCGAGAAGCTGAAATAATTGAATTCCCCGAACCCGAACCCAAACGCGCTGGTGTAGGTATTATCCGCGAAGCCAGCGACCGTTCCCAGAACACGAGAATCCCCTCTCGTGCCGCCGAAAACGGCGCCGCTCACACTCGCGCCCGATGCCGACGCTGCAGCCGTCAGGGAACCTTCCGCCACGTTTTCGAAGTCGAAGGCGGCGATGACCGGTCCGGCTTCAACTCTGGGCCCGACCAGCAGACCGGCGGCAAGAAGCAGGCCGGTCAGTACCGTTCTGGTTTTGCGGTAAAACATCGAAAGGTTCCAAATACCCGTTGGCCTCCCCCAAGGCCGGTTTTGAGTATTAGTGGCCCGCAAACGATTGTGCAAGAGACGTGTGAAAAATTTTTGCCAGCTCGAGAATCCTGAAAGACGACTAGCCCGTTAAAAGCGCGCCGATTCCCCTTATGTCGCTGACTGTTTCGATTCGCGTGACCGTCTCGATCAGGGACTCTGTTTTTTCCTCGGGCCAGTTCGCTGCCGCAGCGCAGCCACGAACCTTGTCCGCTACGTCGTCATAGGACATGGGAGACTGAGCGCTGCCGAGCGCGAAGTCGGCGCGCCCTTCGTGCCGCGCACCGTTCCCGCAATCGATTTCGACGAAGGTGGTGACGTTGGTGTAGCCGTCCTCGACCGTTTCGTAGGCGACATGATCAATGCGTTCCATCACGGCGCGGATGTCGGGGCGCGCGACCGTCTCGTCGGTGAAAGCATCGATCCCGGCACGGCCCTCGACGGCGAGCACGGCGAGGGCAAAGGGAATGGAAAAGCGCGCCTGCATCGAATCTTCCGGCAGGCCCGGACGCAGCGTACCGGCGATCCTCCGGTTGGTTCGGACGGTAACCTTCTCAATGTCTTCGGCGGCAAGTCCGTGTTCGCTTCTCAGGGATGCGAACAGCGTCATCGCCGGGTGGACCAGAGAGCCGTTGGGCCATGGCTTGATCGATGTTCCCGGGTCGAGGATCGCCCAGGGCTTGCCCAGCCGGCCGGCAATGGCGTTCTCGATCCAGCCGCCCGCGGCGGCGGCGATATAGCCCGACGGCGCCTCGAAAATGTCGTCGTTGCCGACAAGGCCCGCCGCGGCGAGTTCCGCCGCGATCACACCGCCTTCCGCGGCGAGCCCGGTATGCATCTGCTCCACCATGGTTCCGAAGGTCGAGCGCACGCCGGCGGAGCGGCTGGCGGCGAAGGTCAGCGCGTTCGCCATCTGCGCGGCATCGAGCCCGATTATTTTTCCCGCCGCGACGGCCGCGCCGAACACGCCAAGTGTCGAGGTCACATGGAATCCACCCTGATAGTGACGCTGGTCGAGGGCATGGTTGAGCTTGCAGGCAACCTCGCACCCGGCGTGGAACGCCACGGTCACCGCCGCGCCGTCCGCGCCGGTCTGTTCCGCCATCGCCATCGCTGCGGCGAGAACGCCCGCGCTTGCGTGAATCCCGCCATTGCGGTCGGGTGTCGGCTGCGGCGCGGTATCGTCGAAATTGTCGGCATGCATCGCCGTGCCGTTGATCAGCGCGGCCATCGCCGGCGCGTATCGCCTGGCGGTCGTGTAGCGCGCAGCGTCTCCCGTACCGCCATTCCGGTTGGCGTAATCCCCAAGTATGTCGCACACCGGCGAGCCGCCGCCAGCCAGCGCCAGCCCCAGCGTATCCAGCATGTGGATGCGGCCGCGCGCCATTACGGCCTCCGGTATGTCTGAGAGCGTAAGCCCGGCGGCGAAGTCGGCGATCTCGCGCGTGAGAGGGTAGGGGGCGTCTGACATTTCGACCATCTGCGCTGTGGCATTGCTGTACGGCGGTTGCGCCATCAACTAACATCGCCGCCTTTCCGTCAACCCGCGCCCAGCAGCGTTTTCAACTTTCAGGTTTCGTCATGAATTCAGCCGCCGTCATCGCCCGCTATCTCGCCGCCGCCGGGATCAATCACGTGTTCGGCTATCCGGGCGACCCCAATGTCGAGCTGATGGAGACGCTCCGGACCGAAGGCGTGAATTTCGTCCTGACGCGGCGCGAAGGGACCGCCGGCCTGATGGCGGAGGCCTACGGCCAGATCACCGGGCTGCCGGGCGTCTGCATGACGACGCTGGGACCGGGCTCATCCAATATCACCAACGCGGTCGCCGGCGCGCTGCTCGACCGGATTCCCATGCTGGCGATTTCCGGCCAGATCGAGGGCCGGCGCGTCCGCACCTATACCCACCAGGTCCTGAACCACGATCTGATGTTCGCGCCGATCACCAAATGGACCACCGATATCCGCACCGATACGGTGGGACAGGTGATGCGTCGCGCGCTTCGCACCGCGGTCGCGGAACGGCCCGGTCCGGTCCATATCTCGACGCCGGCCGACGTGATCGGGGCGGAGGCGAGCGACGACAGGATCGAGCTGCCGCCACTGGCCCCCGCGCGTCAAGCGCTCTCCGTTTTCTCGTCGGATCCCGGCGCCGATCCGGTCAAGACGGTAGCGGCCGCCCGCAAGCCCGTCATCGTGGCCGGCATCGCCGCGGTTCGCGCCGGCGCAGGCGCGTCCGTGGCGCGCCTGTCGGAAGCGCTCGGCTGCCCGGTCGTCGCCGCGCCGATGGCCAAGGGGATCGTCGACGAAGACCATCCCAATTTCGCCGGTACGCTCGACATGGCGTGCAACGATTACATGTGGGATTTCCTCGGCACGGCCGACCTGATCCTGGCGGTCGGGTTCGACGCCGTCGAGCTGATCAAGCCCTGGTCGCCCGCCGCGCCGGTCATCCATATCGACATGACGCCCAATACCGACCAGATCTATCCGGCTGCGGTCGAGCTGGTCGGGCCGATCGGCGAAGCGCTCGATTTCCTGTCCGACAGGATCGCCGGCGAAGCGCGCTGGAGAGAGGCGGACATCAGGCGTCACCGCGAAGGGCTGTTCGAGGCGTATTACGCCGGCCGCGTGCCGGGCAAGATGAACCCGACCGACGTGATCGATGTGGTCCGCGAGGCGATGCCGCGGGAAACCGTCGTCACCAGCGACGTCGGATCGCACAAGCTGCTGGTCGGCCAGGGCTGGAAGACCCATGCGCCAAAGGGCGTGCTGATGACCAACGGGCTGTCTTCGATGGGCTATTCGCTGCCGGCGGCGATGACGGCGCGGCTGATCGACCGGACGCGCCCCGTAGTCTGTTTCACCGGCGACGGCGGTCTTGCGATGGTGCAGGGCGAACTGCGCCTCGCGTCTTCGCTCGGGCTCGATTTCACTGTGGTGGTATTCTGCGACAACAGTCTCAACCGCATCGAGCTCAAGCAGATGGCGCGCCAGTATCCGAGCTGGGGCACGCTGATCGAACCGACCGACATCGTGAAGATGGCGGAATCGATGGGCTGCGCCGGGGCGTCGACGGACAGTGCGCAAGGGCTCGGGAAAATTCTCGCCGATGGCGGGCCCGGCGACCGCCCGCTTGTGATCGGCGCGACCATCGATCCCGCGCAATACGCCGCCCAGTTCTGAATTTTTCGGTTATCCACAGAAAATCCCGCGCTGTCGTCCCGTTAACCAAGCGCCTTAAATTTTTGCCAACCGGCTCCCGGCAGGATTGCCGTCTGATTCGAAAAACGTCGGTTTAGAAAACGGGAGTCAGATGTCTGATGCTACGGAAATCTATATTTGCGGGCCGGGTCAGGAGATAAAGGAAGGCCGGGTCGAGTACGCCGATTTGGACACGCGGGCGGAAGCCGCTTCGGACGCAGAACGTCGTTGTATGGCCGATCCGTCAATCGCCAAGATCGCCTATTACCGCGTATCTGAAGACGGCGGGTTCAAGAGCCTCTACAGCTACGACAACCCCCGGGCGGAGCGGCCGAAGCCCGTCGGTTCCGCAGGCGGGCGACGCGCTTCGTCCGGCGCGCGAAAACAGCGGCCACAGCGGCGTTCCCTTCTGGAGCGCGTCCGGATGCTTCTGGAAGAGGACTAGGCGGGCGTTTCGGCTGCTTACGCTCTTGCGGCTCGCCTCATAATGCGGGCGGGCCGGAAGGCTGCCGATGCCGGAAGCATCCCTGACCCTACTCCAGCCCGTCGACCGGGACCTTGCCGTCGCGCGACTCGATTTCGATTACCCATAAATCCGGATCGCGCGACACCGTGCGGCGTATCTGTTCGTCCGCTGCCGCCTCGTCGATTACCTCTTCCTTGTGCGCCGGATACCAGGACAGGAGGCCGTCGAGATCGCGCATCTGCGACAGCAGGCGGCAGCCGATGCCGGCCTGATAGATTTTCAGCATCACCGTCCCGCCCATCTTTTCTCCCCGGTTGACGACGGTCACGGGGATGCCTTCCGCCATACAGCGGCGCAGATGCGCATCCACCCAGATATGGGTGGGGAGTCGATCCTCAACCAAGAGGGCCGAGGAACGGTTCGCCCATATAGGTGTCGCTGGTCAGCTCAATTGTGTCCGGCCAGACGCCCGGCGTGACCTTGCGGCGCGCCTCGGCGGGGCGCGGCTTTCCGTCCCAGCCGACCTGCTCCATGGTGGCGTAGAGCTGGATCAGCGAGCCGTCCGGATCCTGAACGAAGGCGGAGTAGTCGATGCCCGGATAGAGCGGTTGCGGAATGTCTTCGCGTACCGTGCAGCCATGCTCGTCGCGGAAGAAGGCGACGGCGTCGCGAAGCTGGCGATAGTTTCCGAGCCTGACCGCGAAGGCGAACAGCAACGTATCTTCGCGGCAGCCGAGCTCCCTGCGCAGCGCCACCGGATATAGCGCCAGCGAATGGTGCTCGGTGTTGTTGCGCAGGAACACGCAGCGATGACCCTGATGGTCGATTTCCTCGGTCGGGATGAAGCCGAGCTTGTCGCGATAGAAGCTGAGTGAGGCATCCATGTCTTCGCAGAACAGGCGGACGGGGCCGATCTTGGTGATCTTGAAGGGGCGGCCCAGCAAAATGCCGTCGACGTCGTATTTTTCCTCCATCGGCTCGATGTCGCGGTAGCCCGTGGTGAAATCGGAGCCGCGTTCGATGGCCTCGCTTACCTCGCGATATTCGGAAATCTGCGGCAGGTCCGCGATCTCGCGGAATTCGCGGTCATGCATGTCCCACGGCTTGGAATGACCGTCCCAGCCGATCTGCTCGATCCCGTAATAGATCTCGTTCTGGAAATGATCGGGGTCCATCAGGTAGGTGTGCCAGTTCGAGCCCGGCATGTCGCGCCCGGCGCGCACCATGTTGCACCCCTGCTCGGCGAGCCAGTGATGGCCGTTGACGACTTCGGCCAGCGTGCCGCACTGCCATGTGATCTGGTTGACCGTGACGTTTTCGCGCCAGCGGCCGAGCCGGTCGGTCGCGCCGCGATAGCCGTGATTGTAGAGGACGAAAGCGTGGTGATCGTGCGAATAGCGGAAGAAGAATCCGCGCGGATCGCCGTACTGTTTCAGCTCGTCCGGGATTTCGCGGCCTTCCGGATACGGGTCGCGGATGTCGACGATCCGGAAGCCGAGCAGTGAGTGATAGAAATGCAGGCATTCCGTCATCTTCAGCGCATTCATGCCGAAATGGCCGAGCCGTCTGATCTTGAACGGGCGGTCCAGCAGGATGCCGCCGACATTGAATTTTCCGTCGATACTGTCGAGCATGGCGTGTCTCCCCGTTTCAGCTAACCCAACTGCGCCCTGGCGTCGGCGATATAGTCCGTGAACGCGTCAGACAACGAGAATTCCGGCTTCCAGCCCAGCGCGTTCTCCGCCCGCGCGATATCGAGCGGGATGGCACGGTTGACCGGCGGCGTTCCCTTGACGATTTCGACCTTCAGGTCGGGCAGGTGGCTCCGGATCGTCTCGACCAGCTCGTCGAAGCTGGTGACGAACGGGTAGGCGACGTTGAACTGGATGTCCTTCGGCGCGTCGATGGTCGCGGCCAGGTCGATCGCGCGCCCGGTATCCTTGGCGTAGAGATAGACGAAATCCATCGTCTGTTCCTCGGGAATGCGCGCTGGCTCGCCGGTGATGCCGGCCATGACCAGGTCCTGCACCTTCTGGCCGCCGCCCGAGCCGCCCCAGAAATGGCCGACCCCGAACACGTTGCCGAGCCGCAGCATCAGCAACTCGAACCCGGCATCGGCCTGGTAGGCCTCCCAGATCATCTCCTGCGACACCTTAGAATTGCTGTAGGCGGTGCCCTGCCCCAGCGGGGCGGTTTCCGGCACAGGATTGTCGGTAATGCGCCGCCAGTCATAGACGCCGAACGTGCTGATGTGGACGACGCGCTTGATGCCCGTGAGGCGTGCCGCTTCCGCCGCATTCAGCGTGCCGCCGACATTGATGGCATAACCGTTATGGATCGGGTTGCCGACTGATTTGCCGATCAGCGCGGCGCTGTGGACCAGCGTATCGGCCTTGTGTTTTTCGATAGCCTGAATCAGGCCAGCAACGTTGCGGATATCGTCGCGGATCTGGACGAAATCGGCGTTTCCCAGCTTGGAGCGGATGAAATCCTCACGCGGGATCGGGTCGATGAAGACCACCTTCTCGCCGCGCCGCACGGCCTGCTGCGCAAAAGACGTGCCGACGAGTCCCGCAGCGGTGATGATCGTGGTCATGTGGCTCTCCCTTCAGGTTTTCGTTTCCTGGCATCGGCCCGCAGCAGGTACAGGCTGGAGCCGATGATAACCGCCGCGCCTATATAGCTCCAGATGCCCGGCACCTCGGAAAACCAGAGAATGCCGAGAATGAAGGAATAGACGATCCGCATGTAGTCAAACGGCATGACGAAGCTCGTTTCTCCCAGCCCGACTCCGTGGGTGAAGAGCCCCTGTCCGAGAATGCCGAGCGCGCCGGTGAGAACGAGAAGCCCGAGCTCGGTCCATGTCGGCGTCTGCCAGGTGATCATCGCCGGCACGAAGGAGAACAGGGTGGTGCTCAGCGCGAAATAGAACATGATCGTCACCGTCTGCTCGGTGCGGCTCAGCAGCTTGATGGTCAGCACCACCAGCGTACCGAAAACCGTGCCGCCGAGCGCAGACAGCGCCCATGGGTCGAACCCCGCGGTGAACGGCTTGGTGATCAGCAGGATGCCGCCGAACCCGACCAGCGTGGCGAGACTTCGGTCGACGCCGATCCTTTCCCCCAGAAACATCGCGGCTATCACGATCGTAATAAGCGGGCGCGAAAACTGGATGGTGACGGTGTCGGCCAGCGAGATGTGAATCAGGGCGAAAAAGAAACACAGATTGCCCATGAATCCGACAAAACCGCGCGCCGCGTGAAGATGGATTTTCTGCGTCCGCAGGGTGCCGAACCCCATCTTCCAGACCACCGGCAGGATCACGATGAATCCGGCGAGAAAACGGACGAACAGCACCTCGAAGGCCGGCAGCGTCTTGCCCAGCAGCTTCACCAGCGATGCCATGACGATCAGAAGGAAGGCGCCCACCACAACGAAACAGGCCCCTCTGACATTGCCGGAAAGGCCGTTCCACCAGGCGAGCGGTCCTGTCGGGGCAGAGGGGTCGGAGTTCATGCGAGGAGTCACCGGAAGGCCGGGCGAAATGGCGGCGGATTACGAAGCCGAGAGTGCGCATCAACGTCCCGTCCTGTCAATTTCGGTATGCGCATTTGCGTTCGCGTTTCATACTGGAAGCGCAAACTCAGGGAGGGAAAGGATGACAGGTTCGGGAAAACTGGATGGCGGCGTTGCGATCGTTACGGGCGGCGGCGGCGCGATCGGCGGCGCTTCCTGCCGTCTTCTGGCGGCCGAAGGGGCGTCGGTGCTGGTTGCGGATGAAAATATCGACGGCGCGGAGGCGGTCGCGTCGGAAATAGCAGCAGCGGGCGGAAAGGCGCTGGCGCACAGGCTCGACGTATCCGATCCTGCGCAGGCGGAAGCGGCCGTGAACCGGGCCGTCGAAGCGTTCGGCAGCCTTTCGGTTCTGGTGAATGTCGCGGCGGCGGTAACGCCCGACGCGCCGGTCGATCAACTGCCGCTCGAGGAATGGAACCGGGCCTTCGCGGTCAACCTGACCGGCCCTTTCCTGATGGCGAAACATGCCATTCCGCAGATGCGGAAGCGCGGCGGGGGCGCCATCGTCAACATGGCGTCCCAGCTCGGTACGATCGGGGTTCCCAACCGGTCGGCCTACTGCACGACCAAGGCCGCGCTGATCCATCTGACGACGATCCTCGCGGCCGAGGTCGCGTCCGACAATATCCGGGTCAACTCGATATCGCCGGGCGTGATTGAAACGCCGCGCACGCGCCGGCGGTTCGATACGGCGGAAGAATTTCACGCCGCGCGCGGCTATCTGCACATGCTGGGCCGGGTCGGGCAGCCGGAGGAGGTGGCGAAGGCCGTTCTGTTCCTTGCCTCCGATGATGCCTCTTTCACCACCGCGACCGACCTTCTGGTCGATGGCGGCTATATCTATCTGAAGCGCAATGACCGAAAGGACGGCTGACCCATGCTTCTCGACCGGGCCGGGTTTCTGCGCCTGTGTGCGGCAGGGTTCCTGTCCGGCGTGGCGGGTCTGCCGGCGCTTGCGAGGGAGGGAAGCAGGATGACCGTGCGTCCGATACTGTCAAGCGGAGAATCGCTGCCTGTGGTCGGTCTCGGCACCTGGCAGACTTTCGACGTCGGCGATGTCGCCGAGGAGCGCGCGCCGCTCGCGGAGGTCTTGCGGCTTCTGTTCGAGGCCGGCGGTTCGATGATCGATTCGTCGCCGATGTACGGCAGGTCGGAGGGCGTGGTGGGCGATCTGCTGCGCGACGCGGGATCGCGGGACAGGGCGTTCCTCGCCACCAAGGTCTGGATCGAGGGGCGCCGTCAGGGGATCGGGCAGATGGAAGAGTCGCTCCGCCTGTTCCGAACCGATGTGATCGACCTCATGCAGGTTCATAACCTGGTCGACTGGCGCACCCAGCTGGCGACGATCAATGTATGGAAAGAGCGCGGGCGGGTCCGTTACAGCGGCATTACCCACTATACGCCGGGCGCATTCGGCAGGCTGGAAACGGTCATCAGGGCCGAGAAAATCGATTTCGTGCAACTGCCTTTCTCGATTGGCGTTCGACAGGCGGAAGAGACGCTGCTGCCCCTGTGCGCCGACAGGGGCATCGCCGTGATCGTCAACCGGCCTTACGAGGGCGGCGGGCTGTTCCGCCGGGTCCGGGGGCGCGAACTGCCGGGGTGGGCGGCGGATTTCGACTGCCAGAGCTGGGGACAGTTCTTTTTGAAGTATATTCTGGGACATCCGGCGGTGACATGCGTCATTCCGGGAACCTCCCGGGTGCGGCACCTGCTCGACAATGTCGAGGCCGGGAAGGGCCGCCTGCCGGATGCGACGACACGGGACCGGATGATCCGGTTCATGGAGGATCTTTGACCCCCGGGGACAAAAAAAGCGCCGTGCGCCGCTTTTTTGTCGTGGCGTCGCGCCGAAGTTAATGCCTCCGACTGACCGAGTGCGACCGTCCCGTCGGCCGCAGGGTGAGAGTCGCGGCAAATCCGATCAGCAGGACAACAATTCCTGACGGTTCCGGCAACGCGTCGGCCTGGGTGACCAGGAAATAACTCGTTTGAACCGTATTGATCTGACTTGTCGTCAACACGTCCAGCATGCTGCCGTCCGGCGCAATGTCGGCGATCGAAGTCGGGCTCGTACGGCTGGCGCCATCGTCCATCAGGTTCGATGAATCTCCGCCCGCGCTTGCATGGAACAGGCCCAGATTGTGCCCCAGTTCGTGGGCGATCGTATCGATCCGGTTCGCGGAGAAAACCTCGTTGGCGATCATGATCCCGTTCGCGCCGATGAAGGCTTCGCCGAAAACCGTTCCGGAGTTGATGTCATTGACAAACCACATGTTAATGACCTGATTGTTCGCGTTCTTGCCGTTGTTGGCGGCATTCCGGAGCGCGTTCAGGTCAGAACCGCCTGTCGTCAGGCTGAGGAAACTGCTGTTATTGAACGTGTTGAAGGACAGGAAATTGACATCCAAATTCGCCTGCGCCCAGATTTTCCGGGTTTCGGCGAAAAACAGCTCTTCCGCCGGGTTGCCGCAATTGAGACCGGCATTGTCGCAAACGTTGATCGGCTGGATGGTTACCTGAAAGGGGAGGGCGAGTGCCGAACCGCATACGACCAGAAGGGCCATCGCCCCTGCCGCTAAATGCAGAACTCCCGACCTTATGCGACCCTGAATACCGTGTTTCAACATGACTGCCAGCATCAATTCCGGCCACAGCGGTCTCTCCCCAAGGCCGCCATAAGCCAATTAGCCCATCCCGCCGAATATTCTCAGAACCGCCAATCGATTTCAAGAGGGATCCATTTGACGGACACGGATTCTCCCGCGCCGCTGAAGCGATCGCTTTCTGTCTGTTAACTTATTGACATTGCGTAATTATTATGTCTTCCGCGCTTTTCGTCCGGGGGCGTGACGTTGCGCTGCAAACCGCGCACGCTTATGCTTTTCACGGAGTTGTTACGGGGGCTTCTGGCGCGTCAGCCAGACACCCCGCGGTGTAATTTTATTCGGTCTGTCGAAAGGTAAATGATGGCGGATGTAAAACGGTCTAACGGCCATCGTCTGGACGGCGTATTGCCCGTCTCCCAGCCCCGGATTCCCGGGCCCCGTCCCACGGAAAACGATATCGCGTTCGATCTCGAGGCCGGCGTGTCGGCGGTGCGGTCCCTGCGCTCCCATGTGCCGCCCGATGCGCGCACGGCAAATACGCTCGGAACCGAACGCGAGGGGAACGCCGTCCTGATCGACGAAAGCGGTCTGCTGGTTACGATCGGTTATCTGATTTCGGAAGCGACCGACGTCAGCATCGGTGCGCCCGGCGGTCACGAACTCGCCGCGCAGGTTGTCGCCTACGACCATGCGACCGGTTTCGGACTTGTGCGGACGGTTAGCCCGATCGACGTTCCGCCGCTGGAACTCGCAGGGGCTCCCGACGATCCCGGGGACGGCGATTCCGTTGTCATCGCGTCCGCTGGCGGCGTCGACGCGTCCATTCTGGGACGGGTCGTCGAAAGGCGGGTGTTTGCCGGGTCATGGGAATACATGATCGATGCAGCCATGTTCACCGTTCCGCTGCACCCGCGGTGGAGCGGCGCCGCGCTGATCCGGCCGCGCGACGGCAAGCTGGTCGGAATCGGCTCTCTTTTCGTTCAGGAGGTCGGCCCGGGGGTCGAGACGCCCGGCAACATGTTCGTGCCTGTATCTCTCCTTCAGCCGATTCTTGACGAAATGCTGGAGACCGGGCGCGCCGGTTCGCTTGCCCGCCCGTGGGTCGGCATGCACGCCGCCGAGGCGCTCGGGCATCTGGTCGTGTCGAACGTGATGGAGGGTGGGCCCGCCGATCGCGCGGGAATCGTGCCCGGTGACATCATTCGCGAGGTCGAAGGCGAGTCCGTCGAAACGCTGGCCGAAATGTATACGAGGATGTGGGGAGCCGGCGGGCCGGGCGACGATATCGTGTTCGGAATCACGCGAGGCGCGCGGGTGCTGGAAATCGTGATCCGCAGCGCGGACCGGCATGATTTTCTCCATCATCCGCCCAGGCACTGACGCCGGCGTCAGTCCGGCTCGAGCCATTCGGTTCGCACGTCTTCGTCCGGCTCCGAGACGAGGCGCGCTTCAGCCAGCGCCGCAAATTCGTCGCGCGGCAGCAGTTTTCCGAGCGCCCACACCGCCATCGCGCGGACCAGCGGAGACTCGTCGTCGAGGCGCGGTCTGACGCGGTCGACTAGCGAATGCAGGCCGCTATTGCCGATGGCGATCAGCACGTTGCGGACGAACCGGTCGCGGCCAAGTCGTTTTACCGGCGACGTGGAAAACACCTCGCGGAACGCAGCATCGTCAAGCATCACGAAATCCGAGAGCCGCGGCCAGACAAGTTCCAGCCGCCAGGCGAGATCGGGATCTGTCAGCGGCTTTGCGAACTTGTTCCAGGGACAGACGGCGAGACAGTCGTCGCACCCGTAGATGCGGTTGCCCATGGCTTTGCGGAATTCCCGTGGAATATGGCCCTGATGCTCGATCGTGAGATATGAGATGCAGCGTCGCGCATCCAGCCGGTAGGGCGCGGGAAAGGCTTTCGTCGGACAGACGTCGAGACAGCGCGTACAGGCGCCGCAACGGTCCTCTCCCGGGCTGTCAGGCGCGAGTTCCAGCGTGGTGTATATTTCGCCCAGAAACATCCAGGACCCGAAACGCCGCGAGACGAGGTTGGTGTGCTTGCCCTGCCACCCGAGCCCGGCAGCCGCGCCCAGCGGTTTCTCCATCACCGGTGCGGTATCGACGAACAGCTTGACGTCGCCGTCGAGGCTGTCGGCGATGAAGCGGGCGAGCAGGCGGAGCTTTTTCTTGAGCACATCGTGATAGTCGCGCCCGCGCGCATAGGCCGACACCGTTGCCCGTTCCGGACGCTCCAGCGGCGCCAGCGGGTCGCGCGGCGGTCCGTAATTCAGCCCGACGACGATGACGCTTTTTGCTTCCGGCCAGAGACTGTCCGGCGAGGAGCGCTGCTCGGCGCGGTCGGCCAGCCAGCCCATGTCGCCATGGTGTCCGGATTCGAGAAATTCGGCGAGGCCCCGCCTTGCGTCGTCGCGCAGGGTCGCCGGCGCGAATCCGACGGCGTCGAAACCGAGGGAAAGGGCCCTGTCTCGGACGGCCGCGCCGGGAAGCGTCGGCGTCACCCCCGGCCGCGATAGGGCGCAACGCCCTGGTCCGGCACCCAGAGCCCCTCTGGCGGCTCGCCTGTCTGATAGAACACGTCGATGGGAATGCCGCCGCGCGGATACCAGTATCCGCCGATGCGAAGCCAGGCCGGTTCCAGCAACTCTTCGAGCCGTCTCGCGATGCCGACCGTACAGGCCTCGTGGAAATCGCCGTGATTGCGGTACGAGGCGAGGTAAAGCTTGAGCGACTTGCTTTCGACGAGCCAGTCGCCGGGCGCGTAGTCGATCACCAGATGGGCGAAATCCGGCTGGCCGGTTACCGGGCACAGCGCGGTGAATTCGGGGCAGGTAAAGCGCGCCAGATAGGGCGTCCCCCTGTGCGGGTTTGCGATACGTTCGAGGATCGCTTCGTCCGGGGACGCGGGAATGTCCGTCCTGCCGCCCAGATGGGTCAGCGCCTGTTCGTCAGTCGTCGTCATGGTCGCCGCCTTCCGCCCCACAGTCCGGTCCCGCCTGCTGCTCGCGTTCGAAGTCGATGACGAATGCCGTCAGCCTGCCAGTCTCGATCGCTTCTCTCAGCCGTTTCATCAGCGACTGATAGTAATGCACATTGTGCTGCGTCAGAAGCATCCCGGCCAGCATCTCGCCCGCCTTGATCAGATGGTGCAGGTAGGCGCGGCCGTACCGGGCGCAGACCGGGCAGCCGCATGCCGCGTCGAGCGGCGACATATCGTCTGCGTGCCGCGCGTTTCGAAGGTTCAGCGTGCCGCCGGTCACGAACGCCTGCGCGGTGCGTCCAGACCGGGTCGGGAGAACGCAGTCGAACATGTCGATGCCGCGCGCCACCGCGCCGACGATGTCGGCCGGCTTGCCGACGCCCATCAGATAGTGCGGACGGTCCGCAGGCAGATGCGGGACGGTAAAATCCAGCACGTCGAACATCTGCGCCTGTCCCTCGCCGACGGCGAGTCCGCCGACCGCATAGCCGTCGAACCCGATGGCCGCGAGCGCGTCCGCGCTTTCGCGCCGCAGGTCCGGAAATACGCTGCCCTGCACGATACCGAACAGCCCGTACCCTTCGCGTTGCTCGAACGCATCCTTGCAGCGCCGGGCCCAGCGCATCGACATTTCCATCGAGTCCCGGGCTTCGTCTTCCGTCACCGGCCAGCCGGTGCATTCGTCCAGCACCATCGCGATGTCCGATCCGATCAGCCGCTGGATTTCGACGGAGCGTTCGGGCGTCAGATTGTGCTCCGCCCCGTCGATATGCGAGCGGAACAGCACGCCGTCCTCGCTCAGCGTCCGGCGGCCCGCCAGCGAGAACACCTGATAGCCGCCGGAATCGGTCAGGATCGGGTTCGGCCAGTTCATGAATTTGTGGAGCCCGCCGAGCGCCGCCAGGCGCTCCGCGCCGGGCCTGAGCATCAGGTGATAGGTGTTGCCGAGGATGATTTCCGCCCCGGTCGCGGCGACCCCTTCCGGCGTCATCGCCTTTACCGTGCCGGCGGTTCCTACGGGCATGAAGGCGGGCGTTTCGACCGTGCCGTGCGCCAGCGTCAGCCGTCCGCGCCGCGCCGCGCCGTCGGTGGCCGATACCGAGAAGCCGATGCCGCTCACGACCGCTCTCCGGGCAACAGCAGGCACGCATCGCCATAGGAATAGAACCGATAGCGCTGTTCGATCGCGTGTGCGTAGGCCTGTTTCATCCTTTCCAGCCCGGAAAACGCCGAGACCAGCATGAACAGGGTCGATTTCGGCAGGTGGAAATTGGTCAGCAGGATGTCGACGGCGCGGAACCGGTAACCAGGCGTGATGAAAATGTCGGTCTCGTCGCTGAACGGCCGAACGGCGCCGTTTTCGTCGGCCGCGCTTTCGAGCAGCCGCAGCGACGTCGTGCCGCAGGCGACGATGCGCCCTCCCGCCTGCCGCGCGGCATTGAGCCTCGCCGCCGTCTTTTCATCGATGCGTCCCCATTCGGCATGCATCCTGTGGTCCTCCGTGTCCTCGACCTTGACCGGAAGGAAGGTGCCTGCGCCGACATGCAGGGTAAGCCGTTCGATCCCGACGCCCGCCGCTTCAATCGCTTTCAGCAACGGCGGCGTGAAATGGAGCCCCGCAGTCGGGGCCGCCACCGCGCCGGGCTCGTCGGCGAAGACCGTCTGGTAGTCCGTCCGGTCGGCGGTTTCTCCGTCGCGCGGTCGCTCGATATAGGGTGGCAGCGGCATGATGCCGTGTCGTTCAAGCGCGGTATCGAGATCGTCTCCTGCAAAGCGCAGACCGATTTCGCCGCCGTCGCGCTTTTCGGTGACGACCGCTTCGAATCCGTCGGCGAAAACGATCCGGTCGTCCGGACGCAGTTTCCGGGCGGGCCGCGCAAAGGCGCGCCACTCGTTTTCTCCGCGCTTCTGATGCAGCGTGACTTCTATGCCGGCCTCTCCGCGCCGGCCGCGCAGCCGGGCCGGGATGACCCGCGTATCGTTGACCACGAGCACGTCGCCCGGCCGCAGCAATGTCGGCAGGTCGTTCACCGAGCGGTCGGCCAGCGTGTCCCCGACCACGAGCAGGCGCGCCGAATCGCGCGGCTCGGCGGGGCGTTGCGCGATCAGTTCGCGCGGCAGGTCGAAATCGAAGGCGTCGGTTCTCATCAATTCGCTCTCGCTGCGTTCCCTATCACGGGAGACCGCCGGGAGGGAACGCGGAAGCGCACCGCATCGAATTTTGTGCTATCTCTTCCGCTGCACCGCTTCCTATCCGGTTTCGAGTTCCTCATGCCTGTTCACGCGTATTTGCGGTCCCTGCCCGACGGCATCAAGGGCATGGGATACATGCTGGCTTCGGCCTCGACGGTCTCCGTCATGAACGGGCTGGTGTCCTACCTGTCGCATTTCGTCCATATCTTCGAGATCGCCTTCATCCGCCAGATATTCGGCGTCATCCTGATGTCGCCCGTGTTCCTGAAGAACGGGCTGAGGCCGCTGGTGACCCAGCGGTTCGGGCTTCACGTGGTGCGGTCGATCCTGAATGTCGGCGCGCTGCTCGCCTATTTCGCGGCGCTGTCGATGGAGCCGCTCGCCAAGATCGTTTCTCTGAGTCTCATGTCGCCGATCTTCGCCAGCGTCTTCACGGTCATCTTTCTGCACGAAAAGATGACGCGCTATCGCTGGATCGCGCTGATCATGGGGCTTTTGGGGGCGGCCATCATCCTGCGCCCCGGCTATCAGGCGATCTCGCTCGGCGCGTCGCTGGCGCTTCTGTCCAACGTGCTGTGGGCAATGGCGCTGGTCACCATCAAGTCGCTCGCCCGGACAGAAGGGTCGATTACGATCACGCTTTACGCGACGATGCTGCAGGCGCCGGTGACGTTCGCCTGCGCGCTGTTCGTCTGGACCTGGCCTTCAATCGGCATAATCGCGACCATGGTCGTGATGGCGGCGCTCGGCACGATTTCCCAGCTGTCGCTCAGCGAAGCATTCCGGCGCGCCGACGCCACGCTGGTCCTGCCGGTCGATTTCACCAAGGTGATCTGGGCCAGCCTGATCGGTTTTTTCTTTTTCGATCAGGTTCCGGAAATCTGGGTGGGGATCGGCGCCCTGATAGTGTTTTCAGCCGTATTCTACAACGCCTGGCACGAGAAAAGCCCGTCGTGACCCGCCCGGTGACTTAATTCGTCGCGATCGCGCCGTACCGGTAGAGCCCCGGCCCCTGTTCGCGCAGCCAGCGCCGCGCGTCGTCGGCGTGGCCGCCCAGCTCTTCCACCAGGCGCCAGAAGCTGGCGGAATGATCCATGTGGACGAGATGCGAGACCTCATGCGCGGCCATGTAGTCGACCACCCAGTCGGGGGCAAAGATCAGCCGCCAGGAAAAACTCAGATCGCCCTGCCATGAACAGCTTCCCCAGCGGCTGTGCGTGTCGCGAATGGTGAGGCGGCGGAACGGCCGCCCGATCCTTTCGGACATTTCGGTCGCTCGATCCGTCAGTTCGCGTTTCGCCTCGTTGCGCAGATAGGCGCGTACCGCCGCCGACAGGTCTCGCCGCGCGATGCGGACGACAAGGTTATCGCCCTCGCGGCGAATCGAATCGATCTTGTCGTTGAGCAGGCGGATCGTCATTGGCCGGTCCAGATAGGGAAATACGGCGCCCTCGGCGAACGGCACCGGCGCCGGCAGCCGGCCGAGATGGTCCTGAAGCCATTCGGCCCGTTCGCTGGCGAATTTGACTCCCTGCCGTTTCGTCGCCTTTCGGGGCAGAACCAGTTCCGCGTCGAAGCTGTTTGGCAGGATTCGGATCGCCACACGTCTGGCGCGCGCGCTGCGCCGGACCCTGAGCGTCGCTTCGCTGCCGTCCGGCAGTGCGATAACGGCGACATCCGGATCGTCAGGAGCGATGGCCTTGGGCAGGGTCAGCATGGCGCGAGTGTCACCGAAAGCCGCCCTGTCCGGCAACGACATAAATCACACTTCCTTCTATTTATCGGCTGTTGACGAAATTCACCGCATACGGCCTGTTAGGGCCATGTCCAGGGTTCGGAAACTGCCGCGAGACGCCGGAGCCTATGCGCTGCTGATTCGCCTGGGAGCGGGTTTTCGGGGCGACGTCGGCGCGCTTGGCCCGGTTTCGCTCCCGTCGGGCGTCTACGCCTATCTCGGCAGCGCGAACGGGCCGGGCGGCATCGCGGCTCGGGTCGGACGCCATTTGCAGGCCAACAAAAAGCCCCACTGGCACATCGACAGACTGACCGTCGCGGGAAAGATTACGCGCGTGGCGGCATGGCCGGGCGGAAACGAGTGCGCACTCGTAGCGGCAATGGAACTGGCCGGCGGGACGAGCATTCCGGTTGCGGGCTTCGGTGCGAGCGACTGCAGGACGTGCCGGGCCCACCTTCTGCGCGTCAGCAAAATCGATGTATTCGAAACGGCGCTGAGCGGCCTGCCCGGTCTGAGCCTTTACTCCGCCGCGTCTCTCGCACCGAGAGCGGCCACCGATCCTTCGATCGTCTGACGCATGGTGCGGCTGCTATCGACGGTTTCGCGGATTTCGTCAGCATAGGGCGACAGCGTCAGCAGGCGATAGAGTTCCGCCGCGCCTTCGTGAAAGCCGGTCGGCAGGCCGATGGCGCCGAGCGTCTTGGCGATTTCCTCCATCTCCGGGGCGTAGCGTTCGGCGACGGCGGGAAGGCCCGGCGTCAGGTTTTCCATCCGCTTGTACATCGCGCCGATCGAATATTCGTATTCCTGATGGACTTCGTCGGCGACGCCGAGTTTTTCTGCCGCCATCAGCAACGCGGCGTGGAGCGCGCTGGTTCCCTTGGTGACGCCCGCGTAGCACATCTTGATGGCCGATGCCCGGCCCAGATCCGGGCCGCACTGGCGGACATCGATGCCCTTGCCGTCAAATTCGGCCATCAGCGGCGCTCCCGGCCCGCTGACGAAGAAGCGCGTGGGTTTCTCCGGGTTCTTGCCCGGCGGATTGCCGACAATTCCGCCATCGATAAACTCGGCGCCTGCGTCGCCGATGATCGTGCCGATTTCGTGCGCGGTCGCCGGCGCGACGGCGTTGCAGTCGATATAGGGCGGCGTGCATCCCGTCGCCTTCATCGCGGCGGCGACCGTCCGGGCCTGGTCGACCGCGAGCCCCGGAGGAAGGATGCTGAAAACGATGTCCGCTTCCCGGATCGCATCCTCCACCGATCCGCAATCGTGAAATCCGAGCCGTTTGGCCCGCTCGCACGTCGCCGCGCTCCGTCCGGCCAGGCTGGTGACGATCCGGTAGCCCTCGTTTGCCAGCGCGCCGCCGGTATTGCCCCCCATCTCGCCCGCGCTGAGGATCGCTATCGTCTGAAAAGCCATTGGTTCGGTCTCCGCCTGAAAAAGCTGCAGGTAGTTAATTTAGGGTGCTGACCGCGACGATCAACCTTACTTGCCGGTCCGGAACCGCCATCCCCAGCCCGCCGCGCGCCAGGCGATCAGCGTGCCGGCCGCCGGAACGCAGGCGGTAAAGCCGAGCACCCATATGGCGACCCGGACGACCGTCTCGGGCTCGGCGTTCCGGTCGAGTCCGGCGGCGTTCGCGACAAGCCCCGCGATGGCCGCACCGAAGGCGACGCCGAGCGAGCGCACCGTCTGCATGGCGGAAGCGGTAATCCGTTCTTCGCCGTCCTTCGCGACCGACATGCCGTAAGCCGTCGCGATCACGTTGGTTGCGCCGATGCCGATGCCGACGACGGTTATCGTAACGGTGACAAGCAGCAGCGGACCCTCGACCACCGCGTATATGAATGCCGCGGTCGACAGGACCGCGACGGCCATGCCGCCGACCAGCGCGATTTTCTCCGCGCTGCCGGACCAGCCCGAGACGCCGACCGCGCCGGCCGTCCAGCCGATCGAAAAGACCAGCGAGAGATACCCGATATAGAGCGGCGACAGGTCGTGCAGAACCTGCAGGAAGAGCGGCGCGAAGATCAGCAGCGCCGAATGGGTGACCGAAATGATCATGTACATCCAGTAGGCGAGCCCCACCGGCGCCAGCAGGGAAAACGGCCGGGACGGGAACAGCCCGTGATCCGATGCGCCGTCGAGACGCAGCGTCAGCCAGACCAGGACGGCGGAAAGGACGATCAGCGCAGCGTTTACGGCGACGTCCTGGAACTGGCTTGTCAGGCCGATTGCAATCACGCCGGCCGTCAGAAGCGCCAGGCGGCGGGCCGGGAACCTGCGGGCTGTGGCGTCGACCGTCTCCGCCGGAACATAGCTCCAGGCCATCCACATGAAGGCGATCGTAAAGGGCGCCGTGGCCCAGAAAGCGCCGCGCCACCAGCCGATCTCGGCGAACACGCCACCGATGGCCGGGCCGATCACTGCGGCGATGCTCCAGGTGGTGGTGATCGTCGCCAGAATGCGCGTCCGGATGCGCGGCTCGTACAAATCGGAAACCAGCGCCATGGACTGGGAGATCACCAGCCCGCCGCCGATGCCCTTGACCGTTCGCGCGACCAGCAGCGTCGCCATGTCGGGCGGCAGCGCACAGCCGACGGTGCCGACGAGCAGGATCGCCCCGCCCCAGACATATCCCCTCTGCCGACCGAGTTTCGCCCGCATGTGCCCGCCGGCCGCCGCGCCGACGATGCTGCCCACCATGTAGAGCATGGCGGTCCAGGTGTAGAACGACATGCCGCCGATATCGGCGACCACCGCCGGCATGATGGTGGTGATGACGAACACGTCGAGCGCATGCAGCCCGATGCCGAGATTGAGCAGGAGCGTATAGGCGGCCCGGCCGTCGCGAAAAAGTTCCAGCCAGCCGGCCTTGGGTTTGTCCGCTTCCTCTTCTCGGGGTTGCGTATTACGCGACGTGTCAACCATGCCGGCCAGTGTAGCTTGCCCGATACCGACCCGTCACGGCGCGACCGCCCACAAGCCGTGATGGACTCACGCCGAAGGAGTTTGCAACCCCGTTCAAAATTGACCAGAACATGAACAGAGTGAATTTACACACGGGGACAAAACAGGGGCATGTCACTCTCTCCCGAGCGGTCATTAGAACGGTAGCCAACAACCACAATCCGATGCGACGTCTAGGCCTTTGCATTGGGTATGAAGATCGCCGTAGAGGAATATTAACAGTAACGCAGAGGCCACCAGGAATACGCCCCACGACACCCAATAAACCCAATCATGAGGCTCTATAAAATTATAGAGGGAGCTGCTTTTTTTGCTGTGCGACTTGATCGCATCGTCCGCTACGCCCAAGCCAAAACCAACCATGTAAAGCAGGACAATCCAAAAGTGCCCGGCGAGCGCAATCTTGGTCGAGCCTATATTGGCGTATATGCGTTCGAGCGCGAAAAGCCCGCTCACCAGGTTGAGCAACCATGGCTGACGCAGTGTTTCCCGTATCTCCTGAGTCGTCATTTTTCGTCGTCCCTTAATCAGGTGCCGAATGCGGGATGACCGACTCACTGCCGCCTCTGCCTTCAGTGAATGCTGCGGCGTCATCCGGTGCGGTTGTCATGGGCCATAGTAACGCGCCTCTGCATCGCGCGTAACCGCCCGGCTTTGCGCCTGCGGCAATCTCCTCTAAAACGGGGCGCGCAGGCGCGCATTTCACGGGCGGGCGGGGACAATAACCGAAGGATCGAGCGATATGACGACACTGGGCTTCATCGGCACCGGCGGCATGGGGCAGGGCATGGCGGCGAACCTGATCAAGGCGGGCTATAGCCTGGTCGTGAACGATCTCAACCGCGAACAGTCGCGAGTCCTGGAGGAACAGGGAGCGACATTCGCGGACTCGCCAAGGGCGGTTGCCGAATCGTGCGAACTCGTCCTCTCGATGCTGCCCAACAACGACGCCGTGCGCGCGGTCGGGCTCGGCAGCGGGGGACTGGCCGAAGCATCCGGCGGAGCGAAGGAATGGATCGATTTCAGCAGCATCGACAAGGCGACGATCGTCGATGTCGCGGCGGAACTCGGCAACATGGGCTGGGCCGTCGTCGATGCAGGCGCGGGCGGCGTCGAAGAAGTCGCGGCCGCGGGCAATCTGGTGCTCTGGATTTCAGGCTCTACGGAAATGCTGGAAAAGCATCGTCCGGTGCTGGAGCCGATGTCCAAACTGATCCTTCATGTCGGAGAGCTCGGCAACGCCAAGCTCGTCAAGACGGGCATGGCGATGCTGGCCGCCGTGCAGCACATGACGCTGGCCGAGATCGCCGGCTGGTTCTCGAAGGGCGGTCTCGACAACGAGACTTTCCAGACCATTCTCAAGAATTCCGCGTGGGATTCCTCGGCCTCCAGCCGGGTCATGGAAATCATGGTGAGCGGCGACTACAAGCCGCGCAAGAGCTGGATGCCGAAGGACGTCGGATTCGGGCTCGACATCGCGCGTGATATGGAGGTGCCCACGCCGTTCGTCACTCTCGCTTCGCAGATGTTCGCCATCGCGCAGGCGACCGGCCAGGACGGGTACGAGGCGACCGGCATCGCCTGCAACGTCTATGACATAATCAACGGCAAGAAACCGGGGCAGCGTTAAGGCGCGAGCAGACCGGGCTGGGGAGACAGGCATATGCCGGCTGATGGCGGGACCTCGGGTCTGAAGATCATCACTTCCGGGGCGTTCGCCGCCGCGCTGGAGCAGTTGCTGGCGACCTACCGGGAAAGCAATCCGGTGGAGGTCGAGCTGTCCTTCGGGTCTTCGCTCGGCGCGGCGCAAGATTCCATTCCGACACGGCTGGCGAACGGCGAGCGGTTCGATCTCTATTTCATGGCCAGGGACGCGGTCGACCAGTTCACCGAGCAGGGCTTCGTTCTCGAAGGCAGCGGCGTCGACCTGGTGGCGTCGCATATCGGCGCGATGGTGCGGACGGAAGATCCCGCCCCCGACATCGCTACCGTCGATGCGTTCCGCGATACGCTGCTTGCCTCGAAATCGATCGCCCATGCGGCGAGCGCCAGCGGCATCTATCTGTCGACTGAAGTCTTCCCCGCGCTGGGAATCGCGGAAGAGATGAAAAAGACGGCGCGGACGATCCTGAGCGAACGGGTCGGCCGGGTCGTGGCGCGCGGCGAGGCCGATCTCGGGTTCCAGCAGATCAGCGAAATCCTGCCGATCGAGGGCGTGAAGGTGATCGGCAAACTGCCCGACCCCTATGACTGGTCCTTCCGTTTCTGCGTCGCGATCGGCGCGACGACCGAAAATCTCCAAGAGGCCAAGGCGCTGATGCGTTACGTCGCGTCCGAGGAAGCGGCGCCTGTCATCCGGGAGACGGGGCTGGAGCCGCTGTTCCCGGAGATTGTCTGAACCTGTCAGATGAGGTGCTGGCCGCCGGTGACGAAAACCTCTGTGCCTGTCACATAGCCGAAATCGCTGTCGCATAACCGGTAAATGACGCTCGCCACCTCTTCCGTGGTTCCCATCCGGTTGAGCGGTATTCGCGGGACCAGGGATTCGTACTCCTCGCTGATCATTTCAGTCGCGATCTCGCCCGGCGCGACCGCGTTGACCCGGACTTCAAGCTCGGCGAACTCCACGGCCATCTCGCGCGTCAGGGCCGACAGCGCTGCCTTGGAAATCGAATAGGCGGATCCTGCAAACGGGTGCGTTGCGTGGCCCGCAATCGAGGTGATGTTGACGATGGCGCCCTTGCGCCGGTGAAGGGCCGCGGCAAGACCGCGGCTCAGTGTCAGTGCCGCGAAGAAATTCAGCTCGAACACAGCGCGCCACCCGTCGAGCGAACCGTTCAGACAGCCGAGCCGCTCGCGGTAGGGCGTCTTCGGCGACTGCGCCGCGTTGTTGACCAGCGCATCCAGGCCGCCGTCGCCCACGACATCGTTGGCCGAGTCGACGAACGCTTCGAGGCTGTCGCGATCCGACAGGTCTGCGGGAAAATGATGCGTCCAGTTCGGGTCGCGCCGGCAGTCTTCCGGAATGTCCTCGCGCGAACAGGTGATGACGCGCCAGCCTTCCTGGCTGAAGCGCTTGACGGTAGCGTGTCCGATGCCCCGGCTCGCGCCGGTCAGCACGACTGTCCTGCGGTCGGTCACGCCCTTGTCGCGCTCATGTCGCGCCCCGCTGCTATTTGCAGAGGAAGGTCGGAATTTCGGTGTTGGCGATAATATGGCGCGTTCGCCCGCCAAGAATCATCTGCCGTACGCGGCTCCTCGAATAGGCGCCCTTGACCAGCATGTCCGCGCCTACCTCTTTCGCATGTTTCAGGTAGGCGCGTCCGATTTCGTCCTCGTTGACGTCGAAACGAACGATTTCCGCCTTGATCCCTCCCCAGGCGAGCCGGGTAACGCCGTCTTCGGGCGGGATGTCGGGCGGCTCGATGGGGTCAGCGGCCAGCAGGGTGACCTTGCCGGCCTTTGCGAGAATGGGGATTGCCGCCGAGATGGCGTGGGTCGCCTCCGGGCTCGATTCCCAGGCGACGGCGACGTGGCTGCCCATCGCCGAAGGCATGGCGGGGGGCGCGATCAGGATCGGCCGGCCGGTGTCGAGAAGAGCCGCCTCGAGGGTGATCGGAGAGGGTAGCGCCGAATCGCGGACCGGGCGTCCGCAGGCAATGATATCGAACAGACGGCCCCGGATTGCGACGATTTCGTCCTCGCGGCCGTTTTCCTCGCGCCAGCAAATGGTCGGTCCGGAAACCGCGCCGGGCGTATCGGAAACTGCAATTCCGGACGATGCGCAAAAAGCGTCGAACATCGCCTTCACCGCAACGGCGCGTTCGCCGCCCTCCTTCTCGGTGACTTCCATGATTTCCTCGATCATGGAGCCGTCCATGCCTTCACCGGTATAGGGGACGAGCCCGCGCGGGTCGGCGCGGACGTGAAGGACTTCGACATGCGCGCCGTGCTGTTTGGCGAGCCAGCCGGCTGCTTCAAGGACGGATCGGCCGGATTCTTCGCTGCTCACACAGGCGAGGATGGTGTTGATTGTCATGTTGTTCTCTCCCTAAACGCCGCTGTCCCCGAAATTTCGGTGTTGTTGGCCACAGAGTTGACCTATTTGCGGGCGATTTCAAGCGGTGATTTCTCGCGATTACGGGGGATTTCTGCTCGTTTTCGAGATTCAGGGGAAAAGCCTGGATACGCGCCAGCCGGTTTCGTCCCGGCGAAACACCTCCCGCTTATGCAGGCGGAAAAGGCGGTCTTCCCAGAATTCGATTGCGGTTGGCACGACGCGGTAGCCGCTCCAGTGGGGCGGCCGGGGGACCGCGCCGACGCCCAGTTTCGCGGTCCAGGCCGCGACCGACTTCTCAAGGTCGAGAACGCTCTTCATTTCGCGCGACTGATCCGATGCCCATGCCCCGATTTGCGCGCCGCGCG
>JAYOEY010000027.1:0-49677 GCA_038116945.1 Rhodospirillales bacterium
GTCGATCGCGCCGGGCGCGAAATTTTCGACCATCACGTCGCATTCCTCGATCAGCTTGGCGAAGATCTGTTTTCCCATGCCGGTCTTGGGGTTGATCGTCACGCTGCGCTTGTTGTGGTTCAGCATCGTGAAATAGAGGCTGTCGACATCGGGAATGTCGCGCAGCTGGCCGCGGGTGGCATCGCCGACGCCCGGCCGTTCGACCTTGATCACGTCCGCGCCGAACCAGGCGAGGAGCTGGGTGCAGGTGGGTCCCGATTGAACGTGGGTCATGTCCAGAATACGGACGCCTTCAAGAGCTTTCATCGTTCAGTCCTGTCGATTGGGGTTGATAACTGTTTCCTTGCCTACTTCTTGGCGCCCGGAGCCTTCTTGCCGACGACGCTTTGCGGATTGAGATTGCCGATGCGGCCGCTTTCGGTGCCGGCGCTTTCGTCGATCACCGCGTTGACCAGCGTGGGCCTGCCGGATTCGAGCGCCTCGTTTACAGCGCGGCTCAGTTCGTCCGGGCTGGTCGCGTTGACGCCGACGCCGCCGAATGCCTGCATCATGATGTCGTAGCGCGACTCCTTGACGAACACGGTGGTCGCCGCGTCGTCGCCGCCGGACGGGTTGACCCCGTCGCCGCGATAGATGCCGCCATTATTGAACACCACGACGCAGACCGGCAGCTTGTAACGGCAGATGGTCTCGATCTCCATGCCGGAGAATCCGAACGCGCTGTCGCCCTCGATGGCGAGGACCGGACAGCCGGTCTCGACCGCCGCGGCGATCGCCGTGCCCATGCCGACCCCCATCACGCCCCAGGTACCGACATCCAGCCGTTTGCGCGGCCTGTACATGTCGATGATGCTGCGGGCGAAATCGAGCGTGTTGGCGCCCTCGTTTACCAGGACCGTGTCCGGCCGCTCGGCGATGATGGTCCTGAGCGCGCCCAGCGCGCCGTGATAATCCATCGGCACGTTGTTGTTCTGCAGGCGCGGCGCCATGCGGGCGACGTTGGTCTCGACCTTTTCGCGCACCGTCGACGTCCATTCCCCGGGCGGATGCTTCCAGCCGTCTCCCATGCCGTCGAGCAGCGCCTGGACGCAGGAACCGATATCGCCGACCAGCGGCGCCGCGATCTCGACATTGCTGTCCATTTCGCGGGGCTCGATATCGACCTGGATGAACTTTTTCTTCCCCTTGCCCCAGGTCTTGCCCTTGCCGTGCGACAGCAGCCAGTTGAGCCGCGCGCCGATCAGCATCACCGTGTCGGATTCGCCCAGCACGAGCGACCGCGCGGCCCCCGCCGATTGCGGATGCGTATCGGGCAGCAACCCCTTGGCCATGCTCATCGGCAGATAGGGAATGCCGCTCTTTTCGACCAGTTCGCGAATCGCATCGTCGGCCTGCGCATAGGCCGCCCCCTTGCCGAGAATGATCAGCGGACGCTTTGCGCCCTTCAGCACATCCAGCGCGCGCGCCACCGCGTCCGGAGCCGGAATCTGCTTGGGCGCGGCATCGACGACCTTGACCAGCGAGGCTTCGCCCTTCGCCGCATCGATTGCCTGGCCGAGCAACTTGGCCGGCAGGTCGAGATAGACCCCGCCGGGCCGCCCGGAGACCGCCGCGCGAATGGCGCGGGCGACGCCGATGCCGATATCCTCTGCATGCAGCACGCGGTAGGCCGCCTTGCAGAGCGGTCTGGCGATGGCGAGCTGGTCCATCTCCTCGTAATCGCCCTGCTGCAGATCGACGATTTCGCGCTCGGACGACCCGCTGATCAGGATCATCGGGAAACAGTTGGTGGTGGCGTGCGCCAGCGCCGTCAGCCCGTTGAGAAATCCTGGCGCGGACACCGTCATGCAGATACCGGGCTTCTGGGTCAGAAAGCCGGCGATCGCGGCGGCGTAGCCGGCGTTCTGTTCGTGACGGAAGGACAGCACCCGCATGCCGGCCGCCTGCATCATCCGGCCGAGATCGGTGATCGGAATGCCCGGCACATTGTAGACGGTATCGATATCGTTGAGCTGGAGCGCGTCGATGACGAGATGAAACCCGTCGGTCAGCGGCGCCTGGTCTCCGGTTTCCGCGGCGTTTTCTTCGGCCATGTTTTTTCCCTTAATCCAGATAGTCCACGTTCTGCTCGACATGCGCCGCAAGGTCCAGCGTGTGCTGGCGGACCAGCCGTTCGGCAAGGTCCGTATCGCGGCGTTCGAGCGCTTCGATGATGTTCATGTGATCGATGATCGAGCGGCTGGCGCGGTTGTTCTCGCCGATGGTGCGGGCCCGGATCGACCGCATGTGCAGAAACAGGGTCTCGGTCATGGAGTTGAGCAGGTCGCACTTGCTGAGCCGCAGGATCGCCTGGTGAAACCGGATGTTCCTGCCGGAATATTCGTCGATATTGGCCTGCGGTTTCTCGTCCTCGACAGTTGCGAAAATCTCGCGCAGCGAGGCGATCTCGCCATCCGTGGCGTTCTGGGTGATCAGCCGCGCAGCCATCGATTCAAGGGCCGCCCAGACGGTGATCATTTCGAGGATTTCCGGCTTGGTCTTGCGCGCGACGAACACGCCGCGCCGCGGCACGATCCGGACCAGCCCTTCCTGTTCGAGCCTGGCCAGCGCTTCCCGCACAGGAGTACGGCTGACGCCGAGATCTTCCGAAAGCTGGCGTTCGTCGAGTCTTGGCTCGCCGTCGCCCTCATAGATGTTGATGCTGGCGATGGTTTCCTTCAGCGCCTCGTAGATCCGGTCCTTGAGGCTGATACTGACCTCGACCGGCTGAACCGCAAGCCTGACCGTCGACACGAATTCCCCCGAAATGTGCGCTGGTTACCCCGTGGTATATTGTATACCAGAGAAAAAATACCCTGTCAGCCCGCCCTGAGCGGAATTCTTTCAGCCGGAGGTCTTCCGGGCGGAAATTCTCTTGCGGATCAGGGTCACCAGCGGCCATAGCAACAGGCCGATGGCGATAACCATGATGGTCCCGGCAATCGGGCGATTGAAGAAGATGGCGAACGAACCCTGCTCCATGATCAGCGACTGGCGCATCGAGGCTTCGGCAAGCGGCCCCAGCACGATCGCCAGCACCGCCGGCGCCAGCGGGTAATCGAGTTTCCGCATCAGATAGCCGAACACGCCGAAGATCAGCATCAGCCACACATCGTGCATGTCCTTGGTCGGCGCATACCCGCCCACCACGCAGAGAACGTAGATGATCGGCGCCAGGATGGTGAAGGGCATCTTGAGGACGGCGATGAAGGCCGGGATGAAGGCAATGTTGATAATGACGGCGAACAGGTTCGCGGCGTACAGGCTGGCGATCAGGCCCCACACGAAATCGGTGTGATCGACGAACAGCTTGGGTCCCGGCTCCAGCCCCCAGATCACCATCCCGCCCAGCAGGATCGCGGTCGTGGGCGAGCCGGGAATGCCGAGCGTCAGCATCGGCAGCATCGATCCGGTACTGGCAGCGTTATTGGCCGATTCGGGCGCGACGATGCCGTCGACATTGCCCTTGCCGAAAGACTTGGGATCCTTGGCCATCGTCTTGGCGACGCCGTACGCCATCAGCGACCCCGGCGTCGCGCCTGCGGCCGGCAGGATACCGACGAAATAGCCGAGGAACGATCCCATCAGCATCGTCTTCATCGACCGCATGATTTCGCGCAGCGCGTCCATCGTCCGCGCCACCGACACCTGCGCCTTGGTGACCACCATCTCGCCCTTGCTCTGCTCGATGGTCCACAGCATTTCGCCGATACCGTAGATGCCGATCGCCAGCACAAGGAAGTTGATGCCGTGATAGAAGCCGGTGATGTCGAAGAAGATCAGGCGAGGCTTGCCGCTGACGATGTCGAGCCCGACGGTAGCAAGCGCGAGACCCAGGAAAATCGACAGGAAGGTCTTGGGAATATCGTCGGTGCCAAGCCCGATAAAGGTCGCGAAAGCGAGGATCATCAGCGCGAATTCTTCCGGCGGCCCGAACGCCAGCGCCACATCGGCGAGCGGCGGCGCAAACAGCGTGAACAGCACGACCGAGATGGTGCCGCCGACGAAACTCGCCACGGCAGCGGCGATCAGCGCCTTGTCGGCCTGCCCCTTGAGCGCCAGCGGCCTCCCGTCGAACGTGGTCGCCACCGCGGTCGACGCGCCGGGAATCCCCAGCATGATGGATGATATCGCGCCCCCGTACATCGCGCCGTAATAGATGGCGCCGAGGAAAATGATCGCGCCGGTCGGCGGCACAAGAAACGTCATGGGCAGCAGGATCGCCACGCCGTTGACCGAGCCGAGCCCCGGCATTGCGCCGATAAACAAACCGACCACGCAGCCGCCGATGATCAATGCCAGATTGAGCGGGGTGAACGCGATCAGGAACCCTTCGGACAGATGCTGAAAAATTTCAACCATGGGCGATCTGTCCGGAACTCAGTAGAAAAGATCGTAGATCGGATAGAAGAGCTCTTCGGTAAAGCCCTTCGGCAGCTCGATCCTGAGCGCAATTTCAAAAAACAGGAACGTCGCGATCGGCATGACGATCGCAATCGCGGCCGTCAGCGGCCATTTGTGGCCGCCCACGAAACGCAGGTAGTAAAGCAGGTAGAGCGGCAGCGAAAAATAGACGCCGATGACATGGATCAGGCCGATCATGATGGCGAGCGGAACCGCCCCGATCAGAAAAAGGTGCCATGACCGGGAATCGAAATAGGGTTCTTCGGAACGCGATGGCGGGCTGGACCGCCGCCACCAGCGAACGATGATGGCCACGCAGCAGACCAGCATCGCCGCGCCCAGCCAGAAAGGAAAAGCGCCCGGACCGGGACCGGACCGGGGGATCCAGCCGGTCGGCAGTTCGGACGCCTTGAACATGATGGCGAGGGAAAAGATTGCCAGCACAATGGCCATGACAAGTTCAGCCACACGCATGACGACCTTTATCCCTCACCCAGTTGCGTTTCGGGCCATTGACTGCCCGTTGGCTTCGTAGCCGCTACTTCTTGATCTCTCCGAGAGCCATCAGCAGCTTGCGATGCACTTCGCGCTCGGCGACGAAATAGTCGGTGAGCGCCTTGCCGGTAAGCCAGCCGGGCACCAGCCCCTTGCTCGACAGGTATTTCTGCCAGTCTGCGGACTTGTAGACCTTGTCGAACACGCCGACATAGAACGCCTGCGCATCCTTCGGCATGCCGGGCGTACCGATCACCGAACGCTGCATGTAGTAGACCATGTCGTCTCCGTGGCCGAGTTCGCCGAAGGTCGGGATCTTGCCCCACTTGCCTGTCAGCTTGCCCTTGGGCGTGAAGCTCGCCAGCGGCTTCGATTTTCCGGCATCCCAGAAACCGGCCTGCTCCGACGGGTTGTTGACCGTCGAGTTGATGTGCTTGCCGATAAGCTGCTTGGCGACCGTTCCGCCGCCCTTGAACGGAACGTAGGTCATCTTGACGCCGAACTTCTTCTCCAGCATCGCGGTGACCAGAGAGTCTTCCTGACCCTTGCCCGTACCGCCCATCTTCCAGCCGGCGGCACCGGCCTTCTTGACGGCCTTGACGTAGTCCTCGACCGAGTTGATGCCGCTGTCCGACGCCACCCAGAGCTGGAAGGTGTCTTCGGCCAGACGCGCGATCGGCGTGTAGGTGGAAATGTCGACGCCGAGTCCCGGGTTGCGCAACGGCGTCGTATAGAGGCTGTTCAGCGTCGCCAGGATAATATGGGGATTGCCCTTGTTATCCTTCAGATAGCGAAGCGCCTCGGCGCCCGATCCGCCGCCCTTGTTGACCGGCACGAACGGCCGGGGCGACAGCTTGTTCTTTTCGATAATGCCCTGGATGAAGCGGGCGAGCCTGTCGGCGCCGCCGCCCTTGCCGGCCATAATGACGAACTCGACCGGTTTCCGGGGCTTCCATGCCGCTTCGGCATCGGTGACGTAACTCGCGGTTCCGAACCCGGCCGCAACACCGACGCCCAGCGCCAGAAGGCCTGTGCGTTTGATGAGCTTCATAGGATGTCCTCCCAATCTTTTCTGTCGTCCACAAAGGCATGAACGACTGCCTGCAATTAACGTCCGGCGCGTTGGCCGCGCCTTGTTTATTTGCAATCGATTTCCGAACCCTCGAAATCCCGGCAGCAGACGCAAACCGGATTTTCCGAAACATCCGACTGCCAACGCTAAATCCATACCGTTGGCAGAGTCGAGTCCCAATTGGCGGAATTTATAATGTACTCTTTGTGCAACAAGTCCGGGGCCACCGGTTGTTTTGCCGGACCGCCCGTTTGTCCGGATTCGATCCTATTGTTTTTGCGACCGCTTTGCGCAAAATTGCGCCATCATCTTCAAGGAGATCGTCCGTTGCTCAAATCGATACCAAGTCTGATGCTTCGCGGCGGAACGTCGCGCGGCCTCTATTTCCGGGGAGAGGATCTGCCCCAGGACCGGGACGCGATCGGGAAATTCCTGCTGTCGGCCATGGGGTCCTACAACGAAACCCAGATTGACGGCGTCGGCGGCGCAACCCCGCTCACCAGCAAGGTCGCCATCGTCAGCCCGTCGAAGGAAGACGGCGTCGACGTCGATTATCTGTTCGCCCAGGTGGGTTTCCTCGAGCCTCTCGTCGATTTCGGCCCCACCTGCGGCAACATCCTTTCGGGCATCGGGCCGTTCGCGATCGAACGCGGCATGGTGCCTGCGAAGAACGGCGAGACCACTGTCCGCATCCGGCTCGTCAACACGGGCGCGCTGGTCGACGCCGTGGTCCAGACCCCGGGCGGTTCGGTGAATTACGAGGGCGACACCGCCATCGACGGCGTTCCCGGCACCGCAGCGCCGGTCATTCTCAATTTCGTCGAGGCGACGGGATCGAAGACCGGTGCGCTGTTCCCGACCGGGAAACGCATCGAACAGATCGACGGCATCGATGTCAGCCTGGTCGACGCGACCATGCCGGCGATGATCCTGCGCGCCGAGGACGCCGGTGTTACGGGTTACGAAACGGCGGCGGAACTCGACGCCAATCGCGATTTCTACAAATTCGTCGAAGGGCTGCGGCTCCAGGCCGGCGAGCGGATGGGTCTCGGCGACGTTTCGAAAAGCGTCGTGCCGAAGATCATGATCCTCGCCCCGCCGAAGAACGGCGGGGTCATCACCTCGCGCTATCTGGTACCGATGAAGACGCATACCGCCCATGCGGTAACCGGCGCCATCACCCTTGCCTGCTGCATCGGCGCGGAAGGGACAATTTCCGAAGGCATTGCCGACAAATCGACGATCGTCGACGGCAAGATGGAAATCGAACACCCGTCGGGCAGCATCGGGGTTGCCCTCAGGCTCCACGATTCGGGTAACCTGATAGAAGTCGAATCGGCGGGCATCGTGCGAACCGCACGACTCCTGTTTTCAGGCGACGTGCTTGTCCCTGACTGGGCCCTGCCGCAGGATAGAGCAGCCTGATTAAACGGAATTATTACCGAACGAATTATCAAAAGGAGAATCCAATGACTTTCGTTCCCATGAAGACCGGTCTGACGGGCGCTGCGCTGTCCGTTGCCGCAGCGGCGGGCATGCTGCTCGGCGCCCAGGCCGCAAACGCGCAGGCCGTCGATTTCAGCGGCAAGCGGATCGAATGGATCATTCCCTACGGCACGGGCGGCGGTTCCAACCGCTGGGCGCGCTTCTATCAGCCCTGGCTCCAGAAATACCTGCCGGGCCAGCCGGTTGTCGCGGTCAAGAACATGCCGGGCGCCAGCTCGACCAAGGGCTCGAACTATTTCGCCCGTCGCGGCACATCCGACGGCCTGTCGGCAATCGGCACCTCTGGATCGACCCAGTTTCCGTTCCTGCTCGGCGACCGTCGGGTCAAGTACGATTACGCCGACTGGGAAGTGGTTCTGGCCACGCCTGTCGGCGGCGTCATGTACATCAACGCCAATCTCGGCGTGAAGTCGGCCAAGGACATCAAGAAGCTGCAAAAGACCCAGCTCAAGTTCCTTTCGCAGGGCCCCACGTCGCTCGATCTGGTGCCGCTTCTGGCCTATGACATTCTCGGCCTGAACGTGAAACCGGTGTTCGGCATCCGCAGCCGCGGCGACGGGCGGCTGGCGTTCGAGCGCGGAGAGGTACGTCTCGACTATCAGACCACGCCGGCGTTCCTCAAGCGCGTGACGCCTCTCGTCAAGAAAGGCACCGCCGTGCCGCTGCTGACCTGGGGCATGATCGACGAAAACGGCAACATGACGCGCGATCCGACCTTCCCCGACCTGCCGCATCTGGCGGAAGCCTATGAGATGATGCACGGCAAGAAGCCGCGCGGACCGGCCTGGAACGCATGGAAGACCTTCTTTGCAGCGGGATATCCGGCGCAGAAGATGATTTTCCTCAAGAAGGATACGCCGAAACCGATCATCGCTGCCTGGCGCAAGGCTGCCGCCGACATCATGAAGGATCCGACGTTCGAAGCGGCCAAGGACAAGGCGCTCGGAAAGTATCCGCAGGCCGTCGGCAAGCAGGCCGAAGTCCTGAAGAAGATCGCCACGACGGTCGACGCCGAATCCAAGAAATGGGTACTCGGCTGGTTGAAGAGGCGCTTCAACAAGGTTCCGTAAGCCTGAAGGGAAACCGAACCTCGATTCGCGGGGCGGAGATGCTGGACATCCCCGCCCCGTTTTCTGTTAGCATTCCGAAAGACCGGAATCGCAATCCCGACACAGGGGGCTGAACCATGCTGATGATCGAATCGGTCGTCGAGGCGCTGGGCGAAATTACAAGTGGCGTCCACCTGCTCTATCTGGTGGGCGGGGTTGCCATGGGGCTCGTCGTCGGCATCTTCCCGGGTCTGGGCGGCATCGTCGGGCTGTCGCTGCTGCTGCCGTTCCTGTACGGCATGGATCCGACATCGGCCCTCGCCATGCTGATCGGGCTCGTGGCGATCATTCCGACTTCGGACACGTTTACATCCGTGCTGATGGGCATTCCCGGTTCCAGCGCATCGCAGGCGACCGTTCTCGACGGCTTTCCACTCGCGAAAAAGGGCGAAGGCGCGCGTGCGCTGGGGGCCGCGTTTTCCGCCTCGCTTTTCGGCGGCCTGATCGGCGCGCTGGTGCTGACCGTTGTCATCGTCGTCGCGCGGCCGCTGATCCTGCTGTTTACGTCCGCCGAACTGTTCGCATTGACGATCCTCGGCCTGTCGATGGTCGGCGTTCTGGCCGGCAACAGCCTCGCCAAGGGCATGCTGGCCTGCGGGCTCGGGCTGCTGTTCGGCGCGCTCGGCGGCGCGCCGGCGACCGGCGAATTCCGCATGGCGTTCGACAGCGCCTATCTCGGCGACGGGTTGCCGCTGGTGGTGATCGGGCTTGCGATGTTCGCCGTTCCGGAGATCATCGACCTGCTGCGCGCCGGCGGATCGATCTCGCGCAGCCAGATGCTGGGCACCGGCTGGATGCGCGGGCTCAAGGACATGTGGGCCTATAAATGGCTGTGCGTACGCTGCGCAGGGATCGGCTGCGTCATCGGCGCGCTGCCGGGGTTGGGCGGCTCAGTGGTGGACTGGATCGCCTACGGCCACGTCAAGCAGACGGCCAAGGACACCTCCCAGTTCGGCAAGGGCGATATCCGCGGCGTGCTGGCGCCGGAATCCGCGAACAACGCCAAGGAAGGCGGCGGTCTGATACCGACCCTTCTGTTCGCGATTCCAGGATCGGGATCGATGGCGATATTTCTCGGCGGGCTGGAGCTGATCGGTCTGGAACCCGGCCCGAAGATGGTCGAGGGCAGTCTCAACCTTACCTACGTGATCATCTGGTCGCTGGCGATCGCCAACGTGGTGGGCGCAGGCGCCTGCCTGCTGATCTCGAAACAGGTGGCGATGCTCACCACCATCCGCTACGCGTTTCTCGCGCCCTTCATGATCATGGTGATCAGCTTCGCGGCGTTCCAGGCAACGCGCGATCTCGGCGACCTTATCGTGCTGTTCGTCATGGGCATGCTCGGCATCCTTCTCAAGCGGTTCGGCTGGCCGCGCCCTGCCTTCCTGATAGGCTTCGTGCTGGCCGACAAGTCGGAGGTCTATCTCTACCAGGCGGTGCAGCTGCACGACTGGGATTTCTTCCTGCGCACCGGCGTGCTGATCATTTTTGCCATCACCGTGATCTCGGTCTGGCTCGGCGCGCGCAACGCGCCGGCGAGCGAGACCGAGCTGGGCGAAGGCGGCCCCTCCAAGGCAACCAACATGCGGCCCCAGGCCTGGTTTGCGCTGTTTGCCGTCCTGATGTTCGCCTGGGCGCTGATCGACGGGTTGCAGCGCTCTTTCCTCGGCGGCATCTATCCGATCGGCATCGGCATCGTGATGCTGCCGATCGCGCTCCACCTGCTTTACGTCACCTGGACCAACCAGACGGACTCGGTCGCCAACTACGATCACGAGGTCGAAGGCGAGCACGCCGAAAAAGACGGCGTTCCGGGCCTCTGGCATTACATCCTGTGGCTTGCCGGATATCTGGCGACCGTCATGTTGATCGGCTTCTGGCTGGCGATCGTCCTGTTCTTCATCATATTCCTGCGGGTCAAGACCGACGCAAGCTGGACGCGCATCCTGATCCTGACGACCGCGGGCGTCGGCTTCATCACGGCTCTGTCCTGGATCATGATTCTCAATTTTCCGGGCGGATTGCTTCAGGAGATGTACCGGCTGCCCTGGCCATTGACGTAATCTGAAACGGCACCGGCCCTGTCTTCGCCCTGGCCGGCGCGACGCTGAAAGCACCGTATGAAACACAGCGCGTCCCGCATTCTCACGACCCATACCGGAAGCCTTCCCCGGCCGGCAGACCTGCTGTCCCTGCTCAATGCGAAGGAACTCGACGACGCGTACGATCCGGCAACGCTGTCGGGCCGGGTCGGGCGCGCCATCGCTGAAATCGTGAAGGCGCAGGCCGATACCGGACTCGATATTCTCAATGACGGGGAACATTCCAAGGTCAACTGGCGCGCCTATGCGCGCGGCCGGCTGGAAGGGCTGGAGGAGATCGACCGGCCCGACAATTTCCGCACCGAAACGCGCGATTCAATCGAATTCGCCGATACCTATGCCGATCTGAAGACCATGCTGGCGGCGCGGTCCGAAGAGCTGGTGCCGAAACGGGCGGCGCGATCGCTGGCCCATGCCTGCACCGCGCCGCTTCGGTATGTCGGACAGCAAGAACTCGCTGCCGATATCGCCAACCTGAAAGTCGCGCTCGGCAATACCGATCATGAAGAGGCGTTCATGACGGCGATTTCGCCGTCCAATCTGGAGCTCTATTACGAGAACCGCTACTACGCCACAGACGAGGAATACCTGCAGGCGCTGGCCGATGCGATGGCGGTCGAATACCGCGCCATTGTCGATGCCGGGTTCGTTCTCCAGATCGACGATCCGCGCATGGCAACCCATTACGGCCGCGCGGTCGACGCAACCGTCGAGGAATGCCGCGACTTCATTGCGCTCCGCGTCGAAGCCGTGAACCACGCGCTCAAGGGCATCCCGGAAGACCGGGTGCGGTTCCATACCTGCTATTCGATCAACATTGCGCCGCGCGTGCACGATTTCGAACTGAAGCACTATATCGACCTGATGCTGGCGGTTAATGCCGGCGCCTACGTGATCGAGGGCGCCAATCCGCGCCACGAACACGAATGGGTCCTCTGGCAGGACACGAAGCTGCCGGACGGCAAGCTGCTGATCCCGGGCGTGGTGTCGCACTGCATCCATCTGGTCGAGCATCCCGAGCTGGTCGCCCAGCGGATCGAACGGTTCGCCGGGGTCGTCGGGCGCGAAAACGTCATCGCCAGCACCGATTGCGGCTTCGGCACGTCCGGCGCGGGCGACGAGGTCCATCCGCAGGTCGCGTGGGCCAAGCTCGCGGCGCTCGTCGAGGGCGCGAAATTGGCCAGCGAACGGCTCTGGTAAAATGGCGCGACTGAAAATCCCGGCGGTCTTCATCCGCGGCGGCACCAGCAAGGGCGTTTTCTTCCACGAGCGCCACCTGCCGAAAGATCCGGCCGAACGCGACCGCATCATCCTGCACGCGCTTGGCAGCCCCGATCCCTACCAGCGGCAGCTCAACGGGCTGGGCGGCGGGCTGTCGTCGCTGTCGAAGGCGGTCATCATCGAGAAGTCGAACCACCCCGATGCCGATATCGACTATACCTTCGCGCAGGTCGCGGTCGACCGACCCATCGTCGATTACGCCGGCACCTGCGGCAACCTGTCGGCATCGGTCGGCCCGTTCGCGCTCGACGAAGGGCTGATCGACCTGCCCGACGGCATTGCCACGGTGCGGGTCCATATCACCAACACCGACAAGTTTTACGATGCCCGTTTCGCCGTAAAGGACGGGATGACGGTCGAGGACGGCGACTACGTCATGCCGGGGGTCTCCGGGTCGGGCGCGCTCATCACGCTCGATTACCGCGATCCGGGCGGCGCCATGACCGGTGCGCTGCTGCCGACCGGAAAGGCGCGCGATGCGGTCGAGATCGACGGGCTCGGGACCATCGAAGTTTCTCTGGTCGACGCCACCAATCCGGTCGTGTTCGCCGACGCGGCGGCGCTTGGCCGGAAAGTCACGGACCGGCCGGAAACGCTCGACGACGACCCGGTCTTCATGGCGAGAATGGAGGAAATCCGGCGAAAGGGCGCGGTGTTGATGGGACTCGCCAATCGGCCGGAAGACGCAGCGCTGGCCGCCCCCAAGGTCGGAATCGTGGGACCGCCGGCCGCCTTCCGGGGACTCGACGGTACCGATTACGCGGCGGACGAGATGGATCTGTCGGTGCGCATCGTTTCGATGGAACGCGTCCATCGCGCGGTGCCCGGCACCAACGGCATGTGCATCGCCGCCGCGGCGCGGGTTGAGGACACCATCCCGCACCAACACGCGACTCAGCATTCGCCGCTCCGTATCGCACACCCTTCCGGAATCACGCCGGTCGAGGCGGAGGTGGTCAGACGCGACAACGGAGACTGGCACGCGAACGCCGTTACCGTGTTCCGCACCCAGCGGCGGCTGATGGAAGGCAGCGTTCTCGTTCCGGACAGGAATTAACGGGCATGGCTGACGGAACGGTCGCAGAACGGCTGGCCGCGTTCGCCCATGGATTCCGGCTAGAGGCTGCTCCCGCCGAAATCATCGACATGGCGAAGCTGCATCTGCTGGACACGATCGGCTGCGCGCTGGCCGCCGCCGGCAGCGATTACGCCGAACGAAGCTTCGATGCGGCCCGACGGATCGACACGGGATCCGGATCGGTCGCCATCGGGCAGGCGGAAACGCTCGGGCTCGATGCTGCGATCCGCTTCAACGCCGGGATCGCGCACATGCTCGATTTCGATGACACGCACCGCATTACCCTCACCCACCCGTCAGTCAGCGCCGCCCCCCTGGCGTTCGGCCTCGCGGCGCATCTCGGTACAACCGGCGAGGACATGCTCTCGGCATATCTGGTGGCGGTCGAGACAAGCTGCCGCGCCGGGCTCGGGGCGGCCGGACCGGCTTTCCTGCATCGCGGCGTCCACCCGACCGGCGCGCTGTGCGCATTCGGCTGCGCCCTCGGCGCGGGACGGCTGCTGGGACTCTCCACGGAACAGATGACCCATGCGCAGGGCATCGCCCTGTCTTTCGCTTCCGGGCCGATGGAATGGCAGCGCGACGGGGCGGAGGCGAAACGGATGCATCCGGGCAACGCGGCGGCAGGCGGCCTTATGGCCGCATCGGCAGCGGCATCCGGCATCACCGGACCGCGCCTGCCCTATGAGGGACGCGCCGGCATCTACAGCCTGTTTCTCGGAGAGGATACGAGGACCGATACCGATGCGATCTGCGCCGGGCTGGGCGAAGACTGGGCATTCGCCGACGTGTCGATCAAGCCCTATCCGCTGGTCCATCACATTCACGGCGCCATCGACTGCGCCCTGCAGCTCGTTCGCGAAAACGGGGTCCGGCCGGACGACATCGAACAGCTGACCGTCCATCTTGCCGATCGGCAAATTCCCATACTGGCGGAGCCGGAAGAAACGAAGCGCCATCCGCGCAACGGGTATCAGGGCATTTTCAGCGCCTACCACGCGGTTGCCGCCGCCATGGTGCGCGGACGAATGACGCTCGACGAGACAATGGAGACCCTGCTCGACGATCCGGCCATCGTCGCCCTGCGGGACCGCATCGACATCGTCGCCGATCCGGACAGCCTGTATCCCGAGTATTATTCCGGCCGGGTCACGGCGAGACTCACCAGCGGCCGCACGGTCGCGCACGCCGAAAAATTCCATCCCGGATCGGACCGGCGTCCCCTGCCACGCAACGCGGCGCTGGAAAAATTCCGCGCCAATGCCTCGCGGCTCATGGACGACAGGCGGGTGCGCCTTCTCGAGGATGCCGTCCTGTCGTTGCCCGCCTTGCCCGCGGACGCGCTGGCGCCGCTCCTGTCGGGCGGTGCGCATGGCGGATGAAATCTTTAAACTGGCCTGATAACCGACAGGACGGACGGGAAATCATGTCTGACACCAACAGCGCGATTGTCGCGGATTACGGCGAACAGGGTCTGGAGCAGCGGATCATGACGCGGCTCGCGTCCTTTGGCATCGACACCGACAATCTCACCCAGGAGATCCTGGCGGAGATCGACCACATTCACGGCGGCGGACTCGCCAACACGAGGGCGCATTGCGAGCTGGTCGAGTTCCGCCCCGGCATGCGGGTGCTCGATATCGGCTGCGGTATCGGCGGGCCGGCGCGGTATGTCGCCACGACCTTCGGCTGCGAGGTCGTCGGCATCGATCTGGCGCGCGAATACACCGATGTGGCGACAACGCTGACGGCGCGCTGCGGCATGGCGGACAGCGTCTCGTTCGAATGCGCCGACGCGCTCGACCTGCCGTTCGCGGAGGACAGTTTCGATGTGGCGATGAGCCTGAACGTAACCATGAATATCGAGGACCGCGAGCGGTTCTACGCCGAGGTGGCGCGCGTCCTGAAACCCGGCGGACAGCTCGCCCTCAGCGAGCTGGGACAGGGGCCGGGCGGCGAGCCCTACTACCCCCTGCCCTGGGCGCGCGACCCGTCCTACAGCTTCCTGATCACGCCGGACGAGTTGAAGGCTGGTCTTGCCGCCAGCGGCTTCCGCATCGTGCACTGGGTCGACGAGGCCGAGCTGCGCAAGAAGGCGGGCGGACGCACGGCGGAGGGCACGACCCTGCTGCCGCCCGGCGAGGGGATGAAGATGGTGCGCGGCGACGACTACCCGGAACGGCAGGCCAATTCGGGCAAGGGCGTGATGGAAGAGCGCCTGACCAATATCCGGCTGTCGGCGACGTACCAGGGCTGACGGCACCGGATCGGTGCCGTCCGGCGGCGGCTGGGGGATGGTTTTATGCTCGTTTGAGAATTATCCGGGATGGGGTAGATTGATGTTCCGGAAAGTGCCCTCATTCGTTATAGGGTGAGCGGTAATTCGACAAGGCCGCGAACGAACGGCCGGTTTAGTAAATTCAATGGAAGAGATCTGCGGAAGAGGAGATTGCCATGCAGAAAATCGTCATTAGCGCCATCGCCGGCGTCGCTGTAGCGGCTATGGCGGCACCGGCCTTCGCCAAGTGCGATCCGGGCGAAATGCACATCAAGTTCAGCCACGTCACCAACACGGACAAGCATCCGAAAGGCATCGCGGCGACATTGCTGGCCAGTCGGGTCAACGCCGAAATGAACGGCAAGGCCTGCATGACGGTGTATCCGAACTCCAGCCTGTACGACGACAACAAGGTGCTGGAAGCGATGCTTCAGGGCGACGTGCAGCTTGCCGCGCCGTCCCTGTCGAAGTTCGAGAAATTCACCAAGAGGTTCCGGCTGTTCGACCTGCCCTTCATGTTCACCGACATCAATGCGGTCGACCGGTTCCAGAATTCCGTGGCCGGCCAGGCCATGAAGGACTCCATGCGCCGTCGCGGGCTTCAGGGCCTCGCCTTCTGGCATAACGGCATGAAGCAGATGTCCGCTAACCGTCCGCTGATCAGCCCCAAGGACGCAAACGGTCTCAAGTTCCGGGTCCAGCCCTCGGATGTGCTGGTCGCGCAGTTCAAGGCGCTGGGTTCCAACCCGCAGAAGATGGCGTTCAAGGAAGTCTACGGCGCGCTTCAGACCAAGGTCGTCGACGGGCAGGAGAACACCTGGTCGAACATCTACGGCAAGAAGTTCTTCGAGGTCCAGGATGGCGTGACCGAGACCAACCACGGCGTCATCGACTATCTCGTCGTAACGTCCGACAAATGGTGGAAGGGGCTGCCCAAGGACGTCCGCAACCAGTTTGCCAAAATCCTGACCGAGGTCACGGAGAGCCGCAACAAGGAGTCCTACGCGGTCAATCAGGCCAACCGGAAGAAAATCATCGAAGCCGGCGGCAAGATCCGGACCCTCACCCCGGCCCAGCGGGCCCAATGGGTCAAGGCGCTCAAGCCGGTCTGGGACAAGTTCGAAAAGGATGTCGGCAAGGACATGATCGCCGCGGCCCAGCAGGCCAACGGCGGCAGCTGACAGCTGTTTCCGCACAGGTTGTCCTTTCGACGGCCTGTCGATTAAGGTTGAGCGGTCGGCGAAAGCCGGCCGCTCTTTTTTTGTAAGACGGGACGTTCCAGAAACCGTTTGCGGGAGGGGACATGCAGACCGCTGAGCAGAGCGCCCTCGGACGGCGCACCGACCAGATCGAAGAAACCCTGATGGCGGTCCTGATGGGGCTGATGACCCTCGTCACTTTCGCCAACGTCATTGCCCGCTATGTCTTTAACGACAATCTTCTCTGGGCTCTCGAAACGACGGTTTACCTGTTTGCCTGGATGGTCCTGCTCGGCGCCTCCTACTGCGTCAAGAAATCCCTTCATCTGGGCGTGGATATGGTCATTTCCCTGCTGTCTCCGGGCACACAGAAGGTCGTTGGACTTATAGCGGTTTCCGCCTGCCTGTTATTTTCCGTACTGCTGCTCAAGGGCGCCTGGGATTACTGGTATCCGTTCGCGACGGCGCAAGCGTTCATGGAAGTCGACGACATACCGATGCCCGGATTCCTGCAATTCCTGGCGACGTGGCTCAACGAAGGAGAGCGGTATGAGAAGATCCCGCGGTTTATTCCCTATTTCGCCCTGCCGCTGAGCCTGGCGCTCCTGACCTTCCGGTTCGTGCAGGCGGGATGGCGTATCCTTCAGGGAACCCAGATTTCCGTAATCGCATCTCACGAAGCGGAGGATCTCCTGGAAGAAACCGTACAGGCCGCAGACGCCGCGAACGGAGGACGCTGAACGATGTCCGTCGTCTTTCTTTTCGGGATGGTGATCGGCCTGATGGCGCTGGGCGTGCCCGTCGCGATTTCGCTGGGCCTGTCGAGCGTAATCTTCCTGATGATCTATTCCGATGCGTCGCTGGCCTCTATCGCCCAGACGCTGTTTTCGGCGTTCGACGGGCATTACACGCTGCTCGCCATTCCGTTCTTTATTCTGGCATCCAGTTTCATGTCGACCGGCGGCGTCGCCCGGCGGATTATCCGTTTCGCCATCGCCACGGTGGGGCATTTCAAGGGCGGGCTTGCCATCGCCTCGGTGTTCGCCTGCATGATGTTCGCAGCCCTGTCGGGCTCGTCGCCCGCCACGGTCATCGCCATCGGTTCGATTGTCATCGCGGGCATGCGGGAGGTGGGCTACACGAAGGAATTCGCCGCCGGCGTGATCTGCAACGCAGGCACGCTGGGCATTCTGATTCCGCCCTCCATTGTCATGGTGGTCTATGCCGCCGCGACCGATGTTTCTGTCGGGCGCATGTTCCTGGCCGGCATCCTCCCGGGCCTGATCGCAGGGCTGATGCTGATGATCGGCATCTACATCACCGCGCGCGTTCGCGGCCTGCCTTCGCAGCCCTGGGCGGGCTGGGGAGAATTCTGGGGCGCCGCGCGCGATGCCGTCTGGGGCCTGCTGCTGATTGTCATCATTCTTGGCGGCATTTACGGCGGCATCTTCACGCCGACCGAAGCCGCCGCCGTCGCCGCCGTCTATGCCTTCTTCATCGCCAATTTCGTCTATTGCGACATGGGGCCGTTCGCCTCGCCCGGAAAGCGCGGCCTTGCCATCGTGACGCGGGCGATCTCTACCTTCTGGCACCCGGATACGAAAAAGACATTGTTCGAAGCGGGCAAGCTGACCGTCACGCTGATGTTCATCATCGCCAACGCGCTGATCCTCAAACATGTGCTGACCGAAGAACGCATCCCTCAAGAAATCGCCCAGCTGATCCTGTCGGCGGGGTTCGGACCCGTCGCTTTCCTGATCGCGGTAAACATCCTGCTGCTGATCGGCGGCCAGTTCATGGAGCCGTCGGGATTGCTGATTATCGTTGCGCCGCTGGTCTTCCCGATCGCCATCCAGCTCGGCATCGATCCGATCCATCTCGGGATCATCATGGTGGTGAATATGGAAATCGGCATGATCACCCCGCCGGTCGGGCTCAACCTGTTCGTAACGGCGGGCGTCGCGGCCATGTCGGTGATGGCTGTCGTCAAGGCCGCCCTGCCCTGGGTCGGGATCATGTTCATCTTCCTGATCCTGGTGACCTACGTGCCGTGGATTTCCACCGTCATTCCGACCGCCCTCATGGGACCGGAAATCATCACGAAATAGGCAGGCCTAGCGGTAGAACTCGACGAAGAAACGCACCTTGCCGTCGGGCCGCACCCTGTGGGCGACCTGCGGCTCGACCACGCCGTCCCGGCCGGGCGAGAGTATTTCCGGTTCTCCCTCGCCGATAATGTAGTCGAGCTTCCCTTCCTCGACTCGGATCAGCCCCCAGACGCCTTGGGCGGTCGTGTGATCGTTCAGCAGACCCCTCGGCACGGTCTCTTCTGTAAAACTCTCCGTCCGCTTGTAGGGCGCGACGCCGGGCGGCAGATCCTTCATTCAGAACTCGATCACCAGCCGTCCGCGCACGCCGCCGGCCTCGAGACGGCGATGGGCGTCCGCAGCGTCTTCGGGGCGATACCGTTCGGCGACGCGAAGCGTGATCCGCCCCTCGTCGGCCAGCCGGCGCAGCCGGTCGAGCTTCTCGAACTCGCCGTCATAGGCGCGGACGGAGACGGTGTGAAATTTGATGCCGCGTTCGCCATTGCCCTGCCAGCCGCGCACCGAAGCGAAGGAACCGCCGTCGCGCACCGCCGGTACGGCCAGCTCCCGCATCACCGCCCCGTCGGCCAGACCGTCGACGCCGTCCGGAAAATGCCCGCGCATGCTCGCCGCCACATCGTCGCCGCGACGCACCACGATATCGGCGCCGAACGAGGCGATCATCGCCTCGTCGGCTTCGGACGCATCGGCGATCACGGTCAGCCCGTTCGCCTTGGCGATCTGGATCAGATAGCCGCCCAGCGCACCCGCCGCCCCCGTCACGCCCAGCACCTGACCGGGCGAGAGGTCCAGCAGGTCGAGGATGCGCGTCGCGGTCATGCCGTTCATCGGCAGCGTGCAGGCCTCGGCGGGCGACGCACCGGCGGGAACCTTGGTCACCGAGCGCTCGCCCAGCACGATCTGTTCGCGATAACCGCCATGGCTGCCCCTGGTGACCACCATGCCCATCACCATGTCCCCGACGGCGAGGGACGTGACGCCGTCGCCCACCTCATCGACGATCCCCGCAACATCCATCCCGGGCACCCAGGGCGGCGGGGTTTCGGCGCGAAGCTGTTCCGCCCGCGCCCCGTTGCGGGCCATCAGATCGGTCGGATTGACCGCCGCCGCCAGCACATTGATTCGAACCTGCCCCGGTCCGGCATGCACCTCCGGAACGTCCAGAAGTTCCAGAACCTCCGGCCCACCAAAATCATTCAATCCGATTGCGCGCATCCCTATCCCTTTCCTAATACCCGACGATCACTTCGCCCGAGTTCGGGCTGATCACCTGCCCCGTCACCATATCCGCCTCCGCCGAGGCGAGCCACGCCACCGCGTAGGAGATATCTGCCGGATCGGTCAGACGGCCGAGCGGCATGGATTCGCCGCGCGCCTTGATCATTTCGGGCGTATTGGAGCCCTGCGTCATGCCGGTCAGAACGAAACCGGGCGCGACCGCATTGACGCAGATGCGCCACGGCGCGAGCTCGCGCGCCCACGCCTTGGTATAGCCCGACATGGCCGATTTCGCCGCCGCGTAATGCGAGGCGAAGGCGCTGCCCCCCATCGCGTAGATCGACGAAATCATGACGATCTTGCCCGACTTGCGGGCCTTCATGCCCGGCACCACCGCCTGGGTCGCGAAGAACGCGCCCTTGACGCCGATATCGAACATCGCGTCGTAGGCGGCCTCGTCAACGTCTTCGAGCGCAAGCTTGTTGCCGCTGACACCGGCATTGTTGACTAGGATGTCGATCTTGCCGCACGCCTTCTCCGCCTCGGCAATTTTCGCGGTGAAATCGGGCAGATCGCGGGAATCCGCGATGATGACTCGGGCGGTTCGCCCCTGTTCGCGGACCATTTCGGCGGTCTCGTTCGCGCCGTCTTCCTTGATGTCGTGCACGACAATATCCGCGCCGCGTTCGGCCATCAGGACCGCATGGCTGCGCCCCATCCCGCCGCCGGACCCGGTAATCAGCGCGACGCGTCCTTCGAGCGATTTGCCCATCTCTTTGCCTCCCATTTGTTCTCTTGTAGATTGCCGAAACTCTAGAACGTTTTTCGATACAAGACATCAGGGAGATCAAGAATGTCCACGGAACCCGCGCCCGGTATCGGCGCCTATGACCCGAAATCATACGGCCTGCTGAGTTTTCACGATCAGCGCGAAAAATTTCTCTCGGGCGAGGACACGCCGCGCACCTATCTGGAACGCTGCCTCGAAAAGATCTCCCAGTGCGACGACGCTGTGCAGGCGTGGGCCTATCTGAACGCCGAGCCGTCGCGCAAGGCTGCCGACGACTCCACGGCGCGCTATGCCGCCGGCAAGCCGCTTTCGATGGTCGACGGCATGCCGCTCGGCATCAAGGACCTGATCGAAACGGTCGACATGCCGACCGAGTACAATTGCGAGCTGTTCAAAGGCAATCAGCCGATCCGCGATGCGGCCTCGGTCTATTTCCTGCGCAAGGGCGGCGCGATCATCCTCGGCAAGACGGTGACCGTCACGCTGGGCGGCGGCGATCCGTCGAAATCGCGCAACCCGTTCGACACGAGACGCACGCCGGGCGGCTCGTCCTCCGGGTCATGCGCCGCGGTCGGCGCGGCGATGATCCCGGGCGCGCTCGGCACCCATGCGCGCGGCTCGACCATCCGGCCGGCCAGTTTCTGCGGCGTGTACGGGCTCAAGGCCACGTTCGGCGCGCTCAACCGCCAGGGCGGGTTCTCGGCGGCGCATTCGATGGACCATCTCGGCGTGATCGCCGGCTCGATCGAGGATATGTGGATCGTCGCCCGCTACATCTCGGAACATGCCGGCGGCGATCCCGGCTATCCCGGAATGTATGGCAGCCGCACCCCGCCGCCCGCGCGCAGGCCGGAGCGTCTGATCCGGCTCGAAGGCGCCGGCTGGGCGTCGACCGACGACGAAAGCCGCGAGGCCTACGAGGCGGCATTGCGCGCGCTCGAAGCGGCGGGTGTCGAGATCTATACAAGACGCGACGATCCCGCCATTGAGGCCTACGAACAGGAAACCAGCCAGTCGCCGGAGCTCTGGCGCCAGCTCTACCGGTTCGAAATGCGCTGGCCGATGTACCAGTATCTCGATTACGACGCCGACAAGATTCCGCCACGCCTCAAGGCGGGAGTACAGGAAGGCGCCGGTCTGCGGCAGGAGGAGTACCGCGCCGCGCTGGTGCGCCGCGAATACTGGCGCCGGATGCATGACGAGCTGTGCACGCGGTCCGACGGATTCGTCACCCTGGCGTCTCCCGGACCGGGACCGATCGGCATCGATCAGGGCAGCGCCGTGTTCAACGAATCCTCATCCGTCATCGGCATGCCGGCGATTTCCCTGCCGGTGCTCAAGGCGGAGGAGATGCCGCTCGGCCTGCAGATTCAGGGCCGGTGGGACTGCGACGAAGCCCTGACGTCCGTCGGCCGCTGGATCAGCCAGGAGCTGTTGAAGTAGGCCACAGGGAAAATTGAACGTGGCAAATTACCGTCTTGGCGTCGATGTCGGCGGCACCCATACCGACCTGGTGCTGGCCGACGCCGACAGCGGCGACATCCTGATCGAGAAGGTTCACTCGACGCCCTCGAACCCGTCTCTGGCGGTCCTCGAGGGCGTCCGGCGGCTGATCGCGCGCGGCGTCTCTCCCGGCGATATCGATTTCTTCAGCCACGGCACCACCGTGACCACCAACGCGCTTCTCGAGATGAAGGGCGCACGGATCGGGTTGCTGATCACCGACGGCTTCCGCGCCGTGCAGGAGGTCCAGACCCAGGCCCGCGAATCCAACCAGTTCGAGCTCAAGTTCGCGCGTCCGGCCGCGCTGGTGCCGCAACGCCTCACCCGCGAAATCGTCGGGCGGGTCGATTACCAGGGGATGGAGATCACGCCCCTGCTGGAAGAGGACGTACGCCACGCGGCGCGCGACCTGTCCATGGCGGGCGTCGAATCGTTTGCCGTCTGCTACATTTTTTCCTTCATGAACCCGGCGCACGAGAAGCGCACGGCGGAGATCATCCGTGAGGAAGTGCCCGGCGCGTTCGTGTCGCTGTCTTCCGACGTACTGCCGCGCATCCGCGAATGGCCGCGACTTTCGACCACCCTTCTCAACGCCTATCTGGAGCCGGTGCTGGCGCGCTACGCGACCGATCTCGACAAGGGCCTCGACACCATCGACGTCGCAACGCCGCGCCGATTCCTGATGCAGTCGAACGGCGGCGTGATGCCGCTCGGCGCGACTTCGGGACGCGGGCAGACCGTCCATACGCTGCTGTCGGGTCCGGCGGCCGGCGTACAGGCCACTGGTTATGTGCTGGGCGAAAGACAGGGCGCGCAGAACATCGTGACCATGGACATGGGCGGCACCAGCTGCGACATCGCCTTTATCCAGGACGCGACACCGCTTGAGGTGACCGAAGGCGCCATCGCAGAACGCAGGCTCGATGTACCGGCCTTCGATATCGCGACCATTTCGGCGGGCGGCGGCACCATCGCCCGGCTCGGCGCGGCCGGTCTCATGTCGGTCGGCCCCGACAGCGCTGGCGCCGATCCGGGCCCGGTCTGCTACGGCAAGGGCGGCGAACGGCCGACCGTGACCGATGCCGACCTGATCTGCGGCTTCCTCAACCCGGACTTCCTGCTGGGCGGCGAGACGCCGATGGACGGCGACCGCGCCGGCTCTACCCTGGACGAGACCATCGCGACGCCGATGGGCATATCGGTGGACGAGGCCGCTGCCGGGATCGTCCGGCTGATCAACGCGCGCATGGCGGACGAAATCCGTGTCGGGGCGGCCAAGAAGGTGATCGATCTTTCCGAGTTCACGCTGGTGCCGTTTGGCGGCGCGGGCCCGGTCCATGCCGCGATGGTGGCGGACGAGCTCGGCATTCGCCGCGTCCTGGTGCCGCCCAACCCGGGCGCTTTCTCGGCGCTCGGCCTGCTCTGTTCCGATATCGTGCACGATTACGTGCGATCCGAAGTGCGTGACCTGAGCGATCTGCCGCCCGAACATGCCGAGGCGCAGTTTGCCGCGCTGGAGACCCGGGCGGACGCGGACCTTGCCGGAGAAGGGCTGGGGGGCCGCGAACGGCATTTCATCCGCGAGCTCGATCTGCGCTACGCGGGGCAGGGCTATGAAATCCGCACGCCGCTGGAGGGGATCGATGTCAACCCGGTGACGGCATCGTCGCTCGGCGAAATCGCCGAACGGTTCCACGAGCTGCATCAGACCCTGCACGGCCATTCCGCGCCGGATCAGGCGATAGAGGTCGTGTCCTACCGTGTACGCGCCCGCGCGCCGGTGCCGAAACAGGACCTGCCGGCGCTGGACGCGCTTTCGGACGAACCGGCAGCATCAAAGGGGACGCGGTCGGTCACGTTCGACGGGCGCGAAAGGCTCGACGCGCCGGTTTACGACCGAAGCGCCCTGACTGCCGCGGCTATCAACGGTCCGGCTGTCATTGAACAGTTCGATTCCACCACCGTTCTGCCGCCGGGATGGATGGCGCGGCTGGACAGATTCGGCAATATCGTGGCCGCGCGGGAGGGCTGAGGACATGGCTGTCGATCCGATCACCGTGGAGCTGCTGCGCAACCGTATCGCCAGCCTGATGGAGGAGATGGACTACCATTTCTACCGTTCGGGCTATTCGACCATCGTCCGGGAATCGCGGGATTTCTCCTGCGTCATCGTCGATCCGCAGGGCCGCCTGCTGGTCGCGCCCTGGATGTTCTTTCACGCGCCGGTTTACTACCATCTGGTCCAGCGTATCCTGACGGATTATGGCGAAGACGGGCTGGCCGACGGCGACGTGTTCGTCACCAACCACCCCTATGACGGCAACATGCCGCACGCCTCCGACATGGGGTTCATCGCGCCGATCTTCCATGGCGACACGCTGGTCGCCTTCGCCGCAACCATCGCGCACAAGGCGGATGTCGGCGGCACGGTGCCGGGCAGCACGTTCGGCTCGGCGACAGAGCTCTATCACGAAGGCATGATGCTGCCGCCGGTGCGCATCCACCGCGCCGGCAGGCCGGTCGACGACATGATGCGGCTGATCGCCGCCAACACGCGCGCGCCCTATGTCGTGCTGGGCGACATCTCGGGGCAGATCGGGGTAACGCGGATCGGACGCAGGCACGTACAGGAGATGTGCGACAGGTTCGGAACCGACACCGTTCTGGAAGCGATGGAAGCGATGATCGCGGCCTCGTCCGTCGAATTCCGCGCAGCGCTGGCCCGCGTGCCGGACGGCGTGGCGGAAGCCGAGGGGTTTCTCGACCATGACGGCGTCGATGTGGACAGGAAAGTCCGGCTGCATGTGCGGATCGAGATCGAGGACGGGAAGCTGCATTTCGATTTCACCGGCTGCGATCCGCAGACGCGCGGGCCGGTCAATCTGCGCATCGCGATGGTCGAGGCCTGCGTCTATTACTGCCTGATCGGGCTGATCGACCCAAACCTGCGCTACAGCGACGGCATCCGGGAGCTGGTGACTTTCACCTTCACGCCCAGAAGCGTGGTCAGCGCCGAGGCGCCCCGTCCCTGCTCGTCCTACATGAAATGCTGCCAGAAGCTGTGCGACGTGATCCTGGAAGCCATGGACCCGCTGCTGCCGGGCCGTTCCATCGCCCATTCCGGCGGCTCCGGCGGCTCGATCATCGTCGCCTGGCGCGGCAGCACGCGGCCCAAACGCGGCAACCAGTACGAAATCTTCGGTTCGGCCTATGGCGCAGGCGAAGGGGCCGACGGCGCATCGGGCGCAACCACCCATCTCGCCAATCTGTTCGCCGCCCCGGTGGAGATCATCGAGGCCGAGTTTCCCTGCCGCATCCGGCGGTTCGAACTCAACCCGGATTCCGGCGGCGCGGGCGAATACCGTGGCGGGCTCAACTTTATCCGCGAGTACGAAATGCTGGAACCGGCGGAGATCGTCTACCGCTCCGACCGCGCCATCGAACCGCCGGCGGGGCTGAACGGCGGCAGGCCGGGCGGGCCGAGCCGGCTGATCGTCAACCCGGACACGCCGGAGGCGCAAACCATGCCGTCCTCATGCCGGCTGGAGCTCGACGACGGAACCGTGTTCCGCCTCAACGGCGCGGGCGGCGGCGGTTACGGCGACCCGGCCAAGCGCGATCGCGCGGCGCTGGAGAACGATATCGCCGAGGGCTACGTCACGCTTGCGGCCGCGAAGCGGGAATACGGGTACGACAATTAAATTGTCTATTTCGTTTTCATTATGGGAATTAAATATTTTCGGTCGTCATAACCGATTCTCTCAACTAAACTTAACGTAAACGGGAGATAGAAATAGCAATTACACCAACTCGTGTTACCGAAAACGAAATTGCGTTTGCAATCGTTCAGATTGCTAAGGCAGATTCACGTGGCATCGCAACATTCTATAGATGCAAGAGAGAAATCCCTTCTCTCGTACAATTATCCGCAGGGGATCGCCGTAGGTCTACGACCCGACCAAACGAACCCATGTGGCATCAATTGATCAGAAACGTGCAATCGCACCACAACAGCCCTGGGAACTATGTTTTTGAAGGATATTTGGAGCACTTACCGCGGGTCGGGTATCGTGTTACCGAGGCGGGTGCGAAAAAGAGAAAGCCTTAAGAATAACGGGCTTTATAACCTGGTTTGAACCAATTCAGCTGGGTGCCGCTTGGTGCGTCTTTGTCCCAAACAAACCATGCGTACGCGGTGGTACCGGTTCCCTTGCGTTCAACGCCCACAGGATAAAATGTTATCCGTTCGCTAAACACCCAAACGCGCGATGGGGGGCATTCGGTAAAGATTGTGCGCGATCTCTTTGCACCCTCAAGAAATGCCAGACGAAGCAATAGAGCAAATTTTCGTTTAGCAAATTTGACTCCATTCCAAACAAACCCTTCAGCACTATTATAAGGGGGGTTTGTAACAATATTATTTACAGTCCTCTCAGCGGCCAGAAAATCAACTTCTGCTTCGCCAAAACCCCTGTCATACAAGTCACTACTTATAACTTCGTTCCCTGTCTTCGCCAAAACTTCTGACATTGAGCCATTTCCACACGCACACTCCCAAATATCGCCGTCAAATTTCTCGTTCTCTATAAGAGCATAGGTTGCCCAAGGAGGCGTGGGGAAAAAATCAGGTCCATTGAGATCAGCGAACCGCTTAAGAGTTGGCTTAAACCCGCCATTGAGATTATACGTTGCGTCCATGTTAAAAAATATAACAGAATCAAATACTTAATAAATAGGCAATTTTGCGAGTCTTTTGAATCACTTAGCAGTCATCTCCCGACAATGATTCGAAAATCGGTTCTGGTTTGTACAATTGCGTCACACGAAAAAATTTGAACGATTGATATCAAACGACTACATCTTTCGTTCAAATCGCTATGATGCGGCCACCAATAGAGCCAAGGAGACGGAAAGCATGTACGAGGAAAGCATCAAACTTCTGCAGCGCGCGGCGCAGGACGAACTCGCCGCCATACACCAGTACATGTATTTCCATTTTCATCTCGACGACCAGGGGCTGAGCAAACTTGCGCTCATGTTCAAACAGACCGCCATTGCCGAGATGATGCACATGGAACGCATCGCCGAGCGCATCCTCTTTCTGAAGGGCGATATCGACATGACCGCCGCCTTCCCGACCGAGCAGATCCAGGAGCCGGTCGACATGCTGAAAGCCGCGGTCAAGGCGGAAACGGACGCGATCAAAATGTACAACGAATTCGCCAAGCAGTGCGGCGAACACGCGGATTCGAACTCGAAGAAGCTGTTCGAGGACCTGGTGACCGACGAGGAAACCCATTACGACCGGTTCGAAACCGAACTGGAGCGGGTCGAAAAATACGGCATCGCCTACCTGGCGCTCCAGTCGGACGGCAACGCGGATGGCGGCGGGGCGGGCGGGGCCTGATCGCCCCCTTGTGACAAGCCGATTTCCCGGACGTATCATCGTCTCCTGAAACCATAAGGGAGGCGAAAGTGGCGGAGAATGGTGCGCCGGACATTGACTATCTGATCATCGGCGGCGGCTCGGCCGGCGGCGTGCTGGCAAGCAGGCTGAGCGAACGCGCGTCCAACCGCGTACTGCTGCTGGAAGCGGGCGAAGACTTCCCGCCGGGCGAGGAACCCGAGGAAATCCAGGAGAATTTCGTCGCCAACGGCAAGGGCGGCGACAAAATCACCTGGAAGGGAATGACGGCGATCTACCTGCCGAAACCCGGCAACGCACCCGATAACCGCCCGAAACGCCGCTATAACCAGGGCAAGATCATCGGTGGCGGATCATCGGTCAACGGCATGTGCGCCAATCGTGGACTGCCCAGCGATTTCGCGGACTGGGAAGCGCGCGGCGCCGCGGGCTGGGGCTGGGACGATGTCCTGCCCTTTTACAAGAAGCTGGAAAACGACCGCGATTTCGACGGACCGCTGCACGGCAAGGACGGGCCGGTCGGGCTGCGACGGCTGTTCGAGGACCAGTGGCCGGGCTTTACCGCCGCCGCCATCAGGGCAGCCGACGACGAAGGCTGGGAAAATCTGCGCGATCAGAACGGCGATTTCCGCGACGGGTATTTCCCCATCCCGATGAACAATATTGAAGGACGTCGGCAGGGCGTTTCCACCGTCTATCTGACGCATGAGGTCCGCGCCCGTCCCAATTTCGACCTGCAGGACCGGACCCATGTCCATCATCTGCTTTTCGAGGGTACGCGGTGCATCGGCGCGCGGGTCGAGCGTGGCGGCAAGGTTTCCGATATCCATGCGCGCGAGGTGATCGTCAGCGCAGGCGCCCTGCATACGCCCCCGCTGCTGCAACGCTCGGGCGTCGGGCCGGGTTCTCTGCTGCGCGAGCTCGGCATCGATGTCGTCGCCGACCGTCCGGGAGTCGGGCAGAACCTTATGGAGCATCCCGGCGTCAATTTCGGCGCCTGGCTGAAGCGCGACGCGCGCCTCACGCCGGGCCTGCCGACCCACATGATCGCCGCCGTGCGCTATTCGTCGGGCATGGAGAACATGCCGTCGGGCGACATGTATATCGTGCCGACCAACCGCGCCGCCTGGCATCCCATCGGCGACCGCATGGCGATCATGCAGCTCTGGGTGAACCATTCCTATTCGACCGGCCATGTCCGCATCGAGACCGACGACCCCTATGCCGAGCCGGATATCGATTTCGACATGTGCGGCGACCGGCGGGACATGGACCGGATGATCGCCGGCGTCCGCCTGATGGCGAAGCTGTCGAGCCATCCGGCGGTCAAGGATTCGGTGCATGAAATGTTTCCGGTCAGCTATGGTGACCGCGCCCGCAAAATCGGCGTCTACAGCAACTGGAACCGCTTCCAGACATGGCTGGGGGCGCACGCCATGGACATGCTGCCGCCGGTCAGAAAATGGGTCATCCGCAACATGATCGCCGACGGGCCGTCAATCGACGATCTGCTGGAATCGGACGCCAATATCGAACAATGGATCCGCGATACGGTGCTGGGTCACTGGCACGCCTCCTGCACCTGCCGCATGGGCGCGGCCGACGATCCGGAGGCGGTCACCGACCCCGCGGGGCGGGTTTACGGCGTCCAGGGTCTGCGCGTCTGCGATGCCTCGATTTTTCCGCGTGTGCCCTGCGCCAACACCAACCTGACCACCATCATGGTCGGAGAAAAGGTGGCGGCCACGATCCTCGCCGAGGCGCGAACGGAAGCGGCTTGATCCCGGGGCCAATCCCGGAGAAGCTTGAGGGAAATAAATCGGGGAGGCTCAGATGGGCTACGACATCCGCATCGATAACGCGACCATCGTCGACGGCACCGGGGCGCCGGGCTTTCGCGGCAGCATCGGCATCAGGGACGGAAAAATCGCCGCGCTGGGCGAGGCGCCGGACGACGCCACCACGGTGATCGACGCGGACGGCAAGGTCGCCGCGCCCGGCTTTATCGACATCCACACTCATTACGATGCCCAGATCATCTGGGACCGGATGCTGTCGGTTTCTCCCTGGCATGGGGTGACCACGGTGCTGCTGGGCAATTGCGGGTTCGGCATCGCACCGACGCGCCCGGAAAATCGAGGCCTGATCGCCGGCACGCTGGAAAAGGTCGAGGGGATGAGCCTGAAGGCGCTGACCGAGGGCCTCAGCAACAATGGGGCGGGCTGGCCGTTCGAGAGCTTCCCCGAATATCTCGATGCCATCGAAGAGCGCGGGGTGGCGGTCAACGTCGCCTGCTATCTCGGCCATTCGCCGCTGCGCGTCTACGTGATGGGCGAGGACGCGATGTCCCGCGCAGCCACCGCGGACGAGGTGGCTCAGATGAAGGACCTGCTGCGCGAGGCCATCGAGGCCGGCGCCATCGGGCTCGCCACGTCGGAATCGCCCAACCATATCGGCTATCAGGGCCGTCCGGTTCCGAGCCGCCTTGCCGACGATGCGGAAACCGAGGCGCTGGCCGACGTGATGGGCGAGATGGGGCGCGGCATCATGCAGGTTTCCGCCGGCGGCGAAATCCGCTTCGACCATTACGAAACGCTGGCGGCGAAGACCGGCAACAATTTCAACTGGTCCTCGCTGCTGACCCGCGCCACGCATCCGGAGCTTCATCACGAATACGCGGCGAAAACCAGCGCGCTGATCGAGAGCGGCAAGCCGATCTATCCGCAGATGTCGTGCCGCGAACTGACCATGGAGTTCGATTTCGGCGAACCGTTCCCGATGGAGCGGCTTGAGCTGTTCGAGCAGTTCGGCGGAATGGCGCGGGAGGATCGCAAGGCGGTCTATCGCGACCCCGGTTTCCGCGCCGCGCTGGCGAAGGAGATGAGCCCGGAAGGCTCGGATGCGGGTCCCGTGGTGCGGCTGCGCGGCGCCTGGGCCGATACAGTGGTCAGCGACTGCCCGGCCGATCCGTCGCTGGAAGAACGGCGGCTGAACGACATCGCCGCCGAGCGCGGGGTGACGCCGGTCGACGTGGCGCTGGACCTGTCGCTGGAATCCGATTTCGTCGCCAGGTTCCGCATCCCGCTCGCCAACAATCTGGAGGACGGCGTGCGCGACCTGCTGCGCAACCCGTACACGCTGCTCGGCCTGTCGGACGCAGGCGCGCATACCAGCCAGCTTTGCGACGCCTGCTTCGCGACGCATCTGCTCGGCCACTGGGTGCGCGACAGGAAAGCGATCCCGCTCGAAGAGGCCGTGCGCAAGCTGACCTCGCTGCCGGCCGACGTGTTCGGGCTCGAAGGACGCGGCCGTCTGGCGGAGGGCGCGCCGGCGGACGTCGTCGTGTTCGATCCCGAAACGGTGGGCGCCGGCAAGCTGCGCCGCGCCGCCGACCTGCCGGGCGGAGAGCAGCGGCTGGTGGTCGATGCGCACGGGATGGAAGCCGTCATCGTCAACGGGGTGGTGCTGCGGGACGCGTCAGGCGACGTGCTGTCGGCCGACGGACCGCTGCCAGGTCATCTGCTGCGCGGCGGCGGCTCCGGTCGCGGCAAGGCGCAGTCGCGGGCGGCATGAGGGAGGCCATGAAAATCACGGTTACTCCCCTTTCGGACGCGCTCGGCGCGGAGGTCTTCGGCGTCGACCTGTCGGCGCCACTGACCGACGAGGAAACCGCCGCCATACGGCAGGCGTTTCTCGACCATCAGCTCCTGATCTTTTCCGGCCAGGACATGACCGACGAGGATCACGTCCGGCTGTGCGAGCTGTTCGGCCCGGTACAGCCGGAACGGATGAATCCCGATCTCGCCGACAAGGCCCGTCCCGGCATTCATTTCGTTTCCAACACCAGGCCCGACGCGATCCTGCCGCATGGCGACATCGTGTTTCACATGGACCAGGTGCAGTACGAAACGCCCTGCCTCGCCATGTCGCTGTATGGCATCGAGGTCCCGTCGAAAGGCGGCGAGACGCTGTTTTCGAACGCGCGGGCGGCCTACGAGGCGCTGCCGGACGCGACGAAGAGGCGCCTCGACGGGCTGAAATGCTTCAACTGCTATCTCTACGACTCGCCCAACGTGCTGCGCCGCGTCACCGAGCGCGAGGAAAACGCGCCGCGCGCGATCCATCCGGTCGTCCGTACCCATCCCGAAACCGGTCGCAAGGCGATCCATGTCAGCCGTCTGAGCACCGATTACATTGTCGATATGGACCGGGAAGAGAGCGATGCGCTGCTCGACGAGCTGTTCGAGCTGATGGAAGAAGACCGGTTCGTCTACATGCATAAATGGCGCCCCGGCGACCTCGCGATCTGGGACAATCGCTGCGTCATGCATGCCCGCAACGACTACGACTCCGCCAACGAGCGCCGGCTGCTGCGCCGCATCGCGGTCATGGGCGACCGCCCCTACTGAATAACCCGATGGACCGGCTACTGGACCTTCTGCGCGGAAACCTGCGCGCAATCGGCATTCTCGCCGTCGTGGTCTGCGCCGTGACCTGGTGGATGGATCTGTCAGGCATGGTCCATGAATGCATTTACTGCCGAACGCAGCGTACCGCCATCGGCGCGGCAGGGCTGCTGCTGTTGTTTCCGGACCCGCGGCAATGGTGGATCCGCTGGCCGATGGCGGCGGTATGCTTTCTCGGCGCAGACGTCGCCGTCGACCAGATTTTCCTCGTTATCCGGAACCTGAGCGGCGGCAGGGAATCCAACCCGATGAACCTGATCCTGGCGACCGGTTCGCTGTTCGTCCTGACGGGAATCGCCCTGCTGGTCTTCACGAAACAGCCCCGGAACGGACCGCAAAGCGATGGATGACACGCCGGATGACCGGCGCTAGGGTATTTCGCGCAGAAGGCCGCGATGGCCCGGCAAAGGGAAGAACAGGAGAGAAACGAAATGATCAGGCAATTTACAACGCTTGCCGCAGCTGCCGCAGTCGCCGTCGCGGCATCGGCTCCGGTGAAGGCCAGCGAAGCGGATGTCGCGAACTTCTATCGCGGCAAGACCTTGACCTTTTACATCGGCTATTCGGCCGGCGGCGGCTACGACGCGTATGCGCGGATTATCGCGCAGCACATGGTCCGGCATATCCCGGGCAATCCCAAGGCGATCGGCAAGAACTACACCGGCGCGGGCGGATTGCGGGTGCTGAACGCGCTTTACAACGTATTCCCGCAGGACGGCACCAACCTCGCCATCGTCGGCCGCAACGTTGTCAGCCAGCCCTTGTTCGGTATCAAGCAGGCGAAGTTCGACGGCAGCAAATTCAAGTGGCTCGGCAGCGCCAACCAGGAGTACAGCCTGTGCGTCTTCTGGGCGGAATCGGGCATCAACTCGATCCAGGATGCGCTCGCCAAGCGCCCGACGATGGGCGGCCTCGCCATCGGCAGCACGATCGACGTCCATACGCTGCTGGTGAACAACTTGCTGGGCGGCAAGTTCAAGCTGATCACCGGTTATCCGGGCGGCGCCGATATCAACCTCGCCATGCAGCGCCGCGAAGTCGACGGACGGTGCGGCTGGTCCTGGTCGTCGATCAAGGCGACCGGCGCCGACTGGATCCAGGACAAGAAGATAAACCTGACGCTGCAATACGCCATGAAGCGGCATCCGGAGCTTCCCAACGTGCCGCTGATCAGCGAGCTGGTAACCGACAAGAAGCTGAGCGACGCCCTCTATGTCCATATTTCGGCCCAGGTTTACGGCCGCCCGTTCGCGGTCGGCCCGAACGTGCCGAAGGAACGGTACGAGGCCCTGCGCGCCGCGTTCTGGAAGACCATGAACGACCCCGTCTTCCTGGCCGACGCCAAGAAACGCCGGATCGAGATCGACCCGGCACCGGGCGAGGAAGTCCAGAAGCTGATCAACAATGTCTACGCCATGCCGCGCGACGTGCTGGACCTCGCCGACAAGATCGGCACCACCAAGGGCACGGAAGTCGCGAAGGCCGTGGTACCGGTGCTCACCTACAAGGGCGAGATCACCGGGCTCAAGAGCGGCGGCCGCCGGGTTTCCTGGAAAGGCGAAACCGGCAAGGGCCGGCTCCGCGTCTCGGGCAGCGGCACCAAGATCACGGTCGCCGGCCAGAAAGCCAAGCGAGGCGCGCTCAAGGTCGGCATGAAGTGCGATTTCAGGGTCAAGGGCGCCGAAACCGCGCTGAATATCGACTGCAAGTAAGCTCTGCGGTCCATGATCGTTTGAAGAGGGGCGGCCCTTCCGGGCCGCCCCGATTCGTCTGCGGGGATGCGGTTGAACCCGCCGCGCCCAAATGGCACCATAAAAATTACAACAATAGGGCCGGCAAGGTCCCCTTTTTACCAACAGGAGAGAATTATGACCTTTAGGACATTTATTGCCGCAGCCGCGATTGCAACGGGGCTGGTGCCGGCAACCGCCATTAAGGCGCAAGCCAGCGAAGCCGATGTCGCGAATTTCTATCGCGGGAAAACCATCAATATGTATATCGGGTTTTCAGCCGGCGGCGGCTACGACGCCTACGCCAGGCTCATATTGCAGCACATGCTACGCCACATACCCGGCAATCCGCGCGGCGTCGCAAAGCAGTATACGGGAGCCGGCGGCGTCCGCGTACTGAACGCCATTTACAACGTCTTTCCCCAGGACGGCACGGCCATCGTCGCCGCCGGCCGCAGCGTTATCGCCCAGCCCCTCTTCCGCAACGCGGCGCAGGCCAAATATGACGGATCCAAGATGAAATGGCTGGGCAGCGCCAATCAGGAATACAGCCTGTGCGTCTTCTGGCACGAGTCGAAATTCAAATCGACTGAGGACCTGCTGCGCGGGACGCCGGCTATGGGCGGGGTGGGCATCGGCAGCTCGATCGACGTCTTTACCCTGCTGGTCAACAACACTCTCGGTGCGAAAATAAAACTGATTACCGGTTATCCGGGCGGGGCGGATATCAACCTCGCCATGCAGCGGCGCGAACTCGACGGTCGTTGCGGGTGGTCGCTGTCTTCGATCAAGACAACGGCGGCAGAGTGGATTCGCGACAACAAGATCAATTTCACGCTCCAGCACGCGCTGAAAAAACATCCCGAATTGCAGCAAATTCCGTTGATCACCGATCTGGTGAAAAACGACAGGGACAAGAAAGCGCTAAAGGTGCATCTGGCGCCCCAAGCCTATGGCCGGCCGTTCGCCGTCGGACCGAATGTACCTCAGGAGCGGTATGTCGCACTGCGCGACGCATTCTGGAAAACCATGCAGGATCCGGTGTTCCTGGCCGACGCCAAGAAACGGAAGATGCCTATCGACGCGTTGAACGGACAGGAAGTCCAGAATCTGATCAATGAAATCTACGCCCTGCCCAAGGATGTACTCGCCTACGCAGACAAGATTGGGAACTCGCGGGAAGGCACGACCGTTGCGATGGCGGTGATCCCGATTGAGACATACAAGGGCGCGATCACGGCTCTCAAGAGCGGCGGGCGGCGCGTTTCATGGAAAGGCGCAAGCGCCAGCGGAAAGCTGCGCGTATCCGGCAGCAAGACCAAGATCACGGTCGCCGGCAAGAAAGCCAAGCGAGGCGCGCTCAAGGTAGGCATGAACTGCTCGTTCCGGGTCAAAGGCGCACAGACGGCGCTGAATATCGACTGCCAGTAAATTCCCGGCATTGCGGGAAGGATGCCGGCGGCCCTTCGGGGCCGCCGGTTCTTTTTGGCTGACTGAAACGGGCTTAACATGCCCGCTACCCCCATTGTCCGGAAATCGATGACCGATACCGCCCACCCCGCCCCCGACCCGAAGCATCTGCGCGCGGCATACGCGTTTGGCATCTTCAGCATGTCGATGATCGACGTGTTCGTTTTCCTGATCCCGGTCTACGCCAGCCAGTCGCTCGGCATGAAGGATTGGGAGGTCGGCGCGCTGGTCGGCGCGCGGTCCTTCATTGCCTTGTTTCTGTCGATCCATGGCGGCGCGCTGATGGACCGGTTCGGGGTGCGGCGCGTCACCCTGTACTTCACCGGTATCGTGGTCCTGTGCGCGCCGCTGTTTCCGTTACTGGATACCTTCTGGGCGCTGCTGATCCTGCAGGGTATCAGCGGGTTCGCGATCTCGATGTGCTGGACCGGTGGGCAGACGCTGATAGCACGCATCTCCGAAGGCGATGCCGAGTATATCGGCCGGTTTTCGTCGGTCGCCAGGATCGGCACCACGCTGGCGCCCGTCATTGCGGGATTTCTGTACGATATCGGCGGTCCGTTTCTCGCCTACGGATTCGGATTCCTGTGGGCGGTTACCGGGTTCGTCGTCCTGTGGTTCGCGCCGGAACCCGCCGTGGAGCCGCACGAATCAGGCGATATAGAGCGTTTCCGCTTGATCGACGTCCTGCCGCGCCTGTCTGACTACGTTTCGTCCTTCGCGCTGATGGCGATCCCGGCGGTCGCCTTTACCGCCGTGGCCATGCTGGTGCGCAACTCAACCTATGGCATCCAGACATCGGTCTATATGACCTACGCCCAAGGGATCGGATTTACCGCGACCAAGATCGGCATCCTGTTCGCGGCGATCGAGATTTCGGCCGGCATCGGCTCGTGGTACTCCGGCCGCGCCATGCGCCGCTACGACGCCCGCGCTGTCCTGACATGGTCGACGATAGCGATGATCGCGATAATTACCGCGACGCCGCTGTTCGGCGGCATGTCCCCCACGCTCGTCGGCATTTTCGCCATCCTGATTTTCGCCCAGATCGCGCGCGGGCTGATCCAGGGCGTCTCGCAGCCGATCCTGTTCTCGATCCAGGCCAAGTCAGTGAGCCGCAGGCAGCAGGGTGCGGTCGTCGGCTTGCGCCAGACCATGAACCGGCTGGGCGGGGTGGCGATCCCGCCCCTGATCGGGCTGGCCTCCGACACGTTCGGACGCGAACAAAGTTTCTATATCATCGGCGCCGTACTGCTGTTCGTCAGCCTGTCGATCGGGCTGTTCGCCCACCGTCGTGTCGCGCCGATCGCGGGATAGGGACATGACGGACGACGCTCCGCCTTCCGCCCCGCCCTCCGCCCGGAAACCGGACCGCACGCCCGACCGGCGGACGCTCTGGTCGGCCTACGCGGTCGGGCTGTTCGGAATGGGCTATATCGACGTTTTCGGATTCCTCATCCCGCTCTACGCGATCAGCCTGAAAATGTCGGCGACCGAAGTCGGCATGCTGGTCGGGTTCAGGACGGTCCTGACCCTCCTGTTTTCGATCCATATCGGCACGCTGATGGACCGGTTCGGCACACTGCGGGTCATGAAGGCCTGCACGCTCGTCGCCCTCGTCCTCGCGCCCGTCTACCCGCTCACGCAGAATTTCTGGGGTCTGCTGGCGCTGCAAATGCTGGTGGGCGGCGCGGTATCGTTCGGCTGGGCGGGCGGCCAGACGCTGATCGCCCAGATCACGCGCGGCGATGCCGAATATATCGGCCGATTCTCTTTCGCGAGCCGGATCGGCACCTGCGCCGCTCCGCTGGTGGCGGGCGCCATCTGGGATTTCGGCGGCGCATGGCCGGGCTATCTACTCTGCTTCGGATGGGGCGCAGTCCTTTTCCTGACCCTCGTCGTCGCGCCGGTTACGGCGGAAGTTCGGGGTACCGAGACCGGAACAGCGGAACGGCTTTCGATCCGATCCGTCATGCCGCGCCTCGACGACTACGTTCGATCTTTCGCCATGATGGCCGCGCCGATCGTCGCGATTTCGATGGCCGTGATGTTCATGCGCAACTCCACCTCCGGCATCCAGAACGCGGTGTACGTGGTCTATATGGAGGAGCTCAGCCTGACCGGGTTCATGATCGGCGTCCTGTTTTCCGTCATCGAGGGAGCGACCGCGCTGGGTTCCCTGCTGGGGGGACGGGCAATGCGGCTCGGCGACCCGCGCTGGACCCTGGTCAACGGCACGACCATCGCCATCCTCGCGATCGTGCTGACGCCCGTGTTCGTCTGGGTGTCGCCGACCATGGGCGTCATCGTCTTCCTGCTGATCGCGGCCCAGTTCGCACGCGGGCTCGTTCAGGGCCTGACCCAGCCGGTAATGTTCTCGGTCCAGTCGCACGCAGTGTCCGCGGCGGAACAGGGAGCGATGGTCGGGCTGCGCCAGACGATCAACCGCGCCTCCGCGATGCTGGTTCCTCCGATCATGGGGCTGATCGCCGACATCTGGGGCACGGCGGAGAGTTTCCTGATCCTCGGCGCCGTCCTGCTCGCGATGTGCGGCATGATGATGTTCTGGGTGTATAAGACGCCATCGACCGAACCGAAGGATTAGACAGAAATGACCATCGCCGAAGAGCTGACCGGGATTTTTCGTTCCCATTACCGCGTGCTCATTCTCGACAACGAGGTCACGGTCGATGCTTTCGTAACCGATCCGCCAATGCCGTGGGCGCGTCTCGTCGCCGGGGACGGCGGTTACCGGGTCGGCGACGGCTACCCGGGCGTTCTGACAAATGCCGAAGCCGACCGCGAAGAGCTGAACTGGGACGGTGTTTCGGAAGACCTGATCTGCTCCGGTCTGGCCATGATGACCGACGACATCGATCTGATCGCGTTCGGCAACAATGCCGCGCAGGGACTGCCCCTTGCCCGGGCTCTCCCGATGGCGCACCGGTCAAGGGGGGGCATCCTCTATGGCCGGTCCCTGCCGGAACAGGCCGAGTACGAGGCGCTCGGCTACGGAAAATTCTGCGCCCGAACCGGCCTGTCCGGCATTGTCGCGTCGGAAGCGGCGAAAGCGGGCCGGAAACCGGCGCTCGGTTTCATCAATACCATCGAGCACAACGAGCGGAACTATCACACGCCCTGGAACGGGTGAGGATTCAGGAGCCCGGCGCGCTCCTGGCGCAGCGGAAACCGATATTGTGATGGCCGGCGCGGGGATTGCGCGAGACCCCGTCGCCCCGCCATGCCGCGCGCAGCTCTTCCGAAGGGCTGTCATGCGCCCCGCCGCGGGTGACGCGCTCGCCCGCCGCGCCGGGATCAGGCGTCTCGCGCCCGTCCTCCTGCCGGTAGGGGTACGGACGATACAGGGAAGACGTCCACTCATGGACGTTCCCCGCCAGATCGAGCACGCCTTCAGGCGTCGCGCCGGACCGGTGGGTTCCGACGGCCGCCGTCGCATTCCAGCCGGACGCGAAACGCGCGTGCCGCGCGGCCGGTTTTTCTTCTCCCCACGGAAAGGTCCGGCCGGATTTTCCCCGCGCGGCGCGTTCCCATTCCGCCTCCGTCGGCAGGCGTTTTTCCTTCCAGCGACAATATTCCAGCGCGCCGAGCCAGCTCGGCTCGACCGCCGCGTGATCGCCATAGCCCGGGTCGGCAACGAACTTTCCGCCTTGGCGATGAATACGCGCGTCGCCGTCATCGACATCGTAGAAGCGCCGCCCGATACCGTCGCGCCAGCCGCGCGCGTTGAGAAAGTCTGCGAATTCGGCATTTGTGACCGGCAAACGATCGATCTGGAATGGCTGCAACTCTACCCTGTGGCGCGGCCGCTCGTCGGCAGGCCCGTCATCGCTTCCCATGTCAACGGCGCCGCCCGGTATTCGGACCATACCGGAATCGGCCGCCATCGAGGGCGCACCGGCAACCGCCAAAGTGAACACAATCACAGGGATCAGCCCGGATTTCAGTCCGTTCATGCGCCATCTCCAGACGACAGGATTGAGACGATTATTGGCTCGCCCGGCCGGGGCGGCAATGCCCGTCGCGCATCCGCCCGACAAAGTTGTTCGTTATCCGGTTGACGCCTCCGGGATCAGGGAATTTGATGCGGTCAGGATTTTTTTTCAGATACACCGAAGGAGCGCTCGCATGGCTACTGTCAAACCCAAGACCGTTGTGACCTATAAGATCACCGGCGAGTCGATTTCCCATTCGCGTACTGACATCGAGACGCGCGACGTCGACATGACCATCGATGAACCCGAAGCGCGCGGCGGCACCAACATGGGCCTTGCGCCGACCGAGGTGTTGGTCGCGGCGCTGATCGGCTGCACCAATGTGATCGGACAGCGCGTCGGCGAATCCCACGGCGTCCATTTCGAGGACCTGACCATCGAAGCCGCCGCCGATTTCGACAGGCGCGGTGTCATGCTGGAAGAAGAGATCGATATTCCGTTCCCCAGGATCGTGCTGACCATTACCGGAAAGAGCGACGCCGACGACGCGGCGCTGGAGAAGGTAAAGACCGATCTGGGCAAGTACTGCCCGATCGCGAAGGTGATCCGTCAGTCGGGCACCGAGATCGAGGAAATCTGGAACATCAGCCGCCCGTAACAGAACGCCGGAGGGGCCGTTCCGTCAGGATGAAACTTCCGAAAAATCGGAAATCGTCTCACGGATGATCTTCTCGGTCGCTCGGTAATGATCCTGAATGAGACGAACCGCCGCGTCCGCCTCGCGGGCGACGGCGGCCTTCAGGATTTTTTCATGCTCGTCGGTATCCGTCGCAGCATCGTAGGATACGATACTGGCGAGCTGGCAATATCGTTCGCCCTGATCGTATAGCAGCGCGCAGAACTGCATCATCCAGCGAGACCCGCAGGCATTGAGCAGAGCCATGTGAAAATTACGGTGGAGTCGTTCCCAGTCGAGATTGAGCTCGAACGACTCATCGCTCCGCGATCGCTTGACCCGGGACAGACGGTGATAGGCGATAACCAGCGCCTCTTCCCATTCATCGCCGCCCTGCGCCATCGATTCCCGAAGGGCGATCTCTTCGAGCCAGCACCGTGTCTTCACAAGCTCGGAAAGTTCGGCATGGCTGGCGCTGGCGACCCGGAAACCGCGCTGTTCCTCGTGCGTTACCAGCCCGTCGACCGACAGGCGGTTGAGCGCTTCCCGCAGCGGGCTGTTGCCGATGCCGTAACGCGCCCGGAGCACTTCGGTCCGAAGCTTCTGATCAGGTGCAAGCAGGCCGGTCAGAATATCGCCGCGCAGACGGTCATAGACCGAACTGGCCAGCGTACCGGGCACGCGATCCGTATTCCCGCGCGTGTCAGCCATCTTCCCGGATTTCAGCGACATACCGCCGCCTCCCTGTCTCTCGATCAAAACATCAATGCCCGCGTCGCGAGAAAATATCGATATTTATTTGACAATGTCAAATATTTCGACTTTCCTTCGCGTAATGTCTACGCCCACGGAAAAACTCACGGGCGAGATAACTGACGGGAGAATATTCATGTCCAGACCGGCAATTTCACTGCTCGGGGCCGCCGGCCTCGCCGTTGCAACCGGCGTTTGCGTCGCCGCGTTTTCGGGTGCCGCGCTCGCCCAGAAAACCATAAGCCTGACCGCCATGGACGGTTATCCGCCCAAGGCAATCTGGGTGAAAACCTTTATCGAATTCTTTATTCCGGAAGTCGACAGACGCCTCGCCAGGGACGGTCAGTACAAGATCAAGTGGAACCAGGCATGGGCCGGTCAGATCGTCAAACCGCGCAAGGTTCTTCAGGGACTGCAGCGTGGGCTCGGCGACATCGGCATCGTCACGTCGATCTTCCACCCCGACAAGGTTCCGCTCCAGTCGATCGCGTTTACCGCGCCGTTTGTCACCACCGACCCGGCGCTCGCTTCGCGCGTGCTGGATGAGCTCTATGCCGAGTTCCCGGCCTATGGCAAAGCGTGGAAGAAATACAATCAGGTCTATCTGACCAATCTGGCGGTGCTCGATTCCTATCAGATGTTCTTCAAGGAACCGGTCAAGAGCCTCGCCGACTTCAAGGGCAAGAAGATCGCGAGCGCCGGCCTGAACCTGCGCTATCTGCGGAACACCGGGGCGGCGGGCGTCGCCGGCAGCCTGGTGAGCTACTACAACAAGATCAAGACCGGCGTGGTCGACGGCACGATGCTGTGGCCGGAGGCCGTGGTCGGTTTCAAGATCGTCGAAGTCGCGCCGCATATGCTCAAGGCGGATATCGGTACGATGAATTCCAAGTCGATCACGATGAACGCCGACAGCTGGAAACGCCTCCCCAACGCCGTGCAGAAAATCATCAAGGAAGTCGCCATCGCCTATCGCGACTACACAACCGCCGAGGTGCTGAAAAAGGCGAAGACATCCTACGCGCTGTTCGAAAAGCGCGGCGGAAAGATCGTTCAGATGACCGAGGCGGAACGCAAGGCCTGGGCCATGTCGATGCCGAATGTCGCCAAGGACTGGACGGCTCAGCTTGAAGAGAAAGGCATTCCGGCCAAGGCCGTTCTCAAGGCCTATATGGACAAGATGCGGGCCGCCAACCAGCCCATCATCCGTCACTGGGACAAGGAATAGCGCACATGACGGATCCGGTCTCGACCGGAAATTCACCTGAACGGGATGGAGGGGCGCCGCGCAAGGGCGGCGCCCTTTCCACGCTGATGAAGGGCGGCATTACGAGCCTTAACGCGCTGGGCTCGATCTGGGTCCTGTTCGTCATGATCATCGTCAATTGCGACGCCTTCGGACGAACAGTGTTCAACCACCCTGTCGAAGGCGTCATCGAGATCCTCGAGCTGTCGATCGTCGGAATTGTATTTTTACAGCTTGCCGACGCCACCCGGGTCGGCCGCCTGACACGCTCTGACGGACTCATGAATCTGGTCCTCGCGCGCGCGCCGGGGGTGGGCCGGTTTATGGGCCTCCTCTGGGAAGGGCTCGGCATTCTGTTTATGGGGCTGGTTCTTTGGGGCAGCGTGATCCTGCTGATCAGTTCGGTCAAGAACAACGAATATGTCGGCGCGGATGGCGTCTTCACCTTCCCGGAATGGCCCGTCAAGACGGTCATCGTCGTTGGCTGCCTGGCGACGCTGTTACAGTTCGCGGTCTTTGCAGTCCGATATATGCGTACACAGCCGTCCTGCACCCAGGACGTCGCCGACAGGCTCGTCCATCGCTCCGCCGAGGAGATCTGACCGATGACCGGCGTTGAAATCGGCATCGCCTCGGTCATTCTGATCGTTCTGCTGATCTATGCCGGGCTTTACATTACCGTCGCGCTGGGCCTGGTTTCCTTCATCGGCGTGTGGATCATCCGCGACAATTTCGATGTCGCGGTCAGCCTGCTGTCGCTATCGGTTGCAGGTACGGTAAGTCACGAGGTGTTCGCTACGGTGCCTCTCTTCGCCATGATGGGGCTGATCGTCAGCCAGGCGGGGCTCGGCAAGGACATCTACGACGTGGCCAATCACGTGTTCTACAAGATCGCAGGCGGCCTGGGCATCGCAACCGTCGCCGCCAATGCCGTCTTTGCCTCGATTACCGGATCGTCGATCGCCTCGGCTTCGGTGTTTACCCGCATTTCGGTCCCGGAAATGCGGCGTTTCGGCTATACTACGCGCTTTTCTGTCGGCGTCGTCGCGGGCAGTTCGGTTCTCGGCATGCTGATCCCGCCTTCGGCGATGCTGATCATCTACGCCATCGTCACCGAACAGTCGGTAGGACACATGTTCCTGGCCGGAATTCTACCCGGTATCGTCCTGTCGATAGCTTATGGGGTCGCAATCCTGATCATGGCCTATGTCGCGCCAAAATTCGTCGGCGGCGGGAATATCGAACAGGGAGATGAAGACTGGCGCAACCTGACCCCGCGCGACGTGTTCATGAAACTGATGCCCATCGTTGCTCTGGTCCTGATCGTCCTCGGTGGCATTTATGGAGGGGTTGTTACGCCGGTGGAGGCCGGCGCAGCCGGGTCGCTCGCCGCCATGGTCATTGCGCTCTGGCGCCGCAAGATGAGCTGGCGGGGCCTGTGGGAAGTCCTGGTCGAGACCGGCCATATTACGGCGACCATCCTGTTCCTGATCGTTGCCGCGTCGATGTACAGCCGCATGCTTGGTATGGCCGCCCTACCGACCCTGTTCGGCGAGTGGCTTATCGGGCAGGGCTTCGGGCTGGTCGCCATCATGGTGCTTTACGTTGCCCTGGTTATCGCGCTCGGCACGATCATCGACCCTGCTTCGATTATCCTGATCGTTGTGCCCCTGTTTCTCGGTGTCATGGAAAGCTTCGGGTCCAGCATCGTCTGGTTCGGTATCATTACGGTTGTCGCGGCCGAGATCGGCCTTCTGACACCTCCGCTCGGCATATCGTGTTTTGTCATTAAAAGTACGATTAACGATCCTTCCATTACGCTGAAGGACATCTTTACCGGCGCGTTTCCGTTCGCGGTTATCATGCTGCTGGTGCTTATCCTGCTGATCGCCTACCCGGAGATCAGCCTCGTTCTCACCTGACCTTCCGGATCGACATGACGAAAATTACCGAAGACACGCTGACAGAAGCCGTACTAGCCACCATCGCAGCGGACGCCGACCCCCGCTTTCAAGAGATCATGACCGCGCTGATCCGTCACCTGCACGGGTTTGCCCGCGAAGTGGACCTGACCAAGGAGGAATGGCTGGCCGCCATCGACTTCCTGTGCCGTACCGGCTGGAAAACCACCGAGAAACGCAACGAATTCATCCTGCTGTCGGATACGCTCGGTCTGTCCTCGATGGTCGATTTCATTTCGAGCCGCGGAACCGACAATGCGACCGAGGTCAGCGTGCTCGGCCCGTTCTACATCGAGAACGCTCCAATGATCGAGAACGGCGGCGACCTGATCGCCGGCAATGACGGATTCCCCGGGATCGTCAAGGGCCGCGTGCTGTCCGTCGATGGCCAGCCGCTCGGCGGTGCGATGCTGGATGTCTGGCAAAATGCCGCCAACGGGCTCTATTCCAACGAAGACCCGGAACAGGACGAGATGAACCTGCGCGGCCGCCTGCTGACGGCGGCGGACGGAACCTACAGCTTCACCACCATCCGGCCGATGCCCTATACCGTTCCCGAGGACGGGCCCGTCGGCGGCATGCTGGAAGCGATGGGCCGGCATCCCTGGCGGCCGGCCCATGTCCATTTCAAGGTCTCGGCGGCGGGCTATCAGGACCTCATTACCGAGCTATACCCGAACGACGACGACTATATCGACGAGGATGCGGTGTTTGGCGTAAGGGACTCGCTGTCTGTAGCATTCAAACGGAGAGAATCTCCCGACGAGGCGAAATTGCACGGCCTTAACGCTCCGTTTTTCGAACTGGATTACGATTTCCGACTGCGACCCGCCTGACGCAGGGCGGTTGGGCGGAGATAGCTGTCTGGAGCGCCTTTCATGGGCTATGTCTGGGTAAACAAGGCCGTCGAGGTTATCGCCGATCTCGGTCGGCAATATTTCGAGCGACCCGCATCTGCATCGTCTCTCAGGGCGGCGACGCAGCTCTGTCGGGATCTTATGTCGGTGCGCGGCGAAGCATCGGGCACGGCGCTCGCTCGCGAGGTCGTCCAGCTGTACGGGCGCATGCCCGATCTCGACCGGCTGGCCTTCCTCGAGTCTCTGGCGACCGAGTACGGATTCGATTCCGACAGCGCCATCGCCGCCGCGCAGACATACGCGGCCGACCCGGGCCCAGCGTCGTTGAGAGCGCTGAAACGGGCCGTCGAAGCGCCACGCCAGGAGCTTCTCCGGAGGATCAACACGGCCCCGGGCGGCACCGCAGCGATCGTTCATATGCGTGGGCGGTTGCTGATGGCAAAGGGGACGGACGCTGGTCTGGACGAGGTTGACGACGATTTTCGCCATTTGCTGGAAAGCTGGTTCAACCGCGGGTTCCTTCAGTTCGAACGGATTGAATGGCATACGCCGGCCGCGGTCCTTGAGAAGCTGATCGCCTACGAAGCCGTGCACGAGATACAGGGCTGGCGAGACTTGCGCCGCCGGCTCGCCGACGACCGTCGCTGCTTCGGCTTTTTTCACCCCGCGCTTGCCGACGAGCCCCTGATTTTCGTTGAGGTTGCGCTTACCACGGCGCTGTCGGACCGGATCGAGCCTCTGCTCGAAGGCCCGGTGATTGCCGAAACCGAAGAGAAGCCGACGACGGCGATTTTCTATTCGATCAGCAACTGTCAGGCCGGGCTGGCGGGCATCTCGTTCGGCAACTTACTGATCAAACAGGTTGTCGATGCGCTGTCGGTTGAACTGCCGTCCATCCGGAACTTCGCGACACTTTCGCCGATCCCCGGGTTCTGCAGCTGGCTCGCCGAGCGTGTGAAGAAAGACCCGCCGCCAGACCTGGCGCCGGAAGACACGATAGCGCTTCAGCAGCCGGGCTGGGCGCGCAACGGCGCGCGGCGCAGCGAGCTCGAACGGGAACTGACAACGCTGTGCGCCATCTACCTCACGAGCAAGGATTCCTCCGGCCGGGCGCTTGATCCGGTCGCGCGCTTCCATCTCGGCAACGGGGCCGCCATCGAACGCATCAACTGGGAAGGCGACCTGACCGAGCGCGGGCTTGCCCGGTCGGCCGGCATGATGGTCAATTACCGCTATTCGCCTGACGACATCGTGGGGAATCATGAGGCCTATGTCGGCGGCGGAACGATCGCCATGTCGTCGAAGGTGAAAGGGCTTCTGCCCTGAGCGGAGTCCGGGCGAGGTCGTAAACGGGCCCGGATCAGGCCCTAAACGCCCCTTTCGCGGACGAAGACGGCAGATGCCGCGCGCCAGAACTGCAGGGCCAGACTTTCCCGGGACGCTTCGATGCGCGCCACGCCCCGGACGACCTGGCGGCGGGGAAGCGGCGCCGTTCCCGGATCGAGCGTGACGCGATAGATGGACCCTTCCGCAACCAAACGTCCCTCGCTGTCCCGGCGAACCGGCACGGCGCCGCCGTAATCGGAGGCGAGATACGGCTCGGACAGGCGCTCGGTATTGACTTCGTCGACCGCCGAAACGGTCAGCGGAACCGGGGGCACATCCAGATCGTCGGCATAGAACAGCGCTGGTGCGCCTTTTCTGATCCGGTGCAACGCGTCATCGCCAACCATGCCCTGAACCGTCGCCCGCTCCGCAGCCACCAGCGTCAGCAGCGGCAGGCCGCGCGGCAACCAGTCGCCGACGCGGATGTTTTCGCCGAAATCCATCGCCCGTCCGGCGATCGGCGCGGCTACCACCAGCTGAGAAATTCGCTCCTGCAGAGCGTGAATCTGGCTTTCAGCCCGCGCCAGCCGACCGGCGATCTCCTGGTTGCGGTCCAGTACTTCGGCGGAAAAGCCCTGATTGGAAAGCTGCCAGCGGAACAGCGCGGCCTCGCGCGCGGTCTCGGCGAGCCTGTGGTTCAGATCGGGCGATTCGAAACGCGCGATAACGGCGCCCTTCTCGACTTCTTCGCCGGGTCGGACATTGAACTCGACCAGCCGGGCCGGTTCGGGCGCGAAGGCGGTGACCCGGCTCGCAGCCGTCATCGTCGCCGGCGCCTTCACGGTCGTGCGCCACGGCACGAAAAACATCGCAACTATCAGTCCGAGCGCGGCGAAAGTCAGGATCGTATTGCGGTTCAAGCCGGCCTCCTCGCGCTGCCCGTACCAGACGCGCAGCTCGGTGAATATCGGTCTCAGGATAAAATACACAATCTCGACGACGAACAGGAATACGCCTAATGCCCTGAAAAACATATAATAAACAAGGAGAGCAATCCCCAGAAACAGAAACAGCCGATATATCCAGGTGGCATAGGCGTAAGCGATCATCAACAGGCCGCGCGCGCGCGGCGTTTCCTCCGGGGGCGGATGCCCGAAACGGAAGAGCGTTTCGCGCATCTGCCAGCGCGCCAGCGCGAATGACCGTTCCTGCAGGTTCTCGATCTCCGCCAGGTCGCTCATCAGGAAATATCCGTCGAAACGCATGAACGGATTGAGGTTGATCAGGAGCGTCAACACCCATGTCGTGGTCGCCAGAACGAAGGCCGCGCTCTGCGTCGGGCCGTCGGGCAGAAAACTCCATGCCAGCGTCGCAAATACGGCGAGCATCAGCTCCACCCGCATCCCTGCCGCACCGATCATCAGCCGCTGCCTTTTCGACGGCAGCTTCCATGCGTCGCTGGTATCCGTATAGAGGACCGGCCAGAGCACGAGGAACGCCACGCCCATGGTCGGTACGCGGCACCCGTAACGTTTCGCCGTATAGGCATGGCCGAGCTCGTGCAGGAACTTGGCGAACACGATCGCGGCTCCGTAATAGGCCAGCCCCTCCCATGAGAAAAAATAGAGGAACGTCGCGATGAAGGCCTCCCACTGTCTCAGCACCAGGGCAAATGCGATCAGAGACAGGGCAAGGACGAGCGCGGCAAACTTCCGACCCAGCAGCCAGTTCACGAAAGGCAGGGTCGCGTCGAGAAACCGGTCGGGACGCACCAGCGGAATACGGATAAACAGGTAGTTGTGGAGCAGCCACGACATCCAGTTCTGCCGCTTTGCCGCGACCTGGGTCATGAAATTATCGATCGCCTGACCGCCTCGAAGGCGCAGAAGATTGGTTCTGGCGAGAAAAGTGAGAAACGCATCGACCGTGTCCGCATCGACCTGGAGCGCGGTCTCTTCATTGATAGACCGGGCGACAGCCTCGCCATCGCCGAGGTGCCAGCGCGACAGCATCTCGAATTCGGGCCAGCCGATTCGGAAAAACCGGTTGGAAGACGGGTCGTGCAGCGACCATGAGGGCGCGCCGTCCCGGGAGCTCGGGCCGGGATAGAGCGTCAGCTCCTCGCGCAGCGGCGGCAACACGCCTGCCTGGTTTGCCACGTCAGTAACCCAGCATCTGCCGCAGTGCCGCCATCGGACGGCGCATCAATAGATAGAATACGGTGACTTTTCGCCCGTATATCTTGGCCGTCCCGCGCAACCCGATGCGGGGCGGAGCGACCCCGGCAGGAAAATCCGCCTTGATCGTGTAGGCCAGAACGCCCTCCGGCGTCACGTCCGCCTCGTAACTGGCATAGCGCAACCGCGCGGGAACCGGATTGTTCGGATCGATATTCCTGAACAGGACGATTTCCGCACCCGGCTCGAGGTTGATCGCATCCGAAACCGGAAGGCGAACCTTGAGTTCCGAACGAGCGGGATCGGCGACGGTCATGATCTTTTCGCCGATCGAAACCGGACGTCCGATCCAGTCGTTGACATCGGAAAACACCGCGACTCCGTCATGCGGCGCAACGACATAGGCGCGTCGCAGCAGCGAGGCCACATAATTGGCCTCCGCGGCTTTCGCCTCGATCCGGCGTTTCAGAAGGCTGAGGCGCGCCTTGCTGTCTCGATCGAGTACGGCGCGCTGCGCTGTCTGCCGGTATTCGGCCTCGACAAGCGAATACTCCTTTCGCGTCACGTCGAGCTTGTTTCTGAGTTCCCGGATGTCGAGATTGAGCAGCGCCTGCCCCTTGCGGACGGTCTGGTTCGGATCGACATGGAACCGGTCGATGACGCCATCGAGCGGGGCGCGGATAAAGGTTGGCTGGAACGGCGTCACTTCGGCGGGAGCCAGAACCGACAGACGAACGGGGATGAACATCACGCCCGCGATCAGGGCGAGCACTCCCAGCGTCGCACGCAGTTTCCCGACAGCGCCGAAGACCGATCGCAGGTTGCCGCGCGGCTGCCAGAAATGAGCGCACGCATGGCCGAACACGTCGGACAGATAATCGAGGAAACGACGTTCCACGGGCGTCCAGTCCTCATCCCGCACGAGGAGCAGCGCGCCGACAATTTCGCCTTCATGCCCGCGCAGGGGCAAATGGATTCCGAATTCGGGGAGCCATTCCGCCCATTCCTCGGCCAGCCGTCCGTCAAGCGACGCCGCGCCGACATCCCTCGCCTCCTCGTTGCCGCCTTTCGCTAGCTGCTCGAATGCAAGATGCATCCAGGCGATGAAGGGCGTATTCCGGTCGATCTCGCCGAGGCCGGACACGCAAACGACCTTCCCTCCCTGGACGCCCTGCCAGAGTATGGCCTGACGGTAGGGAATCAGGTCGTGCGTTGCGTTGACGATCTGGAATCCAAGCTCCTCGACCGTCCGGGCATGACGGATCTTGGTCTCCAGCTCGATCAGGGCGCCGAGGCCCTGAACCTGCCGCTGAAGGTCGTCGCTCATGCGTTACTTCTTCGCCGGGGTGAAAAAGGCACGGCCGCTCATCCCGGAAATCAGTTCGGGATGAGAAGAAGAGATGACCTGCATTGGCAATAGTGGTCCGGGTTGATTGAGAGGATCTGGCTTATTCT
>JAYOEY010000028.1:0-48416 GCA_038116945.1 Rhodospirillales bacterium
GAAGCAGGGCGACCAGCGCGGCCGGCGCCAGCCGCGCGAGCAGGGTTCGCCGGCTCAGCATCCGCCGTAGCGGGGGGCGCCGGCGTCGGCGATCGCGTCCGGATCGTCGCCGTAATAGATGCGGTCGATATGGGCCCAGTAGCAGGCGGTTTCGCACATCGGACAGGGAGCGCCGCCGGTGGTGTAGATCACGGTGCCCGACAGGTCGCGCGTTCCCAGCCGGCGGCAGGCGTCCTGTATCGCCTTTACCTCGCCATGGGCGGTGGGGTCGCGGTCGGCGTGGATCCGGTTCGCTCCCTCGCCGACGATCTTCCCGCCCCTGACCACCACGGCGCCGAAGCGGTTGCCGCGACCGGTCGCCGCGGTCTCTTCCGCCAAGGCCAGCGCCCGCGCCATGAAGTCGCGCGGGGTCACCGCGTCAGCCTTGCCGCCGGTACAGCCCGTCGGGCGGCACCGAGCCGCCCTCCAGCATGGGGCCGAGCGGCCGGCCGGCGAGAATATGGATGTGGAGATGCATGACTTCCTGATGGGCGTCGCGCGCATGGTTGGCGAGCGTACGGTAGCCCGATCCGTCGACCCCCAATATCCGCGCCGTCTCGCCCACCGCGCGCCAGAACCCGGCGATCTCGGCCTCGCTGGCCTCCGCCGTGAAATCGTCCATCGATACGTAGGGCCCCCTGGGGATCACCAGCACATGGACCGGCGCCTGCGGGTTGATGTCGTGAAAGGCGAGCGCGTGCTCGGTCTCGTGAACCTTGCGGCAGGGTATCTCGCCGCGCAGGATTTTCGCGAACACATTGCCGTCGTCATAAGCCGCCATCAGCCCTTGCTCCTGCCCGCCTTCTCTTCGATGCCCGACGTTCCCTCGCGCCGCGCCAGCTCGGCCCAGACGTCGTCGGGGGCGATGCCGCTCGCCGCCCACAGCACCATCAGGTGATAGAGCAGGTCGGCGCTTTCATGGATCGTCTGGTGCGCATCGCCGGTCGCCGCGGCAAGCGCGGTCTCCACGGCTTCCTCGCCGAGCTTCTTCGCCACGCCCTGCGGGCCGTCGGCCAGAAGCTTCGCTGTATAGGAAGTTGCGGCATCGTCTCCGCGCCGCGATTCGATGACGGCGAAAAGCCGCTTGAGAACTTCGATATCGGCCCTGTTTTCAGTCATGGCCCGATCCTACCCCTGAACCGGCCGGACCGCGACCCCGGCGGCAGCCATGTGCGCCTTGGCCTCGGCGATGGTGTAGGTGCCGAAATGGAAAATCGACGCGGCCAACACCGCCGTCGCGTGGCCGTCGCGCACGCCCTCGACCAGGTGATCGAGCGTGCCGACGCCGCCCGACGCAATCACCGGGATGCGGATCGAGTCCGCGATGGCGCGGGTCAGCGCCACGTCGAAGCCGGACTTGGTGCCGTCGCGGTCCATCGAGGTCAGCAGGATCTCGCCGGCGCCGAGCGATTCCATGCGCTTTGCCCACTCGACCGCGTCGAGGCCCGTGGCATTGCGGCCGCCATGGGTGAAGATTTCCCACCGGCCCGGTCCCGTCTGCTTGGCGTCGATGGCGACGACGATGCATTGCGACCCGAATTTTTCCGCCGCCTCGCGCACGAATTCCGGCCGCGATACGGCCGCGGTGTTGATCGAGACCTTGTCGGCGCCGGCCAGCAGGAGCCTGCGGATGTCCTCCACCGCCCGCACCCCGCCGCCGACGGTAAGCGGCATGAAGCACTGTTCGGCGGTGCGGTTCACCACGTCGAACAGGGTATCGCGGTCCTCGTGACTCGCCGTGATGTCGAGGAAACAGAGCTCGTCCGCGCCGGCCTCGTCGTAGAGTCGCGCCTGCTCGACCGGATCGCCGGCATCGATCAGGTCGACGAAATTGACGCCCTTGACCGTGCGCCCGTCCTTGACGTCGAGACAGGGGATCACGCGCATCTTGAGCATGGCTACTTCCCGCCGCCCGACAGGATGGCGAGCGCGTCGGCCGGGTCGACCCGGCCGTCGTAAAGCGCGCGGCCGCAGATGACGCCCTCGATACCCGCATGCTCATAGGATTTCAGTTCGCGCAGATCGTCGAGCGACGAAACCCCGCCGGAGGCGATCACCGGCGTGGTCAGGGCGAAAGCGAGGTCGACCGTCGCCTCGACATTGACGCCGCCCATCGCCCCGTCGCGATCGATGTCGGTATACAGGATCGCGCCCGCGCCGCTGTCCTCGAAGCGCAGCGCGAGATCGAGCGCGCGCACGCCGGAATCCTTCGTCCAGCCTTCGACGGAGACGATGCCGTCGCGCGAGTCGATGGCGACCACCACCTTGCCGGGATGGTCGCGGCAGGCCTTCAGCGCGAAGTCCGGATCGGCCAGGGCGGCGGTGCCGAGGACCACCCGGCTGACGCCGGCGTCGATCCAGTGATCGAGGATTTTCCGGTCGCGAATGCCGCCGCCGAGCTGGACCGGGATATCGATCGCCTCGACGACCCGCGACACCACGTCGGCGTTCACCGGATGGCCTTCGATCGCGCCGTTCAGGTCGACGATGTGCAGCCACTGGCAGCCGGCATTCTCGAACTCCCGCGCCTGAGCGGCGGGGTCGGCGTTGAAGATCGTCGCGCGGGCCATGTCGCCGCGCAGAAGGCGCACACAGACGCCGTCCTTCAGATCGATGGCGGGAAACAGGATCATGATCGTTTGTCGTCTTTCCGGTCGGCGGCTGATTTTTGCGCGCCGGCCTTTCGGCCGCTGCGCGTCAAGGATTTCGTATAGTAGTGGCCGACAATCACCTTGCCATTGACCACCGCATAGTGCGGGTTTGTGCCCCAGCGCTCATACCCGAGGGATTCATACAGCCGGATGGCCGCTTCCTGCGTCGCACGAACATCGAGATTGATGAACCGCATGCGATGCCGGCGAGCGGCGCGTTCGCACGCCCCGACCAGGCTCCGCGCCATTCCCTGGCCGCGCGCCCAGGGCGCGACGAAACTGCCGGTTATGGCGGCTATGCGCGCCTGGGCCTCGTTGTTGCGCGGCGGCAGAACCAGCTGCGCCTGACCGGAAATGCGACCGTCAAGCCGTCCGACCATCAGCAGCCGTTCGGGAACCAGCAATACGCCCCGCCAGTAGCGTTCAAGCACTTCGCGCGGCGGCGGTTTGAGCCAGCCGAAACCGCCCCCGTCCAGGATTGCGGTTTCCGCCGCATCGCAAAGGTCGGCGACATCGCCGTCCGACAGCTCCCCCGCCTGTTCGATTTCGATTTTCGCCATCCGCGTCTCCTGTCAAGGTCGCCAGCGAAGAAAGTTTTCGAGCAGCCGGAGGCCGGTTGCCTGACTTTTTTCGGGATGAAACTGCGTGCCGATCATATTGTCGCGTCCGACAATCGCCGCCACATCGCCGCCGTAATCGACCGTCGCCAGCCGGTCGCCGTCATCGCCGCCGCGATAGGCATAGCTGTGCACGAAATAGGCGTGCTGCCCCGACTCGATCCCGGCCAGAACCGGATGGCCGGCGGCAGAGACCTTCAGCTCGTTCCATCCCATATGGGGAATCTTGAGGCTGGCGTCGGCGGTTTCAAGGGGCGCGATCTCGCCGGCGAACCAGCCGAGCCCGTCATGGGTGCCATGCTCGATGCCGCGCGCCGCCATCAGCTGCATGCCGACGCAGATGCCGAGAAACGGACGGCCCTGACGGATCACCGCCTCCTCCAGCGCCGCGCGCATGCCGGAAAGCGCCCGCAGCCCCGCCATGCAGTCGCCGAACGCGCCCACGCCCGGCAACACGATCCGGTCCGCGTCCCTGAGCGCCTCCGCGTCGCCGGTGACCGTCACCGGCGCGGCGTTGCCGGTGACCGCCCGCGCGGCGCGTTCCAGCGCCTTGGCCGCGCTCCTCAGGTTTCCCGAACCGTAATCGATGACGACGATCTTCATGACACGCGACCGAACAAGGCGAGCCGGCGCTTACAGAAGCGGGGCGGGCTGCGCATCGCCCCAGCGGCGGATGGCGGCATCGCTGTCGGCGGCGGCGACGACATCGCTGAAACGGTACCCGAGACGCGCCAGCCGGGCACGAAGCCAGTCGTGACCGGAACATCCGACAAACACCGCGAAACCCAGATTAAGGGAGAGCCGGACCGTCGCGTCGGCGCCGGCGGCGGCCAGACCGGCCTCTATCCCCACGCCCACCGCGAGCAATCCAAGGGCGATCAGCCACATTCGCCGCCACAGCGCCCACAGAAAGCCGAAGAAAAAGGCCGGCCAGCAGAAGCCCTCCCGGACAAGGACCGGTTCGTTGCCGGGAAGAAGCCCTCCCGGCGGCGTATGTACGGTATAGATTTTCATCGACCGACCGCTCCCGCCGCCTGCGTCATCCGCCTGCGCCCAGAACCCCTTTGGTGGAAGGAATGGAATCCGCCGCGCGCGCGTCGATCGTAACCGCCGCGCGCAGCGACCGCGCCAGCGCCTTGAAACAGGATTCGACGATATGGTGATTGTTCTCGCCATACAGCGTATCGACGTGCAGCGTGATGCCCGCCGCCTGTGCGAAGGCCTGGAACCACTCCTTGAACAGCTCGGTATCCATGTCGCCCAGCTTCGGCTTGCTGAAATCGACCCGCCAGACCAGATAGGGGCGCGCGGAAATGTCCAGCGCCACACGCGTCAGTGTCTCGTCCATCGGAGCATAGGCCGACCCGTAGCGCGTAATGCCACGCCGGTCGCCGAGCGCCTGCCCGACCGCCTGACCGATGGCGATGCCGGTATCCTCGGTGGTGTGATGAAAATCGATGTGCAGATCGCCTTTCGCCCGAACGTGCAGATCGATCAGGCTGTGACGCGACAGCTGCTCAAGCATGTGGTCGAGAAATCCGATGCCGGTGGCGATATCGTAATCGCCGGTCCCGTCGAGATTGACGCGGACATCGATGTCGGTTTCCTTGGTCTTCCGGCTGACGGTCGATTCCCGCATCCGCGCCCTCCATCTGCTTGAAATTACAGGCATACCGCGCCCGGTAGCGGCGCCGTTTTAGCAGGGTCCGGATCGAACCGCCAGCCCCTTGGATTCGGCCGGGAATTCTGCCTATAACGTGCCCGGCCGATGGAAAACCGGCCGCGGGTTGAGAGGCGAGCAATGGACGATCGAATTCTGGAAGACGGCGAGGCGGTATACCAGCTCGGCGATTCCCCGGATTCGATTTTCGCGGTCCTCGAGGGCTGCGTTCTGGTCACGACGGCGGATGCCGGCGGCAATCCGATCGGCCAGGCGCTGGGCCCGGGGTCGGTCTACGATTTTTGCCTCGCGCTGGGAGCCGGGCGGACGGCGCCCCGGATCAGGGCATTCGGCGCGACCACCGTCCGCCTGTACAGCCGGCAGGAGGCCGTGGACGCCGCCAGGGCGGGTGACGGCGGAATCGCGCGGGTGCTGGCGAAAATTCTCCGGATCGCGGATGGAGCGGTCGCGCCCGCGCCCCCCGGAACGGCGACACCCGGAACGGCGGCACCCGATGAACAGCCGGCCGCGGCGAAAACCGTCGAAATCGTCGATGACGATCCGCCGCCGATCGGCGGCGACCCCGATGGGGAGGCCACCCGCGTGCGCCTGATCATCGCCGAAGACGAAATCGCCGACAGGGTCGAATTCGCCGAGTACGACCTGTACGTCTTTCCCTTTATCGTGGGACGCGAAGACGGAGAAGGGCTGCACGCCAATATCGATCTGACGATCCCGGACAGCGCGCCCTATCAGCTCTCGCGACGCCATTTCCTGATCGATGACCGGGACGGCGAAATTCAGGTGGTGGACTGCAACAGCTATCACGGCACGATCGTGAACGGCAAAAAGCTCGGCGGCGGTGCGACGTCATTTCGCGTGGCGCTGCCGCCGGGAGAAAACACGATCGTCGCCGGGACCGAAGATTCGGAATTCCGCTTCGTCTGCCTGGTCGGCACGGAAGACAATCCGATCGTCGACCCTTGACCGGCGGCACCGCAACGCCACATGGTGTATGTCATGAACAATCAGATTTCCAACGCCGACCCGACGGGCTGGCACGGCACCACGATCCTGTCGGTTCGCAAGAACGGCAAGGTCGTCATCGCGGGCGACGGACAGGTCAGCCTCGGCAACACGGTGATCAAGGCGAACGCCAAGAAGGTCCGCCCGCTCGGCGACGGTTCGGTCATCGCCGGATTTGCCGGCGCCACGGCCGATGCCTTCACCCTGTTCGAGCGGCTCGAAGGAAAGCTTGAGCAGCACCCGGGCCAGCTCACCCGCGCCTGCGTCGAGCTTGCCAAGGACTGGCGCACCGACCGGTATCTGCGGCGCCTGGAAGCGATGATGGCGGTAGCCGACAAGGAAGTTTCTCTGGTGCTTACCGGCACGGGCGATGTGCTGGAACCCGAACAAGGGCTGATCGGGATCGGATCGGGCGGGTCCTATGCGCTGGCCGCCGCGCGCGCGCTGATCGATATCGACGATCTCGACGCCGAAGCCATCGCGCGCAAGGCGATGGGGATCGCCGCGGATATCTGTGTGTTCACCAATACCAGCCTGACCATGGAAAGCCTGTAGATCTTGACCAGTTTCAGCCCCCGCGAAATCGTCTCGGAACTCGACCGCTACATCGTCGGCCAGAAGGACGCCAAGCGCGCGGTCGCCATCGCGCTTCGCAACCGCTGGCGTCGCCAGCAGCTCGACGACGACCTGCGCGAAGAAGTGCTGCCGAAAAACATCCTGATGATCGGGCCGACCGGGGTCGGCAAGACCGAGATCGCGCGCCGTCTCGCGCGGCTCGCCCAGGCGCCCTTCATCAAGGTCGAGGCGACCAAGTTCACCGAGGTGGGATATGTCGGGCGCGACGTGGAACAGATCGTGCGCGACCTGATGGAGGTAGCCCTGCTGGAAACGCGCGGACGCATGCGCAAGGACGTGACCGCGCGCGCCGAGCTGGCGGCGGAGGAACGCGTGATCAATGCGCTGGTCGGCGACAACGCCAGCGAGGACACGCGGTCGAAGTTCCGCAAGCTGTTGCGGGAAGGGGCGCTCGACGACCGCGAGGTCGAAATCGAGGTGCAGGATTCGGGCGGCGGGCTGCCGACCTTCGATATTCCCGGCATGCCCGGCGCGCAGATGGGCATGCTCAATCTCAACGATATGTTGGGCAAGGCGTTCGGCGAACGCACGAAGACGCGCAAGATGACGGTGGGAGAAACCCACGACATCCTGGTCGCCGAGGAAAGCGACAAGCTGCTCGACGAAGATCTGGTCATGCGCGAGGCCACCCGCGCGGTCGAGGAAAACGGGATCGTGTTTCTCGACGAGGTCGACAAGATCTGCGCGCGGTCGGACAGACAGGGCGCCGATGTCAGCCGCGAGGGCGTGCAGCGCGATCTGCTGCCGCTGATCGAGGGGACGACTGTCGCCACCAAGCACGGGCCGATCAAGACCGACCACATCCTGTTCATCGCCTCGGGCGCGTTTCACCTCGCCAAGCCGTCCGACCTGCTGCCGGAGCTGCAGGGCCGGCTGCCGATCCGCGTCGAGCTCAAGGCGCTGGACGTCGAGGACCTCAAGGCCATCCTGACGGAGCCCGAAGCGAGCCTGATCCGCCAGTATATCGCGCTGCTGAAAACCGAGGACGTGACGCTGGAATTCACGCCGGAAGCGATCGAGGAGATCGCCGCCGTCGCCGCCGAGGTCAACCGCACGGTGGAGAATATCGGCGCGCGGCGATTGCAGACCGTGCTTGAAAAGCTGCTCGACGACATCAGCTTCACCGCCACCGACCGCGCCGGCGAAAAGGTGATTATCGATGTCGATGCCGTGCGCGGAACGGTCACCGATCTGGCCAAGAACGCCGATCTGTCGAAATTCATTCTCTAACGGGGAGACCAGCATGAAGGGATACGCAACCGCCAACTCGCCCTACGCCCGAAAGGTGCGCATCGCCGCGATCGAAACCGGCCAGGCCGACCTGATCGACTGGCAGTTCATGACGCGCGAGGAGCGCGCCGAACTGATGCCGCCGGTCAACCCGCTCGGCAAGGTGCCGGCGGTCGTGTTGGACGACGGCAGCGCGCTGTACGATTCGCCGGTGATCGTCGAATGGCTGGACTCGCTTCACGCCGGGCCGAAGATGATTCCGGAATCCGGGCCCGAGCGCTGGAGCGCGCTCCGGCTTGCCGCGCTCGGCGACGGTCTGGGCGAGGCGGTGATCGCGGTATCGCTGGAAGTACAGAAGCCGCAGCCTTCCCAGGCGATCATCGACCGGCAGGGCGGCAAGGCCAGAACCGCGCTCGCCTCCCTGAATGTCGAATGCGCCAGTTTCAACGACCCGCCGAAGATCGGCGAAATCGCGGTGTGCTGCGCCATGGGCTACATGGAGCTGCGCGGCGTGCTGGCCGGCTGGCGCGACGACTGCCCGGCGCTGGCCGCCTGGTACGATGCGATCAACCGGCGTCCGGCCTTCGCGGCGACCGCGCCGGAAGGCGCAAAGGCGCCTTAACGCCGGTTTCTTTTCAACAGCACGTAAACCGCCCCCGCGCCGCCATCGCGGGGCGCGGCTTCGGCAAAGGCCAGAACGGCCGGACGCAGCGCGGGCGCGTTGAGCCAGCCGGGCAGCGCGCGGCGCAGCACGCCGCCACCGGATGAGACGCTGCCTTTTCCAGTGATTACGACGACGCAGCGCTTGCCCGACGATTGCGCGTCGGGAATGAAACGGGCAAGCGCACGATGCGCCTCCTGCTGGGTCATGCCGTGGAGGTCGAGACGACCCTGCGGCCGCAGCTGGCCGCGTCGAAGCCTGTCCAGCGTACGGGCGTCGACATCGCCCGACTTCCCGGCGGCGAGCGGGGCTGACGATCCGCCCGGCGCGGGGCGCGGCCGGGGCGGGAGCCGGGGCGTCGCGCGCCGTTTGGGCGCGTCGGCGGGTTTCGAAGGCGTTGGCGCCGCTTCCCGTTTCAGAGCCTCGACGTCGCGCATGGCGCGTTCGAACAGCGCTTCGTCCGGAATGTCGGGTTTTTTCGGGTGTCTACTCATCGACCAGCAGGATATGCAGGCGCCGCGGCCCGTGCACGCCGATCTGCGGCGTCTTTTCGATATCGGCGGTGCGCGACGGGCCGGTAATGAAGGTCGCCGCCCGCGGCATTGCGCCGCCTTCGCGGCGTAGCCTTGCAAGCGCATCCTCGTACCCGCCGACGATATCGCCGGCCGGCAGGATGACGATATGCGTCTCGCACAGCACATGCGCGGCATTCGCCGCGCGCGGCCCCGACGAAACCAGCAGCGAGCCGGTTTCCGCCACGCCCGCGATCGCAGCGGTCACCGACACGGTATCGCCGGGCGTGGGCGTCCCGGGCCGGACCTGCAGCCGGGGCGCCGCTCGCCAGGGCAGGTTCGCGAGCGACGGTTCGAGGGACAGAACGATCCTGTCCCCCAGACCCTGGCGAGACAGAAAGGCCGAGAGCGCTGCCGGTACGCCGTCGCGGCCGAATGCCGGATCGACCGTCGCGCCGGCAAGGCGCGCCATCTCGACAAAGCGGTCGCGCAGGGTTTCGGGCGCGCCGGTCGCGCGGGCGGGCAGGACCGGCCCGAGCGCTGGCGTCGCCGCCTGGCGCATCGCCGCGCCGGCGCGCACGGCCGCGAGGATTTCATCGCGCGCGCTCACGACCGCGGCTCCCGTCGGGATGCATGCCAGCGATCGACGAATCCGCCGCCTTCGGGCGCCGGAAAATCGCGCGCGGCGGTCCAGCCGGCAGCAAAGGGAAGCGACCGGATCGCGCCGCGACGCCCGGCAAGCAGCCGCAGCGCGGCGATTTCGATGCGCTGGACGAGCCGGTAGAGCGTCGGCCGCCGAGCCGCCCACGCCCAGATCCGGATGAGTCTTTTCCCGGCGACGGGGATATCGGGACGGCGCCAGGAGTCTTCCCGCAACCGTCGCATCAGAGACGGCAGCGGAATGCGCACCGGACACACATCCTCGCACTGGCCGCAGAAGGAGGAAGCCTGGGGCAGGTGGGCGGCCTTCTTCAGCCCGTCGAGCGCCGGCGTCAGCACCGCGCCGACCGGACCGGCATAGACCGCGTCATAGGCATGCCCGCCCACCGCGCCGTAGACCGGACACAGGCTCTGGCACGCGCCGCAGCGGATGCAGCGCAGCACGTCCGCGTACGGACCGGCGAGCATGGTCGACCGACCGTTATCGACCAGAACGACATGAAAGCCGCGCGGGCCGTCGGCGTCGGTTTCGCGGGCCGGGCCGGTGACGAGCGTCGTGTAGGAAGTAATTTCCTGGGTCGTTGCCGAGCGGGCCAGCACGCGCACTATCGCCATGGCATCGTCCAGCGCCGGCACGATTTTTTCGATCCCCGCCACCGCGATATGCGTCTTCGGCAGGCTGTGCACCAGATCGGCGTTGCCCTCGTTGGTGACCAGCATGATCGAGCCGGTCTCCGCGATCAGCGCGTTGGCACCGGTGATCCCGACATCGGCTTCGAGAAACCGCCGGCGCAGCGTCGCGCGCGCCTCCGCCAGCAGCGCGTCGGGGTCGCCGAGATCGCGGTCCGCATCCAGCCCGCCATGCGATTCCCGGAAGGTTTCGCCAATCTGGCCGGCGTTGAGATGGATTGCCGGCATCACGATATGGCTCGGCGTCTCGCGGCGAAGCTGGAGGATGTATTCGCCGAGATCGGTCTCGACCGGCACGATGCCCGCTTCGGCCAGCGCCGCGTTGAGTCCGATTTCCTCGCTCAGCATCGATTTCGATTTGGCGGCGGTTGTCGCGCCGGCGGCGCGACAGAGCGCCGTAACGGTTTCGCGCGCCTCGGCCGCATCGCGGCACCAGTGCACATGCCCCCCGGCTGCAATCACGTTGCGTTCGAACTCTTCCAGCAGCGCATCGAGCCGGGCCAGCGCATGATCGCGGATCGCCATCGCCCGATCGCGCAGCGCCTCGAACTCCGGCATGCGCGACAGCATCGCCGCGCGGTCGCGACGAAACTCGCTTTGCAGCTTGGCGAGCGCGGTGCCCAGCACGGGATCGGCCAGCGCGGCCTTCGCCCGTTCCGGGAAAGCCACCGCCGGCCCGGTCATTCGCCTTCCCCGAGGGCAGGTCCGTCCGCCATGCCCGCCAGCACCTCGGCAACATGGCGCACCCTGATGCGCGCGCCCGTCCGGCGCGCCCGTCCGGCAATCGCCATCAGACAGCCCATGTCGCCCGCCAGGACCGTTTCGGCGCCGGTGTCCCCGATCGCCGCGAGTTTTCTGTCGGTCATGGCGGCGGCGATGTCGGTGTATTTGACACAGAACGTACCGCCGAAGCCGCAGCACACGTCCGCCGCGTCGTGTTCGCGCAGTTCGAGCCCGGCGACGGCGGAAAGCAGGGCGCGCGGCTGTCCGGCGATGCCGAGCTCCCGCAGGCCCGAGCAGGAATCGTGGTAGGTCGCGGTTCCGGCAAACCGGGCGCCGGTCGCGGTCGCGCCCAGCACGTCGACAAGAAACGATGTCAGCTCCCAGCTTTTTTCTCCCAGCGCCCGGGCGCGTTCCGCCCAGTCCGGATCGCGGGCCAGCAGGCCGGGATAGTGTCGGCGCAGCATCGCGGCGCAGGAACCCGACGGCGAAACGACGTAATCGAAGGATTCGAAGAGCCCGACGACCTGGCGGGCGATGGCGGCGGCGTTTTCCCTGTCGCCGGCGTTATAGGCGGGCTGGCCGCAACACGCCTGACGGCGGGGGACGGAAACGATGCAGCCCGCATCTTCCAGCAGCTTCGCCGCCGCAAACCCCACGGTGGGGCGAACCGCATCGACCAGGCAGGTCGCAAAGAGCCCGACGCGCGGGGGGCCGGATTCGGTCTGGCGGTGATTTCCGGTCATGGGTGGGACGCTAATCCAGCAGTTCGAACATCACCAGCAGGGTCCGCTGGAGAAAATTGAAGTTATCGTCGGATACCATGTAGATAAACGTTCTTCCGTCGGAATCGCCGCGCGCGGCAATGCCCTCGAAATTTTCCGCCAGCGGCGCGCGGTCGAATTCCGCGATCGGGCGCGCGGCAAGCGTTGCGCCGGGACGGATCTCGGTCGATTTGAGCGTTGCGATCCGGGCCGCGAACCCGCCGACCCAGGTAAAGCGGCGTTCGACCAGCACGACGTCGCCGTTGGGGAGCAACGCGGCGCCCGACGGCCGGAACAGGCGATGGCGGCGATAGGTAAATTCCCGCCATTCTGCATCCGGCCGGTCGCTGTCGCGGACCCAGCCGAGCAGGTCGCCCGCTCCGAGCGGGAATCCCTCGGCCAGCCCGACATACCTGCCGTCCGCGAGACGGACGAGGGCCTCGACCCCCTGATTGGGATGGGCGCGCTCCAGGATCCGCGGCAGGCGAATCTCCTGCGGCCGGTAGAAGAACGGGTTGTTCCGGCCGCGATAGATCCAGAGCCGGTGACGTTGTTCGAACGACACCGCGAAACCTCCCGGCACCGGGTGAATGGATTCGGCGTCCCTGTTGCGCTTGTCCGCCGAGGCCGACCCGTCCGGCCCGCAAAGAAGTCCGACCACCGTGCTGTCGATGGCGGCGAAATTCCCGTCCCGGTCGTACCGCGCGCGCCCGGATCCAGACCCCGGCATCGGTTACCATCGACAGCCTTGTACCGTCTCGCGATACCGCCAGACCGGACACGCCGCCAATGTTCGGATTGGGGGACGTAACGGCGTAACCGCCGCGCCAGACGAGCTTGCCGATACGCGTCCTGTCGGGTTCCTCCTCGTCCATCGGGATCGGTTCGAAACTGATCGTAAATGGCCGCCCCTGCCCGGAAAGAGACGGAAAAATGACCAGGCAGGCGGCAAGAACGACCGCGCAACGAGAAGCCTGCTTCATGACACGCGCATGAATCCGCGAGGCAGGAGCAGGAAGTACCGGCCCGGGCGGTTCATCCTGCCGGCCCGCGCAGCCGCATCGCCGCCCGCTCCGAAAAAGATGTCGCCCCGTACCGCGCCCTTGATCGCGCCGCCCGTGTCCTGCGCGATCATCAGGCGGCGGAGCAACCTGTTCTCCACCAGCGCATCCTGCGTGACCAGCCAGACCGGCGCCCCGAGCGGAACGAGCCCGCGGTCGACCGCCAGCGACCGGCCCGGCGTCAGCGCCACGCCCTCCGCGCCGACCGGGCCGGGACCGGTCAGACGTCGAAAGAACACGTAGCGCGCGTTGCTGTGGAGCACCGACGATACCTCGTCCGGATTTTCCGCCAGCCAGGCGCGGATCGACTGCATCGACACCTCTTCCCGGTCGAGCGCGCCGCGGTCGATCAGAACGCCGCCGATAGAGGTGTAGGGATGACCGTTATGCCCGTCGAATCCGACCCGCAGCACCCTGCCGTCGGGCAGCCGAACCCTTCCGGATCCCTGTATGTGCAGAAAGAACGCATCCACCGGATCGGCTACCCAGGCAATCGGCCTGGCTCCGTCGCCCAGCGCGCCGCCTTCGATCGCGCGCCGGTCGGGAAGTCGTCCGCCCCGGGGACGGGCGAGCAGCGGGGTCGAATATTTTCCGTGTCGTTTGAGCGCGCCTTCTATTTCGGGTTCGAAATAGCCGGTGAAAAGTCCTTCGGCGCCGTTGTTTCCGGCGACGCTGAAGGGAGCGAACCATTTTTCGAAATAGGCGCGGGCCGTCCGGTCATTCGACCGCCCGCCAACGTCCAGCGCCCGGCAGGGGGCGTGAAACGCGCCGACGCGCAGGGCCGGGATCGAAGCGATGACGGTATCGCCGGCCGGCCGGCCGAGCCACCGCTCGCAGCTGCGACGAAAGGCGGTCAGTGCCTGACGATGATCGCCCGCACGCCAGCCGGGCAGGTCGCCGAATTCAGCCGGCGCGAGAAAAAGCCGTTCGGGCGTTTCCAGGCGCGGCGCGCAGGCCGTCAGCGCCGCGGCGAGAATGACGAGGGACGTTACCCGGCGCAGCGTCTTAATTGGGGCTGCGGGTTTCGACCAGGGTCCAGTTCGGATCGCGCGCGCGCGTATTCCGGGCGAATGTCCACAGATCGGTCACGGACGCAACATGGTTGGGGTCGCCGTCGACGACCGCGCCGTCCTTGTTCTTGGTGACGTTGACCTGCTCGGATACGAACTTGACCACCACGAACGCCATGCGGCCGTCCAGCCGCGCTTCGATGACATCGCACGACTTGATGCCGATCACCGTCGTCTCCAGGGTTTCATCCGCTTCTTCGCGCTGCTTGATGGCCGATTCGAAATTTTCGAAGACTTCGTCGTTCAGCAGGTTGCGGAGCAGCTTCGTATCGCCGGAAGCAAAGCCCTGAACGACCATTTCGAACGCCGATTCCGCGCCGGCCCTGAACTGCGCGAGATCGAAATCCGGATCGGCGATGCGGATCTGCGTGAGCCCGGCCGAGACGGGATCGTCGCTTTCCGCCTCCTCGAAGGCCGCTTCCGCGCCGTCCGCGCGGGGGCCGCGATCGGGCAGCTCGATGACGTTGTCGTCCGACCCCTGAGCTTCCTTTTTCTGCCGACGCGACCCCAGCGGATCGTTCGGCGGCCGGCGTTCGTGGCCGGTCCTGCGACCGAGCACGCTGCGCAGACGGAACACGAGAAACGCCGCGAGCGCCGCGAAAAGGATAATGTCCAGTGCCTGGAAACCTTCGCCCATAATATCAACCGTTCGCCGATCGTTGACAGAAAGATCGCGTCATTCGCTCGACACGGGCGCTCTGGCTCACTACATCCTGATGAGTGCCCTCGGGCGCGCCGAGCCGTAAATCGTCCGAATGACGGACGCTCCAAAGCAGAAACTAGGGTTTCGGAGACCAAATCGCAAGCATGCCCCTTCTGATTCTTGGCGTTTTCATCGTCGTGCCGATCATCGAGATCGCGGTTTTCATCCAAATCGGCGGGCAGATCGGCCTGTGGAACACGATCGCCGTCGTCATCGTCACCGCCATGATCGGCACATGGATGTTGCGGGCGCAGGGGCTAAAGACGCTCGATCAGGCCCGCCGGAGCCTCGAGCGGCAGGTCTTCCCGGTGGCGGAACTGTTCGACGGCATGTGCCTGCTGATCGCCGGCGTGCTGCTGCTGACACCGGGATTCGTAACGGATGCCGCCGGGTTTCTCCTGCTAGCGCCGCCGCTGCGACGGGCGCTCCGGACTTGGCTCTGGTCGATCCTGCAGAGGGGCGAGGGAACGCGGATCTGGACTGTCGAAGAAAACGAATGGCCGGAGGCCGGAAGCGGCGGAACGATCGACGGCGAATTCCGCGAAATCCATCCGGATTCGCCATGGGGACCGGACCGGGACCGAGAAACCGGCGGGAAACCGGCTGACGACACACGGCGGCTGGGCGACAACGGCGCCGAGCGCGGCCGTTAGGTCATTGCCGGCCGGCGCGCGGACGACCGGGATCTATCCCGCCGCCGCGATCGCGCGCGCGGGTTCGCCGGGTTCCGCGAGAGGCAGGTAGATATCGATGGTCGTTCCCCTGCCTACCTCGCTCGTTACGTCGATCGCCCCGTGCAGGTTTTCGACGATCCCGTGGATGATCGACAGCCCCAGTCCCGTTCCGCTTCCAACCTCCTTGGTCGTGAAGAACGGCTCGAAGGTTCGTTCCCTGACGCCAGTCGTCATGCCCTGACCGGTATCGGATACCGACATCCTGGCGTAGTCGCCGGCATCGATACGGAGACGCCTGCATTCCGAATTGCCGTAGACCGGCACCGCGGTCAGCCGGATCTCGAGTCGCCCGACTCTGGTCCCCATGGCATCCGCCGCATTTGAGGCCAGGTTCATCACCACCTGATGGATCTGGGTCGCGTCCGCCCGCACCGGGAGCGGCGCATCTCCGAGGTCCTGCGTAATGTCGATCGTCGCCGGCAGGGCCGAACGCGACAGGCTCATCTGCTCCTCGACGACATCGCGCAGGTCGAATTCGGTTATCTCGGCTTCTTCCTGCCGGCTGAACGCCAGAATCTTGCCGACCAGGTCGCCGGCCCGCCGTGCGTTCCGGACGACAAGCTGGAGGTTGCGCCGCATGGCGGACCCTTCGGGAAGGTCCTCGATGGCAAGTTCGGTAAGGCCCTGTATGGGAAGGAGAATGTTGTTGAGTTCGTGGGCGACCCCGCCGGCCATCGTTCCCAGGGACTCCATTTTCTGGATCTGACGAAGCTGTTTTTCGGCCGCTTTCTGGTCGGTGATGTCCATGGCGACGCTCAGATATCCGACGACGTTGCCCTGATCGTCGATATGCGGCGTCCGCGTGGTGATCTGGTGATGCATCAGTCCATCGGCGTGAAGCCGGGCGACTTCCTTCCGCGTCGCCTCGCCGGACAGCACCTTCGCGATCGATTCCTCGTTTTCGGAAATCTGTTCCTCGGTCCAGTATTCGTGCCGGTGCTTGCCGATGATTTCATCGGGGGCGTATCCGTACCGACTGGCGAACGCCTGGTTGCCGAAGCGGGTAAAGCCATCCTTGTCGATATACGCCATGTAGACCGGAGCGGCCTCCGCCGCGAGGCGCAGCATGGTCTCGGTTTTCCGCAGGGGGTCACCGATCTGGCGTTTGGTCACGAACCCGACGATGAGGATGGTTCCCACCATGACCGCGAATCCGGCCCAAAGAACGACCGTCACATGGGAGAACTGATTGCGCGCAGCGGCTATCTGCCCTTGAAAGGCCTGTTTTTCCCGGTCCCGCGCCGAATCGAGCAACTCGAGATAGGCCCGTTCGCTGCGTTCCGTTCTTGCCTTTGCTTCGGTCAGAACCGCAGGCGTCGCATCGTCCGCAGCCAGCCGGATCAGGGTATCGGTGTGGACGACAAGCCGGCGAAAGGCGTCCGGAATTTCATGCAGGGATTGAGGGTCGGTGGAAAAAGGGTCTTTCTGATCGATTGCCTGCTGCAGAATCCGGTCGTGTTCGGCGACAGCCTGTTCGCGTTCCTCGTGTTCCTCCCGAATCTCATCGACCAGTTCGCCCTTTTTCGAGTTCGGTCGCTGCTGTCTCTGGAGCAGGATGAGAAAAGTGATTTCGACCGATGCGCCCACGGTCCGAAGTCCCGCGCTGCGTATCCGGTCGAGCATGTTGACCCGATCCAGCGCCCGGTTCGAAAAACCGTCCAGGTCTTCGCGGGCATGGTTGATCTGCATGCCGAGGCTCAGGACCGCGAACCCGACAAACAGGGCGATCACGCCGAACGCGGCAAAAAGCGTTTTCGAGATGGCAGGCTTCATGCGCTAACCGAACACGGGCAGTAAAATGCGGATGGTCCGACAAAGAACGCCAACCCGTATAAGCCAAAATCGTAATCAGGAGATTAAGGCTCCGTAAACGCGACGGCGGCTTCGCCGCAATCGTTGCCAGCTTCGCCAAACCATGATAGCGGAGGCCACCGGATTTTCAGGAGACCAGAATGGCCGAAACAACGCCCCCCGAAACGCCCGACGCCGACGCCGACCTCGAACCGGCGGAAGCGCCCGAAATCGGGATCGAGGCCCAGTACATCAAGGACCTGTCGTTCGAGAGCCCGCTGGGGCCCGATGCCCAGGCGGCGGTCGAGCAGAATCCCTCGGTATCGGTCGAAGTCAGCACCAGCGCCCGGCCGATCGGTCCAAACCGGTACGAGGTCGCCCTGTTCATCCGGGGCGAGGCAAAGGGCGGCGACAAGTCGGTCTTCATCCTCGAACTCACCTACGGCGCGGCGATCACGCTGTCGAACGTTCCGGAGGAAGCGGTTGCGCCGATCCTGCTGATCGAGGGCGCCCGGCTGATTTTCCCGTTCGCGCGCAACATCGTCGCGGAAGTGTCCCGCGACGGCGGGTTCCCGCCGCTTTTCATCAACCCGATCGATTTCGTCCAGCTCTATCGCGAACAGCACATGAACGAGGGGAACGGTGCGGCCAACGGCGGCGGCGACGCCTGAGGATTTTTCCGCTCAGCGACTCCACAGGGGATCGTTGATTTTCTCGAGAAATTCCCTGTGCCGCGCAAGTTCGTCCTCGCTCGGCGCATGCGGTCGGGCCGGACGCGCTTCGCGCTGAACCGGGCTGTCCGCGTCGCGGCCGCGACCGGCGCCGGCGATCATGTCGAGCACCAGCCCCGGCTGACGGCCGCCGATCAGCTCCAGATAGACCTCGGCCAGCAATTCCGCATCGAGCAGCGCGCCGTGAAAGGTTCGCGCCGAGTTGTCGATCGAAAACCGCCGGCACAGCGCGTCGAGGCTGGCAGGCGCGCCGGGGAATTTTTCCCGCGCCATCGATACCGTGTCGATCGATTGCGACATCGGCAGCGGATCGCGACCCATCCGCTCCAGCTCCGCATTGATAAAGGCCATGTCGAACGACGCGTTGTGGATCACCAGCGGCGAGTCGCCGACGAACTCGAGAAAGGCATCGCCGATTTCCTCGAACGGCGGCTTGTCCGCGAGGAACTCGTCGCTCAGCCCGTGCACGTCCTGCGCCGCGCTGGGCATCGGAATATCCGGCCTGACGTACTGGTGATAGTTGCGGCCGGTCGATACGTGATTGACCAGCTCGAGACAGCCGATCTCGACGATGCGATGGCCTTCCCTCGGCGACAGCCCGGTGGTTTCGGTATCGAGGACGACTTCACGCATCGCGATCCGGTTCCGTCTGGGTCATCGGCGGGGCGGCCGCCGCGGGCGCAGCACGGCATTCGGCCATTTCGCGCCGCGCTTTCGTTTCAGCAGTCTGACGACATCGCGCAGGCGGTTCAAGGTGAGTCGCTTCCCCAGGCCGGTCGGAATCACGAAATCGGCGCGGCGGCGCTTCTCGGCATCCGGCATCTGGCGCGCGAGCGTGGCGGCCAGCCGTTCGCGCGTCATGCCGGGACGCGACAGGACGCGCTGTTCCTGCAGAAAGCGGGGGGCGGAAACGACGGCGATGGAATCGCACCACTGGTCGCTGCCGCCTTCGAAAAGCAGCGGCACGTCAAGGACGGCGATCGCCGCGCCCCGCATTGCCGCCAGCCGCAGAAATTGCCGCTGCGCGTCATAGACCAGGGGGTGCAGGATCGATTCGAGCCTTCGCAGCGCGGCCGCATCGCCGAATACCCGCTTGCCGAGCGCGGCCCGATCCACCGCGCCGTCCCGGACGACGCCGTCGAACATTCCGCCGACGGGCGCGACGCCGGCACCGCCCTTTGCCAGAAGCCGGTGCACCACCGCATCGGAATCGCAGACCGGTATACCCATGTCGCGCAGCATGGACGCCGCGGTCGATTTGCCCATGGCAATGGAACCGGTGAGTCCGAGGATGATCATGCCGGCGCGGCCATGAGGAAATCCGTCAATGGCCGCCGCGGCCGGCGAGCACGAAATCGCGCAGCTCCTGCGTTACCTCGGGGAAATGCCCGAAGAAAGCGTCGAAGCCGAGCTTTCCCTGATGCAGCAGCATGCCGAGCCCGTCCACCACGACATGGCCGCGCGCCGCTGCTGCCGTCAGCAACCCGGTCATCAGCGGCGAATAGACGATATCGGTGACCACCGCATCCGACGGAAGATCGTCCAGCGCGATTTCCTGTTCGGGCTGTCCGGTCATGCCGAGCGACGTCGTATTGACCAGCAGCGATGCTCCCGCCAGGGCCGCTGAGCGCTCGCTCCAGTCGATCGGCTTGATTGCCGGTCCGAATTTTTCGGCAAGGATTTCAGCCCGGGCCCGGGTGCGGTTGGCGAGCCTGATTTCCGGCACCCCGGCATCGACCAGCGCCGCAATCACGGCGCGCGCCGCACCGCCGGATCCAAGCATCACGGCCGGACCCGCTGCGGGGTTCCAGCCAGGAGCGCCCGCGCGCAGATTCTCGATAAAGCCGTACCCGTCGGCATTCCGGCCCTCGAGCGTCCCGTCCTCATGGACCACGACGACACTGGCGGCGCCGATGCGGCGTGCATGATCGTCGACCCGGTCGAACACCTTCATCGAGGTTTCCTTGTGCGGAATGGTCAGGTTGACGCCGGAAAAACCGAGCTTGGGCAAAGCGCGGAGCGCCTGTTCGATTGAATCGGGCGGTACCGGTAGCGGGATATAGGCCCCGTCGATCCCGTATTGCTGCAGCCAGAAACCGTGCAGCCGGGGCGACAGCGAATGTCCGACGGGCCAGCCCATGACGCCCGCGACGCGGGCCTTTGCGGAAACGATCATGTGTTCAGAACTCCTCGAACGCGAAGATACTCCAGAAGCGGCAGCAGGGGCAGGCCGAGAATGGTAAAATGAGACCCTGTTATACGGGCGAAAAGCTGAGCGCCAAGTCCTTCGATGCGATACGCGCCGGGCCCCTCGAGCGCAATGTCGCCGACCGCATCGAGATAGGAAGCAGCGAAACCGTCGCTGAAATCGCGCATGCGGAGATGCGCCGTATCGGACTGCTGCCAGATCCGGACGCCGTCCTGCAGGATGCAGGCGCAGCTGATCAGGCTGTGATCGCGCGCCCGCAACCGCAGTAGCTGGTCGTAAGCCGCGTGCCGATCCACCGGCTTGCTCATGATGTCGCCGTCGATCACCAGCACCTGATCCGATCCGATCACCAGCGCTCCCGGATATCGTGGCGAAACCCGTCTGGCCTTGTGTTCGGCAAGCGCATCGGCGATATCCATCGGGGGAGCCCGTTCGGCCTGCATTGCCTGCTTGATCTCGTCTTCGTCGATATGCGCGGGCGCGACCTCGAACGCAACGCCAGCCGCCTCCAGCATGGCGCGCCTGGTGCGGCTCGCCGATGCCAGAACGACTTTCGTATCGGATGGAGCCCTGCCGGAAACCGTCATGATGTCTTCAATTTCTGCATACAGCCCTGTGCATGTTCCTGTTCAAAACAGCCCCGGCAATTGTTCCGCGGCTGAGGACAACTCCCCGTTTTGGGGAAAACCATCATGTTTGCGTACACCGCTCGAAAACGCTCAGAACCTTTATCCACGGGGGCAAGACCTGCCGGCGATCCTCGCCAATTTCGTAATTCCCGCAATCTACGCCGTTTACAAAAACCATACACATCCGACGCTGCTGTGGCTCCGCCGTGAAGTCACGGAGATCGTTGAATTTCGAATCCCGGAATTTTTTTGTTCCCCTCTTATCCTTCTCTATCCACATTGGCTTCGGGAAAGAAGGGTTACCGGATTATGAACAATCCCCGTCATTCAACCTGCCAACAACTACAACAAAAGATTTATATAAAAGGAATTGTCGGGTAGTAAGGCTGGCGCCGGAAAAACCCGGCAGAATGGAGGATCGTCATTCCATCCAGAATACTGAAAGCGCTGAACCGTGAGGCAGTGGACCGTCCGCCCATCTGGCTGATGCGGCAGGCCGGCCGGTATCTGCCGGAATACCGGGAACTCAGAAAACGGGCCGGCAGCTTTCTCGAGCTGTGCTACACGCCCGATTTTGCCGTCGAGGTAACGCTCCAGCCGCTCCGCCGGTTCCCTCTCGACGCCGCGATCATCTTTTCCGACATTCTGGTGATTCCGCACGCGATGGGTCAGGAAGTCGGTTTCGTCGAGGGGACCGGTCCGGTCCTGTCTCCGATCCGGAGCGAGGACGATCTCGATGCCCTGGATGCAGCAAAATTTTCGGAACATCTCGAGCCGGTCTACCAGGCGATCAGAGGCGTGCGCGCCGCGCTTGCCGATGACGTCGCGCTGATCGGTTTCGCCGGCGCGCCCTGGACGATCGCGACCTACATGATCGAAGGCGGCGGCAGCCGGGATTATCCGAACGCCAAGAAATGGGCGATAACGGCCCCGGACAGTTTCGGCAGGCTGATCTCGATGCTGGAAGACAGGATCGCCGATCACCTGATCGCCCAGATCGACGCGGGCGCGCAGCTCATCCAGATTTTCGACAGCTGGGCGGGCGCCCTGCCGGCGCGTTTTCTGACCCGGTACAGCGTAAGCCCCATCGCGCGGATTGCCGCGCGGGTCAAACAGGCGGCGCCCGATGTGCCGATCATTGCCTTTCCGCGCCTGTCGGGTCCGGCCTACCGGGAATTCGCCGCGCTGGATGCGGTCGATGGAATCAGCATCGATCAGTCGGTTTCGCCGGACTGGATTCGGGAGGAAATCCAGCCGTCGAAAACGGTGCAGGGTAATCTCGATCCTGCCTTTCTGGTGGCGGGCGGGGACGGGATGGAACGGGCTGCAAAGGATATTCTGAACGCGCTGGGGCATGGTCCGTTCGTATTCAATCTCGGTCATGGCGTCGTGCCGCAGACGCCGCCGGACCATGTTGCCAGGCTTTGCGAGATCGTTGCCGAATTCGGCACGGCGGCGCGATGAAGACGGCCGTCGTTCTCTACAATCTGGGCGGTCCGGACGGACCCGATGCGATCCGGCCGTTCCTGTTCAACCTGTTCAACGATCCGGCGATCATGCGTCAGCCGGCGCCCGTCCGCTGGTTGCTGGCAAAACTGATATCGACGCGCCGCGCGCCGATTGCGAAAGCGATCTATGCGGAGATCGGCGGGGGCTCGCCGATTTTGCCGGAGACCGAAAAACAGGCGGAGGCGCTTCAGGCGAGGCTGGGCGATGACTATCGGGTCTTTATCGCCATGCGATACTGGCATCCGTTTGCAGAGGAATGCGCGAGGGACATCGCAGCGTGGGGCCCGGAGAAAATCGTCCTGTTGCCGCTTTATCCCCAGTTTTCGACGACGACGACGGGATCTTTCCTGTCCATCTGGAGCGGGGTTGCGAAACAGGCAGGGCTCGATGTGCCGACCTCTTCAATCTGCTGCTATCCGGACGAAACGGGATTTATCGATGCGGTTGCCCGGTCAACCGCACTTGCCATCGAACAGGCATCCGGCGCGGGTGATGTCCGCGTGCTTTTTTCCGCGCATGGCATACCGAAAAAATTCGTTGCCGCCGGCGATCCCTACCAGGCGCATGTCGAGAAGACGGTAGGCGCAATCGTCAAAAAGCTGGCGAGCCCGGATCTCGATTACCTGATCTGCTATCAGAGCCGGGTCGGCCCGATAGAGTGGCTGAAACCCTATACCGATCAGGCGATCGAAGAGGCCGCACGGGACGGCAAGGCGATTGTCGTTGTACCGGTGGCGTTCGTGTCCGAACATTCCGAAACGCTGGTCGAACTCGATATCGAGTACGGAAAGCTGGCGAAGGAACACTCCGCGAGGGCCTATGTCCGGGTGCCGACGGTCGGCGCATCGGACGACTATATCGGAGGTCTGGTCCGGCTGATTTCGGAGGCCGACGCGAAGACGGGGATTGTACCGCATGGCGGCGAGCGAATCTGTGCGTCTGCCGCTGTCGCCTGTCCCTGCGCAGCCGCCTAGCCGGGAAGGTTCGTTCGATGGAAGACTGGCTGGCCTCCGCCTATCCCTGGATCAAGTCGCTGCACATCATTTCCGTGATGGCCTGGATGGCGGGCATGCTCTATCTGCCCCGTCTGTTCGTCTATCACGTCGATGCCGAGCCGGGATCCAGACAATCCGAAACCTTCAAGATCATGGAGCGCCGTCTGCTGCGCGCGATCATCAATCCGGCGATGATCGCGAGCTTTCTGTTCGGCGGGCTGTTGCTGGCGACGCCCGGCATCGTCGACTGGGGCGCCTGGTGGGTGTGGGCGAAAATTTTCTGCGTTCTGGCGATGGCGGGAATCCATGGCCTGTTTTCGCGCTGGCGCAGGGATTTCGAGGCGGACCGGAATACGCGCCCTGCGAAAACTTTCCGCATCGCCAACGAAGCCCCGACCCTCCTGATGATCGCAATCGTTATCCTGGTCGTGGTGAAGCCGGGGGTCTGACGCCGGCTCTGGTATTTTCGATCAGGGTTACCATCTCTTGATTTGACAACGATTCCGGAATCCGTTAGTTAGCCGCCATCGTCACCAAGCTTGCGACGCGAGCGAATCCCACATCACAGTCGTTGCCTTCCTGGGTTGTCCCACAGAGCGTCAGACCGGTTGCGCACCGATTGCCCTCCCTGATTTCGAGTCGTTTCCCCCTTTTCAGCGCCAATTCCGATCCAATCATAAACCGGAAAAACCATGAATCTTCAGGAACTTAAACAGAAAGCCCCCGCCGATCTCCTGGCCTATGCGGAAGAACTCAAGATCGAGAATGCTTCCAGCATGCGCAAGCAGGAGATCATGTTCGCGATCCTCAAGCAGCTTGCCGAGAACGGCACCGCCATTTTCGGCGACGGCGTGATCGAAATCCTGCAGGACGGGTTCGGCTTTCTGCGCGCGCCGGAAGCGAACTATCTTCCCGGTCCCGACGACATATACGTTTCGCCGAGCCAGATAAGGCGTTTTTCGCTGCGCACCGGCGATACGGTCGAGGGCGAGATCCGGGCGCCCAAGGAGGGCGAGCGCTATTTCGCGCTGCTCAAGGTGAACAAGATCAATTTCGACGATCCGGACAAGGTTCGCCACCGCATCCGGTTCGACAACCTGACGCCGCTCTACCCGGACGAAAAATTCATCCTCGACGGCGACAATCCCAAGAACAAGGATTTCACCACGCGCATCGTCGATCTGACCGCGCCGATCGGCAAGGGCCAGCGCGCGCTGATCGTGGCTCCGCCCCGCACCGGCAAGACGATGATGCTGCAGTCGATCGCCCATGCGATCACCGAGAACAACAAGGGCGTCTACCTGATCGTGCTGCTGATCGACGAGCGGCCGGAGGAAGTGACCGACATGCAGCGTTCGGTCGATGGCGAGGTCATCAGTTCGACTTTCGACGAACCCGCCTCGCGCCACGTACAGGTTGCCGACATGGTGATCGAAAAGGCCAAGCGCCTTGTCGAGCACGGGCGCGACGTGGTGATCCTGCTGGATTCGATCACGCGGCTCGCGCGCGCCTACAACACCGTCGTGCCGTCGTCCGGCAAGGTGCTGACCGGCGGCGTTGACTCGAACGCGCTGCAGCGGCCCAAGCGGTTCTTCGGCGCGGCACGCAACATCGAGGAGGGCGGCTCGCTCTCCATCATCGCCACCGCGCTGATCGATACAGGTTCGCGCATGGACGAGGTGATCTTCGAGGAGTTCAAGGGCACCGGCAATTCGGAAATCGTGCTCGACCGCAAGCTGGCCGACAAGCGCACCTTCCCGTCGATGGATATCGCCAAGTCCGGCACGCGTAAGGAAGAGCTGCTGGTCGGCAAGGCGGACCTGTCGAAGATGTGGGTGCTGCGGCGCATCCTCAACCCGATGGGCACCACCGATGCGATGGAGTTCCTGCTCGACAAGATGAAGGCGACGAAGAACAACGCCGACTTCTTCGAGAGCATGAACCAGTAAGGCGGCGAACGCCGTTTCCGCCTGTTACGGAATCAGAACCGTTGATCCGGTCGTTTTTCGGCCTTCCAGGTCGCGGTGGGCCTTGGCGGCGTCCTTGAGCGCGTAGGTCTGGTTGACCTCGATTTTCACGGCGCCCGATTTCACCGCGCTGAACAGTTCGCGCGACAGTTTCGTCAGCTCTTCGGTCGTCTGGATGTAGTGGTTCAGCATCGGCCGGGTCATGATCAGCGAGCCCTTCTGCATCAGCGTCAGCGGCGCGACCGGCGGGACCGGGCCCGACGCGTTGCCGAAGGTAATCCACATGCCGGTGCGGCGCAGACAATCGAGCGAGCCGGGGAACGTATCCTTGCCGACGCCGTCATAGGCTACCGGCACGCCCTCTCCTTTCGTGATTTTCTTTACGCGCTCGACGAAATCCTGTTTCGAATAATCGATCACGTGATCGCACCCGTGGGCGCGAACGAGGCCGGCCTTGGCGCGCGACGACACCGTGCCGATCACCGTGGCCCCCAGATGTTTCGCCCACTGCACCAGGATCAGACCCACCCCGCCGGCGGCCGCGTGAATCAGCACCGTCTCGCCCTTCGCCGGGCGGTAGATGCGGCGGAGCAGCATACCGGCCGTCATGCCCTTGAGCATCATCGAGGCCGCCTGCCCGTCCGAAATGCCGGCCGGAATCTTCACCACGCGCGCGGCCGGAAACAGCCGCATTTCGGCGTAGGATCCCATCGGTTCCGACGCGTATGCCACCCGGTCGCCCGGCTTCACATTGGTTACGCCGCGCCCGACCGATTCCACGACGCCCGCGCCTTCCATGCCCGGCGTGAAGGGCGTCGGCAGCGGATAGAGTCCCTTGCGGTGATAGGTGTCGATAAAGTTGAGCCCGACCGCCGTGTTGCGGATGCGGACTTCGCCCTTGCCGGGAGCCGGCACATCGACCTCCTTCCATTTCATGCAGGAGGGCGGGCCGGGTTTGTGGACGCGAATGGCTTTGGTCATTTTCGGTTCCTGTGATTTCTTCGGCGCACCTTAGCGCGGCCGATTCTCGATATCATGATCCGCACGGCGGGTCGTCAAGCGCCAGCGCCTGTTGCGCGGGACGGTTTTCGAGGGCCAGAAGATACGCTTTGGTCGCGACGCCGCCCGCGCCCGAATAGCCGCCCGGTTTGCCGCCGGCCGCGATCACGCGATGACACGGCACGATCAGCGGGATCGGGTTGGCGCCGCAGGCGCGTCCGACCGCACGCGGCGCGGATGACAACTCCCTGGCAAGATCGCCGTAGGTTCGCGTTTCGCCGAACGGAATCGCCAGCATGGCGCGCCAGACGCGCTGCTGGAAATCGCTGCCCGCCGGCGCGAGCGGCAGGGAGAATTCGGTACGGTCGCCGTCGAAATATTCCCGGATCTGGTTACGGGCGAGGAGCAGCAGATCGGTCCGGTCGCTGGCTTCCGTCGCGGCAGCGGCCCAGGTGAGTTCGGTCAGGCTGCCGCCCTCTTCGCACAGGGTCAGTTTACCCAGCGGCGATGCGAAGGACAGCGTCGGCATCACGCGGGCCCGCGCAGCGCCTCGGCAAGCGAAACGGGATCGGCGATCGGCAGCGAACAGGTTGTGCCGACACAGAGATAGGCCGTGGCTGACCCGTCGACCTGTCCCTTGCCCGCTGCCGGATGGCCGTCGGGCAGGCGCGCGTCGGGCGCGACCACCGACAGCACCCGGTTCGGCATGTCGGATCCGAACACCGCGTCGAGCAGCGCATCGGTATCGGCTTCGCCGCGGACACCGACGATAACGACCTGCTGTGCGCACTGGATCAGTTCTGCGGCGTTCATCAGCGACGCGTAGGGGAAGAAGTTGTGCGCCAGCGAACCGGAGAAGGCGCCGATGATCTCGTCCGCCCGGTCGCGGTAGGCGCTCTTTCCCGTCAGCAGCCAGAGCCGGGCGAGATTCTGCGCCATCACCGCATTTCCTGCCGGCGTCGCGTTGTCCTCGGCGGATTTGGCGCGGACGATGAGCGCCTCGGCATCGTCGGCGGTGAAGAAATAGCCGCCGCCCTCCGCATCGCTGAAATGGGCATCGATCGTGTCGACCCATGCTGCCGCGGCGTTGAGGCAGGCGGGATCGCCGGCAACCTCGAAAAGGGCAACAGCCGCGCGGATCATGCCGGCATAATCGTCAAGCGTGGCGGCGTGGTTGAGCTTTCCCGCGCGCCAGGCGTGGAACAGGCGCCCGTCCTTCTGCATGGAACCGGATACGAAGTCGAACGCCGTGCGGGCGGCGTCGACCCACGCCGGTTTGCCGAAGGTCGCGCCGGCGTTGGCCATTGCGGCGATCATCAGCCCGTTCCAGTCGGCCAGCACCTTGTCGTCCCAGCCCGGCCGGATGCGCCCGTCGCGCACGGCCAGAAGTTTCGCCCGGCAATCCGCCAGGCGCTGCTCTTCCTCCGCCGAGAACCCGCGGGGCGGCTCGGTGCGGTTGAGGATGGTCTTGCCTTCCCAGTTGCCGCCGGGCGTTACGTCGTAGGCCTCTCCGAACAGCGCCGCGTCATCGCCCAGCGCCTGCGAAATTTCGGCGGCGCTCCAGACATAGAACCTGCCCTCCTCGCCCTCGCTGTCGGCGTCGAGCGTCGCGGCAAAACCGCCGCCCTCCGCGATCATCTCGCGCAGGGTCCAGCCGATGGTTTCGCGAATCCGTTCTTCGAACAGGTGGTTGCCCGTGCGGCACCAGGCCCAGCGCAGCAGGTCGATCAGCTGGGCGTTGTCGTAGAGCATCTTCTCGAAATGCGGGGCGAGCCAGTACGCGTCCGTCGAATAGCGGGCGAATCCCCCGCCGAGATGATCGTAAATCCCGCCCTGGCTCATGCGGTCGAGCGTGTGGGTGACGATCTGCCCGAGTCCGTCATTCCGGCAACGGAGATGCGTTCGCCACAGCAGTTCGAGAATGGTCGGGTTGGGGAATTTGGGCGCCGTGCCGATGCCGCCATGGACCCGGTCGAACTCGTCGGCGAGCCGGAGCGCGGCGCGTTCCGCTGTCTCGAGATCGATGCCGGTGCCCGGTTCGGAAACCGACATGCGCGCCAGCGCGTCGCGGAGCGTTGCGACGTTTTTGCCGATATCGTCCTTGCGGTCGGTCCAGTAGCCGTCGATGGTTTTCAGCACGTCGCGGAAGCCGAACCGTCCGTAGCGCGAATCCGGCGGAAAATAGGTCCCGCCCCAGAATGGCTCGCCGTCCGGCGTCAGGAACATGGTCAGCGGCCAGCCGCCCTGCTGTCCCATATGCTGGAGCGCGCGCTGGTAGATCGCATCGAGATCGGGCCGTTCCTCTCGGTCTACCTTGATGTTGACGAACAGCTCGTTCATCAGGGCGGCGGTTGCATCGTCCTCGAAGCTCTCATGCGCCATCACGTGACACCAGTGACAGGCGGCGTATCCCACGGACAGGAGGATCGGCCTGTCGGTGGCCTTGGCGTCGGCCAGCGCATCGGGCCCCCACGGCCGCCAGTCGACGGGATTGTCGGCGTGCTGCAGCAGGTATGGGCTGGTCTCGTTGGCGAGGGCGTTGGGCATGACGACTCCGATCTGGTTCGTTGCGAGCGTAGGGGATTGGGGATGTGGGTGCAAAGGATGTTGCGTCAGGTTGGCGCGGTTTGGGGGTTCGTTGCGGCGGATCGCCGGGGTAGACTTTCCGGAGCGCGAAGTCTGCAAGGAGGAAACGGAAATGCCGAAACGTGTGTTGCGGCCGGGCGGCGTCAATGCCAAAGGAAGTTACAGCCCGGGCTGGGAAGTCTCGAACGGGCGGCTGATCCATGTCGCGGGACAGATTCCGTGGGACGAGAACAACCAGACCGTCTGCAAGGGCGATGCGGCCGGGCAGACTCGGCAGGTTTTCGCCAATATCGCCAAGGTGCTGGCCGAGGCCGGGGCGACGCTCGACGACGTTATCAAGATTACCGTGTTCGTTGCCGATATCCGCTATCGCGACGCGGTCAATCAGGTTCGCTCGGAAACGTTTAAAGAGCCCTACCCCGCCAGTACGCAGGTGGCGGTGGCGGCGCTGGTCGACCCGGAATGGATGGTCGAGATCGAGGCGGTGGCGTTCGTGTCCGACTGACCCGACGGCAGGCGGAACGAAAACGGCCCCTCGTTAGAGGGGCCGTTCCCGTTTCAGATCCCGGTTACGAGATCAGGAGCTCTTTTTCTTCTTGTAGAGCTTGTCCTTGATTGCCTTGACGACCTCGGGGGTCGCGGCCTCGAATCCCTCCTTGATGTATCCGCGGATTTTCGCCGCGCTGACCGGAGCATGTTCGACGCGCCGCGCAAGAACGTTTTTCTTGAACTGGGGGTCGTGCATCATCTTGACGAACGCGGTCTCGAGGATGGAGACGACGTTTTTCGGCGCGCCGGGCGGCACGTAGAAGGCCTGGCCGACATTCAGGTTGGTGTTCAGAACGGTGAACATCTTGTGCTTCAGCGTACCGGGTTTCAGCAGGTCGCCGAGATGCGGAACGCCCTTGACGTATTCCGAATCGGTCTTCGGCCCGTACATGATGATCGGGATGATTTTCTTCTGCGGCAGCCAGGTCGGACGGACGCCGGTGAAGCCCGACAGGAAGTTGTTGCGTCCCATCGTCTCGCCCTTTTCGATCGACAGGTTGAGCGCTCCGCCGCCCTTGTAGCCGGCGATGATTTTCATCTTGGCGCCGAGGGTGGCGTTGACCAGCAGCGGGAAGATCGTGCCCGAGGACGCGAAGCCAGTGCTGGCGATGGTGGTTTCCTTGTCGATGATCTGCTGCAGGTTGGTGATGCCGGCCGTATGCCAGTAGAAAATACCGGCGGCGCGGGCAGCCGGAGCGCCGAGCCATTCGAACTTGCTGGCGTCGAACTTGACCTTGCGGACCAACGGCGTGGTGATGACGCCGGGCGCGATCATCGCAATGACCTCGCCGGACTTGGGTGCGGCGTTGGCCATGAACGAGGCCGATTTGGCGCCGCCGGCGCCCGGCAGGTTCTGGATCAGCATCTTCGGCTTTCCGGGAATGTATTCGCCCAGATTGCGCTGCACGAGCTGACAATAGACGTGATAGGTGCCGCCCGATCCCGAGGGGACCTGGACCGTGATGGTTTTGCCCGCGAAATAATCTTCTGCCGTTGCGGGCGCGCCAAACGCCGCGATCGCGGCGATGGCGGTGGCTGTGGCGGTAAAGGTTTTAAGCACTGTGTTTCTCCCTGTGGTTGCCGGCGCTTTTGCGCGGAATTCACTCGGCGATAGCCGGAATTCTGCTATCGGAAAAAAGGCTAACACCCCGATTCCTGTACGTCGACCGAAATGACAAAATTTTGAGGGATCGGATTCGAGACCGGTCAGCTTCGGCCTGCGGCTTCGAGTGCGGTTTCCCGTCTCCAGATATAGAGTCCGGCTGCGATGATGATGGCTGCGCCGAAGGTTGCCTGGAGCGAGGGGATGTCGTCCCAGATCGTGTATCCGAGCACGGCCGCCCAGACCAGCGAGAGATAGCGGAGGGGCGCCACGATCGCCCCCGAAGCGAGCGTGAAGGCGGCGATGGTGAGCCTGTAGGCCAGCGCGATGAGGATCGCCGTGAAGGCAATCATGGCCCAGGCCTGCGGCGGGGGCGCGGTGATCCCGAAGACGGGGAGAGACATCATGCCGCCGGTCATCGAGACGATCATGGTCCAGAAAAGAATGGAGGGGCCGGTGTCTGCCTGGCCGAGTCGGCGGGAGATAATGTCGCGCAGGGCGGAGGCGGTCGCGGCGCCGAACGGGGCGAGCGCCCAGAGGCCCAGTGTCTCGAATCCGGGTCCAACGATCAGAAGGGCACCGGCGAAACCGGCTAAGGTCGCTGCCCAGCGCCGCCAGCCGACTTGTTCCCGCAAGAAAATTGCGGATAAGGCGGTCACCAGGATCGGGGAAGAGAAAATGATCGCCAGCGCGTCGGCCAGGGGCATGACCTGGAACGAGAGAATGACAAGGACGCTGGCGGCGAGGCCGAAAAAGCCGCGCAGAAAGGTCTGGCGCGGCGACGCGCTCTTCAGGCTCGAGATCGGGTCGCCTTCGATGCGGAGGAGAAGAAGGACGACGGGAATGGACAGAAGCCCCCGCCACGCGATGATTTCACCGACATGCAGCCAGTCGAGCAAGAGCTTGCTGATGGCGTCATGGGTGGTGAGCACCATGGTGCCGACCGTCATGCAGACGATGCCCTTCAGGGCGGACTGGGGTTTTGCCGGAACGGACATTGGCGGGGCGTTGTATGATTTGTGAGACCCGTATCATATTCCATGCGCTGCGTCGCTGTGTCCCGTTTTTGGTTTTCGTACCGTTTTCGGTATGGGGTTTAATTTGTTGCAGGCCGGGCGCGGTTGGGTGAAAACACGGCATGGAGCCCTTGGACAGCGTCAGGGAAACGATTTTTGCGCCGGCGACGGGGGGCGGTCTTGCCGGCGTCGCGATCGTCCGCGTTTCCGGATCGGGCGCGGCCGCCGTGCTGGAACATGTCTGCGGTCTGGCGGCTTCTTCCCCGCGGCGCGCCATACGCTGCCGTATGGTGGATCCGGAGAGCGGCGATTTGCTCGATGACGGTCTGGCGATCTGGTTTCCCGCACCGGCGAGTTTTTCCGGAGAGGATGTCGCCGAACTTCATATTCACGGCGGGCGGGCGACGGTAAACGCCGTTTGCGCGACGCTCGGCCGGATGAAGGACCGTGAAGGGAGGCGGCTTCGGTTCGCGGAGCCGGGCGAGTTTTCCCGCCGGGCGTTCGATAACGGAAAGATGGACCTGACCGAGATCGAAGGGCTCGCGGATCTTGTGGCGGCCGAAACCGAGGCCCAGCGTCGCCAGGCGCTGCGTCAGCTGGAGGGAGTGCTGGGGGCGGGCATGGAGTCGCTCCGTTTTTCGCTGGTAGAGGCGCTGGCCCGGTTCGAGGCGGCTATCGATTTTCCCGACGAGGATCTTCCGGATGGTCTCGAGGCCGAAACGAACCACAATATATTGGCAATCAGAGAGGAAGTGGAACGGTATCTTGAGAGTTTTCGGCAGGGCGAGAGGATACGGGAGGGCGCGTTGATCGCGATTGTCGGCGCGCCCAATGTCGGGAAGTCGAGCCTTCTGAATTTTCTGGCCGGTCGTGACGCGGCGATTGTGACGGATCGGGCGGGAACGACGCGGGATGTTGTAGAGGTCAGGCTTGATCTCGGCGGTTTCCCGGTGACGCTGGCGGATACGGCTGGCTTGCGGGAGGCCGAAGACGAGGCGGAAATCGAAGGGGTCAGGCGCGCCCTGTCGCTGGCTCGTCGGGCGGACCTTCGGCTGGTGGTTTTCGACGGGTCGGTGGGTCTGGATGAAGAATCCCGGAAAATGCTGGGTCCGGACAGTATTGCGGTGCGGAACAAGATCGATCTGGCGCGGTCGGGGTCGGGTGTCGACGGTTCGATCGGCGTCTCGGTTGCGACGGGAGAGAATTTGCAGGGGCTGCTGGCGGATATCGAGACGCGGGTTGCGGCCCTGATGGCGGTTGACGGGCCTGTTCCGTTAACTCGGGAAAGGCACAGGCTTGCGCTGGAGGCGTGCCGGGATGCCCTGGTTCGCGCGGAGCTGCAGGATGCGGTGGATCTTAAGGCGGAAGATTTGCGGCTTGCGGCGGCGGCGCTGGGACGGGTTTCCGGGCGTGTCGATGTAGAAGAGGTGCTTGACCGGATATTTTCGGAGTTCTGTATCGGAAAATGACCGGGCTGGCGAAATATCGGCATGTTTCACGTGAAACATTTTGACAGGGGCTCTTGCGCCGCCTAATTCAGGGCGAAGAGGACGCGGCGATGGAATTCTTTGACGTCATTGTTATTGGCGGCGGTCACGCCGGCTGCGAAGCGGCGTCGGCGGCTGCGCGGCTTGGGGCCCGGACGCTCCTTCTCACCCATCGGATCGAGACGATCGGGGAGATGTCGTGCAATCCCGCGATCGGGGGTCTTGCCAAGGGTCACCTGGTAAGGGAAATCGATGCGCTCGACGGCATCATGGCGCGGGCGATCGACCGTGCCGGTATCCAGTTCCGCATGCTGAACCGGTCCAAGGGGCCCGCGGTGCAGGGGCCGAGGGCGCAGGCCGACAGAAAACTCTATCGAGCGGCGGTTCAGGCGCTTCTCGCCGAGCAGGATAACCTGACGGTCACGGCCGGCGCTGCGGAAGATCTGATCATCGATGCGTCGGGATCGGTCTCCGGTGTTGTGACCGGGTCGGGCGAAAAGATTGGCGCCGGCCGGGTGGTGCTGACGACGGGAACTTTCCTGCGCGGCATGGTACATGTCGGCGAAAAAACCTTCCCCGCCGGGCGGGTCGGCGACGCGCCCAGCGTCGGGCTTGCGTTGACGCTTGAACGGTTCGGTTTTCCGCTGGGCCGTCTCAAGACCGGAACGCCCCCGCGGCTGGATGGCAGGACGATCGATTGGGCCGGGCTTGACCGGCAGCGGGGGGACGATCCGCCGACCCCGTTTTCATTCATGACGGACCGGATCGATACGCCGCAGATCGACTGTTTCATCACCGGCACGAATCCCGCGACCCATGGGATCATCCGGGGAAATCTAGATCGTGCGCCGATTTATTCGGGCCAGATCGAGGGGACCGGTCCGCGCTACTGCCCGTCGATCGAGGACAAGGTTGTGCGCTTCGGCGATCGGGAGCGTCATCAGATTTTTCTCGAGCCCGAGGGGCTCGATGACGACACGGTATATCCGAACGGGATTTCGACGAGTTTGCCGGAAGAGGTGCAGCTCGAATTGCTGAAGACGATACCGGGTCTGGAGCGTGCGCGGATGATCCGCCCGGGATATGCGATCGAATATGATTTCGTGGATCCCCGTTCCCTTGGGCCGACCCTGGAAACGCGGCAGGTTCGCGGGCTTTATTTCGCCGGACAGATCAACGGGACCACAGGATACGAGGAGGCGGCGGCGCAGGGTCTGGTGGCCGGAGCGAATGCCGCGCTCTCCGCCGCCGGCGGGGAGGCGTTCGAAGTCGATCGTGCCGACGGTTATGTCGGGGTCATGATCGACGATCTCGTTACGCGGGGCACGGCGGAGCCATACCGGATGTTTACCTCGCGCGCCGAGTACCGGCTGTTGTTGCGCGCCGATAATGCAGACCAGCGCCTTACGCCGCTTGGCCTGCGGATCGGGTGCGTTTCCGGCGCAAGGGCGGTGAACTTCGAGGCCAAGGAAAAGGCGCTGGCGGACGCCAGAGAAATGATGGCGTCGCTGACGGCAACGCCGACCGCTCTGGTGCGTGCCGGTTTTTCCGTGGCCCAGGACGGGGTGGCCCGCACCGCCGGCCAGGTCCTCGCGCGGAAAGAAGTGACAATGGCCGATTTGCTGCCCATGTGGCCCGCGCTCGCGGGGCTCGCCCCGGCGATTGCCGAGCAGATGGAGATCGAGTCCCGTTATGCGGGGTATCTTGAGCGACAGACGGCCGATATCGCGGCATTGCGTCGCGACGAGGCGCTTCGCCTGCCGCCGGATCTGGATTATGGCAGGGTCGGCGGCCTGTCGAACGAGGTCCGCGAAAAGCTCGACCGGGCGCGCCCGGCAAGCCTCGGTGCGGCGTCCAGGATTCCGGGCGTAACGCCGGCCGCCGTGACCGCCCTGTTGCGCCATGTCCGGCCGCGTCGCCGGCGCGAGGCGGACGCCGCGTGACGACGCTGTCGCCGGAGGCGTTCGCCGAGCGCCACGATGTTTCACGTGAAACACTCGATCGTCTGAAAGCCTATGTCGCCCTGCTGGCGCGATGGCAGGGGGCGATCAATCTGGTTGGACAGGATTCGCTCGCGGATGTCTGGCGGCGCCATATTCAGGATTCGGCGCAGCTCGCTTCGCTTGTGCCGCCGTCGGCCAGGGAAATCGTCGATCTGGGGAGCGGCGCGGGACTGCCGGGCCTTGTGCTTGCGGTTCTTCTGGACAGGCCCGTTCACCTTGTGGAATCCGCCGGCAAGAAGGCCAGTTTCCTGCGCGAGGCTGCACGGGCAACCGGCGCGCCCGCGACCGTTCATAATGCCCGGATCGAGGCCGTCGCTCCGTTCGCCGCCGATGTCGTAACGGCGCGGGCCCTCGCTCCGCTCGATAAACTGCTTGGATACGCGGCTCGATTTGCGCATGACGATACGGTTTTTCTGTTTCTCAAGGGCGCGAAGGCCGCGCAGGAATTGACCGACGCTGCAAAAACCCGGACAATGCAGGTCGTACGCCATCCGAGTCTTACAGACGAAGAGGGTACGATTCTGGAAATCCGGAACGTGAAATCGGGGGTCTGACGTATGGCCGAGATGCCGGTAACCGCTGAAATCCCCGAAAAGCCTGCCGATGCCCGGGTCCCCAGGATAATTGCCGTTGCGAACCAGAAGGGCGGTGTCGGCAAGACGACGACGGCGATCAACCTGTCGACGGCGCTGGCCGCTGTCGGCAAACAGGTCCTCCTGTTCGACCTTGACCCGCAGGGCAATGCCTCGACCGGCATTGGCGTGGATCGCGACGGGGTGGGCGCGGGGAGCTATGAAGTTCTGATCGAGCAGACGCCGCTTGTCGACGCGATCGTCAAGACCGCCGTGCCCGGGCTGCATCTTGTCGCCGCGTCGTCGGACCTGGCGGGCGCCGAGCTGGAGCTGGTCGATATGGAGCGGCGGGAATTCCGTCTCCGCGACGCGTTCGAGGCCCTTGCGCCGGGAGAAGGCGACAATTCGGGAAAAATACCGCAATACGATTACATACTGATCGATTGCCCGCCGGCGCTGGGTCTTCTGACCCTCAACGCCTTTACCGCGGCGAACAGCGTGCTGGTTCCGCTGCAGTGCGAATATCTTGCGCTCGAAGGCCTCAGCGCACTCGTCCGTACCATTGATCGCATCCAGCGGGCCTTCAATCCGGGGCTCGCCATCGAAGGCATTCTCCTGACCATGTTCGATTCGCGAAATCGCCTGAGCGCGCTGGTCGCCGAGGATGTCCGGGAATATTTCGGCGATGTCGTCTACCGGTCGGTGATCCCCAGGAACGTCCGGGTCTCGGAAGCCCCGTCCCACGGAAAACCCGTCCTGCTTTACGATTACCGCTGCCCCGGTTCGCAGGCCTATATCCAGCTCGCGCGGGAAATGCTGTATCCGGAGAAAGGAAAACCGCATGACTGACGACCCTGCCATTCCCTCGCCGGCGCGTCCGGTCGCCCGCAAGCTCGGACGCGGCCTGTCAGCCTTGCTGGGCGACGATCCCGGAGACCCGCCGCCCGTTGAACCGCCGGCTGCGCCCGCCGATGCCCGTGCAGGCCTCGTGCGGCTTCCGATCGAGTTCCTCGAACCCAGCCCGCTGCAGCCGCGCCGGATTTTCAACGAGGAAGATCTCGATTCCCTGATCGAATCCGTCCGGCAGCGCGGCATTCTTCAGCCGATCCTCGTCCGCCCTTCGGGCAAGGCGGACGGGCGGTATGAAATCGTCGCCGGCGAACGCCGCTGGCGGGCGGCCCAGTATGCCAAACTGCACGAGGTTCCCGCGCTGATCCAGGATCTCAGCGATGTCGGCGTCCTCGAGGTGGCCCTGGTCGAAAACGTCCAGCGCGCCGACCTGACCCCTGTCGAAGAAGCCGAAGGGTACCGGCGACTGATCGACGAATTCGGCCATACGCAGGAAACCCTCGCCAATGTCGTCGGCAAAAGCCGCTCCCATATCGCCAACACGCTCCGCCTCATGACCTTGCCGGACAGCGTCCGGAAACATCTCGCCGAAGGCCGTCTTACAGCGGGTCATGCGCGCGCGCTGATCGGTCTGTCCGCGGCCGCCCGGCTTGCGGACAAAGTGGTCAAGCGCGGCCTCAGCGTTCGCCAGACCGAAAAACTCGCCCAAAAGGAACGAATGCCGCCCTCCGAACCCAGGGCGGAACAAACCGCGTCGAAAGATTCCGACACGATAGCGCTTGAAAGGATGCTCAGCGACGTCCTGGGACTGAAGGTGGATATCGCGTTCGGAAAAAACGGCGGCCGCGTGACGATCGACTACCGGACGCTGGAACAGCTCGATGAAATCATTCGCCGTCTCGGCGCCCCGGCGCGATCCTGGGAAGACTGACAGAATCCGGAGCTGACATGAACCTTACCCGTCGGAAAGCCCCCTGCGACCCGCGCTCCCGTCTCGATGGCGGCTCCGTCAGAGCAGCGCTGGTTCCCGTTCTCCTCGCCCTCGCCTGCGCCGGCGCTCCAGACATCGCGGCCCAGACATACTCCAGCGACTGGCGGAAAGCGCCGGCGCAGACCGGCGCGCCCGCGCCCGCGGGACGCTCGCCCGCGATCGATGCCCTGATCAGGGATCTCGATCGGCTCACGGAAGCCGCGGCGCGCCAGCGGGCGGCCGATCCGGGATTCCTGAATGACCTGCGCGAGCTTTCCCGCCGATACTCCTGGCCATGGCGCAACAGGGTCGTTCACGACGATTTCTCCGACGGCAACCATACAAGCGCACCGGCATGGACGACCGGCGGCGGCGCATCGGCCGTCACCGCGGACGGGTTCGCCCTGACGCCGGTTCGGGAGACGCCGGTTCGGGAGACGCCGGCGTCGACCGGAACCAGCCCCGATTCCCAGCCCGAGGATCTCGGGCGCGCGTTGCTCGGGGGAATCCTCCGCGAACTCGCCCGCGAACAGCAGTCAGGTCGGCGGGGCGGCGCCGCGCCGCCCCAGGACCCGCCGCGGTACCAGCCGGCAACGGCTGTTCTCCGGCAGCCCATTTCGAACAGCTTCGCGATCCGCCTCGTGCTCGCACCGATGCGGGCGAGCGGCGGCTCCCTCGAATTCGGCGTCGGGCAGGGCGACCGCGGGCTGGGCTATTTTCTGGTCTATCGGCCCGGCGCGACCCCCGGACTGTCGCTCGAAAGGCGGGGCAGCCGGGGCGCGGCGGTCATCGAGGCCGGAAATCTTCCCGCGGCGGCCAATCCGGGCATGCAACGGACGCTGCAGCTGACCCGCAACGCCGCGGGCGAAATGGAAACCATCGTCGATGGAGTTTCCGTCTTCCGGGTGACCGACCGGGCCTTCCGCAGCAATTTCGACCGGTTTGCGATGACGGCCCGCGACGAACCCTTCACGGTTCGAACCGTCTCGGTCTACGCCGCGCCCTGACGCGCGGGCGTCACGCCGGGGCCCGACGAAAAGACTCTCCGGCGTTCGAGCGGACGCATTATTTCGCTATCCAGAACCGCCTTCCGGGAATACCATCCGCTCCGGAATGTTAGCCATCCGAACGGCTTGACCCGAGATGCCGATCGTTAACCAACCGAACAATTCGCCAACAGGGCAGATTCAACAAATGGACAACAATTTCGACATGCAGGCCGATATCGCTCCCGAAGATATCGACCAGCGGATTTATGATCTTTACGACCAGTATTGCCACAGCGACATGGATCGCCGGGAGTTCCTGAGCCGGGCCGCGGCAATCGCCGTGATCGGCGGATCTGGCCTCGCGATGGCGCAGGCGCTCCTGCCGCGCTACGCCGAAGCGCAGATGATTTCCTTCACCGATCCCCGGATCAAGGCGACCTACGTCACCTTCGACTCGCCCGGCGGAAACTCCGGCAAGATGCGCGGCTACCTCGTACAGCCCGCCGGCGCCGGCCCGTTCCCGTCCGTTCTGGTGATCCATGAGAATCGCGGCCTGAACCCGCATATCGAAGACGTTGCGCGTCGCGCGGCGACCGAAGGATTTCTCGCCTTCGCGCCGGACGGGCTGTATCCGGTCGGCGGCTATCCCGGCAACGACGACGACGGCAAAACGCTGCAAAGCAAGCTCGACCGCGCCAAGCTGCGCGTCGACCTGCTGAACAGCGCGAAATTCCTGAAGAAACACGGGCAGTCGAACGGAAAGCTCGGCGTCACCGGTTTCTGTTTCGGCGGCGGCGTGGTCAACTGGCTCGCAACCGAAATGGGCGGCGACCTGAACGCGGCCGTGCCGTTCTACGGCAGCGCTGCGAAGGACGGCATCGACAAGATCAAGGCGCCTCTCCTGATCCACTTTGCCGAAAACGACGCCCGCATCAACAAGCAGTGGCCTGGATACGAAAAGGCCCTCAAGGCCGCCGGCAAGAGCTACGAGGCGCACATCTATCCCGGCACCCAGCACGGTTTCCACAACAACTCGACCAAGAGATACAACGAGGAAGCCGCGAAGCTGGCCTGGAGCCGAACCGTCGCTTTCTTCAAGAAGCACCTGTAAAACCCGGTTTCCGGCCGAAACCCGGCCGACCGGAACGAGACGGCCCCGCCTTCCCGCGGGGCCGTTTTCGTGAGACGCGACCGGATACCGGCCGGATTGGTCGAAACCGGCCGAAGGTCAGTGCGACCGCCGCTGCCGGATGGTTCGGGCTTCGGTGTTGAGCGCGTCGGCCCGGCGGGATGCCGCAGCCGCGTCCTCCTTGCTCAGCAGGCCGGAATTCACAAGCCTGGTCAGGGTGACGGCAAGGCGCGTACTCAGATCGGCGCGGGTGAGGGCATATTCCTCCGCGCCGCCGGCCGACAGCGGCCGCAACAGGGTTTCGAGAATTTCGACCTGCCTGGGCAGTGTCCGGGGCTCTCCGGCCGCGACGAGCCGGTTGAGTTCGGCAACCAGCGTCTGGGGATCGAACGGCCTGCCGGTGCGCGTCGGGTTGCCCCCGCCGGTCGCCTGCTGCGCCGCGACGCCCAGATCCACGCCTCTCGTCCGGCACCGCTGGAGGAGCTGTACGTGCCACCGCAGCATCGATGCGGCCTCCGGGTTCGGCTCGGCCGAAGCCAGCCCCTTGATGCCCTCGAGCATTTCGTCGGAAAGCAGCGGATCGCTCCACGCTTTCAACAGCGCGCCCTTGCGCTCCAGCGAATTCTCGCGGAGCCAGAGATTGACCAGCGCGTCGGCGAAGCCTGCGCCGCCGTCCTCGACGCCATGATCGCGGCATGCGCGGATCAGGTCGCGATGCACCGCCGGGCCGTTCAGGCTGACGGGCAACCGGCCCGCCATTTCCATCAGCGCGGCTTCGGCTTCGTCGGTCAGCAGCGCCTCGCGGTTTTCCTCGACGATTCCGACTTTTTCCGACAGGCCGTCGGCGGCCAGAAGCGTTCCGATGATTTCGTTGAGAGTCCTGCCCGTCACGGCGCCTCCGTCTCCGTGTCGTTGTTCCGCCAACCGGCCAGCGCCGCGCCGATCGCCGCAACCGGCGTCTCCCAGCGGCGGTCCGCCCCCTGCCGGAACAGACGCATGGTTCCGTACCATGGCGTATCGTTCCGGCCCAGCATCCAGCGCCAGTCCGGCACGAACGGCAACAGAACCCAGATCGGACGGCCCAGCGCTCCGGCGAGATGGGCGACAGCCGTATCGACGGAAATGACGAGGTCGAGCGAACCGATCAGGGCCGCGGTCGCTGAAAAATCCGTTAGCGAGCCGCTCAAGTCAATCAGTTTGGCGTGCAGCCCTTCCGCCGAAATCTGTTCGCGCGCCGCGCCGAGCTGAAGGCTGAAAAAATCGCATCCCGGAACGTCGAAAAGCATCCGCAGCGCGGACAGCGGAATCGACCGGTTGCGGTCGTTTCCGTGTTCCGCCCGCCCCGCCCAGACCAGACCGATCCGCAACCGCCCCGCGTCCGTCGCCGGCAGCGCGACCTCGGCGCGCGGCGCGGTCAGGTAGGGCGCGGCGGGGATCGAAGCCAGGTCGGTCCCCAGTATGTTCGGCAGGCTGAGGAGGGGCGCGTAACAGTCGAAGCCGGAAACCGCGTCGCGGGCGTTGACGAGCCGGTCGACGCCGGGCAGCCCGGCGAACAGGGCGTTGAGCGCGACCTGGCATTCGAAAACAACCGTACCGCCGCGCTCCTTGACCAGGGGCAGGAACCGGGCGAACTGGATGGTATCGCCGAAACCCTGCTCCCAGTGAACGAAGATCGTTTTTCCGGCCAGGTCGCCGCCGGTCCACGGCGGCGCGTCGATCTTCCGCCCGTAAGAGTTCAGGCCCGGACATTTCAGCCGCCATTCGTACTCCGCCCATCCGTTCCGGAAATCGCCGTCCAGCAGATAAAGATGCGACCGGTTCCAGTGGGCTTCGGCGTAATCCGGATCGAGCGCCAGCGCCTTCTCCAGCGCGTTTCGGCCTTCCGCATACCGGCCGAGCCGGATCATTACCGTGCCCAGATTGAGAAACAGCTCCGGGTTGTCCGGCGACAGGGCGGCCGCCCGCTCGGCCGGCGCGGCCGCTTCGTCCATGCGGTTCATCTGCTGCAGAACGACGCTCAGATTGCGCCAGCCGTCGCCGAACCGGGGCTCCCGCTCGACGCAGGATCTGTAGGCGTCGACGGAATCGTCCAGCGCTCCTGCCGCCTTCAGCGCGTTGCCGAGATTGTTGTATGTCTGCGGCTGCCCTTCATCGTGGGTCAGCGCCTGGCGGAACAGGGCGATCGCGTCATCCGTCCTGTCGCGTCCCAGCAGCAACCGGCCGAGATTGTTGAGCGCGCCGACATGGCCCGGCCGCCCGGCCAGGGCGCGCCGGTAGAGATTTTCCGCTTCGTCCGCGCGGTCGCCGTCGGCAAGCAGGTTGGCGTAATTGTACAGCGTATCGACATGGCCGGAATCGATCGCAAGCGCTGCGCGGTAGGCGCTCTCGGCGGCCGGCGCATCGCCCATCCTGCGACAGATGACGCCCAGATCGTTGAAGGCGTGGACGAGCCGCGGGTCAATGGCGACGGCGCGCTCGAGCATCGCCCGCGCTTCCGCATGGGACTCCTCCGCCACCTTCGCCATCGCGAAACCCCAGAGCGCCAGCGTGTCGTTTTCGTTCAGATCGAGCAGGCGTCGGTAGATCGCGCCGGCGTCCGCAGGGCGCCCGGCCCGCCGCATTGCGACGGCCGCATCGAGCATTTCCGCCCGCGACCGGGTCGCCGGGCTCGTCGGGCGTCGTTGCGCCTTGTTCCGGCGTCGTCTTTCGTGTCTGTTCATCGTACCGGCGCTCGGACTCCCGCCTGTTCCGGAAACGCTCCAATGTACCCCCTCGGCGGAGTCCGGTATAGAAAAGCCGCACACGAGGAACAGCACAGGCGGCGGCGAGGTTGAACGAACGCACCGAAAGCACGTCCTCCGGCTCGCGGAACCGGAGCGGTCGGCGGGAATCGCTCCAGAAGCCGCGCGACGTCGCGGTGGTCATGCCGACCCTTCTGCGGCCGACGATCCTGCGCGCGGTCGATTCCGTGTTTCGGCAGGATTTTTCCGGCACGATCCATCTCGTCATCGGCATCGATGCCATCGACGGCGATCCCGGTGCGGTCGCCCGCATCCGGGAAACCTGCCCGGCGAATGTAACGGTAACCGTTTTCGATCCCGGATTCTCCACTGCGCGCCGGCACGGCGGCATCCATCCGGCCGGCGACGGCGGCGCGCTGCGCACGATCCTCAGCTATCTGGCCAACGCGCCCCGCATCGCCTATCTCGACGACGATAACTGGTGGGCGCCCGATCACCTGTCTTCGTTGACAGACGCGATCGAAGGGCGGGGCTGGGCGTTCAGCTATCGCTGGTTCGTCGATCCCGCAACGGGGGAGGCGATCTGCGAGGACCGGTGGGAATCGGTCGGGCCCGGCCGCGGCGTCTTCGCCGAGAAGGCCGGCGGCTTTGTCGACCCCAATACGCTCATGATCGACAAGACGATCTGCGAACCCGTTCTCAGATGGTGGTCGGTGCCGATGTTTCCCCAGAACGGCACGGGCGCCGACCGGAATGTTTTCAACGCGCTCCGGACCGGTTACGGGTGGGCCGCAACCGGCCGGGCATCGGCATACTACCTGTTGCAGCCCGGCGACCGGATGCAGCCGTACCGCGATAAATGGATCGCCGACTGGAAAGCCGGGCAGGCCGGGGCTGGGACGTGACGGGCAACGCAGCATACCACTCCGGGGTCGGGCCAGGCTTCGGGCCGAGAGGATATCGCCGATGAAGAAAATGCTGATCTTTTTCCTGCTTGTCGCGATTCCGGCGCCGGCGGGCGCGGGCGTGCCCGAAGGCCGGACGGCTTACCGGGCGGGCCAGTACGCGACAGCGATCGACGCGCTGCAGGCTCCGGCCAGGGCAGGCGATGCGGAGGCTCAGTTTCTGCTGGGGTCCAGCTATGCCCAGGCGAAACCTCCCGTCCGCAACCTCGCGCTGGCCGAGGCGTGGCTGCTGAAATCGGCGGACCGGCAGTACGGACAGGCATTCAATGCGCTGGGAAATTTCTACATGTTCCTCGAACCCGGGCGCGACGCGCGAAAGGCCCTGCCCTGGTATCGCAAGGGCGCGGACCGCGGTCATCCCGAATCGCAGTTCCTTTATGGCATGCTGCTATTCGACGGCAAGGAGATCGCCCGGGACCGCACCGAGGCCTATAAGTGGATGGCGCTTGCCGCCCGCCACGGCAGCCATCTTGCGCGGCACACGATGGCGCGCCTGCTGAAGGATTTCACCGAGCAGCAGCAGCGCGAAGGCACGCGCCGCGCCGATGCCTGGAAAGCCGCTCCGGCGCCCGCCCGTCGCTGACGGCTTATCCGGTTCCCGGAAAATTCGAGTTCCGGTTTTTTCGGCGACAGGCTATCCTCGAACCATGTTCGGCAGGCTGAAACCAATCTTTCGCCGGTTCGCGGCGGTTCTGGCCGTCGGCGCGGCGTTGCCGGTCGCCGGCCCCGCAGCGGCCGGGTCGATCACTTTTTTTGAAGGCGATTTTCTGGCGCCGCCCGCCCTGACGTTCGTGTCGGGAACCGGCGAATCGACAGCCACGACGCCTGTGTCCGGCGGCAATCCGGGGTCCTATCGGGACATCTCGCTTGCCCTCGATATCGGCGAGGGGCGTCTGCATGTGGAATTCGTCGACGGCTTCGTTTACGACCCCTCCGCGCAGGGCGCGGCGACATCGGTGTCGCTCGGCTACGACGTCCGCCGGACTTTCACCAGCACGACGGAAGCGACCCAGGTCGCGCAGTTCATCGCCGTGGAACAGGACGGAATCGTGCGCACCTTTCTCGGCGGGACCACGACATCGACCGGCTTCGTCAATTTTGCCGTCGCCGATATCGTGCCGCTGTTCGGCGACGTCAACTGGATTGACGGAAGCGCCATCCGGTTCGGGTTCGGCAACTCGGCGTTCGCCGGTCTTGGAATTCCCTTCACCATCGCGGGCGGATACGACAATTTCGAAGTTACCGTGAATTTCGTCGAGGTCCCGTCGCCGGGGGCGCTTGTGCCGGTCATCGCGGCGCTGGCCTTGCTTGCGATCCGGCGGCGTCCCGGAAATCGCCCCCAGGGTGTCGGCAGATTTTACAAATGATCGCCGCCCGTTTACCGGCCCGTTCGTAACCTGTTGATATAAATAGGTAACATTTTCTGGCACGTGTCTTGCATGCTTGTTAACCAATCGGGCGATGATGGTTATTCGTCCGGTTCGGGAACCGTAAGCGCGTCGGGCGGGACAGTCCGACAAGGGGGGGTGCGTGGACGAAAAGGACAAAAACCTGCTGACCGTTCGCAATGTCACGATTTTCGCTATCATCGGCTTTGCGCTTCTCGGACTCGTGTCGCTGGCGCACGCTGTCCCCGGCGGCATGTGACACGCCGGAATAATTCGACCCTGCCGTAGCGCGACCGGCGCTTCGCGCCGTATTCTGTCCGTTCCGAAACAGCCAGCCGCACCGCGAACAGGACGGGCCGCGTGACAGAACCAGACGCGCAAACAGAAAGCGTATCCTCGGATGACGTCCCCTGGCGGCTGCAGATCGCGGTCTATGGCATCGGCATGTTCAGCACGTCGATGTTCTACATGTCGGCGATCGTCGTCGGATTCTGGGTCGAATCGATCGAGACCTCGGCGGCGCTGATCGGGCTGGTCCTGGGCGCGCGACATTTCCTGCCGCTGTTCCTGTCGATCCACGGCGGCGCGCTGATGGACCGGCTGGGCGGCCGCCGCGTCATGGTGTGCTTTGCCATAGTCGGCATCGTCACGCCGCTCCTGTTTCCGGTCATGCCATGGATCTGGGCGGCGCTGGTGCTGCAGATGATCGCCGGCCTGGTGGATGCGATGGGCTGGCTCGGCGCGCAGGTGCTGATCGGGCAGCATATGCGCGGCGGTACGCTCTACACCGGCCGGCTCAGCTATACCTGCCGCTTCGGCCATCTGTTCGCGCCGCCGCTGATCGGATGGGTGTGGGATATCGGCGGGCCCTACTGGGCGTTCTTCGGGCTCTGCGTGTGGGGAGTGGGCGTGCTGGGCTGCGCCCTGATGCTGCCACCGAAGCATCAGGAGCCCGCGGAAACCGGCGAGCCCGCGGCAACCGGGCGTCCCGGACTCGCAATCCGCGACCTGCTGCCGCGCCCGTCGGACTACATCGAATCGTTCCGCATGCTGGCGGTGCCGGCCATCGCCCTGGTGGTGATGGCCAGCATGCTGTCGCATGTCGGCGCATCGGTTCACAGCAGTTTCTACGTGGTCTATCTCAAGCAGACCGGTGTTTCCGCCGAACAGATCGGCTGGCTGCTTTCGGCGTCGTCCTTTGCCGCCATTTTCGGCGCGCTGGCGGCAAACTGGGCGTCGCAACGCATCAGACCCTACTGGCTGATGATGGGGGCGATCCTTGCCAGCGTTCTCGCCGTCGCGGTGACGCCCTGGCTCGGGTTTCTGGCGCTGCTGTTCGTCGCCTCTGCGCTGCGCGGCGCGTCGAACGGCATCACCCAGCCCATGGTGATCTCGACCGTGCTGCGTGCGGTGGGCACCGAAATGCGCGGCAAGGCGGCCGGGCTGCGCGGCACCGCAAACCGCATCGCCTCGATCGTGTCGCCCATCGTGATGGGGGCAATTGCCCAGTTCGCCGGTATCGTCAACAGCTTCTATATCGTCGGCGCCATCGCCACCGTGCTGATGGGCGCACTGGCGTTGCACGTCCTGCGCTCTCCGGTTCTCAGGGCGTCGAACGTCATCTCGGACAAGAGCGACCGGCGCTGACCGCATCGGCCCGATTTTCGCGTTCTCTCCGGTCCCAAATTATCGCCGTATTTTCCCGGCGCCCTTGCGCCCGGCGCGAACTTTCCCGACCATCCGGCTGTCGCTAAGAAACCAGCAGGAAATCCCATGGCCGACTCTCCCTCCGATCCGTTTCGCGTCACCCTTATCGGTACCGGCGCGCCGCCGCCGATCCTGAACCGGTTCGGGCCCTGTACCCTGGTCGAGGCCGGATCGGAAAAATTCCTGTTCGACGCCGGGCGTGGCGCGCTTCAGCGGCTTTACCAGCTCGGGCTTCCGTTCGGCGAGATAACGGGCATGTTTCTGACCCATCACCATTCCGACCATCTCGTCGGGTTTACCGATCTGTGGCTCACCGGGTGGATCGGCCGGCCATGGGGCAAGCGCACCGTGCCGCTCAAGGTCTGGGGACCGGAGGGCACGCATCAGATGATCGAACATCTGCCGCTGGCCTTTGCCACCGATATCCGGGTCAGGGCGCATTCCTATCATCCCGACGGGGTAAAGCTGGAATCGACCGAGATCGAGGAAGGCGTCGTTTTCGATGCGGGCGGCGTCCGGGTCACCGCCTTCCGGGTCGATCACGGCGGCGAGGCGCTCGATGCGTTCGGCTATCGCATCGATTACGGCGGGCGCAGCGCAGTCCTGTCGGGCGACACCACCTTCAACGAGAACGTCATCAGGTTCGGAACCGGCGCCGACCTGCTGGTACATGAGGTGGTGCACGGGATCGATTTGAAAGCCGACACCAGAAACATCGAACGCATCATCCGCAATCACACCACGGCGGAAAAAGCGGGCGAGGTGTTCGCCCGCGCGCGACCGAAACTTGCCGCCTTCACGCATCTGCTGCTGTTTGGCGAGGCGACCGCCGACGAGATCATTCCCGCGGCGCGCGCCACCTATGACGGCCCGCTGGTGGTTGGCGAGGACCTGATGCGGTTCGATATCGGTGACGAGGTCATCGTTACGCCGTTCGACGGCTCGCTCACCTCAGATTAGCAAAATGCGGATTGGCGACAATTTGACGGCGCAAACGATTGTCTGCTAAGAACAAGTGTCGGGGGACGGGAAGAAACATGAGCCTTTATGAGGATCGTTATGCGTAACTTGTTCTCCGGCCTCTGTGGGCTGATCATCGCGGGTTTCGCTGCGGTCGCGCAGGCCGCGCCGATCTATTTCACCGATCAGGCCCTTTATTAACGCTGGGACCGCCAATACCTCGCTGGTTGAGGATTTCACCGGCCAGGCCGGGCTCAAAGGCAACAGCTTTACCAGTGCCGGCGGCATCACCTTCACGCGCCTGACCGGCACGGTGGACACGCAGGAGCTTTTCGTTACGCCGCCGGGTCCCGGCGGCTTCGGGCCCGGATCCTCGAACGGCATTCTTACCGATAACCGGGAAGACGATTACCGGATGGATTTCGGGACCCTGACCCGGGCCGTCGGGTTCGATACCTATCTCAACGCGGTCGATGGGACCGGCGCGGCGGCGGCACCGGAAGCGACCATCCAGATTTTCGGTGTCGGCGGCGTTCTGATCGACACGTTCATCCACACACACGATCCGGCAACCGTCGGCTTTTTCGGCGTGATTGCCGACGAAAACATCGAATCGATCCGATGGACGACAACTGGCGGCAATCTGGTCAATACCGGCGTGGACAATATCCTTCAGGGCGACGCGATTCCGGCGCCGGGTTCCATCGCACTGTTCCTGTTCGGTCTGGCGGCGCTGGGCGCGGCGCGGCGCAAGCGCAGCGCCTGAGCTTTCTCCCGACCGCTTAAAGCGGCTGCTTCTTTCCGTACATATCGACCAGGATTTTTTCGTCCGCATCCGGCGCGACATCGTTCAGCCGGTCTGAAATCCATTCCCCCGTTGTGATGCCGAAATGCTCGCCGGCGGCGACCGAGGCCGCGCCGCCCAGGCTGTGCTTGGCGCCCTCATAGACGATCAGCTTCTTCGGCGCCGTGATCCGGTCGTACAGATCCACCGTATGTTCGATCGGGCTCAGCTCGTCGTCCTCACCGGCGATCAGCAGCACCGGGCAGGTGATTTTCTCTGCCGCCTCGCGCACGTCGAAGGTCGCCGCGAAATCGTCGAACGCATCGTCGTCGGTTACGTTCGACATCAGCATGAA
>JAYOEY010000029.1:0-47148 GCA_038116945.1 Rhodospirillales bacterium
CGTTCTTCTTGCCCTGTTCGAACATGTCGCGCACCCGGCTGGCGCCGACGCCGACAAACATTTCGACGAAATCCGAGCCCGAGATGCTGAAGAACGGAACGTTCGCTTCGCCGGCGATGGCGCGGGCGAGCAGCGTCTTGCCGGTGCCCGGCGGGCCGACAAGCAGCACGCCCTTCGGAATCTTTCCGCCGAGACGCTGGAATTTCTGGGGATCGCGCAGAAACTCGACGACTTCTTCAAGCTCGACCTTGGCTTCGTCAATTCCGGCCACGTCGTCGAATGTCACGCGTCCCTGGCGCTCGGTCAAAAGCCTGGCCTTCGACTTGCCGAAGCCCATCGCCTTGCCGCCGCCGGACTGCATCTGACGCATGAAAAATATCCAGACGCCGATCAGCAGAAGCATCGGGAACCATGAAATCAGTATCTGCAGCAGTGATGGCGACCCGTCGTCGGTCGGCACCGCCTTGATGACCACGCCCCGCTTGGTCAGGCGTTCGACCAGGTTGGGATCGTTCGGCGCATAGCTGGTGAATCCGCGACCGTCGGTGTAATAGCCGGAAATCTGGCTGCCCTTGATGGTGACTTCGCGCACCTGGCCGTTTTCCACTTCGGCGATAAAATCGGAGAACGGAATGCCGACATGGCCGCTGCGGCTGCCCGGCTGCTGGAAAAGATTGAACAGCGCCAGCAACAACAGGCCGATAATGACCCACAACGCCAGATTCTTGCCGAAATTATTCACCTGAACGATCCTCGTTTTCGCGCCTACCAGACCTTACGCGCAAACCAATGGTCACGACGCCTGTCCCGCAAGGTATTACATAGTGTCCCGAGCAGGTTAAGCAACCGAAAAGACGGCCTCGGTCACCGGTCTTGAAGGGAAAATTTCCAGATTTCCCGGGACCCGGCCCGCATTCCGCGTGACGCGCCCATAGCCGAGATGCGGCACGGCGACGAGTCCCTGCCGGTCATAAAGCGCCGGCAGCGAGCGCCGGACAGGCGCGGGCAGCAAGGCGGCCCGGGCACGCGCTGCCTCGTCGCCGGTTTCCGCCAGAAGCTGCCGGTCGAGCGCTGCAAGGGTAAAGCGCCGGGGGCGGCCGGTGCCCGCCGACGCCTTCAGCCGCACGCGATAGCGCCCGTCCCACAGCAACGACTGGCCTTCGGCGATGTCGGCGGCGAGAATCCGGCCCGCCTCCCGCGCAACCAGAATATCGCCGCTGTAATCGCGTACAACGCATCCCGAAAGCGTCCTCCCGCCGGAAAACGATCCGTATGCCAGACTCCGGTAGAGGGCATCGAGCGCTTCCCGCCGGGTCGGGTAGCGACGCCCGCCGATCGCGCATAACAGCCTGTCGAACGCGCCCATCCCTTCGCGACGTCCGCAATCGGCGAAAAACGAGCGGGTCAGGATGGCATAGCCCTCTTCGAACAGCGTTCCATGGCGCGCCAGCGCGGATGCAGCGCCCCTCTCAAGATCGCCGCGCTCCTGACCGTACCGCCGCGCCAGCGCAGCCATCGTCTCAGCCGTCAGTCCAGCGGCGGTCAGGGCCGGCATCGCGGCGCGCAACCGAACCCTTTCGAAGTCCTCGTTCCGGTTTGAAGGATCCTCGACCCAGTCCAGATTCCGGGCGGCAAGCGTCTCCTGAAGCCGTTCGCGGGAAACCCCGAGAAGCGGCCTCAGCAAACGTATGCCCCTGGTTTCCCTCACAGACGGCATGGCCGCAAGACCAAGGGGCCCGCTCGCCCGGGCCAGCCTTTGCAGCACGGTCTCCGCCTGATCGTCCCGGTGATGTGCGGTCAGCAGATGCAGGACGCCGCGCCGATGGCACCACCCCTCCAGCAGCCTGTAGCGCGCCTCGCGCGCCGCATCCTGGATTCCGCGCACGGGTTTGCCGCCCTGCCAGCGCAGGATATGGGCTTCGATGCCGGATGCCTTGAGCCGTCGGCGCGTCAGGGCGGCTTCTGCGCGGGAACCGGCGCGCAGCCCGTGATCGACGATCAGGGCCGTGGCGCGACCGCCCAGACTGTCGGCCCAGCCATGAGCGAGAGCGGTCAGCGCCATGCTGTCGGGCCCGCCGGAGCACGCGACCGCGATTTCCGGACCCGGCTCGAACGGGCCCAGGCCCGTCATCAAGGTGGAGAATTCTCTGGCAGCGACCGGTCCGCCGGCCTCGCCGGCGGGCGGCTCTCCCGACCCTATCGGCACTTGGCGGTCTGGCGTTCCGAAGCCATCCGGCGTTTCACCGCTCCCTCCGCATCCGGAAAATGCCGCGCCAGATGCGTGAAGGTCTCGCAGGCTTCCCGCGGTTTGCCGAGACGGGAAAGCGACATGCCGAGATTCAGAAGGGTCGCCGGCGCTTTCTTGCTCGTCGGATAATTTTTGAAACCGGTCGCAAATGCCGAGACGGACTGTTCGAAATCCTTGCGGACAAAGAACGTACGGCCGAGCCAGTAATATGCGTTGGGCGTCAGTTGGTGTTTCGGATTCCTGGCGATGAAATCGGAAAATACCCGCTCGGCTCCGGCATAATCGCGCTGTTTCATGAGGAGACCGTGCGCACGGTCGTATTGCTGTTCCGGCGTCTCAACGAGCGTTGCAGACTGAACGGCGGGCGCGTCGGACGACGTGATCGCGCCGAGCGCCTTCGCGCCCTTGTCGGCATTTTCCACCGGCGGGGAGCCTGCCGCCCGGGGTGCTGCCGGCGGCGGAGACGGCGCGTCGCCCGAGGAGGGCGCCGCCGCATCGGCGGCCCGTCCACCGCCTTCGAGCGTTTTCAGGCGGAGATCGATATCCGCACCCATCTTGTCGATGCGCTCTTCGAGCTGCCGGATCCTGTGATTGAGCGTTTCATTGACGCCTGTCAGTCGACGGATTTCGTCCTCCACCTGCGTAATCCGGACCGATTGCCTGGCCATCGAAGCCGGTCCGGCGGCGGCTGGCGGCGCGCCGGCGACTGGCGGGTTTCTCCCCTGATAGACGTGACGCTGCAGCGTCGTGATTTCGTTCTGCAGACGGTTGAGCCTGTTGACGATTTCCTGCGATGCCTCCTGCGCCGGCGCCGCACCCATGCCAGAAATCAACAGGCCCGCTGCAATCACGGGCAGGAAGACAGCCGACCGGTTCTGCGTTTTAACCATCATGCCTCCAACGGGCACGGCCTTGAGCCACGCCGTGCTTGCCGGACCGGAAAATCTAGCGGGAAACGGCCATCACGCCGCGGCGGTTCTTCTGCCATGCCGTCTCGGTCGAACTGGGGTCGACGGGCCGTTCCTTGCCGTAGCTGACGGTCTTGATACGGTTCTGATCGACGCCGAGCGCCACCAGGTAATCGCGGATCGCCGTCGCCCGGCGTTCGCCGAGCGCGAGGTTGTATTCCCGCGTGCCGCGCTCGTCTGCATGACCTTCGATCACCACGCGCACGCCCTGATTCTGACGCAGCCACTGCATCTGCTTTTCAAGCGTCGAGCGCGCGTCGGAACTCAGCGCATAGGAATCGAGGGAAAAGAATACGCGATCGCCGACATTGGTCACGAGGTCGGCCTGCGAACCGATCGCCGGGCCCGACAACGGCCGCGACGCGACGCTGGACGAACTGCCCGCCGATCCGGCGCCGGCAGCGCTTCCCGTTCCGGCACCCGATGCGCCGCCGGCATCATCTGGCGTGGTTTCGCATGCAGCCAAGGCCAGACCGGCCAGAACCGTCACTAGTATCTTGCAGCGCATATCAGTTTTCCTTTTTACCGCGACGAGAGTACAACCATAAGGCGGGTGGGAGAATCGATAAAGGCGAACGCCGCTCTTCGGCCCCGATTATCGCAAAAACTTGATCGTCCTTCCATGCCGCGCAGCTTATCTTTTCCGTGGCGACCAGGCCGGATCCGAAGCGGCGGTCGGCGTTTTGATCTCGCGCTCGTTATAACCGGTCAGGTCGATCGAAATCAGCTTGGGCTTGCCGCCGTCCCGGCCCGCCCTTTGCTGCCGGAAAAACATCAGGACGCGTCCGTTGGGCGACCAGGTCGGTCCCTCCACCAGAAACCCGTTGGCCAGGAGCCGTTCGCCGTTTCCATCCGGCCGCATGACGCCGATCGAAAATTCCCCGCGATGAATTTTCGTGAACGCGATCAGATCGCCGCGCGGCGACCAGACGGGTGTCGCGTAGCGGCCGTCTCCGAAGGAAATGCGCCGGGCCGCGCCGCCGTCGGCGGGCATGACGTAAAGCTGTTGCGATCCGCCGCGATCCGAATTGAATACCACCTGGCGGCCATCGGGCGAAAAGGACGGCGATGTATCGATGGACGGGTGGCGCGTCAGCCGCTGGACCCGCCTGGTGCGGAGATCCATCGTGTAAACGTCCGAATTGCCGTCCTGGGCCATCGACATGATGACCTGGTTTCCATCGGGCGAAAATCGCGGCGCGAAGGTCATGCTGGGAAAGTTTCCGAGCATTTCCTGCCGCCCGGAATCGATATTGTAGATGTAAACCCGCGCGACGGATCCCGTATAGGCGAGATAGGTGATCTCCTGCGCGGTGGGAGAAAATCGCGGCGTCAGCACCAGTTCGGCGCCATCGGTAAGATACCGGTGGTTTGCCCCGTCCTGATCCATGATGGCGAGCCGTTTGACGCGCCGCTTGGCGGGCCCCGACTCCGCGACATAGACCACCCGCGTGTCGAAATAGCCGTCCTCGCCGGTTATCCGTTTATAGATCGCGTCCGCGATGATGTGGGCGATCCTGCGCCAGTTATGAGGCTCCGTCTCGGAGCGCAGCCCGACAAGCTGCTGGCCGGCGAAGACATCCCACAGGCGAAATTCAACCCTGAGCCGGCCGTCAGGCCGGATTTCCGCCTTGCCGACAACCAGCGCCTGGGCGTTGATCTGCCGCCAAGCGGGAAATTGCGGCCTTATGCGAAGCGATGCCCGGGTCTGGATGAAGGCGCGTTGATCGATCAGGCGAAAAAGGCCGGACCGCTCGAGATTGGCCGAAACCACGCCGGCAATCTCGCGACCGAGGGCAGAGGAACGGGAATCGTCGCCGAACAGGTCCGGAACGGCGATGGGAAGGGGCTCGGCCTTGCCCTGCGTGATGCGCACGCTGAGTTCGGCATGAACCGGGCTTCCGGCCGCCATGACAAACAACGCCACGACTGCCGCCGCCAGACTTCGGGTCATGATCTTCCTCTTTGCTGTCATGCGTTTCATGGACCAAGGGCCTCGCTGGGATCGAAGTTGAAGGTGATGCTCTTCCAGACGTCGTACTGCTGGATCGGCAACCGAAGCGGCTTGCAGATCTGCAGCGCCCGCAATGCGCTCTCCGCCACCGCCCGGTAGAACGGCTCCTTCGTCATACGGGCGGAATCTATAACCTGCGGCGCGCCGATAATCGAGCCATCCCTGTTCAGCAGAATGCGGACGCCGATCTTCATCTCGCGCGCATCCTTTGCCCCGGCCGGAATGTTCCAGCAGCGGGCGACCTGGTTCTTGATGCTGGTGACAAGTTCCGTTTCGATCCGCCGCCGGTCGATCGAAGTCGCGGCCTGCCGGGCAGCGGAGTCCGGCGACGCATTCGCCTTCGTGGCAGGGCTGGCGGGCTCCGCCTTCGCGACCGGTTTCGGTTTCGCCAGATTCTTCAGAAGGGAATCGAAACTGTTCCGCTGCGGCCTGCGTTTCGGAGGCGGCGCGGCGCTCGCTACCCGGATGGCCGGAACCTTCTTCGGCGGCGGCGCCGCCACGGGCTTGGGTATCGGCTTCGGTTTTGCTTCGGGTTTCTTCTTCGGTTCGGGAGGCGGCGGTTCCGGAGCAGGTTCCGGGGGCGCTTCCGCGGCCTTCACGGGCGGCGGTTCCGGAATCGACGGCGGCTCGGGAATTTCCGGCGCCTTCTCGGTGCGCGGCGGCTCCGGCCTTTTCGGCTCCGGTTTCGGCGGTTCCGGTTCCTTTTCCTTCGGCTTCTCGGGCAGGGCTTTCACGATATCCACCACCGACGGCGCGGACGCGACGATTTCGGGCCGGAACAGGGACGGCAGTCCGAAATAGGCCGCTGCGATGACCGCAACGTGAAGCAGCGCCGAAATGAACAAGCCTCGCCGCATCGCTCACCGTTTCCCCCCCTGAATCCCGCCGGGTTTCCGGTCGGGAAACTGGGTTACGAGCGCGACCCGGTTGAACCCGGCCTGGTTCATCGCCCCCATCACCGCCATGACCTCGCCATAGGGAATGGCCTGATCGCCGCGCAGGAAAATGCGGGCGTTCTTGCGGTTCTCGGTAATGGCGACCAGGCGCGGCACGAGCTGGTCGATCGCGATTTCCGAATCCTGCAGGAACAGCTTGCCGGCTTTATCGATACTGACCACCAGCGGCTCGTCCTGGCCGACGATGCGGCTGGCCGCGGTCTTGGGAAGATCGACCGGAACGCCAACCGTCAGCAGCGGCGCGGTCACCATGAAGACGATCAGCAGGACCAGCATGACGTCGACCATCGGCGTCACGTTGATCTGGCTCACCAGCGGACGGCGGTACTTGCTGCCGGCGCTCCTGCCTGGACCGAGATCCATCGCCATCTTCAGCCGTTCTCCTCGAACTGACGCGACAATATTGCCGTAAACTCGTTGGAAAAGGATTCAAGCCGCGCCGCGTAGCGGCCGAGATCGGTCGAAATCTTGTTGTAGGCAACCACCGCCGGTATGGCGGCGACGAGTCCCAGCGCCGTCGCGAACAGCGCCTCGGCGATGCCGGGCGCGACCACGGCAAGCGACGTGTCCTTGGACTGCGCGATCGCCTGAAACGAATTCATGATCCCCCAGACCGTGCCGAACAGCCCGATAAAGGGCGCGGTGGACCCGACCGACGCCAGAAACGTCATGTTGCGTTCGAGCCCGTCCATTTCACGGCCCAGCGTCACATGCATGACCCGTTCGATCCGCTGGGCGAGCCCGGCCTTGCTGGCGATATCGGCAAGTCCGCGCGACGCCGACCGCCGCCACTCGCGCATCGCCGCCGTAAAAATCGACGCCATCGGATGCGTCGGCCGGTCGCCGATCCTGTCATAGAGATCTTCGATCGATCCGCCGGACCAGAAGCTTTCCTCGAACTCTTCCGCCTGCCGCATCAGCCGCTTCATTCGCAAGATCTTTTCGAAAATGATCGCCCAGCACCAGACCGACGCCAGAACCAGCAGGATCATCACGATCTTGACGACCAGGTCGGCCTGCAGAAACAGTCCCCAGACCGAGAGATCGTGTGCGACCGATCCTGCGATCGCGGCAGACGCCACACCGGTTTCGTTCATGCCTCACGCACCCCTTTTCTCACCAAACTCAACCATGCTGTCCCCGACGAAAGGCGTCAGCGCCTCGCGAAGCCCGTCAGGCAGTCTCACCGGCCGCTCGTCCGGCCCGACACAGGCCAGCCGAACGCGCATGGCGACCAGTTCCTCGCCTTCGCGTCGCACGACCTGGTCCAGCCACAGGCCGGTCGCCGTCATTTCGACATTTCCGCTCCAGACTTCCAGCGCATCGTCGAGCCGCGCGGGACGTCGGTAAATCACGTTGCAGCGATGCACGACGAACACCAGCCCGTGCTCATTCATCAATCCAGAATGTGGCACGCCTATGGCACGCATCATTTCGGTCCGCGCCCGTTCGGCGAACCGAAGATAGTTGGCGTAATAGACGACCCCGGCGGCGTCGGTGTCCTCGAAATAGGCGCGAACCGGAAAGACATGCATTCCGTTCCGGAAAGAGCCGGAATCAGGCGCCATCGCCCCGGTCCTCTCCATCGTCCGCACCGAGAAAGTCGAGCTGCTCGATCGTCCGCGCGCTGGGCGCGATACCGACATGGCGGAATCCGGCTTCGGTCAGAATGCGGCCGCGCGGCGTACGCTGAACCAGCCCGCGCTGGATCAGAAACGGTTCGATCACCTCTTCGATGGCGTCGCGCTGCTCGGAAAGCGCGGCGGCCAGCGTGTCGACGCCGACCGGACCGCCGCCGTAATTTTCGGCGATGCAGGAGAGATAGCGCCGGTCCATCGCATCGAGACCGAGCGCATCGACTTCCAGCCGGTTGAGCGACCGGTCGGCGGCCTCCGCATCGACCGGCCCGCCGCCGAAATGCTCCGCGAAATCGCGCACCCGGCGCAGCAGACGTCCCGCCACGCGCGGCGTGCCGCGCGACCGACGCGCGATTTCGGCCGCGCCGTCATCGGCAAGCGCCAGCCCCATCATGCCCGCCGCCCGCCGGATGATGCTTTCCAGCTCGTCCGGCGTGTAGAAATTGAGCCGCAGCGGGATCCCGAACCGCTCGCGGAGCGGCGTCGTCATCAGGCCGGAACGGGTCGTCGCGCCGACCAGCGTAAAGGGAGCAAGATCGATCCGGACGGAACGCGCGGCCGGCCCTTCGCCGATCACCAGGTCGAGCTGGAAATCCTCGATCGCGGGGTAGAGGATTTCCTCCACCACCGGCGTCAGCCGGTGAATCTCGTCGATAAACAGGACATCGCGCGGCTCCAGATTGGTCAGGATGGCGGCCAGATCGCCCGGCTTGGCGATCACCGGCCCCGAGGTCGCCCTGAACCCGACGCCGAGTTCCCGCGCGACGATCTGCGCCAGCGTCGTCTTGCCGAGGCCGGGCGGGCCGTGAAACAGAACATGGTCGAGCGGCTCGCTTCGCGCGCGGGCCGCGTCGATGAACACCCGCAGATTCTCGCGAAGCTGTTTCTGCCCGACGAAATCGTCGAGCGTTTGCGGCCGGAGCGCGACATCGACCGCATCCCCGTCGGCAAATTCCGCGCCGATCACGCGTTCTTCGGCCGGCCCGTCGCTCATGCGCTCAGCTCCCGCAGCCCGGCCCGGACGAGGATTTCAACCGGCGGATCGCCGCCGATTTCCTGCGCGGCGCGCGCAACCGCGCCGAACGCATCCGCCCGCCGGTAACCGAGATTGACCAGCGCGGACACGGCATCCTCCATGGCCCCGGCCGGGACGGACGCGCCGCCCGACAGCTGCGCCGTGCGGACCGATGTCAGCTCGCCCGCCTTGTCCCGCAGTTCGGCGAGAATGCGCGTCGCGACACGCGGTCCGACGCCGGGCGCCCGGGTCAGCGACGCCTTGTCCTCCGCGAGCAGCGCGTTGGCGAGATCTTCCGGCGACAGCGTGCCGAGAATGGCGAGCGCGACCTTGGCGCCGACCCCCTGCACCGTCGTCAGCAGGCGGAACCAGTCGCGCTCGACCGCGTCGGCAAATCCATAGAGGTGGATATGGTCCTCGCGCACATGGGTCTCGACCGCAAGGCTGACCGGCGCGCCCCGGCCTTCAAGCGCCCGCAGCGTGCGCGCCGAACAGAAAACGAGATAGCCGACTCCGTTGACATCGACCACGGCGTGATCCTCGCCAACGGAATCGATAACGCCGGTCAGCTTCGCTATCATCCGCGCGCCGCCTCCGGAACCATGCCGCCCCACCGCATCCGGCTCGCCCGGTGATGCGCATGGCAGATGGCCACCGCCAGCGCGTCGGCCGCGTCGGCCTTTTCCAGCCGGGCGCCCGGCAACAGGGTCCGGATCATCATCGTCACCTGGTTCTTGTCGGCATGTCCCGTTCCGACCACCGATTTCTTGACCAGGTTGGTCGCATACTCATGCACCGCGATGCCGGCGAGCGCCGGCGCCAGAAGGGTCACCCCGCGGGCCTGACCGAGCTTGAGCGTGGAGGCCGCGTTGCGGTTGACGAAGGTCTCCTCGACCGCCGCCTCATCGGGCGAAAATTCCGACAGCACGGCTGCAACCCCGGCGTACAGCGCCGCCAGCCGCTCGGCGAGACTGCCCTCAACCGGCACGCCGACATACCCGTCGGCCACATGGGTCAGACGGTTTCCGTCAACGCCGATAACGCCCCAGCCGGTATATCTGAGACCGGGATCGATTCCCAAAATGGTTACTGCCATTGTTCGTCCACGGTTCGTCCACGGTTCGCTGCTGCATTCCGGTATCCGGAAACCGGCCGGAGATCGATGCGAGCAAATTCGGCAGCGTGTGCGCCAGACGGACGCATGTCGTACCGAATTCCCCCTTCCTATACCATATATTGCGTCGATGCGCAGCTAATCGGCCGCCTGTTTCACGGGAGACGTCGTCGCGATATCCGGGCCGTTCGGGCTCCTCCCGGCAAACCGCCCGGGGCCCTTGCAATTATCTCCATCCTGCCGGTCCGGAATTCAGGAATCGTCAATCATTCGCCGCTAAAACCCGTCATGCAAACGTTATCATGGACCTTCGGTCCATTCAGAGAGAGACGGAAAACGATGCGCGAAAAGCATTCCGATTACGAAATGTCCGGCGATTCCAGGCCGGAACCGATGCAACCCGGGTCGCGGCGAAACGCAGGGTCCCGGTTCAAACTCGCCAACCGGCCGATCGGATTCAGAATCCAGCTGCTGATGGCATTGCCGCTGCTTGCGATGGTCTGGCTGGGAGCGAACCGGGTCCTGGAATCGCACCAAACGGCATCGGAAACCGAAATCCTCCTGTCCCTGACCACCGCCTCGAAATACATCAAGGGCGCCGTTCACGAGCTGCAGAAGGAACGCGGTTATTCCGCCGGGTTCATTAACAGCAAGGGCCAGGCCTTCGAATCGGAGGTCAGCGGGCAGCAGCCGCGGACGGATCAGGCGTTAGCGGCCCTGAACGCATCGTTCGACACGCTCGACGAGAAAACCTTCGGCGCGGGAGTCGTGAAACTGGTCTCGACGGCCAGGGACCGGCTCTCCAAGGTGCGCGCCGTGCGGGACAGGATCGCCAAGAAAGAAGCGACCCTGGCGCAGATGGCGGGGACCTACACGCCGGCGATCGCCGACCTGCTGAACATCATCGAAAACATCACGAAAATGAGCCATGATTCGGAACTTAACCGGATGATCGCTTCCTATATCACCTTTCTTCATGCCAAGGAAAATGCGGGGCTCGAACGCGCCGCCGGGGCGGTCGGCTTCGGATCGAAAAAATTCTCCCCGGAGGTCTACAAAAAGTTTATCGGCCATATCGGCTCCGAGAATACGCTGATCGACATGTTCCACCAGTCGGCCACGGCGGCCCAGGTCGGTTTCTATGACGAAACGCTTTCGGGACCGGTCGTCGAAAAGGTCGACCGGCTCCGCAAGATCGCGATCGCCAGCATTTTTACCGGCGACACCGGCGGCATAACGTCAAAGGAGTGGTTCGACGCCATTACCGCCAAGATCGAACTCATGAAAAAGATCGAAGACCGGTTTTCCACGGAGCTCCTCGCGCTTGCAGACGCGCATCATGCGGAGGCGTCGACCCGGCTGTGGGCTGCCGCCGCGCTTGTCGGCGTCCTGCTGGTTGCGACCCTTCTGTTCGGGATCCTGATTACAAGGGGCATCGTCACGCCGGTCCGGAAGCTGACCGCCGTCACGCAGCGTCTTGCTGACGGCGAGACATCGGTCGCGATCGATCTTGCGGAAACCGGCGATGAAATCGGCACGCTCGTCGGGTCGGTGAAGGTGTTCCAGAAGAACCTGATCGAGAACGAACGGCTCCAGGCGGAGAACCGCGAGGCCGAGAAACGCGCCGCCGCTGAAAAGGCGGAGCGCGACCGAAAGCAACGCGAAGCCGAAGAGCGCGAACGGCAGGAACAGCAGGCGCGCGTCGAAGCCGAACGCAAGCGGGCCGAAAACGTCGAATCCGTTATCGCGGATTTCGACCGCCAGGTTACGACGGTTCTCGAATCCGTGGCCTCGGCCGCTAACGAGATGCGCGCGTCGGCGGAGACGATGGCCAAAACCGCGAAGGATACCAGCGTTCAGTCATCGTCCGTTGCGGCCGCCTCCGAGGAGGCGTCGACCAACCTGCAGACGGTCGCGGCGGCGGCCGAGGAACTTTCCGCTTCGGTCGGCGAAATCAGCCGTCAGGTTTCGGACTCCTCTCGCATTGCGCGGAACGCCGTGTCCGAGGCGAGCGAAACCAACGCCAAGGTGCTCGGCCTGGCGGAAGCGGCGCAGAAAATCGGGGACGTTGTAAATCTCATCAACGATATCGCGTCGCAGACCAACCTGCTCGCCCTAAACGCCACGATCGAAGCCGCCCGCGCGGGCGAAGCCGGCAAGGGGTTTGCGGTCGTCGCGTCCGAGGTCAAGTCGCTCGCCACCCAGACCGCCAAGGCGACCGAGGAGATCGGCGAACAGATCGTGGGCATCCAGAATGCGACGTCGGATGCGGTTACCGCGATCGAAGGAATTTCCGGCATTATCGGTAAGATCAGCGAAATCTCCACGGCTGTCGCAACCGCCGTGGAAGAACAGGGATCCGCAACCCAGGAAATCGCCAGCAACGTCCAGCAGGCGGCGGCCGGCACCAACGAGGTGAACGGCAGCATCGTCAATGTCAGCAAGACGGCATCGGAAACCGGAACCGCCGCCAATCAGGTCCTCGGCATTGCCGAGGAACTTTCCCGGCAGGGCGAAAGCCTGAGGGAACAGGTGGACCGTTTCCTGAAAGACGTTCGCGCGGCCTGACCGGCGTCTGGCGCCTGTCAGTCCGACAGGCGCCAGACCCCCTCAGGCGGTAATCCGTTCGAGAACCGCGTCGTCGATTTCGTAGTTGGCGGAGACGTTCTGAACGTCGTCGCTGTCGTCCAGCGCCTCGATCAGCTTGAACAGGGTTTCCACCTTGTCCTCCTCGACCGGTACGGTGGTCTGCGGCCGCCAGCCGAGATCGGCCTCCTGGGCCTTGCCGAACCGTTCCTCGAGTGCGGCGCGCACCTGGCCGAAATCGTCGGGAGCGCAGACGATCTCGTGCCCTTCCTCTGTCGATTCGACGTCGCTGGCGCCCGCCTCGAGGGCGGCTTCGAACATGTCGTCCGCGTCCGCCGCATCCGCCGCGTAGCCGATCAGCCCGACCCGGTCGAACTGGAAGCTGACGCTGTTGGTTTCGCCGAGCGACCCGCCATGTTTGGTGAAGGCCGCCCGCACCTCGCTGGCCGTCCGGTTGCGGTTATCCGTTAGCGCATCGACGATCAGCGCGACGCCGCCGGGACCGTAGCCTTCGTACCGGATTTCCTCGTAGGAATCGCCGTCGCCCTCGCCGCTCGCCCTTTTGATCGCGCGCTCGATATTGTCCTTCGGCATGTTCTGGGCGTTCGCCGCCTGGACCGCCATCTTCAGCGCCGGGTTCATTTCCGGGTCGGGCAGGCCGGACCGTGTCGCGACCTGAATGTCCCGGATCAGCTTGGTGAAAATCTTGGCGCGCTTTTTGTCCTGCGCGCTCTTGCGAAACATGATGTTCTTGAATTTGGAATGGCCCGCCATACCGGAATCCGTCGTTGCCTGCCCTGTCCGAACCGCCGCCCCGCAGCGGCTTCGGACGTTTATATCACAACCGGCGAACCGTATGGCAAGTTCGACGCCGAAGCCGGGGCCGGGCGACGCCAGCCGGCGAAGCCGGAGCGTCTGCCCGTTCCCGTACGATTTTTTTCGTTCAATTTCGAAGAGTATCCCCGACAAACTTTATCCGCATTAACCGAAGATTCACGGGAAGAACCGTACGAGTACCCTGCAAAATAATTGCTACCGGGAATTGCAGCGGGAAGGAAGTCCTGATGAACACAATCAACACACCGGACTCAGACGATAACGGACAGGAATTCGGGTACGCGGTCGCGGCCCCGCAAATCGACGAGAAGCCGGCCCGAATGTTCCTCGGCGGCGTACGGGGGAAACTGACGCTCCTGCTGCTGGCCTTCGGTCTGATCCCCGGCCTGGTCCTCTTCGGCATCCTTTATTCGGAAGAGGGAAATATCAAACAGGCCCTGTCGACCAAGGTCGTCGAGACGGCGGTCGCCGTCAACGACGTCATCGACCGCAACCTGTTCGAACGTTACGGCGACGTGCAGGCGTTCGGCCTCAACGCCGCCGCGCACAATCCTGAAAACTGGAGCACCCCGGGCAAGGAGAACCCGCTGGTCCACGCCATGAACGGCTACACGACCGGTTACGGCATTTACAAGCTGATGCTCTTCGTCGGGCTCGACGGACAGATCCTCGCCGCCAACTCGGTCGATGCTTCAGGCAAGACGATACCGACCGACAGGCTGTACGGAAAATCCGTTCTGCAACAGCAATGGTTCAAGGACGCCGTCAGCGGCAAGTTCCTGAAGGGCAAAAACGGCATCGACGGAACCGCCGTCGGACACCCCTACCGTGAGAAGTTTGTCGCCGATCTGTACGGAGAAGACGGCTACGTAATCCCCTTCAGCGCGCCGGTATACAACGCCCGCGGTCAAAAGATCGGCATCTGGGCGAATTTCGCCGATTTCGGTCTGGTCGAAGAGATCGCGGCGCGGTTCTATGCCGGCCTCGCCGCCGAAAACATGTCCAGGGCAGAAATAACGATTCTCGATTCCAAGGGTCGCGTCATCGTGGATTTCGATCCCGTGGGGCTGCAATTTTCGGACCCGAAGGGGTACAGGCGCAACTTCGACACCATCGACAAGCTCAACCTCGCCGAAGCGGGGCTGAAAGCCGCCCGGGAAGCCGTCGACGGCAAACGCGGCGCCATGGTCACGGCTCACCCCCGCAAACGGATCGACCAGGCATCGGGATACGCGCGCAGCGTGGGAGCGTACGGGTATCCCGGCCTCGGATGGTCGACGCTGGTCCGTATCCCGGTCGACGAAGCGTTCGGCCTCTGGAACGGACTTATCCTGGCATTTGCCATCGCGCTTGTGGGCTGCATCGGCGTCTTTCTGGCCGCCGGTCTTTACGTCGGCGCCAGGGCGGCGAGTCCGATCCGTCTCATCACCGAGATCATGAACCGCCTTGCGGACGACGATCTGTCGGTCGACGTGCCGGTCATGACGCAGCGCGACGAGATCGGAGAGATGGGCAAGGCCCTCGCGATCTGGAAATCGAACAAGATCGAGAACGACCAGCGCCGGCGCGAAAAGGAAGAAGCGGAGAAACGGGCTGAAAAAGAGCGTGCGGAACGTGAGTCGGAGCGTGAAGCCGCCGAACGTCAGGCCGCCGAAGCCGAAGAGAAGGCCGAAGAGGAGCGCAAGGCCGCGATGCTGGCGATGGCGGACGAGTTCGAGAACGGCGTCATGAGCGTCATCGAGGCGGTCTCGTCGGCCACCACCCAGATGCGCGCTTCCGCCGAAGCCATGAGCCAGTCGGCCGAACAGACCAGCTCGCGCTCGTCCAACGTCGCCGCGGCGTCCGAAGAGGCGACCGCCAACATCCAGACCGTTGCGGCGGCGGCCGAAGAGCTGTCGTCGTCCGTGAACGAGATCGGACGGCAGGTTTCGGAAGCCAAGAGGGTCGCCCAGACCGCCGTCGCGGAAGCGGGCAATACGAACCGCAAGGTTCAGGGGCTCGCCGATGCCGCCAACAGGATCGGCGAGGTCGTCGACCTGATCAACGACATCGCCAGCCAGACCAACCTGCTGGCGCTCAACGCGACCATCGAGGCGGCGCGCGCAGGCGAAGCCGGCAAGGGCTTCGCGGTCGTCGCGTCCGAGGTCAAGTCGCTCGCCACCCAGACCGCCAAGGCGACCGAGGAGATCGGCGGCCAGATCGCCGGCATCCAGGACGCCACCGGCGAGGCGGTATCCGCCATCGAGGGCATCTCCGACGTGATCGGCCAGATCAGCGAGATCTCGACCGCCGTCGCCAACGCAATGGACCAGCAGGGATCGGCAACCCAGGAGATCGCCAGCAACGTTCAGCAGGCCGCCGCCGGCACGCAGGAAGTCTCCGGCAACATCGTCGAGGTCAATCAGGCCGCCAGCGAAACCGGGCAGACCGCCGGGCAGGTCCTCTCCGCCGCCGAGGAACTCTCCAGACAGGGCGAAGATCTGAGGCAGCAGGTCGAAAACTTCCTCAATACCGTCAGAGCCGCATAGAACGGGCTCGCCGTCACTCGGACCGGTTCGGCATGGCGGGTGAAAGCCTGCCGCCGGACCGGACCGGCTCGACGGACCGCGCCAGCCCGGTTTCGTCGTCGGTTTCCACCAGCACGGCGCAAAGGGTCGCCTCGCCGCCGGCCGCCTCCAGGCGGGGCCCCGGCAGCTTGCTGCGGAAGCGCTGGATCGACCCCTCCTTCTTCATGCCGATGACCGAATCGTAGTCGCCGCACATGCCGATATCGGACATGTAGCCGGTGCCCCCCGGGAATATCTGGCAGTCGGCGGTCGGCACATGGCTGTGGGTCCCGACGACGGCCGACACCCGGCCGTCGAGCATGTGACCGAACGCCATCTTTTCGCTGGTCGCCTCGGCGTGAAAATCGACCAGGATCGCGGCCAGGTCTTTTTCCCCCGCCCCCATCCGCCGATTGAGCATGGCGCGGTCGACGCCGGCGAACGGGTCGTCGAGCGACGGCATGAACAGCAGCCCCATGAAATGCAGCACGGCGACCCTGCGGCCGTTGCGGGCGGTATAGACGCCGACGCCCGATCCCGGCGTGCCCTCGGGATAGTTGTGCGGCCGAAGCAGGCGCTTTTCCTTCTGGAAATGCGGCACGATGTCCTTCTGGTCCCACGCGTGGTTGCCGGTGGTGACGACATCGGCCCCGGCGTCGAGAAACTGGTCGCATATCTTCGCGGTGATGCCGAAGCCGCCGGCCGCGTTTTCGCCGTTGACGACGACGAAATCGAGATCGAGCGACCGGCGCAGTCCGGGCAGCGCATCGCACACGGCGCGCCGCCCCGCGCGTCCCACCACATCGCCGCAAATCAGTATCCGCACGCGTCCTGCCCTGTCTTCCCTATCCGCCGAACCGGGCGACCGATCGTTCGGTCACCAGCCAGTCGAGGCGCTGATCGTACCCGTCGACGGGAAGCGCCGCCACTCGCTGCGCTTCGAACCCTATTCCGACGGCGATCACCGGTCCGCGCGCCCGCCTTTCGGCCAGCGTCCTGTCATAATACCCGGCGCCGTATCCGAGCCTGTTCCCGATCGAATCGACGGCGAGCAGAGGCACCAGCATGACGCGCGGATCGACCTCCGGCTTGTCGGCGGACGGTTCGGCAAGGCCGAAAGACGCGCTCGCCAGTGCGTCTCCGGGCCGCCAGCGACGGAACACGAGCGGCCTTTCCTTCCCCGCCACGACCGGCAGCGCGCATGTCACGCCTTCATCGTAAAGACCCGTCAGCAACCGCCGGATGTCGAGTTCGTCGCGCAGCGGCCAGTAGCCCGATACCGCATCGCCCCGATCGATGGCCAGTCCCTGCATGCGGGCTTCCTGGAATCTCTCGCAAACCAGCCCCGCCGCCGCGCGGCCCGCATCGCGATGCGCGGCGCGGCGGGCGCGCGCCCTTTCTTCCCGCACTGTTTTCTTGGCAAGGTCGATCCGGCTGGCAGTCGGCATGGAAGATTCTGTCGGCGAAAGAAGCGAGCGGCGCCACACGGCCGTCCGAAGGTGCATCCTCTAAAGGCCTGCTAAAGCAGGTGGGCGCCGTATACCGGGACCAGGATCCCGGCAGGGACAGCTCCCTAGAGGTGTTTATTGGCCCCAGGGATACGGTGTCTCGCGCACCGCACAGCAACCGCTCAGCATCCAGTATATCACCGAATTCGAACGTCGAGGGGATTTCCGACAGCGCCGCTCAGCCCGCCGTCAGCCGGGCCGCGATCCGTTCGATCCGTTCCGCCGCCGCCTCCAGAGCGCCCGCGGAGAACGCGCCGTCGCCCCCGGAATCGCCGGCCTCGATTCTGGAGAACGATTCCGACAGTTCGTCGGCGATCAGCAGGCTCGCCATGACCAGAAGGCGTTCCTCGCCGACCTGGCCGACCGACGCGACAAGCTCCTGCACCCGATTGTCCACGAACGCGGCAAGACGCGTCAGATGTTCTTCCTGGCCGTCGTCGCAGGAAATCCTGTAGGCGCGGTTATTGATGCTGATGTCAACCTGCGCCATCGCCTGACTTCACCCTGGTATCGGCCTCGAGAATTTCCTGAAGACGCAAAATCGCGGAATCGAGCCGGCCGGAAATCTCCCGGTTCCTCGCCTCGAGAGTGGCGCATTTTTGCCGCAGCGCCGCCAGCTCGCCCTCGACGGCGGCCACGGCGGCCGACCCCGTCACGCGCGTCGCCGCCTCTTCGAGGCGATCCAGCGCCGAGGCCAGCCTCCGTTCTGCGTCTTCAACCTGTCCCATGGCGGCGAACATAGGCCGCGTCGAAGCGAAGCGTCAACAATCGCCCGTAAACAATTGCGGAAAAACAATCTCTCCGGCGAGCGATGACGAATCGGATCCGCCATCCGTGGCGGCGGGACCGATCCCGTGGCACACTGGCCCGCCATGCGGACCGGGACATGACAGGACGACAGCGACCTGCGAAACGAAAGCCGCGCGCCGTTCTGGTGCGCGGCATCGAAGACGCCCGCGCGTGGTGCGACGCCGCCCGCTCGGCCGGCGCCGCCGTAGAGCTCTGGAGCATCCGCGACGGCGCGTCCGCCATGGGTCCTTTATGGTTCGGTGAAATGATCGCCATCGTCAAAGCGGAATATCCCGACGTCGAGATATCGGCTGTTCTCGACTGCGGAGACGCGCCGGGGCATGCGCTGGCCGCCCTGCGGCAGGGAATCGACGCCATCGCGTATGGCGGAAGCGCCGCCACGCGCAGAAAAATCGCGGCGATCGCCGAACAGTCCGGCGCGGTTCTGGCCGGGAGGCCGACCCGAATTCTCGACCGGCGGGATGCCGACAGCGCCGCCGAGGAGCTCGGGGAATTACTGGCCGCCCGCCATCGCCGATAATTTTGCCCGCCCGGAAAGATTCAAGTATAACGAAGCCGGAATTCGGCGTGCCCGGACAAGCACGGAAACACGCGCAGGACAGACTGGACATTTAGGGAACGAAGACGATGAAAGTTTCGCAGCGGGTTAGGAAAATTCTGGCGGCATACGAATCGGACACGCCCGGCACCAAGGCCAACCTGTGCCGGATACTGATGCACGGCCGGCTGGGCGGCAGCGGGAAAATGGTGATCCTGCCGGTCGATCAGGGCGTCGAGCACGGACCGGCCCGCAGCTTCGCGCCCAACCCCGCCGCCTACGACCCGCACTACCACTACCAGCTCGCGATCGATGCCGGGCTCAACGCCTACGCCGCGCCGCTGGGGCAGCTGGAAGCGGGTGCCGACACATATGCCGGCGCGGTCCCCACCATCCTGAAATGCAACGGCGCCAACTCGCTCAGCAGCAACAAGGACCAGGCCGTTACCGCCTCGGTCGCGGACGCGCTCCGGCTCGGCTGCGCGGCGATCGGCTTCACCATCTATCCGGGTTCCGAAGACCAGTACGAACAGATCGAGGAAATCCGCGAAATGGCCGAGGAGGCCAAATCGGTCGGGCTTGCGGTCGTCGTCTGGTCCTACCCGCGCGGCGGCATGGTCTCGCGCGAGGGCGAAACCGCGATGGATGTCTGCGCCTACGCGGCGCACCTGGCCTGCCAGATCGGCGCGCACATCATCAAGGTGAAGCCGCCGACCGACGCCATGTTCCTCGATGCCGCGAAGAAGGTGTACGTGGACCGCAAGATCGATGTCTCGACGCTGGCCAAGCGGATCGAGCATGTCGTGCAGTCCTGCTTCAACGGCCGCCGGATCGTCGTGTTCTCGGGCGGCGAAGCCAAGGACCTCGACGGCATCTTCAACGAGGTGCGCGCCATCCGAGACGGCGGCGGCAACGGCTCGATCATCGGCCGCAACACGTTCCAGCGGCCGCGCGACGAGGCGCTCGCGATGCTCGATTCAATCATCAAGATCTATCAGGGAAAGATGTAGGCCACCCTGGACAGGCGGACGCGGACCCTTGGAACCGTCGCCTGAACCCTGCCGACTGTACCTGATCTCGCCGCCGGATATCGGCGGCGAGGCGCTTTCGGGATTCGCCGAAACACTGGCGGCGGCGCTGGACGCCGGCGATGTCGCCTGTTTCCAGCTTCGTCTCAAGGAAGACGACGACACGGTGCGGCGTGCCGCCGAACTTCTTCTTCCGGTCGTTCAGGAACGCGACGTCGCCTTCATCATGAACGACAGGCCGGACCTTGCCGCCGCGCTGGGGTGCGACGGCGTTCATGTCGGTCAGGACGACACGCCCTATGCGGAGGCCCGCCGCATCATGGGAGACGACGCCATCGTCGGCGTCACCTGCCACAACTCGATGCACCTCGCCATGGAAGGCGCCGAGGCCGGCGCCGATTACGTCGCGTTCGGCGCGTTTTTCGGCTCCACCACCAAATCCCCGAAATCCAGGGCCGAGCTCGAAACCCTGTCGCGGTGGCAGGATTCGATGCTGGTCCCGTGCGTCGCCATCGGCGGGATCACGGTCGAAAACTGCCGCCCGGTGATCGGCGCGGGCGCGGATTTCATCTCGGTCGCCGCCGGTGTCTGGGAGTACAAGGACGGCCCGGCCGAGGCCGTGCGCGCCTTCAACCGGATTTTTGCCGAAATGCCGGTGGGATCGATCCCGGCTTTCGACTCGGAGAGTTGCTGATCCCCGTCGGGCTCAGGCAGCCCTGATCTGCTGCAGGAAATCGTTAAGCTTGGCGCGCATTCCCTCGCTCTGCTTTGCCAGCTCATCCGCAGCGCCAAGAACCTGCGACGCGGCTTCGCCGGATTCGGAAACCGAACGGTTTACCTCGGAAATATTGCCGTTGACCTCCTGCGTACCTTGGGCAGCCTGCTGAACATTGGAGGCGATTTCCGTCGTCGCAGCGCTTTGTTGTTCCACCGCCGCAGCGATCGCGCTCGAATTCTGGTTCATCTTGTCGATCACGACCGAAATACTGCCGATGGCCGTGACAGCTTCGCCGGTAGCCTCCCTGACGTCCTCAATCTGACTGGCTATTTCCTCGGTTGCTTTTGCCGTCTGGGTCGCCAGCGATTTTACCTCCGACGCAACGACCGCAAAGCCTTTGCCGGACTCTCCCGCCCGCGCCGCTTCAATCGTCGCATTCAACGCCAGGAGGTTGGTTTGGCTGGCGATGTCGTTAATCAGTTCGACGACATCGCCGATCCTTTGCGCTGCCTCGGCCAGTCCCTGAACCTTTTCGTTTGCGTTATTTGAATCCTTAGCTGCCTCGACCGCGACACGATTCGTCTCGTCGACCTGACGGCTTATTTCCTGCACGGAAGCGGTCAGCTCTTCAGCGGCACTGGCGACTGTCTGAAGGTTGGTCGACGCTTCCTCAGATGCGGCCGCCACTGCGACGGTCTGGCCGCATGCATGCTCGGCCGTCCTGTTCATCTCCTCCGCCGAGGCCCGCATTTCGTTGGCCGCAGAAGCAACAGTTTCCAGCATCATCATGACCTGACCTTCGAACTCGCTCGCGATGTTCTCGAGAACCTCGGTGCGCTGGCGCTTCATCTCTTCGTCCTGAATTTCCTGCTGATTGCGGCGTTCTTCCGCCTGGCGTCGTTCCTGCAGCTCCTTCTCCTTACGCGCCTTCTCCTCGGCTTCGAGCTGGTTCTTTTCCATCTCCCGCGTGCGCAGAAGGTTCTCCCTGAACATCTCCAAGGCCGAGGCGACCTTCCCGATTTCATCGTCGGACCGCACGACGATCTCGACGTCCACGTTACCTTCGGTCAGTTCGTCCAGATGGCCGATAACTTCCCGGAGCGGGCGCACGATACTCATCTGCGTCAGCAGCCACGCGACAACAGCGCCAATCAGTACCGATGCCACCGCAACCACCGCAATCAGAACGATGGCGAATTTCTCATGCTGCTCGGCCGTCCTTGCGGCCTGAAGAGTGAACCCTTCGATCCTGGCCAGCGCCGCTTCGAGCTTCTTGTCCAGCGCAGCCCCTTCCTCGGATACCTTCTCCTCCTGCGAGATTGCTTCTTCGATCCTGCCACTGGCGAGGAGCCCGAACACCGGCTGTGCGTGTTCGCCGAACGAGCTGTGCTGGGTCTTGATCGTCGCGATTTCCCCCTTCAGCTGAGAAAACGCGCTACGGGCTTCTTCGGAATAGGCCTTCGCTTCGGAATCCGCCGCAAAGCGCTCCAGCTCCGCCAGCTCCTTGTCGACCTTCTGCCCCAGATCCGTGAAGCGATCGACGGAAGCCGTGAAGCCGGTCCGTTTTTCGGGGTGCTTGACCATTTCCTCACCCAGCCGAAACGCCTTTTCCATGGCAATAACCTGTTCAAGCTGGTGAATCGTGACCTCGGTCAGCGCGGCGGTCATGGGGGTATCGCGTTCGGCAATCCCTTCCAGTTCCATCCCGATCTTGTCCATCTGCCAATAGCTCACCCCGCCAACGGCCAGGGTTGCCAGCATGCAAAAGGCTACCAGCGAATAAATTTTGACGGCTACGGAAAGCGACCTGAATGAGAAACTGCCAGTCTGCACCTGAATAATCCTTTCATAGCGATTGCAACGTTCCCGGAGTCAGCCTTGGATCGCTGCTACGGAAACACACGTTTACAGAAGCTACAGAAACAGATTTAAGCTTTGGTAAAATTTTGACAATTTTTTACAGGCCGTCGGGTTTGCGCCTGACAGCGTATACGCAGCCCGACACAGCCGGTCCGGAAGCTTCGGGACAAGTCTCCGACGGATCGTCGAGACAGCACGCGACGGCCGGCGCAGTACAGAAAGTCAGAAGCGTCGCACAGGAAACCGCGGGCGCTTCAACCGCGTCTTCGAAGGGATGCCAGTCGGATCGGCGCCGACGTTTTCCGGCGACGAGCAGGAATAACGGGTCAGCGGTTCAGGACGTCGTCCCTGACGCTGCCGGCGATCGTCATGACCTCTGCAATATTGCCTGCATCGACGCCGAGTTCCTGAAGCGTTGCTTGCAGATGCCCGGCAACCGCGTCGAAATGAGCGTCGCCCAGCCCCTTCTCGACCAGCGGCGCATGCGCCGTGCGCAGATCCTGTCCCGTGTAGTTGCTGGGGCCGCCGAACGCCTGTGTCAGGAACGCCTTCTGCTGGGCCCTCTGCCTGGTCATGTCGGTGCCGGCAAAGAACGGGCTGAGCAGATCGTCCGCCAGCACTTTTTCGTAGAACCGGTCGACCGCGGCATCCACGGCGGCGCGACCGCCGAGCCTCTCGAATAATGTGTCCGTCATTGTTGTTTTCTCTCCTTGAACGGGGGTGATCTGCGCCGCAGGCGGAATGCGGCCCTCTCTCCTTAATAGCCGGTCGGGTCCCGAGCGGCCAGCCGGCAAAGACTATTCGCACAATCGTTAACGAAATCCCCCCGGCTATCCCCGCGGCTATCCCCGCGGCTATCCCCGCGGCTGCCCGTTAAATCATTTTTGGGAATTATTCGCCATCTTGACGCCGGGCTGCGCGAGACGCCGCCATTGTTCAGCGTAAAGGAAACAAGAAACCATGTTTGGTCTAGCAAGCCGCAAGTCATCCGTCGTCGACCTTGAACTGCCGGGCAGCCCGGCCTCCGGCAAGCCATCCCGCAACTCCGCCGATCAGCTTGCTGCGCTGCGGCAGATGGTCGACGCCATGCCCGTCAACGTCATGACGCTGGAGCTGGAGAACTTCACCATCGACTACGTCAACAAGACCAGCATCGATACGCTGAGGAAGCTGGAGCATCTGCTTCCCTGCAAGGCGGACGAGCTGCTCGGACAATGCGTGGATATTTTTCACAAGGTGCCGGAACGCCAACGGACGCTTCTCGTCGACCCCGAAAACCTGCCCTACCAGACGCACATCAAGCTGGGCGACGAGATTCTCGACCTTCTGGTCTCTCCCATCTTCGACAGTCAGGGCAACTATACCGCCCCGATGCTGACCTGGAGCATCATCACCGAACAGGTCAGGGCGGATGCAGAAAACGCCGAATTAAAGGCGGTCTTCGAAGCGGTCGGACGGTCGCAGGCGGTTATCGAGTTCGAAATCGATGGCACGATTACCACTGCCAACGAGAACTTTCTGAACGCCCTGGGCTATACCCTGGCGGAAATTCAGGGAGAACATCACCGAATTTTCATGCCCCCTGAATTGAGGGAAAGCGACGAATATGGCCGCTTCTGGGAAGAGTTGAGAAGCGGAAAGTTCCAGGCAGGCGAGTTCGCGCGTGTCCACAAGAATGGCGCCGAGATATGGATTCAGGCGACGTACAACCCAGTCTTCGACGCGGAGGGCAACCCGACAAAAGTTGTCAAGTTCGCCGTAGACATCACGGAGAAGAAGCAGAAACAGATCGCGATGACCAACGCCGTGAAAAACGCGGTGGAAACCGTATCCTCAGCGGCGGAGGAAATGCAGTCTTCCGCGCAATCCCTGTCCGCGACGGCGGAGGAGACCAGCCGACAGTCGACCGCCGTGGCGGCAGCGTCGGAAGAGGCGACATCCAATGTCCAGACCGTCGCGGCGGCGACCGAAGAGCTTTCAAGCTCGGTGCAGGAAGTGGGCCGCCAGGTGGACGAAAGCAACCGGATCGCCACGGAAGCCGTCAGGGAAGCCGAGAAGACGAACGCGAATGTCGTCGGGCTCGCTGACGCCGCCCAGAAAATCGGCGATATCGTCAACCTGATCAACGATATCGCCTCGCAGACCAATCTGCTGGCGCTGAACGCCACGATCGAAGCGGCAAGGGCCGGCGAAGCCGGCAAGGGATTCGCGGTGGTCGCCTCCGAAGTCAAGAATCTGGCGACCCAGACGGCAAAGGCAACCGAGGAAATTTCCCAGCAGGTCGCCGAGATCCAGGAAGCGACGACCGAAGCGGTTTCCGCCATCGGCGACATCAGCAACACGATCGGCAAGATGAGCGAAATCGCCAAGGTGGTTTCCCAATCGGTCCAGGAACAGATCGTCGCAACGCGGGAAATTGCCGAAAACGTCCAGCAGGCTGCAAGCGGCACTCAGGAAGTTTCCTCCAACATCGTCAAGGTTCAGGAGGCATCCAGCGAAACCGGCAGCTCTGCCTCGCAGATGCTCGACGCTGCCAGCGAACTTTCCAGACAGTCGACCATCCTCAGGCAGCAGGTCGACGATTTCATGAACGACAGCCGTTCCTGATCCGGAACGGCGCCGTTGCCGGGACATAATCGGTGACGACCGAACGCGGATATCCCGTGTCGCGGGAAAACGGCAGCGATGTCAGGGGGGCGCTATCGGAGACAGCGATTCTCCGCCCCCCGACGATGGCGGACATCGACTGGTTCGCCGAAAGCGCTGCGGGACTGACCGGCATCGTTCTAACCCGTCTGACTGGAACGCCGCGCCGCACACCGACCGGCCCGGACGCGTAAACGGGGCGGGCCTACGCCCGCTCCGGACGCGTTCCCTCGACAACGCAGCGCCGCAGCAGCCGGCGATCCTCCGGCGGGAAATCGGTGCGGGCATGCATCGAACACAGATTGTCCCACATCAGGAAATCGTCCAGCGTCCAGGCATGCTCGTAAACCACTGACGGGTGCTGGCCGATCGCGAACAGCTCATCCAGCACGGCGCGGCTCTCGTCGGCGGGAAGCCCGTCGATCCGGGCCGTCATCAGCGGGTTGACGTAGAGCGCCGTCCGGCCGGAATCGGGATGGCGAATAAAGACGGGATGCGAAAAATGAGCGATCCCGTCCAGCCCGGAGTCGATGTCGTAGGTCCCCTGCGTCTCGTAATCGTAGACGTGAAGCGCCGTCATGTCGGCGAGCAAGGTTTTCAGCGCCTGCGGTACGTTCTCGTACGCGGCGTACATGTTGGCGAAGCGCGTATTTCCGCCGGTGGATGGCAGTTCGATAGCGTAAAGGAACGACGCCCGCTGCGGAAATTCCTTGTAGCACCCGTAATGGTGGAACCACATTTCGCCGTCCGGCAGCGATCCGATGGGCCGGCCGTTCTCGACGATGTTGGAAATGAACATGACCTGGGCGTCATGATCCCGTCCCGGCCCCTCCGGCCTGCGGTCTTCCGGCCGACCGCGCTTCTTGATGGGTCCGAAATTGAGCGCGAACCCTATCTGCTCATCCGCCGTGAATGTCTGGCCGGGAAAAAGCAGCACGAGGTTTTCGCACCAGGCCTCCCTTATGGCCTGCAGCAGCGCGGGCGACATATCGCGCGAAAGGTCGACGCCCTCGACCCGGGCGCCCAGCGGCGCGTCCAGTTTTCTGATTGTCAGCCCGGCAAGATCTGTCGCGGTCGCCATTTTCCGGCTCCTTCCTTCCGTCAGAGAAGGGCATCGCCCTTGATGGTCACCCGCCGCAAGGTACGGCTCTGTTCCGGCGGCCAGTCGGTGCGCGCATGCACACAGGACAGATTGTCCCACAGCAGGATGTCGCCCGGCGTCCAGACATGCTCGTAGATATTGTCTTCGGCCTCGACGATATCGAAGATTGCAGACAGTATTTCCCGGCTCTCCGCCTCATCCATGCCTTCGATGCGAAGCGACATCAGTCGGCTGACATAGACAGCCTTGCGTCCCGTATCCGGATTGGCAACCACGATGGGCTGCCAGTAATGCAGCAGCTCATCCAGCCTTTCCTCGACGTTCGCCGCCTCGACCTTGCCGTAATCGTAGACCTGCAGGACCTTGCGTCCCTCGATCCGGTCGCGGATATCGGCGGGAAGCCGGTCATACGCGTTATAGAGCGAGGCGAACTTCGTGTGCCCGCCTTCGGTCGGGATTTCGACGGCGTACAGAAACGAGGCCCTGTGCGGCTTCTCGACATAGCATTTGTCGGTGTGGAACCACATCTCCCCATCGCCGAGCGACCCCAGCGGCCGGCCCTGGTCGTCGAGCCGGTTGGTGATGAGCTGCATGCGGTTTTCCGGATCGGCGCGGTAGTCGCGTTTTTCGACGGGCGGCCTGACGCGGTCCGCGATCGTCCCGAACAGCCGCGCATAAGCAAACTGCTGTTCCTCGCTGAGATCCTGCCCGCGCACCAGTAGAACCGAGTTTTCGGCCCATGCATTTCTGAGCGCCGCCTGGGTTTCCGCGTCTACAGGCTCGCGCAGGTCGATACCGCGCGCTTCCGCGCCGATGGCGGGAGACAGCGGAACGATTTCAAGAGAATTTGCGGATCTCAGCAGGGTCGCCATGCGCCGGCTCCATCTCGGTTCGTCGCCGGATTTTAACGCGCCTTGCGGCCCTACCGCAATTCGATGCCTTCCATCGTGCAACGGCGCAGGGTGCGTCGCTGATCCTCGGGCCAGTCGGTCCGGGCGTGCAGGCTCGACAGATTGTCCCAGACGATGATATCGCCGGGCCGCCAGACATGCTCGTAGACATTGTCGGGCTGCTCGATCAGATCGCACAGCAGGTCGAGCGTCCGGCGGCTTTCCGCCTCCTCCATCCCCTCGATGCGGGCGGTCATCAGGCGGTTGACATAGAGCGCCCGGCGGCCCGTATCGGGGTTGGTCACGAACACCGGCTGCCAGTAATGCAGGAGCTCTTCGAGTTTCTGATCGACGCCCGCGACCGCGGTCTTCGTGTAATCGTAGACCTGCAGCGCGCGACGGCCTTCGAGGGACTCCCGGAGATCGTCCGGCAGGCGCTGACAGGCGGAATAGAGCGAGGCGAACTTCGTGTGCCCGCCCTCGGTCGGAATTTCGATGGCATAGAGCGCGGACGCGCGGTGGGGCGCCGGCACGTAGCATTTGTCGGTATGGAACCACATTTCGCCGTGTCCCAGCGATCCGAGGCGCCGCCCGTTTTCATCCACCCGGTCGGTCACGAGATGCATCGGATTGTCCGGATCGGGCACGTAGTCGCGTTTTTCGACGGGCGGCTTCGGACGCGGTGCGATCGGCCCGAAACACCGGGCGAACCGAAACTGGTCTTCTTCGGAAAGATTCTGGTTCCGGATCAGCAGGATCGAGTGCTCCGCCCAGACGCGGCGCAGTTCCGCAGCCGTTTCGGTGTCGAGCGGCTTCGAAAGATCGACGCCCTCCGCTTCTACGCCGATAGCGGGCGATAGCGGCCGAAACCTCAGGCCGGTTCGGCTTTCAAGCTGTGTCGCCATGATAGTGCTCCAACCCTGCTGGAACCCGGATCATAGCCCCGACGCAGGAGAGCTCCAAGCCGCCTTTAAATCCCGCCGCGCGACCGACGCTCAGGAGGTACCGGCGGGACGCCGCGCCCTGCGGGCCTTCTCGACGGTTTCCGCGGGCGTTTCGTAAATCTTCAGAATTCCCCGCTCGAGTTCGTCGCCGTAAATCGGCGACAGGTCGAGCTTGGACTTGCGCGCTTCGGCCTTGAACTCCAGGTCCTTCATGGTGCGTTCGAAGGCGACCCGGAGCGCCGCGACACGGCGACGCAGAACCCTGGGCGGCGCCGCGTAGGGAACGCCTATCTGCTGGGTGCGCGCCAGAAGTTCGAGAGCGGCGCGATCCGAGGGCGAATCGATAAAATCCCATACGACGGGAACATTCATCCTCGTGAGATCCCGAAGCGGCCGGAGCGCCACCTGAAGAAACAGAACGGTTTTCTTTTCCTTCAGGAGTTCGGGCCAGCGCGTCCGGAGCGTCGACCAGCTGAATCCGCAGGCGCCATGCACTTCCCCGTGTTCAAGCGCTCCGAGGAGCTCGCTCCTGTCGCGATAGCGCGGCACGATCCGGAAACGCGCTCCGGCAAGGTTGATCAACGCGTTGGAAATGTCCTGGGTCGCCCCGCCTTCCCGGAGCGCCCCCATGACGAGGCGCCGCGACCTGACCTCCGAAAAACTCGCGGCAGGCGCATCGGGACGCGACAGGCAGACATAAACAGGGCTCGCGGCGCTGCCCAGATAGTTGAATTTACGCGGGTCGAATCTGTTGTCTTCTTCGTCGCCGAGCAAGGGTCCAGCGATAACGCTGGGCGTCAAGGACCCGATGGTCAGCCCGTCGCGCGGCGCCGTATTGTACATCCAGAGGGTCGCATTCTGGCCCGCCGCCCCCGGCATGTTCCGATACCGGATGATGGGGCCGCCGGGAATATGCTTGATCAGATAGCGCCCAATCAGCCGCGTGTACCGGTCGCGCAGGGATCCGGGTTCCCCGCCGATCACCATTGCGACCGACTGGCCGGAGAAAACGGACGATATGTCCTCCTGCGCAGCAACCGCGCCGGCGGCGAAAAAACATGCGGCGAACACCGCACGCGGCAGCAGATTTGCGGACCGGATTCCCATGATGCGGCGATCCTATCGCCGATGGTTAAAGACTTGTTTAAGAACCCGTCACCGGCGCCCACAGGACGTCTTCGATCCTGTCCGCTCCCGTCAGCAGCATGACCAGACGGTCGAACCCGAGGGCGATCCCGGCGGATTCCGGCATTGTTTCGAGCGCCGCCAGGAAGTCCTCGTCGACGGGATAGGTTTCCCCGGTCAGTTCGAGCTTTCGGACGGCATCGGCTTCGAATCGACGCCTCTGCTCCGCGGGGTCGGTCAGTTCGCCGAAGCCGTTGGCCAGTTCCACCCCGCAGGCGTAAATCTCGAACCGTTCGGCGATCCGCGCATCCGCGGGATCGAGCCGCGCGAGCGCGGCCAGCGGCGCGGGCCATGAATGCAGAACCGTCGGCGCACCGCGACCGAGCGACGGTTCTATCTTTTCCAGCATGACGCGATGGAACACATCGTCCCAGCTATCGCTCGATGCAATCCGTACGCCGGCGCGCTCCGCCGACGTCGCGAGAGCGTCCCGGTCTGGTGCGGAGGGATCGGCAAGCGTCGCCAAGAGATCGATATCCGCGTCGCGCTCGAATACGTCCGCGACGCTCAGATATTCCCAGCCCGCCGCCGGGTCGCAAACAGCATCGTCCCGGCGCAGCATTCCGCTCTCGCCGGCCGCCGACCGCACCAGCCGTTCGCAATCGCCCGCGACCTCGCGCCAGCCGGCATGCGCCCGATACCATTCGAGCATGGTGAATTCCGGATGATGCAAGGCGGACCGTTCGGCGTTTCGCCAGACGCGGGCAAGCTGGAAAATCCGCTTCATCCCGCCCGCCAGCAGCTTTTTCATGGCGAATTCGGGCGAGGTGTGAAGGTAAAGCGGCGCCCCCGCGCCATCTTCCGCGAACGGTTCGACCAGACGGGTGGAGAAGGCTCGAAGCTGCGGTTCGAGCCCGGGCGACAGCTGAAGCGCCGGCGTCTCCACCTCGACGAAATCCTGCGCCGCGAACCATTGCCGGATGGCCGCCGCCGACCGGTTTCGGACGTGCAGCCGGGGCAGCCGGCCCGCCAGGCGGTCTTCACGCCACCACGGCTCGGGAATAGAGGATTGCCTGCCTTCCGGCGGAGTGTCATTCATGTGGCGAGCCCGCAATTTCGCCGTCAATCCAGCGCGAGGTCCAAAATGAATGTGGTTCGGAAACTTGTCCAGCAGCGCGGCCGTTCCTGCCGCACGCTGCGCACGCCCGAAGCGCTTGCCGCGCGGGGGCTGATCGACGAGCGGGATATCGAGTCCGCCCGGGCAGCCGCCGAGACCCTGCCGATCGCCATTCCACCCGCGCTCGCCGCGCTGATCGACACCGACGACCCCGAAGATCCCATCGCCCGCCAGTTCGTTCCGGACGCGCGCGAAGTCGCCGGCGCGGCGACAGGCCTCGCCGATCCGATAGGCGATTCCGCGCACTCGCCTGTACGGGGGATCGTCCATCGCTACCCGGACCGCGTCCTTCTGACGCCCCTGCTTGTCTGTCCGGTATATTGCCGCTTCTGCTTCAGACGCGAGACGGTCGGCGGTTCTGTCCTCGACGACGATGCGCTCTCCGCCGCGCTGGATTACATCCGCAGCCATCCAGAAATTTTCGAGGTGATTCTTTCGGGCGGCGATCCGCTCGCGCTTTCTCCGCGACGGCTCTCGTCAATCATCGACGCGCTGGATTCGATGGCGCACGTCCAGATCATCCGCATTCACACGCGCGTGCCGATCGCGGCGCCGGAACGCATCGGCGAGGATCTGATCGCCGCCCTGAAGCGCAGGACGCCGGTATATGTCGTGCTTCACTGCAACCACCCGCGCGAAATGACGCCGGCGGCGCAGGCGTCCGTCGCCCGTCTCTCGGATTCCGGCTTTCCCCTGTTGAGCCAGACCGTTCTGCTCAAGGGCGTCAACGATGACGACGAGACGCTTGGGACGCTGATGCGGACGCTGCTGAGGAACCGGATAAAGCCCTACTATCTGCACCATGCCGACCTCGCGCTCGGGACCGGACATTTCCGCACCACGATTTCCGCGGGACAAAGGATCGTCCGCGCCCTGCGCGGCAGACTCTCCGGTCTCGGGCAACCGACCTATGTCCTCGATATTCCGGGCGGTCACGGCAAGAGTCCGGCAGGTCCGTGCTATGCCCGCGATGACGGAAACGGGCAGTGGCTGATCGAGGACTGGCGTGGCCGAACCCATAGCTACATCGACCCGCCCGCCAAAACCGAGATTCGTTGAACCGGAGGGTCCGACCTGCTAGGTTCCGGCGCTTCAAAACCCCAACCGAACCAAGAGCGAATCCGCCATGAAGGTCAACGCGAACACCTTGCGCCCCGGACATGCCATCGAACATCAGGGCAGGCAGTTTCTGATCACCAAGTACGAACTCATCCTGCCGGGCAAGGGCAACGCCTTTATCGCCGTTGAAATGCGCGACGTCCGCACCGGAACCAAGACGAACGAACGTTTCCGCACGCAGGAATCGGTCGAAAAGCTCATGACCGACGAGCGCGAATGCACGATGCTCTACGGCGAAGGCGAACAGATCACGCTGATGGATTCGGAGACTTACGACCAGTTCACGGTCGACCGCGAGATGGCGGGCGACGCGGCGGTGTTCCTTGCCGAAGGAATGGCGGTCACCGTCAATACGGTGGACGGCACGCCGATCGGCGTCGAGCTTCCCCAGCATGTGACGCTCCAGGTTGTCGAAGCCGACGCGGTCGTCAAGGGACAGACGGCATCGTCTTCCTACAAGCCCGCGATTCTGGAAAACGGCGTCAGGACAATGGTCCCGCCGCATATCGAGATGGGAACGCGTATCGTGGTGGCGACCGCAGATTCCTCATACGTCGAGCGCGCCAAGGACTGAATCGAACAGGGCGGACGATAAAGCCCGCAGAAACGGAAACCGTATGCGACCGCCCATTATCAACGTCATGGACGCGGCCGCGCGCAAGGCCGCGCGCAGCCTGATCCACGATTTCAACGAAGTCGAACAGCTTCAGGTTTCCCGCAAGGGGCCCGCAGACTTCGTATCCGAAGCCGACAGGCGCGCGGAACAGATCATCAAGGGAGAACTTGGGCGGTCGCACCCCGATTTTGCGTTCCTGATGGAGGAAGAAGGCGCGTCCGGCCCGGCTGACGCCGCCGACCGGTGGATCGTCGACCCGCTCGACGGGACAACCAATTTCCTGCACGGCATTCCGCACTTCGCAATCTCGATCGCCCACGAACATCGCGGCGAGATCGTCGCGGGGATGGTGTTCGAGCCGACCCGCGACGAGGTGTTCTGGGCGGCGAAGGGCGAAGGCTGCTTTCTAAACAATCGTCGCCTGCGGGTATCGGCCCGAAGCGATCTGAGCACGGCCGTTCTCGCGACCGGCGTCCCGTTCGTCGGCCGGCCGGGAGGCGACGAGTTGCTGGCGGCGCTTCCCGCGGTCATGAGCCGGACGGCGGGGCTGCGGCGGTTCGGCGCGGCAAGCCTCGACCTCGCCTATGTCGCCGCGGGACGATACGAAGCGTTCTGGGAAATCGGTCTTTCGCCCTGGGATGTCGCCGCAGGCGTCCTGCTCGTACGCGAGGCCGGCGGCCTCGTCAGCGAGATCGACGGACGCAAAGATCCCGTGAACGGGGGAACCGTTCTCGCGTCGAACGGCGCGCTCTACGATTCCGTACGGGCATTGCTGATGGATGCCATGCGGACGGTCCGCAGGAACCGGAATTAGGGACGGCCGGTCGTCCAGCCCGCCGCGAAAAAATTTCGGACGCCGCGCCTAAATCATAAGTTATTGTGACACTTAACTGCCTGCGCTAAGTTAACGGCGTGGCGTTAACCCTGTTTTTTTTCGATGCTCAACAGAAGACGAGGAATACCGGACCGATGAAATTTCGTCCGTTCGCCCTTACCCTTTCGAAGCCGGTCGTCCTGTCGGCACTCTTCCTTGGCATCCTGATAACGGCCACGCCGTCGCCGGCGCAGAACGTTGTCGGCCAGTCGACAAGACCGGACGTCATGGTCGATCTCAGCGTTCTCGACCAGCTCGGTGCCGAACCGAACGTGGCGGACGTGCTGCGGGGAGCCCCGCCGCGCGGCGCAATGCCGCCGAAGCGGCCGAAGCGTCCCCTCCGCCTGTCCTCTGCGCCCGAGGGGGGGCCGCGTTTTCCGGTCGTTTCCCGCAATGGAAGGCTGTTGAACTCGCCTTCGGTCACGCTTCGACCGCCCAAGCCCGTATCGGCGGGACCGAAACTGCGTCCGCCGACTGCGCCGACAAAATCCTCGAGACCGGTCATCCGGAATCCTGCGCCCGAACGCGCCTCCCCGCCGCCACCACCCAGGAGAATGGCAAGCGCGCCGCCGACTCCGCTGAAGCCGCCGCCGCCGCCGATCCCGTCGGCGTCCGCCAAACAGCCGCCGCCGCTGCCGCCGGCCGTCAGCGCGCCCCCGCCGCCGCCCCTGCCTGCCGCGCCCGAAAAAACAGTTTCCACAGCGTCGGCGCCTCCTCCGCCGCCGCCCGCGCCCCCGCCCTTGCCGAAAGCGCCTCCTGTTCCGCCGGCGCCGGCAGCGCCGCCTGCGGCGCCCTTGGCCGCCAGTGAGCCGGCATCGCCCGCACCTGCCACAGCTGTCGCTTCGCTTTCCCCGTCCCCGTCGAACAGCGTGAGAATCGGCAACGGGTCTTCGCTGCGCATCGGGTTCGACGCTGGGTCGGCGAAGCTCGGCGAAGCCGCCGACTCCGATCTGGGCCGTCTCGCAGAGGCGATGAAATCCGACGAATCCCTTCGCATTCAGCTTCTGGCCTATGCCAGCTCTGCGGGGAGCACCGTCAGCCAGGCGAGGCGTCTTTCCCTCTCCCGGGCGCTTGCCGCGAGGTCCTCGCTGATTGGCAGGGGCATCAAGAGCGCGCGCATCGACGTTCGGGCGCTGGGAAACAAAACCGAGAGCGGCCCTGCCGACCGCATCGACATCATCGTCACCAAACGTTAGGCGGGGTCCCTGCATGGCAAGGCGGGCGCCCCGGCTGACCGTCGTTCGGAGGGATTTCGGAGACAACGACCGGCAGGGACCCGTTCATGCGTAACATTCGCCCCTATCTCGTCCGGATGATCCTGTTTCTGGCAGCGGTCGCCGTATCCGTTGCCATTCTTTACGACCAGCTTTCGGACGCGTTTCTGGCCAACCCGACGCTGAACGGCCTGATCCTCGGCGTCCTCCTTCTCGGCGTCGTCTATATTTTTCGCCAGATCCTCCTGCTGATTGCAGAAGAAAACTGGATAGAGCATTACCGGTCAGGGCGACCGGGCATCTCGGCGCAGAGCGAACCCCGGCTGTTGGCGCCGATGGCGGCGATGCTGGGTGCGCGGCAGGGACGGCTGAGCCTGTCGGCGATCGGGCTGCGGTCTCTGCTCGACGGAATCGCGGCGCGCCTCGACGAGTCGAGGGATATCTCCCGCTACATGATCGGTCTGCTGATTTTCCTCGGGCTCCTCGGAACTTTCTGGGGACTCCTGCAGACGATTTCGTCGGTGGCAGGCGTCATCGGCGGGCTGTCGATCGGCGAAGGCGGCGACATGAGCGCGGTCTTCGCGAATCTGAAGGAAGGCCTCAAGGCGCCGCTCTCCGGCATGGGCACCGCGTTTTCGTCGTCACTGCTCGGCCTTGCGGGGTCGCTCGTGCTCGGTTTCCTCGAACTCCAGGCCGGCCAGGCCCAGAACCGTTTTTACAACGAGCTTGAAGAATGGCTGGCGGGCCAGACCCGTCTGTCTGGCGGGCTCGGCATCGGCGATGGCGAACAGTCCGTACCCGCCTATGTCCAGGCGCTGCTCGAACAGACCGCCGACAGTCTCGAGAACCTGCAAAGAACGCTGGAACGCGGCGAGGAAAGCCGAATTTCGTCGAACGGCAGCGTCGTCCAGCTTGCAGAGCAAATGCGGACCCTGACCGACCAGATGAGAACCGAGCAGGCGCTGATGGTAAAGCTCGCGGAAAACCAGATGGAGATCAAGCCGCTGCTGGCGAAGATCGCCGAAGGCCCGGCTGTCGGTCATGCCGCGGCGCTGGACGACGGCTCGCGCGCCGCACTCCGCAGCATCGACGCTCAGCTCGCCCGCCTGATCGAACAGCTGGCGACGGGGCGCAACGAGATGACCGGCGAAATCCGAAGCGAACTGCGCGTATTGTCGCGTACGCTTGCGGCAATCTCCGAACGCTCGAAAAAGTAATCGGCAGCGCGGTCGAGCGGAATGGCAACTCGCATACGACGACGCAGCGTTCCAGACATCTGGCCGGGATTCGTCGATGCGATCTCGACCCTTCTGATCATCATCATTTTCCTTCTGATGATCTTTACGCTTGCCCAGTTTTTCCTGTCGGAACTGCTGTCCGGCCGCAACGCGGCGCTGGAACGGCTGAACCGGCAGGTCGCGGAGCTCGGCGAAATGCTAGCGCTGGAGCGGACCGCCAATGCGAACCTGCGTAACGATCTGTCTGAGCTTTCCTCGCAGCTGCAGGTCGTGACGGCCGCGCGCGAGGGTTTGACGGCGGAGATCGAGGCGCTAGGAAACCAGCGCGACGAATTGCAGAGCGCGCTCGACCGGGCGCTTGCGCGGTCCGCCGCCGCCGAGACCGGACTGGCGGAAGCACGCAGGACGATCGCCGTCGATCGCGAGGAAATCAGGACGAAGCTCGGCGTGATCGAGTCGCTCAATCGCGACATCGCCGCGCTGAAAAAAGTGCGCGACGACCTGGAGAAGCGGGTTACGACGCTCGCCGCTTCGCTCGACGAAAACAGGGCAGCGCTGACGGCGGAACGCGACCGCTCTAAAGCTCTCGCCGCGGAACTTTCGACAGAACGCGAAAGGACGGCCCTGACCCAGAAAAACATCGAAGCGCTTGAGCTTCGTCTTGAAAAGGCGGCGGCGGAATCCGCGAAGACCCAGAAGGAAATCGAGAAAAACAGGATGGCCCTCACTGCGGAACAGGAAACGTCGACGAAGGCCAGAGCCCAGGTTGCCCTGCTCAACCGCCAGCTCGCCGCACTCCGTCAGCAGCTTGCGCGCATCTCGGCAGCGCTGGAGGCATCCGAGGCAAAGGCGCGCGAACAGGGTATCCAGGTGCTGGATCTGGGGAAGCGTCTGAACGCCGCCCTGGCCAACAAGGTCGCGGAACTGGCCCGGTACCGCTCGGAGTTCTTCGGCAAGCTGCGCGACGCGCTGGGCGACGTGAAGGGAGTCCGGATCGAGGGCGACCGCTTCGTGTTCCAGTCGGAAGTCCTGTTCGATTCCGCCTCGGCCGATCTTCGCGGCGGCGGCCCGGCGCAGATTCGAAGGCTCGCGGCGACCCTCTCGGACATTTCCGGCCGTATTCCGCCGGATATCGACTGGGTGCTCCGGGTAGACGGGCATACAGACATCCGCCCCATCCGCACGGCACAGTTTCCATCGAACTGGGAATTGTCGGCAGCGCGCGCCATCGCCGTCGTAAAACAGCTTGCCGCCGCCGGCATCCCCTCCAACCGGCTGGTCGCCGCCGGCTTCGGCGCTGAACACCCGATCAACCGGGGCGCCACTCCGGCCGCCCTGGCGCAGAACCGGCGGATCGAATTCAAGCTGACGAACCGGTAAGAGACCCCGTCTTCAGAGCAATATCCGCCTGCGCGGAAGCGGATGGCGCGGTTCGTGGGCCGCACGGGTCATTCCGCGCCCGTATGATTATTCGGCGGCATCGAGCGGCAGACCGACCGCGTCTTCTCCCGCCCCGTCGAAGCGGTCGAACTGAAGTTCGGCCAGCCTGGCGTAGAGCCCGCCTTCCCTGATGAGTTCCTCGTGGGTGCCGATCGCATCGATTCCGCCATCGTTGAGAACGACGATGCGGTCCGCCTTGAGAACCGTGGCGAGCCGGTGCGCGATGACCAGCGTCGTACGGCCTTTCATCAGCCCGTCGAGCGCCTGCTGGACAATGCGTTCGCTTTCGGAATCCAGCGCGCTGGTCGCCTCGTCGAGCAGCAGCAGCGGCGCGTTGCGCAAAATCGCGCGGGCGATGGCGATCCGCTGGCGCTGGCCGCCGGACAGCCGGACTCCCTTTTCGCCGAGGAAGGAATCGAAACCTTCCGGCAGCGCATCGAGGAAATCGGATGCATGCGCCGCGTCGGCCGCCGCCCGGATTTCATCCCGTGTGGCGCCCGGCCGTCCATAGCCGATATTCTCCCACGCATCGGCCGCGAAAATCACCGCGTCCTGGGGAACCAGGGCAATACGATCGCGCAACGCAACCAGATCCGCCTCGCGCAGATCGACTCCGTCAAGCCGGATTCGGCCCGACGCCGGGTCATAGAAGCGTAGCAGGAGCTGAAACACCGTCGATTTGCCCGCCCCGGATGGCCCGACCAGGGCGACCGTCTCCCCGGCGGCGACATCCAGCGTGAAATCGCGAATTGCCGGTCTGTCGGGTCGGGAGGAGTAATGGAACGTCACGTTCTCCAGCGACACCGCGCCCCTCGCCGGATCCGGGAGGGCGACGGGCTCTGCCGGAGACGCCAGCCCCGCTGGCGTCGCCAGCAGCTCCATAAGGCGTTCGCTCGCGCCCGCCGCGCGCTGAAGATCTCCGATCACCTCGCTGATTGCGCCGACCGACCCGGCGACGACGACGGCGTAAAACACGAACGCTGAAAGCTCGCCGGCGGTAATCCGGCCTTCCAGCACGTCGTGGCCACCAAGCCAGAGGATCACCCCCACAGATCCGAACACCAGCATCATCACGATGGCCGTCAGGAAAGCACGCATCCGGATGCGCCGCACCGCCGTGGCCAGAGCATCGCCGACCCGGTTCGAAAAGCGCTGCCGGTCGATATTTTCATGCCCGAACGCCTGCACGATCCGAATGGCGTTGAGCGTTTCGTCGATATAGGCGCCGACGTCGGCGACCCGGTCCTGGCTGGCGCGGGACAGGCGGCGTACCCGCCGGCCCAGCAGCACGATCGGCGCAACCACCAGCGGCACCACCAGAAAAACGAACCCGGTCAGGCGCGGGCTGGTCCAGATCAGCATCGCCGTGCCGCCGGTCAGCAGCAGCAGGTTGCGCAACGCGACCGACACCTGCGAACCGACGACCGATTGCAGCAGCGTCGTGTCCGTCGTGAGCCGCGACAGCACCTCGCCGACCCTGGTTTCCTCGAAAAACCCGGGATCGAGCGAAAGCACATGATTGAAAACATTGCAGCGCAGATCCGCGACCACGCGCTCGCCGATCCAGGACACGAGAAAAAACCGCGTATATGTCGCGGCGGTCAGCGCAACGATAACCGCCAGCAGGCCGACCAGCGCATTGTCGAGAAGGTCGCGGCTGCCGCTGCGAAAACCTTCATCGACCAGTTCGCGAAGCCCGACTCCCATGATCAGAACGGCGGTCGCCGCCACGGTCAGAGCCACCAGCGCGCCTGCGATCGCCGCCTTGTAGGGGGCGAGATACGGCAGAATGCCGCGCAGAGCGCCGACCTCGGCGCGCGGCCTTTCGTCTGCCGCCGGGCCGGCGCCGCCCGACCGTTCTCTGCTTCTTCGCGCCATGAAATCCCAGACTCCAAAATTCGGGCTGCCGGATGCGACGGCGTGCCGGCGAGAACCCATTGAAAGCCTTAACAACCACTACGGATGGCGCGCGTCAATCGGTTGGTTTATGCGCTTGCGAGAACGTCCGCAGTTCGTGTATAAACCCGGCCCACGCTGGAGGAACCGATGAAACCCGAGATTCATCCCGACTATCACGAAATCACCGTCGTGATGACCGATGGTACGACTTATCAGACCCGTTCGACCTGGGGCAGCCCGGGCGACACGATGAAGCTGGATATCGATCCGCTCAGCCATCCGGCGTGGACCGGCGGAGCGGCCCGGGTGAATACCCAGGACGGCCAGGTCGCCAAATTCAACAAGAAGTTCGAAGGATTCGGCATTTAACAGCCGGTTTCAGGGCGCGATTCGCGCCGGTTATCCCTTCAACCGACAGACCAGCGCCGTTATTCGACGGCACCGGTCCATATGTCCGCGCACGGCGATGGGCATGCGGCTGAGCGTTTCCGCGTCCTGGAAGGCCGACTCTTCTTCGAATTCCTCGAAGGTCGCCGCCGCTTCTTCACCGGCCGCTTCGGACGACAGCTCCCCGGCGGTGACCGCTTTCTGAAGCATCAGCCAGGCCATGACATCGGTCATCTGACGGGTGATCCTCGACATCACGCGCACGAGATGCAGCCGGTCGCTCGAATCGAGCGCTGCAGCCTCCTCCTCCATCGGACCGGAAATATAGTCTCTCAGGGAAACGAGCAGGTCGTATGTATCCCTGTAGGCGCTTTCGACGAACGGGGAAACGGTCTCGATATCGGGCAATGGTCTGTCCAGGTCCCTGTTTTCACGCGGTTTCGAACGGATCTCGGCGAGCCGACATGGTTCAGTTCTAGCACGGGCAGGTTAAATTCGTGCAAATTCCTGCAAATCGTCGTCTCCTGTTTCCAACGACGTTCCGCAAGAAAAAAGAGCCGCCCTAAGGCGGCTCTAGTTCAACAGGGAGGCGTCAAAAGGATGGGATGAGGATCCATTGACGTGACAGTGGATAACCAGCTGTCACGATGGAAATTAGGCTCCACCTGTTAAAAAATGGTTAACAAATCCCTTTCTATTGAAATTCGACGAATTTTTTCGATTTTTCGCCAGAAAAGAATTCTCTGATTCCGTGCCGAAGGGTTCATCCCTGCTTCTTAAAAAGCGCTTCGGCGGCGCTCATATGGTTCCTTTTGGCGCCGATATCCGCCCGAACGCGGGCAATTTCACGCTCCAGGTCTGCAATATAGTCTTCCAGCTGTTCCACCGACATCGGTTCGAGATTCTTCGGCGCCCATTCAGCCAGCGGGCGAAATTCCTCATCATCGTCCATGTCCGGCTCCTCCTGTTCTGTCTTGTCAGTTTGAAGCGGGACCGATAGACCTGCAACCCGTTTCGAACAAACGAGAAGCAAGACGATGTCCGATACGCTGCCTGACGAAATGACCGCCATCGAGATCGCGGAACCGGGGGGACCGGAGGTTCTGAAACCCGCCCGCCGCCCGGTCCCGGAGCCGGGCGATGGCGAAGTCCTGATCCGCGTGGCGGCCGCCGGCGTCAACCGCCCGGACGTCATGCAGCGCAAGGGCCAGTATCCGCCACCCAAAGGCGCGTCGGACATTCCTGGCCTTGAGGTCGCGGGCGAAATCGTCGCGCTCGGCGGCAACGCCGGCCACTGGCGCATCGGCGATCGCGTCTGCGCCCTGGTCGCAGGTGGAGGCTATGCGGAGTTCTGTACCGCGCCCGCGCCGCAATGCCTGCCGGTTCCGACGTCTCTGGGCGACGTCGAGGCGGCCGCGATCCCCGAAACCTTTTTCACCGTCTGGGACAATGTCTTCACGCGAGGCGGCCTCAAGGGTGGAGAAACGCTTCTGGTCCATGGCGGCTCATCGGGGATCGGCACGACGGCGATCCAGCTCGCAAAGGCGCGCGGCGCGACGGTATACGTAACCGCGGGCTCCGCCGAAAAATGCGCCGCCTGCGAAGCTCTCGGCGCGGCGCGCGCCATCAATTACCGGGACGAGGATTTCGTCGAAATCCTTAAGGAGGAAACCGGCGGCAAGGGCGTCGATGTCATTCTCGACATGGTGGGCGGCGATTACACGGTAAGGAACCTCAACGCCCTCGGCCATGGCGGGCGGCTGGTCCAGATCGCCGTGCAGAAAGGCACCAAGGCCGAAATCGCGCTGCACCTGATCATGATAAAGCAGATCGTTTTCACCGGATCCACGTTGCGGGCGCGCCCGGTGGCGGACAAGGCGGCAATCGCCGGCGCGCTGCGCGCCGAGGTCTGGCCGCTGCTCGAATCCGGGGCAGTCAAACCGCTGATCCACAAGACATTCCCGCTCTCGAATGCCGCGGACGCGCACGCTTTGATGGACACGAGCGCGCATATCGGTAAAATCGTGCTCACTGTTTGATGGCGGCGCGAAACCCGACGGTTGCAACGCTGCACCAGACCTCCCACTGCTTTCGACATTCCGAGGCGGCTGACGGTCCGGCGCCGGGGTTTTTGCGTCTGTAATTTGTAAAAGGAGATTTTCGATGAACCACGTTCTGATGCCCAAGGCCACCGCCGTCTGGCTGATCGAGAACACGGCCCTGACCTTCGATCAGGTATCCGAATTCTGCGGGCTTCACCCGCTGGAAGTTCAGTCGATCGCCGATGACGAAACGGCTGTCGGCATGGTCGGGTTCGACCCCATCGCCAACGGCCAGCTCACCAAGGAAGAGATCGACCGCTGCCAGGCGGACCCGAACGCCAGGCTGCAGATGGCGGAAGCCAACGTGCCGCGCCCGTCGACCCGCACCAAGGGCCCGCGCTATACGCCGGTGGCCAAGAGGCAGGACAAACCGGACGCGATCGCCTGGCTGGTAAAGAATTTCCCCGAACTGTCGGACGGACAGGTCGGAAGGCTGATCGGCACCACCAAGCCGACCATCGTCGCGGTGCGGGAACGCACCCACTGGAACATGAACAACATCAAGCCGCGCGATCCCGTGGCGCTCGGACTGGTCGACCGCGACGACCTGACGGCCGCCATCGAAAAGGCCCGCCGGTCGATCGAGAACGCGGAGAAGCGCGCCGCGAAACAGGCGGCAAAGGAAGCTGAAGACAGGACCGACGGCGACACCAATAGCGAACCCGCCGCCGGCGATCCGACGCCGTCGGAAAGCAACGACCCGTTCGCGGTAGCGTCCGGGTTTTCGCAATCCGAAAGCTGACGGAAAGGCCGATCCTGACACCCCGGCCCCGGAAACCGTTCAGGGCGTGACGCCGTGATGCCGGCAAAACCGGAATATCCGTTCGACACGCTGGAGTATGGCGGCGTGCAAGAGGTCGCGCCCGGAATCCTGTGGATCCGGATGGCGCTGCCCTTCGCGCTCAACCACATCAATCTGTGGCTGCTGGCCGACGGCGACGGCTGGACCGCGGTGGATACCGGCTACAATACCGACGAGACACGGGATTACTGGGAAGAAATCTTCGCGACCGCGCTCGACGGCAAACCGATCCGGCGCATTATCGTCACCCATTTCCATCCCGATCACATTTCGCTGGCCGGATGGCTGGCCGACCGTTTCAGCGCACCGGTCTGGATGACCTACGCCGAATGGATGCAGGCGCAGCTCAACCGGCATGGCGGCCCGACCGCCGATATCGATGCGCGCCTCGCCTTCTACGCGAGGAACGGCATGGATGACGCCGGCGCGGAGGGCTATGTCGAGACGCGGCCCGATTTCTCGAAGATCATCACCGAACTGCCCATCGGATTCCGGCGGATGCTGGATGGCGATGTCTTCGATATCGGCGGACATGACTGGCGGGTGATCACCGGTGGCGGCCATTCGCCGGAGCATGCGGCATTGTGGTGCGCCGGGATGAACGTGCTGATTTCGGGCGATCAGGTGCTGCCGCGTATTTCGACCAATGTCAGCGTGCAATGCATAGAGCCCGACGGCGACCCGCTCCGGCTCTATCTTGAAAGCCTCGGCAAGTTCGGGGGCCTGCCGGCGGATGCGCTGGTCCTGCCGTCGCACGACCGTCCGTTCCGCGGACTGCACGATCGCATTGCCGCGCTGGGCGAACACCATGACGAGCGGCTGAACGCGGCATACGAGGCCTGCGAGGAGCCGATGACGGCGGCAGACCTGATCCCCTTCCTGTTCCGCCGCAAGCTTGATCGCCACCAGTACGGTTTCGCGATCGGCGAGGCGCTGGCGCATGCCAACTATCTGGTGACCGACGGCCGGTTCAGCCGAACGGCGGATAACGACGGCATCCACCGGTATCGCCGCAACTGACTCCCTGCCGCGCCAAAACCCTGTATGGTTTCCGACAAACCAGCAGGGAGACCGTCATGGCGAACAGAATCAGACATCTCGCGATCATGTGCGTCGATCCGGAGAAGCTCGCGAAATTCTATGTCGACACGTTCGACATGGAGATCATCAACCGCAGCGAAACCGGCGGCGTGTTTCTGTCGGACGGGTATTTCAACGTCGCGCTGCTGCTGAATCGCGGCGGCCAGACGCCCAACGGGCTCTACCATTTCGGTTTCGAGGTCGATGACGGCGAGGCAATCATGGACAAGGTGGAGGCTGCCGGCATCCGCCGCCCGCGCGCCCGGCCCGGCCACATCTCCTACGCCGAGCAGCGCACCATGGACCCGGAAGGCAACCTGATCGACGTATCGGAGAACGGCTATCTCGACATCCGCGAAGAGCGCCGCCAGCCGACCGAAGAAGAGATCGAGTTCGGCTAGGGAAGCCGTCCCGCCAAGGGCGTCCGTCGAGACGCAGAACCTCCGGTTCGACTCCTCTGGACGGGGAGCGGCAATCGGGAGAACAGGACCATCTCCTGAGGAGCGCTCATGGGGCGCTTCTCGAAGGGCGAGGCCGAAGTTCCTTATCGCTGACCGCGCCGTTCGGCCTCCATCTCGCGGAGCGCGCGGCGGTCGATCTTCATCAGGGTGGTGCGCGGAAGCTCGGCGACGAAGTCCATCTCTTCCGGCACCTTGTAACCGCCGATCGCGCGGACGCCGTCCTTGATCGCCTTGACCAGGTCCCCGGTCACCTCGACGCCTGGCTTGAGCACGACGAACGCCTTGGGCCGGGTCAGCCCGTCAGTGTCCTCGTAGGACACAACGGCGGCTTCGAGCACCGCATCGTTCTGGGTGATCGCCGCCTCGACCTCGATGGGAGAGACCCACAGCCCTTTGACCTTGAACACGTCATCCGACCGGCCCGAGAACCAGAAATACCCGTCCTCGTCGAACATCAGCGTATCGCCGGTGCGCGCCCATTCCCCGACGAAGGTCTCGCGCGATTTCTCGAGCTTGCGCCAGTAGAAGAAACAGGTGGTTTGGCTCTTGATCCAGGCCTCGCCGTCCTTGTTGGGCTCGGTGACCTCGTTGCCCTCGTCATCCATCAGCTTGACTTCGATGCCGTAGATCGGCCGGCCCAGCGACCCGCGCCGGAAATCGCTCGGGCGATTGGCGATCCATTCGTAGGTGATCTCGGAAGAACCGATGGAATCGAGGATTTCGAGCCCGAACAGTTCCTTGAATTTCTCGAATACCTCGGGCGGCATTTTCTCGGACGCGGACGTCACGACCGACAGCGACGAGAAGTTCGGCACGCGCGTCTGCTCGGCAAACAGCATGATGTTCTTCAGGATGGTCGGCACCGTGATCAGGATCGACGGCTTATGCTTCTCGACCAGCGCGACCACGTTGTCGGGCGACGGCGGCAGGCGCGAAATCAGGCTGGTGGCCCCGTGATAGAGCGGGATCAGAACGCCGGGCCAGATGCCGTGGGTGAAATATTTCTTCGAGGTGGCGTGGACGATGTCGCTCCCCCTGTAGCCGATAAACGGCCCGTGCCGTTCGGGCACCAGGTAGAAATCGTGCGCCAGATGGGTGATTCCCTTGGCCGTTCCGGTCGTGCCCCCGGAATAGAACATGTAGGTGACGTCGTTATGGTGCAGCGGCACCGGCGAAAACGCGAAGGGATGACCTTCGACCATCTCGCCGTAGGTGAGGGTTTCGCGGTCGCCGGATTCGGGCGCGTCGCCGATATCCGCGCCGCGCACGATGACGTTGGAGACGGTCCACGGGATGTCGTCGGATATGGCGGCAAGCTTCTCGGTCTGTTCGGCATCGATGAACAGCGTCTTCGCCGCCGTGTCGCGCAGGAAATAAAGCAGGTTTTCCGCCTTGTAGGCATCCGACACGACGACCGGCACGATGCCGGCGCGGATCGCGCCGAACCAGGCGGCGAGGAATTCCACCGAATCCGTACCGAACAGCAGGATACGGCTGCCGGTCTCGATTTTGAGCGCCTTGAGCCCGTTCGCGGCGCGGCAGACATGGCCGAGGAATTCCTCGTAGCTGTAGCGGGCGTCATCTACGATCAGCGCGGTCTTCCGGCCCGTTATGGTGCCCATATGCTTGTCGAGCACGATTTCCGTCGGGTTGAAGTATTCCGGAATTTCCGGGTCCCGGTAGGCTTTCCAGTCGTCCGAATAGATAAGGTCCCGATAGTCGCTCACGGATATTCTCCCTCGTCCTGCTGACTACACCCTAATGTATATAATGATGATCTGAGACACTCCACCCGAGGGGAAGGAGCCGTAGAATGGCGGACGATTTCAGCGACCTGAAGGACTTCATCGGCAACAGCCAGACCGCGACCGACGTCATCACCGCGTCGCAGGTCGGCAGGCTGGCGGTGACGTTAGACGTGCCGCACCCGGCGCGGGAGAAGGGAGACGCGGTGCCGCCCGGCTGGCATGGCGTGTTCTTCCCGCCCCTGGTCCCGTTCGATCGACTGCGCGAGGACGGCCAGCCGACCGGCGGCGGGGTCGCCCCGCCCGTCCCCCTGCCCCGCCGGCGTCTGGTCGGCGTGCGCGGACAGTATCCCGACGCGCTCCGCATCGGCGACGATGTGACAAAGGTGACCGAAGTCTCGGAAATCGACATTACGGAAAACGAAATCGGCCCGGTGGTGAAGGTCACCGTGCGCGAGACCGTCAGCACCGAGCGCGGCACCGCCGTAATCGACGAGCGCGACGTCTTGTATTTCGGCCCCGACGGGCCGGGCGGCGCGGACGAGACACCCTCGATCCCGGCGACCGCCGACTGGTCGCGAACCTACGAGTCCGACCCGGTGATGATTTTTCGACTGTCGGCCGTGCGGTTCAACTCGCACCGCATCCATTACGACCGGCCCTACACGACGGAAACGGAAGGCTATCCCGGCCTCGTCGTGCCGGTGACGCTGGTCTCCTTCCTGATGATGGAGCTGTGCCGCGCCGAAGCGTCGGAGACGCCGCTCAGATCCTTCGCCTACCGGTCGGAAAAACCGGTGTTCGATCTCGGCCCGTATACCATCAACGCAAAGCGCGACGACGACGGCGCCCGGATGTGGGCGACGGATTACGATGGCGATCTGGCGGTGACGGCGAAGGCGGGATTTTAAACCGCCCCCTCTTCCTTCGCCGCGGCAATCTCGTCGGCCGAGAGACCGATGATGCTCGCCAGGATTTCCTCGGTGTGTTCGCCCAGCAGCGGCGAACGGACGACCTCGACCGGAGAGTCCGACAGCTTGATCGGGCAGCCGACCGAGAGGTACTTGCCGCGGGTCGGATGATCGACCTCGACGATGGTGCCGGTCTTGCGCAGTGACGGTTCCTCGGCGAGTTCCTTCATCGACAGGATCGGGCCGCACGGGATGTTGAGCGGGTTGCACAGTTTCATGACCTCGAACTTGTCGAGCGTCGTCGTCCATTCCTCGATCCGGGCGAAGATTCCCTTGATCTTGTCGAGCCGCGCATCGGGCGTGGCGTAGCCGGGATCTTCCTTCCAGCCGGGCTCGCCGATCAGGTCGCAGATATTCTTCCACACGGCCGCCTGGGTGATGAAATAGACATAGGCGTTGGGATCGGTCTCCCAGCCCTTGCATTTCAGGATCCAGCCCGGCTGCCCGCCGCCCGAATCGTTGCCGGCGCGCGGCGTCGCGTCGCCGAACGGGATGCCCTGGCCGTACTGGCTGTATTCCTTGAGCGGGCCGTGGGCGAGGCGCTGCTGGTCGCGCAGCTTGACGCGCGACAGGTTCAGAACGCCATCCTGCATGGCGCATTCGACGCGCTGGCCCTTGCCGGATTTTTCGCGGTGATAGAGCGCGGTGACAATGCCGAGCGCAAGATGCAGCCCGGTGCCGGAATCGCCGATCTGCGCGCCGGTCACGACCGGCGGACCGTCAAGGAACCCGGTGGTCGACGCCGCGCCGCCGGTGCACTGGGCGACGTTTTCGTACACCTTGCAGTCCTCGTACGGGCCGGGGCCGAACCCGTTGATCGAGGCATAGATCATGCGCGGGTTGATTTCCTGGATCTTCTCCCACGGGAAGCCCATACGGTCGATCGCGCCGGGCGCGAAATTTTCGACCATCACGTCGCATTCCTCGATCAGC
>JAYOEY010000030.1:0-37938 GCA_038116945.1 Rhodospirillales bacterium
GAATAAGCCAGATCCTCTCAATCAACCCGGACCACTATTGCCAATGCAGGTCACCTCTTCGCGGCCGCTTCACGGGAAGAAGAGAAGAGGGGGGCTGACGGTACGGAAAGGGCAGCCCGGGACAAGATTGGCGTCGCGGCGCGTCAGGAAGTCGACTCGCCGCCTGCGGGAGACCGCGCCGTTCCCGCGGCCTCGGCTGAACTGTCGGAAGGTCTGTCCGCAGCGTCGTTCTGGAAGGTCGGCGGCGGCATTCTCGTGCTCGCGGCACTCCTCGCTGCGGCGATGGCCATTTCATTCGGGAGCCCGGAAGCGACCGAATTGGCGGCCTGGGGCCTCGTCGTCTTCATCCTGACAGCGGTTGTCGCTTACGGCGGTATTGCTGTTGTCGGAGGGCGTCACCGCCGCCGGCATCCGGGGAAAAAAGCAGGACCTGGAACCTGAAAGGATCCGGCAGGGAAACTCCGTTTCAGCCGCGAAGCTGGCGCGGGACGGGTAATCGGATCGGGTAGCGCGGCCCGGTTGCGGGTAATACGTGGTCCAGCGCAAGGGATCGGAAGGAGACTGCATCCGTTCCTTCTGTCCGGCCTCCCCGTGACGGCATGCCGCATCCCAGGATTGCCCCCGGTCAGAACATAACTTTTCAGACACGGGTTCCCGACCGGACCAAGCTGATTGTCAGGAGCCACGCCCTGTTCGGGAGCACGCCTGGCAACCTGCCCGAATCCCTTTTGCCGTCGAACGGCTACGAGTTCCGCATTTGCGGCCTGTCGCCGTTGACGGAGTCTTCCGTCACGGCGCTCGAAGAATTCGGCGTGCCGTTCGCCTGCCGTCTTTGGGCCGATTCACGCATTCATAACTGCTTTGATCTAGATTTTTCCAATTCGGCGAAGCTTTGGGACAGCGACGAGATCGCTGATTGCGCGATGGAACTGGCCGCAATCGATACCGACGACGGGTGGACCTCGACGGCGCCTGCCGGTCTAAGCGATAAAATACTCGATGCGTTCTACGTCGCCTACTCGATCGGCGAAGGCGACATTGCTGCTTCTCTCCGCAAGATTCTGGCCGATTACGTGCATCACCTTCCCGATCATCCGTCGAGTGTCGGGAACGACAAGGGCGCCCCGCTTCGTCGCGCTGCTTTGTGGACCGCCGTCATAAAGTCCAGGGAAGAATATAGAAGGATCCAGCGATCTTCCGCTCCGGACAGGTCGGCGCTTGATGCGGCCCTTCGGGAAACCGAGAACGCCTATCGCCGGTGGGCCAGAGGCTGAAAGCCGGGAAACGTACTCGACCCGGATCCTGAAGCGGCTGGCCCGGCGGCGGCCCCGGTCGACCGTTCAGGCGGCCCGTACGCGCCGTCAAACCCGCCTCGCGGGCCTTTCGCGAAAATTACATCTTGAAAGCAATGGCTTGTCGGCTACGGTGGAGACGGCGTCCTTTGGACGCCCCGGTTTTATGCGGGTTTGAGACAGGTTTTCTTGGTATGTCCGCCAGCGCGACGCAAAATCAGTGGTTCAACAGAGTCTTTGACCAGATTCGTTCTGTCGAAGGCGTCGAGGACGGGGAGGAGAAGGACGGCCGGAGGTCTCTTCGAATTTCCTTCAACGGTGCGGTGAGGACGGTTCATGCATCGTTGGGCGCTGTCGATTATCGCGCCCAGAAAAACCAGTTTCGCCAGATCCGCAAGACCCTTACGGAACTGGGTATCAGGGAAGGGCAGACCTTTGTCGCCCCGTCGCGCGCCCGGAGGGCGCTGACTCCGGACATGCTGGCCGCGCGCGAGAAGCAGAAACGGGATTTTGAAGCCTGGCAGGATATCTGGCAGGCCCTCCGCAAGGCGGAAAATGCGCTCGACGCGGAATACGAACTCGCCCAGATGCGGGATTATTACTGATTGAATTGCTGACTCATGTCCCCGAATTGGGGTCGTGATAGAGCTCGCCGACGATCCCCGTCCGGCCGGGCTCTGCTTCGGCCAGGTGATAGCGCCCGTCCTTGTCGCGCCCCAGCCGGCCCTTGTCCCTTAACTCATCCAGCGCGCAGGCCACGTCGCGACCGTCCTCGCTGCCGATGGCCTCGACTAGGTGGGCGTAGAACATGGGCTCGGACTCAAGGGCCTGTTCGACCGTCTGGAAACGGGCCGGGCCGCCCGTGAATCTGGCGGCCGCGCACCGCGTCAGCGTTACGGCACTGCCGCGCGGGAACGGGATGGTGCAGTCGAACCCGGCCTTGGCGCCGGTGCGGCGTCCCTGCAGCGAAGGGTCCATCGTCTGCCCCATGATGCCGGTGATCATCACGATGTCCTGATCCGCCTGGAACCGCGTGCCGAACGCCCATTCCACCTGCCGGTCGTCGCGGATGTCGATGTCCTCGTCGAAGACCCAGATATGCTTGAGGCGCCGGATCCCGCCGAACAGGGCAATGATTGCGTTGCGCGCTTCTCCGAAGAATTGCTGGTTGATCGAAATCCGCAGGCCGCCGCCGCCGCCGGAGGTCTCCCGCAGGTAGGCGTCGACCGGCGCGCGGACCGTCGAGCGCAGGATCTTGAGCGCGTCGGCTTCGACCCGCATCGCTGTCATCGACGCGGAGTCGCACTGGTCCAGCACGAAGGCCGATCCGTGCTGCAAGGTCTGGTGCAGCACGTCCTTCCGCATCGTGATCGCAGTGCAGGTGAACACCGGATCGAGATGGATCGCGCCGTAATAGCCCATATATTCGCCGTAGGGGCCTTCAGGCTCCACGTAACCGCGCTCGTCGAGATAGCCCTCGAGCGTCATCTCGACATCTGCGGGCACCAGCAGATCGTTGGTCAGGCATTTCATGACCGGCGCAGTCTCGCCCCTCATCGTCGGGATCAAATTCAGCTCGTCGCCGGGCAGACGCGTGGTTGCCGCGTAAAAATCGAGCGGATGGTTTCCGACCGTAAAGGTAATGGGCAGTCTTTCGCCGCGCGCTACGCAGGCCTGATAAATCTTCTTCAGGTCGGACGGCGCGGTGACGTTGGTTCCGGTCTGATAGCGGTTGCGCAGCGACAGCCGGCGGCTGCCGACATTGGTCCGTCCGGTCGCCGGATCGCGCACATAGTCGATGCCGGCGCTGATATAGGCGCTGCCGTCGAACTCGTGATGCGGGTAGAAGGGAAGGCGCGTCAGGTCGATGTCGTCGCCGGTGATCTTTACCGCGTGCACCGGCGCTTCGTCGCCTGGGATTTCGACGACCCCCTTGGGGTTGGCGAGCCGGTTCTGGAATTCGTCGTAGAGCCGGTCGCGGGTCGTTTCGAACGCGGCGCAGATGCGCTCTCGCCCAGCGGCGGCCTTGGCGATCATCTCGATGTTTTCCGGCCCGACCTTTTTGAACAGGACCGCCTTTTCCGTGTCCTCGATCATGCCGCTCACCGCCGTCAACGGCACGGATTCCTCGCGGATTTCCACCTCGTCGATTTCGATCAGGCGGTCGACGAATTTCCGCAACCGGAACTTTTCAAAGTCGAATTCCGCCGTTGCTTTCGTCACTGTCGCCATCTGTCGTCTCCCGGGTCGTTCTGTCAGGGGGCATCCCAAATCTGATTTCGCGGCAGTGTATCCCACCGCGCCTGAGCCGCATACACGGTAGATGCCGGTTCGTCCGGCCATGGTCCGGTTTTCCCGGGAAAACAACCGGGATGCCGACGCCCGCGTCCGCTCGATTGATCTGGATCAAGGCGGGTCAATGCCTGGCTGTCCTAGCTTTCAGTAGGCGTACAGGACGCCTTGACCGAGGAGGAATTCGCCATGGCCATCAACTACAACGAACGCATCCCGAACAACGTCGATCTCGGTGAGAACCGCCGGCTTCAGCGGGCGCTCGAGGCCTGGCAGCCCGAATACCTCAAATGATGGAAGGAAACCGGCCCGGAAGAATCCGCCGATCTGGATGTCTATCTGCGCACTGCGGTCAGCGTCGATCCCAAGGGATGGGCCCGGTTCGGGTACGTCAAGATGCCGGACTATCGCTGGGGCGTTTTTCTCACCCCGCCGGAAGAGGACCGCAAGGTCAATTTCGGCGATCACAAGGGAGAGCCGGCCTGGCAGGATGTTCCCGGCGAATACCGTTCGGCGCTTCGCCGCATAATCGTGACGCAGGGCGATACGGAACCCGCCTCGGTCGAACAGCAGAAACATCTGGGGCAGACCTGCCCGTCGCTTTACGACCTGCGCAATCTGTTCCAGGTCAATGTTGAGGAAGGCCGCCATCTTTGGGCGATGGTCTATCTGCTGCACAATTATTTCGGCAGGGACGGACGAGAGGAAGCGGACGCCATGCTGGAACGCCGCTCGGGCGATGCGGACCACCCGCGCATCCTGGGGGCCTTCAATGAAAAGACGCCCGACTGGCTGTCCTTTTTCATGTTCACCTTCCTGACAGATCGGGACGGCAAGTATCAGCTTGCCGCGCTGGCCGAATCCGGGTTCGACCCGCTGTCTCGCTCCTGCAAGTTCATGCTGACCGAGGAGGCGCACCACCTGTTCGTCGGCGAAAGCGGCATCGGTCGTGTCCTGCAGCGCACCTGCGAGGTTATGAAGGAACTCCGCACCGACGATCCGGAACGCATCCGTGCGGCTGGGGCGATCGACCTGCAAACGATTCAGAAATACCTCAACTTTCATTTCAGCGTGACGCTCGATCTTTACGGGTCCGAAATCTCGACGAACGCCGCAAACGCCTATACCGAAGGGCTGAAGGGGAGGTTCGAGGAAACAAAGATCGAGGACGATCACCAGCTGGGCGAATCCACCTATGCCATCCCCGACCTGAACGACAACAGCATCGTCGATGTGGAAGTGCCTGCCCTGACTGCGCTCAATGAGCGGCTGCGCGACGATTACTACGAAGACTGCAACGCGGGCGTACAGCGGTGGAACAGGATTCTGGAACGGGGCGAGACCGATTTCCGGCTGCAGCTCGCGCATAAATGCTTCCATCGGAAAATTGGCACGTTTTCGCAGGCGCACATCTCGCCGGACGGCAGGGTCATCTCCGAATCGGACTGGACCAAGGGCCGTACCGGCTGGCTGCCGTCGGAAGACGACCATGCCTTCGTGCAGTCCCTGATGCAGCGGGTGAGCGAGCCGGGAAAAATGGCGTCCTGGATCGCTCCGCCGGCGCGCGGCATCAATAACCAGCCGCCTGAGTTCGAGTATGTCCGTTTCAATTGAACCTCTCAGGGGAAACGACATGGCGCTTGTACGGCAACATCTGATCGATCCGGAAATCTGCATCAGGTGCAATACCTGCCAGGAGGCCTGTCCGGACGACGCGATAACCCATAACGCTGACAATTACGTCATCGATTTCGACAAGTGTAGCCGGGCCGGCGACTGTCTTCTGCAGTGCCCCACCGGCGCCATCGACAGTTTCCGGATGGTGACGCTGCCATGGTCGGTCGAAGAACAGCTGGGCTGGGACTCGCTGCCGGAAGACCAGGAACTCGCGCCTCAGGCGGAGGCGCCGGCTCTGCCGGACGAGGTGGCGCGCATAACCGAAATCGCCCGCGAAGGCGCGGGCGGCAGGGAACTGCCGCCGTTTTCCGCCGCCCATCCCTATGTCGGGCTTTACAGCCCGGAGCGTCCCTGTGTTGCGACAGTTGCCGGAAATCTTCGCCTCACGGCGGACGACTCGGATGTCGACATACGGCATATCGTACTGGACCTCGGTCGGACGGTGTTCCCGGTGCTTGAGGGCCAGTCGATCGGGGTCCTGCCGCCCGGAACGGACGAGCAGGGCAGGCCGCATCATGTCCGGCTGTATTCGGTGGCGAGCCCGCGCGATGGCGAGCGTCCGGGTTTCAACAACATCGCGCTGACGGTGAAGAGGATCGTCGAAGACGCCGAGGGTAATCCTGTTCATGGCGTCGCTTCGAACTATCTTTGCGATCTGGAGCGCGGCGAGGAGGTACGAATTACAGGGCCGTTCGGCTCCACCTTCCTGATGCCGGACGATCCCAACACGCGGTTGCTGATGATCTGTACCGGTACCGGGTCTGCGCCTTTTCGCGCCATGACCGAACGGCGGCGGCGGAAGAAGGTTCGCGGCATGAAAGGCTCCATGCATCTTTTCTTCGGCGCTCGCCGGAAAAGCGAATTACCGTATTTCGGCCCGCTCATGAAGCTGTCGAAAAGCCTGATCGACGTGGAACTGGCGTTTTCGCGGGAAGAAGGGCGCGAAAAATCCTATGTGCAGGACCGGATGCGCGCCCGCGCCAGGGATATCGCCGCGCTTCTGGCCGATCCTGACACCCATATCTATATCTGCGGCCACAAGCGGATGGAGGATGGCGTCCAGAAGGCCCTGAGCGACATATGCGAAAGCCATGACATGTTCTGGCCCTCGCTGATGGAGGACATGCGTCACGAGGGACGGTTACACGTCGAGACCTATTTCTGAGATCGATCGAACCGGTTGTCGTCCCGCGGAAAAGCCCTCTCCGGAATCGGGGAGGGCTTTCCGGTTGTCTTGGCCGGCTTCGATTCAATGCGACATCAAGACCGGGATCGTCGTTTCGGTCAGAAGCGTGTCGGTGACGCCGCCGAGAACCCATTCGCGCGTGCGGCTGTGGCCGTAACCGCCGCAAACGATCAGGTCCGCGCCGATTTCCCTGGCGCGAGACAGGATGATTTGGCCGACGTCGCCCTTGCCTGAGCTGGTCGCCGTTTCGACTTTGATTCCGTGACGGGCGAGAAAACGTCCAATGTCCGCTCCCGGGATTTCACCGTGGTCGCCTCCCGACCAGGTGTCGGGGTTGACGGAGAGAACGGTGACCCTATCCGCCGATGCCAGCAGAGGCATCGAATCGGTTATGGCGCGCACGGCCTCCCGGCTGGTGTTCCAGCAAAGGACAATTTCGCTGAGCGGGCGATCGCCGGGAGAGGTTTCGGGTTTTACAAGTACGGGACGCCCTGAATCCATGATGACATCGGCCGCGATGCTCATGTTGAGCGACTCAACCGGCCCGGTTTCGTTCCCCCTGTCCACGATGACGATATCGGAGTACCGGGTATGCCTGATGATCGTTCCCGATGCAGGGCCCTGTTCCTGGCGCCATTCGGCCTGCGTTCCCGTCCTGTTGCAGACGGTCTCAAATAGCGTCTTCGCGGATTCGCAGCGCCGGGCGGCATTCTCGTTCTGGGTTTTCCACAGGTCTTCCGAGATAAAAGCTCCCTCGGCCAGGTAGGGGACGATGATCTCGGGGAGAACGAAAAGCCCGGTAACGTGAGCGCCATGGCTCACGGCGAGCGTACAGGCCGCTTCGATACGGCTTTCGCACCCGGCATCGGAATTCACATGCACGAGAATATCGACCAGAGGCATGGCGGGTCTCCTGTTTCCTATATGCCCGGCGGGCGATCCGCCGGGGCGATCCGGTAGGCGTGCTCCAGACCCGTGGTATCGACCACGGTAAGAAATTCGCCGACCGCAAAGACGTCGCGTTCGAAGGCAAAGGCCTTTTCGTCATCCGAATCGTCGTCGGGACTCTCCGGGTTCCCGGCCGGTTCCATGCGGATGAATTTCATCGTCATCTGTAACCTGTCACGCGAAGCGCCTAGATTGCCTCGGACCACCGGTCCGGGCTGTTGTCTTCGACGCCGCCGATCTCTGCGAGCGCATCGGGGTCGGCGACCGATAGCTGGCCGCGACTCAGCGAAAGCACGCCCATCGATCTGAGCTTGCAGAGGGTTCGGCAGACGTGAATGGCTGTCAGACCAAGATGGTCGCCGATCTGCTCCTGGTTGACGGGGAATTCCATTTTGTCGGACTGGGGCAGTCTGCGGCTCATCCGCCAGATGAAATTGGCGACGGCTTCAAGCGCGGTTCTGCGGCTGGCGTCGGTGAGGGCGTCGAAAGCGGATTCGAGCGAACCGCCGAGTCCTTCGAAGAGCCGCAGGGCGTCGCGACCGCCCTGGCGCATTATCCGGCTCACGATTTCGAGCGGTATGGCGACGTACTCGCAAGGCGTGACCGCCTCGATCGCAAATGTAGCCGGTCGGTCCGCCCCGTTACGGTATCCCAGCATGTCTCCTGGCAGACCGAACTGGAAAATCTGGCGGCGGCCGTCCTCCAGGATGCGGTACTGCATCGCCCAGCCGCTGCGAACAACGATCAGCGCCTTTGCATCGTCTCCCTCGCGGACGATCTGGGTTCGCGCCGGTACCGAATGTGTCTCGGCGGGAAACTTGTCGGAGAGCGTCAGTCCCGGCGATTGTAAGGCGCTGACGTCCTCAAAATGCGGGCCAGGCTGAATGCTAGTGTGTCTTCCGGTTTTCGGTAGAATTCGGATGACGCTCATTTTTCGGCTCCCCTTAGCTGGAGCCGTCAGGCTAGTAGACGAATGTAAGGGGCTGATGTGCCGTAACGGCGTATTTGTAAAGAAATGTAAGGCCGGCTACGGGACGAAACGGAATTGGCGGATATGACTCAGACGATCTTTGTCGTCGATGACGACGCAACGCTCAGGAATCGGCTGGCGAAATATCTGTCCGCGCAGGGGTTCGAGGCCGAGGCTTTTTCCGGCGGCCAGGAACTGCGCGCCCGGCTCGGTTCGAAGACGCCCGACCTTGTCGTGCTCGACCTCCTGATGCCGGGTGAGGACGGTCTGTCCCTTACCCGGCATTTGCGGTCGGCTTGCGACGCGGGAATTCTGATTCTGACCGGCCAGGGAGATACCATCGACAGGATCGTGGGACTTGAGATGGGCGCCGACGATTATCTGGGCAAGCCGTTCGATCTTCGCGAACTGCTTGCCAGAATAAGAAGCGTTCTGCGCCGCCGGTCGTCGGCACGCGCGGCAGAAAACGGACCCGGTTCGTCGGACAGCAAGGAATTCGCGGGCTGGGTTGTCGATTTCGGGCGGCGAGAGGTGAAGAGCCCTGACGGGGAAACGGTCGAACTCACAGGCGCCGAGTTCAATCTGCTGCAGGAGTTTCTCGAGAATCCCGGACGCGCTCTTGATCGCGACAGGCTGCTGGATGCTGTCGCCGACCGGGAATGGTCGCCCTTCGACAGGAGCATCGATCTTCATATCAGCCATTTACGAAGGAAGCTCGGCGACGATCCGAGGCGGCCGGAGAAGATCAAGACGGTGCGCGGCGTCGGCTACCTGTTTGCGGCAGAGGTGATCGATCTCTAACCGCCAAGCGCGTCGGCTATCGCCCGGGCCAGCTCGTCCCGGCTGAATGGTTTTCCGAGGATTGCATCGGCTTTCCCCGGCGGCAGGTCCATCAGGCGCCCGGAATAGCCGGTCATGAGAATGACCCGCGGGGGGGGCTCCATCCCCGCGGCGATTTCGGATATTTCGATGCCGTCGACCGAACCCGGCATGACGATGTCCGAAAGTACGAGATCGAAGGCATTCTCCGGCGAATTCAGAAGAACCCTCGCTTCCTCGCCGTTGGCGGCTTCCGACACGGAATGACCCATCTGGCGAATGACCTGGGCTGTCCGCATTCTCAGCTTCCGGTGATCTTCCACCAGAAGGATCGTCAGGCCGGCGACGTTCGCCGCCGTGGCGCGATCGCCGTCGGAAGCAGGAGCGCTGGTGTCGGCGACAGGGAACAGCAGCCGGATCTCCGTTCCTTCATCAGGCGCGCTCGAAATCGAAATCGCGCCACCCGACTGACGAACGAACCCGTACACCATGCTGAGCCCGAGCCCGGTGCCGTGACCGCCTTCCTTGGTGGTGAAAAACGGTTCGAAAACGCGTGCCATGTTTTCCCGCGGTATGCCGGCTCCGCTGTCCGCCACGCTGATCGATACATAATCGCCCGGAGAGAGGGAGTCTTCGCCGGCGAACCGCTCGCCGGCTTCTATCCGCGTTCCCGAAACGGCGATGAGCAGGCGGCCGCCATTCGGCACCGCATCCCTCGCGTTGACGGCCAGATTCAGGAGGGCGCTTTCAAGCTGGCTGCTGTCGACGAGGATGGGCCTGACATTCGATGCAAATACGGTATCGATCGATATCGCTTCGCCCAGGGTGCGGCGCAACAGGCCGATCAAGGAACCGATCAGCTCGTTGGGCTGCACTGTCGTTGGAGACAGGGCCTGTCTCCGGGAAAATGCCAGGAGCCGTTGCGTCAGGTCGGCGGCGGTTCCCGTTACGTCCTGGGCCTCCCTGACCAGTTCGAGGGCGTCCTCCTGTTCGCTGCACAGCGACTCGAGAATTTCCAGATCCATCTTCAGGATGGCGAGCAGATTGTTGAAATCGTGTGCGATCCCGCCCGTGAGCTGCCCCACCGCCTCCATTTTCGACGCCTGCCGTAATTGCTGCTGGGCCGTCTGTCTCGCAGATACGTCGCGTACGATGCCTATGAACCTGCTGTCGCTGCCGTTCGACATCTGGCCGACGGAAAGATCCATGGGAAACTCCGCCCCTCCCTTACGAAGCCCGACGACTTCCCGTCCGATTCCGATGATCTGACCGCGTCCGGTTTCCCGGTACCGATTGATATAATGATCGTGATTCGAACGGTCCGGTTCCGGCATGAGGAGCGATACGTTGCGCCCGATCACCTCCTCCTGGCGGTATCCGAATATCTCCTCCGCCGCTCGGCTGAACTCGAGAATTCTGCCGCCCTCCTCGATGACGATGATGCCGTCGACGCAATTGTCCATCAGGGACTGATATCGCCCTTGCGACTCCGCAAGGAGAGCTTCGATATCCCTTGTTTTGCGAATGTCGGTCACGCGTTTCTGTCCTGTAACCGGGGTCGGTCGGCGTCTTCTGGCTCATAACTCATTATGTTGGCGGTTCCTGTCGGGCTTTAATCTGTATCAAGACGCCGGGCATTTACGCGCACTAGGTTAGCAGAGAATCGGTTTGCGGGAGACGCTGACGAAATGGCCAGACCAAAGGAACCCATCCGCGATATCGCTCATTTCGGATACGCGGAACTGCTCACCCCCAGACCGGAAGCGACCGAAGATTATTTCACCGGTCTTCTGGGTATGGAAATCGCCAGGCGCGAAGGAGACTCGATTTTTCTCAGAGGATGGGGCGATTACGCCGTCTGGACGCTGCGCGTCACCGCTTCCGACCGCTCGGGGATCGGGCGTATCGGCTGGCGTGCGGTCAGCGAGGCTGCGTTGCAGCGCCGGGTTGCGGCCATAGAAGAGACGGGTCTCGGTCTTGGCTGGTGCAACGATAATTTCGACCGGGGCCCGACATACCGCTTTACCGATCCCGACGGGCACGCGATGGAAATCTTCTATGAAGAGAACAGGTATGTCGCAGCGCCGGACATGGCGTCGGCGCTCCGCAACCAGCCCATGAGATATACCGGGCGCGGCATCGGCGTCAGGCGGTCCGATCATGTCGCCCTGCTTGCAAAGGAGGTGCCGTCCAACCGGGCGTTCGTCGAAGAGGTCCTCGGCCTTCAGCTGCGCGAACAGATCCGGTTTGAAGAAGGGACGGTAGTGATCGGTTCCTGGCTCAGCTCCACGCCGGTGCATCATGAACTGGCTTATGTCCGCGATTCGGCCGGCCTCAACGGCCGTCTGCATCATTTTTCCCTGTGGGTGGACAATCGCGAAGACGTGCTGCGCGCTGCCGATATCTTTCGCGAAAACGACATTTTCATCGAAGCCGGCCCGTCGAAGCACAACAACTCGCAGGCATTCTATCTCTATTCCTACGAGCCCGGCGGAAACCGGATCGAGATCTACAATAGCGGGTTCATGGTGTTCGCTCCCGATTTCGAGCCCGTCATATGGAACGAGGAGAACAGGGAGGGGGGCGTCTACTGGGGCGCCAAGCTGCCCGAGAGCTTTGCGACATATGCGACGCCGCCCGCGGAAGCGCCGGCGGCCATGGGAACGCCTGTCGTCGATCCGCACTGAATCCGGGGAAGCCGCGCATGCCGGGGCGGTCGGCGAAAAAACGCCGGCGGCGGGATTGTCATCCGCCGGCGTCGACAGGAGGAGGCAAAGGCTTCAGACCTTGATATTGAGCCCGTACAGATCGATGCAGTTCCGGCTCAGTACGTTCTTCTGTTTCTCGGGATCGAGATCGCCCAGCTGGCGCGCGATAAAGGCGCGTGAATTGGGCCAGGTCATGTTGGGGTGCTGGTAGTCACTCGACCACATGCATTTCCTGTCTCCCCAGTGCTGCAGCATCTTGCCGCCGACCTCGTCGTCCATGAAGGTCAGCCACATATGTTCGTCGAAGATTTCGCTGGGAAGACGAGTGATCGCGAAATCGCCGCTGGGATGGCCGGGCTTGGTGAAGCGACGGAAGTAGTAATCGTACTGCTGGAGCAGGAACGGAGCCCATCCAATCTCGCCCTCGACGATCACGGCCTTTAGCTTGGGGTGGCGGTCGAATACGCCCGACCAGATAAGGTCGTACACCGTGGTGTAGATGTCATGTGTCTTTGTGTTGACCGAACCGCGCACCTTGTCGAGCCCTTCGCGCTTGAAGCGGAAATAGTTGAAGCCGGTCAGGATATGGAAATGAACCGGCAGGCCGATCTCCGCGGCCGCTGCCCAGAATCGTTCGTAATGGTCAGATGTCAGCGGCAGGTCGGGGTGTGGAACCTGCCACACTAGCGACCCAAGCATGCCCATGTCGTTGCACCGTTGCATCTCCTTGATCGCAAAATCGATATCGTATGTAGGGATGCAGGGGATGGCGAACAGCCGGTTCGGGTCGTGCTTGCAGAAATCCGCTATCCAGTCGTTATATACCCGAAAAGCTGCTTCCTGCTCACGCTGCTCCTGAGAAAACAGCCCTAGAACGAATGTCGGGTACAGGACCTCGGCGGCTACGCCGTCGAGATCCATGTCTTCGATCCGTACCGCAGGGTCAACGCCGCCCTTGGGGCGTTCGTCGAGCATAATTTTGGGACGCTTGATGTTGTCCTGAATCTCCTGCGGCAGTTCCTTGAACATGTCCGGCGGTTCATCGACATGTCCGTCGCAGGATACGATGAACTCCGGTACCTTTTCCGCTGCTTTGCGCATTTCGTCGGTCACGTAGCGGGCCGACATGTCGTCGCGTGTCATCGCGGTCGCCATGGCTGGTTCCTCCCTGTTTCCGGTCCGTCAGCCGGCAACCGCTTTGCGGTTGGTGTCGAAACCGCTTTCCGCGCCCAGCACGTGCCACGGTTTCTGCATGTCTTCCTGCCACAGCAGGGACTCCATGACGATGTTGAGCGGCTGGTCCTGAATGGTCAGCTCGTAGACCGGCTCGTCGCCCGTCGAGGCATGGCTGTGCACCGCCCAGCCCGGCGCGGTCAGCAGCAGGTCGCCGGATTCCCATTCGTACATCTTGCCGTTCACAGCGGACTCGCCCTTGCCGCCGAAGATGTAGTTCATCGCGGCCGACACGTGCCGGTGCGGCTTGTCGACGATTCCGGGCGGCCGGATGGTGATGGTGGCGAAGAAGTTGGGCGTCGTGCCGTTGGTGCGGCCCGTCATCGGGTTCCACAGCAGGTACAGCCGGCGTCCATCGTAGTTGGAGCCCAGCGCTGCCAGCTTGTCGAGCTCTGCCTTGACCTTCTTCCACGGCCAGTGAAGGGCTTTGGACTCGACCGAATCCGGCGCGACCAGGATTTCATACGGCATCAGCCACGCGCCGTCGTCGGTAAGCTGGAACGTGCCGTAAGGACTCTGTTTCTTCGGATCCGGCGCGTCGTCTGTGGGTTGCCCGACTTCATGCAGGTCGGCCGGCGGGTCTTCCTCGACGATATGAACGTTCATCTTTTCCAGAAGCGCCGCGTTGCTGTAGCTGATGCGCGCCTGGATTTCGTCGGTGTCGTTGACGTGGACATAGGTCTGCATCGACGGAAAATTCCATATGTCGTACTGCTCGAAATCGATCCGCTTTCCGCCGACGACAGAGTGTCCGCTGCCCTTGATGCAGAAATTGACCTGGGTCGAGTTGTGGCGGATCGGCCTGGTCTGCTCGCCCGGATTAAGGACCTCCAGGATCGGCCGCACACCGGGCGCAAGCCCGAGGCCAAGACCGGCCTTCTTCGAATCCGGATGCACGATCCATGACATGCGGCGACCGTTGTTCGGGGCGGGCAGCTTGGACAGCCGGTCGATCTCCGCAGCGAAGTCGGTGCCCTTGATGATTGCCGGCTCCCACAATTCCGGCTGCGGTTCAATCGTTCCTGTCTTGTCGATAAAGATGGCTTTCTGCGACATCGTGTTTTCCTCCCGACTGAATAGAAGTTCAGGAAATTACTTAGATGTCTAACTGTATGGTTTCCCGCGAAGGACGGGATTGATTCAGGTTAATTTCGGTGCGATCCGGAAGGAAATCGCGAGCGGGGCACGGACGCGCTAGCGGGAGCTATCCGATAACGGTCCGGAGCGTTCCGACCCGGTCGACCACGCAATCCACTACATCGCCGGGGTTGAGCCACCACGGCTCTTCGTCGTTGCCGCGCCCGGCGGCCACGCCGCCGGGAGTTCCGGTCGTGATGATATCGCCCGGTTCGAGCCCGATCTGCGACCAGAAAGATATCTGGTCGGCAATCTTGAACCGCATGTGGGCGATGGAACTCGACTGACGCAGTTCGCCGTTTACGTATGAGCGCAGTCCGATCGATTCCAGGTCGTCCAGCTCGTCCCGCGTGACGATGCAGGGGCCCATCGGGGAAAATCCGGGCAGGTTCTTCTGCATCATCGGTACGCCCCATTCCTGCTCGCCCATGTCGCGCGCCGACAGGTCGTTATAGACGGTGAAACCGAAGACGTAATCGAGCGCATCCTCACGCGATACGTTCCGCGCGCGCCGGCCGATGATCATCGCCATCTCGACCTCGTAATCGAGTTTTCTGGTTTCCTTCGGGTAGGCCACGGTCTCGCCCGGACCGACGATGGCGCACGGGTATTGCGGGTGTCCGCTCGGGATGCGCGGTGCGACGGGCCGGTTGGACTGCTGCATCTCGGTCAGGTGATTGTCGAAATTCTTGCCCGATGCGATGAAATTGCGCGGGTTGGCGAGCGGCGCGCAGATTGTGACCGCATCTTCGGCGAAGTCGATGGTCTCGCCGCGCGGACCCGTCAGGGGCGCGTTTCGCGCCGCGGCGTCTTCGACCGCGTCGATGACCTTTCGCGCCGCGTCGAGACAGATGGCGCCGCCCTCGATAAAGGCGAGCGCGTCGGGCGGCGCCATCCGGGAGGCGAGCTCGCAGGCGCGCTCTGTCGGAATGTCTCGCGCCAGCACGGCGGCGAACGCGCCCTCAAGATCGATGATTCTCCCGGCCCCGCTGATGAGGCCGAACCGGGTAACGCCCGGCACAGGTTCGAATGTCAGAAAGCGCATGTTGCCGGTCCTCAGCGGTTTGACGTGACGGTGCAGCGCAGCGTCCCGAGACCCGCTGCGGAGATCTCGATCCGGTCGTCCGGCCGGATCCGCGTCGGCGTATCAAGCGGGCCCTTGCCGGTCCCGCGGGCGATGCGCGCGCCGAAGGCGATCACGTCGCCCGGCTCAAGCCCGACCGATGAACAGAACGAAATTACTTCGGCGATGCGATAGGCGAAATCGCCGACATTGAAACGTTGTCGCATCTTGCGGCCGATCCGCAGGGTGATTTCAAGCCCGTCGTCGATGGACGCCGCATCGAGCATTTCGATCCAGGGACCGAGCGGTGTCAGATCGCTGAGATTCTTCGACAGCATGCCGCGCCTGACCCGGGATTCTTCGAGAAAGATTTCGTCGTTCCAGACGTCGAGCATAAGGCTGAGGCCGAAAACGTGACGCAGGGCATTCTTCACGGTGACGCGCAAAGCGGGCCTGCCGATGACGACGGCGAGCGCCGCGTCGGCGTCGAACGGGCCTTCGCTCGGCGCGCCCTGAACGAGATCGATACGCGGCAGCGCCAGTACCGAATCGGGATCGGCGATGGCCGACGGGAACTTCTTGAAGACCGTAATCGGCGGGCGACGGAAATCTTCGGCATCCATCCAGCGCGCCATGACATGCGGCGTCACGTGGTCGAGCTCAAGGTCGGGGCGGCTCACCGGGTTCCAGCCGCCGACGACCATCACCTTTGCGCGGTCGTCGACCGGACGGGTGAAGGACGGTGTCGCGCCTTTCTCGAAGGCAGTGACGGCGATAGCGCTTTCGAGTCTGCGCCGGGAGGCGGAATTCATGTCGGCCAGCAGCGCGATGGCCGCGGGGAGGGTGCGCGCGCAATCCGGCGGCGCGACGATCCCTGCCCGTTCCAGCGTCGCGCCCATGGGCGCCCAGACGCCGCTGTCATCGCCGATCAGGACCGACTGCCGTTTCAGCAGGGGCGACGGCACAATGCCGGCTGCCAGTTTCATTTCTGTCGCTCCGTACTCCGTTCGTCGGCTCGACGGCAAGTAAGCCGTGTCGTCGGACAATTGACAAGGGACGGCGGTCTCAGTTGCCGGTGTCGCTTCCGAGCCATTCGGTCGGGATGACGTAGGGCGTGTCCCGGTCCTTCATTTTCCGCCAGACGATGGCGCCGGCGGCGGCGAACTGCATGCCGAGGCCGGTATTGTTCTTGTAGTAGACGATTTCGTCGTCCGACCGGCGGGCCGGCGCGCGGCCGGTGATGACGTCGCCCAGAAGATGCACGTCGGACTTGTCGATGCGCCCGTCTTCGAGCGCTTCCAGCAGTTCGACCTGCTCGTTGGCGTAAACGCTGTCCCAGTCATTGATCACGATCCGGGCGGCGCGGGCGAAGACCGTTTTGTCGGTCTCGGTGCGTCTGCCGGTGACGTCGGAATTGACGATGGAGACCACCGTCTGGCCCGGCGCCAGCCAGTCGCCATCGAACACCGGCGTGGCCGCGTTGGTGGCGCAACAGACGATATCGGCGCCGTCCACCGCCGCCCGGGGGGTGTCGACGGCTACGACTTCCAGCCCCTGACGGGCGTATCGTTCGGCGAAGGCGAGGCGGTTCGCCTCCGTCGGGCTGTAGACCGCTACCCGTTCGATCGGGCGGACGGCGCAGACCGCATCGAGAATGGGGCCGGCCTGGTTACCAGATCCGAACAGGCCGAGCGTTTTCGAATTCCCGCGGGCGCAATGATCGACGGCTACGCCCGTGGTCGCGCCGACCCGGATTTCTCCGATATGGGTCTCATGAATGAAGGCCACTGGCTCTGCAGTGGCGAGTTCGTACAGAATGATGATTGTCCAATTCTTTGCGCCCACATTGTGAAGGACCCGGCGCACGCCATCGGTTTCCTCGAACTGCATGAAACGCGACCCGGCCCTGACGCAGGCGACGCCATAGCTCGGTACCGCCCCGGCCTGGATATTGGCGAGATAGCGCTTCGACGGGTCTTCTGTGTCGACCGCATATCGCATGCGGGGCAGGCTTGCCGCCTTGCCGTCTGCAAGGTCCGCAAAGGCGGTCCGCATCGCCTCGATGCATTCCTCCATGGAGAGGAGGTTTTTTACGTCGTCGTCGGTGATGACGATGGTCATGGGGGCGCTCCGGTGAGTTCAGAGGCGCACCATACGGAATTGCAACATTCCGTCAAAATCGGACCACAGGAGACCGCCCGCCGGCGGTGAAAGCCGGCGGGCGATGAAAGAACGGCTCGATCAGCCCTTCTTTTTACCGAGCATGACATCCTTCAGCCGGTTGACCACTTCAGGCTCGGCCGATTTGAACGCGGCATCGACCTGCTTTTCGACTTCCTGGTATCCCTGCGGATGATATTCCACCCGCCGCTTTTCGATATCCTTCACGAGTTCCGGATCCTTGAGCATCGCCGCGAACGCCTCGCGCAGGATTGTGAGGTTGTCGTTTCTCGTGCCGGGAGGCGCGAAAAAGGCCTGGCCGACATTGAAGTTGACCTCGATCAGATCGTACATCTTGGCTTCGACCGATCCGGGCGTCAGCAGGTCCCGCAGATGGGGCACGTCCTTGAGTTCCGGATGACGTGGGCCGATTCCCAGCATGAAGGTCAGCTTCTTGTCCTTGATCCAGTCCGGACGGACGCCGGTGAAGCCGGAATAGAAATTGCCCCGCCCCTGGATTTCGCCGCGTTCGATGGCGAGGTTGGTCTCGCCGCCGCTCTTGTATCCCGTAATGACCTTCATCTTTGTGCCGAGGACGGCGTTGACGAAGGCGGGGATGATGTAGCCCGACGAGGCAACGCCGCTGGTGCCGAGCGTGCTTTGCGCTTTTTTCAGGTCGTCGATGGTCTTGAAGGGCGCGGTATGCCACATGGCGATCGTGAAGGGGCGCGCCGCGACCGATCCGAGCCAGGAGAATTTCCGGGCGTCGTATTTATGTTTCCGGATCAGCGGGTCGGTGATGACGCCCGGCGCCACCATGGCGATGTAGGATCCGTTCTTCGGCGCCGCATTCATCATGTAGGAAGCCGACTTGGCCCCGCCGGCGCCCGGCAGGTTCTGAATGATGACTTTCGGCTTGCCGGGAATGTGCTTGCCGATCTGTCCGGCGACAATCTGGCAATAGACGTGAAACGTGCCGCCGGAACCCGACGGGACCTGCACCACTACCGTTTTTCCTTTGTAAAATTCGGCGGCCTGAGCCGCGCCGCCGTGGGCCAACATTGACGCAAGGGCGAGCGATCCCGCCGCAACTGAAAATGCGCGAGCTGACATGGTTTTCTCCAATCAGGGTTAGGTCGGCAAATTCGAGTCGAATTCCGGCCCGGCGATTAGATTGGGAGCGGCGGGCGTTCGCGCAAGGTCGCGCGGAGGGCGCTCGATAATAAATTTTGCGTTCGCCGATTCACCGGATATTCGTAGCGTCTCGATGGCGAAATCGGTGTTCGTCAAACAACATCGCAGTGACAATTTGGTGTCGATGCGATAATTTCGCGGCAGGACGGCAGGAATCGTGACGGCATGGCTGTATCTCCCGTGAAATCGCAAGGAAAAGGCGACCTTTCCGAAATCGAACGTATCTGCATCGAAAAAGGCATGCGGATGACGGAACAAAGACGTGTCATCGCACGCGTCTTGTCCGAGTCGACCGATCACCCGGATGTCGAGGAAGTCCATCGGCGCGCTTCCGAGCTCGATTCCCGGATCAGCATCGCGACGGTTTACCGGACGCTGAGACTGTTCGATCTGTCCAACGTGATCGATAGGCTCGAGTTCGGAGACGGTCGCGCGCGGTATGAAATGACCGACGAGAGTTCGCCGCATCACCATCTGATCGACATGAAGAGCGGGCATGTGCTCGAGTTCGAGAATGAAGAGCTCGACCGCATCAAGCAGATCATTGCGGACGAGCTTGGCTATGAGCTGGTCGGCGACAGGGTCGAGCTCTACGGCGTTCCGAAAAAGGATGGCGGCAAGGGCTGATTCCGCCGCAATGCGGCTCTAGCGCCTCTGGGAGGCGTTCATCAGTATGACGGGTCCGAGTCCTGCGACGACAATCGCCAGCGCGGCGAGCGCGGCCTGTTCGAGCAATTCGTCCTTGGCGAACTGGTAAACGTATGTCGACAGCGTTTCGAAGTTGAACGGCCGCAGCAGAAGCGTCATCGGCAGTTCCTTCATCACATCGACGAAGACGAGCAGTCCACCCGCCAGCATGGATTTCCGGAGCAGCGGCGGCGCCAGCCGGAAGAAGCTGCTCGAAAAGCTTTTGCCCAGCAGAAAACTGGCGTTCATGATGTTGGGCGACAGCCGGTTCACGCCGGACGTCAGGGCGCCATAGCCAATCGCCTGGAACCTGACGACGTAGGCGAAAACCAGCAGCGATACGCTGCCTATGAGCAGCCCGTTGAATTGGACGTTGAACAGGTTTTCGGCGATCCATTGTAGCGCCGCATCGACTCCGCCTGAAAAGGCGACAACGCCGATCGCGAGAACGACGCCAGGGAACGCGTACCCGGTCGCGGAGACCCCGGCGAGGATCCGCAGGAACGGATGTTTCTTGTATGTCGTCACGAGGACGGCCACCACCGAAAGCGCCACGACGGCGACGGCGGCCGCGAGGGCGACGAGAAGCGAATTGACGCCGCTGGAGATCAGCGCATCCGGTTCCGATACGGAAAGCCCTTGCAGCACGAAGCCCAGCAGGACGCCGACGGGGATCAGAAAACCCAGCGTAATGGGCAGCATGCAGGCCAGGATACAGGCAAGGGAGAGAGCGCCCGATACCCGCCTGCGCGGCACCGGCGGACTACGGCCGGCATCGTCGGTAAACCGCTGACGGGAACGCGCCTGGCGTTCGATCGTCAGCAGGGCCAGGATGAAGACGAAGGCGACGGCGGCGATCTGTGCAGCCGCCGTCAGGTTGTTCATGCCGAGCCAGACGTTGAAGATGCCGAGCGTCAGCGTCTCGACGGCGAAATATTCGACCGTGCCGAAATCGGACACCACTTCCATAAGGACGAGCGCCAGGCCTGCGGCGATCGCCGGGCGGGCGAGGGGCAGGTCCACCGCGAAGGCGAAGTTGCGGTTATGGAGCTGGGCCGCCTCGTAATAGGACGCGGGTGTCAGGCGAAAGGCGGTTCGCGCCATGAGGTAGATATAGGGATAGAGAACCGCCGCCATGACGAGCATTGCACCGCCCATCGAACGGATCTCCGGAAACCAGTAATCCCGGGCCGACGTCCATCCGAAGGCGTCCCGAAGAGCGCCCTGAACCGGGCCCGCATATTCCAGCATGTCGGTATAGGTATAGGCGATCAGATAGGCCGGGACCGTCGCCGGCAGGAGCAGCATCCATTCGAGGATTCTTGCCCCGGGAAACTCGAGACGCGCTGTGACCCAGGCGGTGCTCAGACCAAACCCGAGACTAAGGATGGCAACGCCGGCCATCAGCAGCAGCGTGTTTCCGACATAACGCGGAAACACGGTCGCCATCAGATGGGACCAGAGATTTCCGCTGTCGCCGCTGGCGACGAACAGGATCGCCACGAAGGGGCCGATGAGTGCGATACAGAACAGCAGGGTGATTAGCGACCAGCCGCTGACGGGGTCGCCCGAAACGAACCTCCGTTTCAGGATGCTCTCCGTTACCATCCAACCCGGTCGATGATTTTCTGTGCCGCGGAGGCAAGTTCGGCGATCCGGCCGATCGGCAGTTTATCTTCATGGAACGTTCCCCAGCTCCTGATTTCCGCGCTGGGAGAAATGGCGGGATTGACCGGAAATTCGAAATTGACTTCGCCGTAGAGTTTCTGCGACGTCTGCTCGGTCAGAAACTCAAGCAGACGGATAGCGTTGTCCCGATTCTTCGAATAACGCGCAACGCCTCCGCCCGAAATATTGACGTGATTGCCGCGGTCGTTCTGGTTCGTAAAGACGATCCCGACCTTCTCCGCCCATTTCCGTTGCGCCGACGATTTCGCATGCCGGAGCTGGCCGAAATAGTAGCTGTTGATGATGGCGACGTCGCAGACGCCTTCGAAAACGGCCTTTACCTGAGCCCGGTCGTTGCCCTGGGGCCGGCGCGCCAGATTGGCGACGAGGCTTCGCGCCCACTGCTCTGCGGCCTTTTCGCCGTTGGCGGCGATGAGCGAGGCAAGCAGGGCCCTGTTATAGACATGGCTGCCCGGTCTGGTGCAGATGCGTCCCTTCCATCTGGGGTCGGCCAGATCCTCGATCCTGCTAATTTCGGCCGGTTTCACACGGTCCTGCGCGATCGCGACGACACGGGCGCGTTTGGACAGGCCGAACCACCGGTTCCGGCTGTCGCGCAAATGCGGCGGGATGTTCTGCTCAAGCGTCTTCGAATTTACGGGAGACAGCAGGTCCTTGTCCGCATAGGCGTACAGACGGCCGATGTCCACGGTCAGGACGACGTCGGCCGGACTGCGGGGACCTTCGGCCAGCATCCTCTGGACCAGCCCTTTCGCCGCGAACACGACGTTGACCTTGACGCCTGTTTTCTGCTCGAACGCTTTCAGGAAAGGCTGGATCAGGAAGGGCTGACGGTGGGAATACACATTAAGTTCGGCGGCTCCCGCGTCGCCGCTCCAGCACGGCAGGATCGCGGCCGCAAGCACCGGTGCAAGAGCCGTTCGGGCCGACAGCGGCCGGAGCCGGCGTCGTACGGGGGCCGCGACAATGCGCCAGGCCTCGGCCAGGGGAGAAAGGTACAGTGCGCGCAGGCCATGAGATCGGGGCGATGCCGCGTCGGTCAGTCCGTACCGCAAAACTGTTTCCCTTTCCGCAAAATGAAGGCTGCCGAACATTCCGTCCCAGATCGCCAGCGCCGCGCCGAAATTCCTGTCGCGATGGCGTTCGAACGGCGAATGATGAATCTGGTGTTGCGCCGGCGAAATGAAAATACGTTCGAAGAAACGGCCATAGCTTATCGGGAGGCTGGAATGCCGCAGGTTGGCCCCGGTGATGTTGAACAGAAACAGCAGAACATTCACGCCGTAAATCGATACGAGATCGATGCTTTTTCCGAACATATACAAAAACAACGAAATCGAAAGAGCCTGGACCGCTATGCTCCGCAGCGAAAATATCACGCTTTCGACCGGGTGCGTCCGGTAAACGGTGAAGGGCGACAGCGTTTCGGCTGTGTGGTGGGTTTTGTGAAATGCCCAAAGCAGCCGGACTCGATGAAGCGCGAGATGGACCAGAAAGCGCGAAAAATCGTCCAGGACGAACAGAAACAGCGTATACGCCCCGGCTGCGACGGGGGCGGGCCAGCCGGCCAGCGGGGCGTCGGCGCCGAAGGTTCTTGTGAAAAAAAAGTAGAGCGCGGTCGCCGCGGTTGCCTTAAGCGCGAAGGACGGCCAGGCCAGCATCAGGATCGCCTTGTTGATCAGGAGAAGCTTGTAATCGCCGCGCGCCGACCGTGAGAGAAGCGCGTCGCGCCCGAAAAGCGCCTTCGTCACCATGGCGAGGCCGCCGGGGCCCGGTTTCCGGCTTGAGCGGGCTGCCCAGCACAGCGCGATGACGATGGCCGACAGGAGATAGATGGCGGAAACCCGCTTGTGCGGGTCGACAAAACTGTCCGCCAGGTGCGGCAGGTATTCGTTGGCGAACCAGTCCCAGATCATCGCGCGCCCGTATTCGGTCCGTATTCGGAATGACTGCCCCGGTCTCCCTGATTTCAGCGGGAAACCGGGGCAGCGGAAAATATCAGTCGTTCTCTGCGGACGCGCCGCTGCCCGTTTTCTTGAGCATCGCGTCGAGGCCGGCGAGCTTGTCGTGGTTTCGCGCCTTGATGCCGAATTCGTCGACCATCAGCTTCTGGACCTTCATCATGTGGACCAGATACTCCTTGCGGCTCACCGACTCGCCCTTGACGTAGTTTCCCTTGCTGTCGATGTCGACGACCTGGCTCGTATTGAGGAGGGGAGGGCCGAACCCGATCAGACGGTTCAGCCGAACGGCCGTTTCCCCGAGGTTTTTCCGCCCGGTCTGAAGCGCGAGGCTGAACCCTTTGAGCTCTCCCCAGTGGGCGAGGTATTTCCGGAACGCCTTGTCGGGTTTGCCCTGGGCCTCGATGATGGTTTCGATTTTCGTCAGGTCTTCGAAGACCTCGCCGGCATATTTGAACACCGATTCCGCCAGCGATTTTTCCCAGTTGGTCTCAATGATCGCGGCATGTTTGCCAAGCGTCGCCCTCTGGGTATCGCTCAATGCCGCGCCCTTCGCGGAGGCGATCAGTTTTCTGCCGTCGAGGAAGGCGGAGGCGATGGCGCGGGCGTAGCCGGTCTTGTTGGACAGGTCGTAGCCGGCGGCGTAATAGGCCGGTGCGAACACCATTTCGCGGTAAAGATCGACCTTGCCGTCCCTGTTCGCGTCGGCGAGGGCGACGGCGGATTCTTTCTGCTTGTTGATGTCGTAAAGCTGCGACGCCGTAAGGGTCAGCCCGTGCGCCGGGAAGCCGAAATAGCCGAACGCCTCGTCCCAGCTGTGTTCCTTGCCGGTATAGGGCGCGCCCTTGCTGTAGGGCTTGTTGTTGGGCTTCTTGTCGGCGTTCAGGTTTTCGTCGAGATAGATATCGACCGCCTGATTGTAGAACACCGCGCCCATCAGGAACTTGGAGATCAGCTGCGGGTAGTCGTACCCGTTGATCCGGTCGACGCCCCGGTTGGCAGAAGCGGCCTTGTCGATCCAGAATTTTACGAGTTCCGGTCCCGTCATGTTGTTGGGCATGCCAGAGACGGCGCCCTTATAGGTCTTGTCGGCGAGGTTTGCGCCCGCACCGACCTGGTCGACGACCGTCTGCTCGATCCTGAAACCGCCTTTGGACAGCGGAGCAACGATGGCGCGCCCCTTGTCCTTTCCTGAATAGTAGACGGTCATTCTGGCGCGCAGTTCGGGATTGGGCTTGCCGTTTCCCTGGGACGCCAGTTTTTTCAGCGAGTCGTGAAGGACCTGGCGGGCGATCTGTCCGCGATAGGAAACCGAATCCGTGGCCGTCCCGGAGTATCCCGGAACCGTCACTGGAAAATTCGCGTAGATACGCTCATCGGCGTGAGCTGGCGCTAATGTCACGGCGGCGGCGAGGACGCCAGGAAAGCCGGCCCGAACGAATCTCATCATCTTGTTCTCCCTTCAACTTGTCCCGTTTGTTTCGAGACGGACGCCGTCGGTATCGGCCTGGTCGCGCCGGATCCGCAACCGGGCCGAATATCGCTCTGACTTGAGAACGGTTCTTAATTTTATTGTCTGTGAGTGTCAATAAGAATGATAATCAAAATCAAAAAGAGTTGCTGCAACCGGATGCGCTTGTGGATAACAGGGCTCTTCTCATTGATTCTATTGTGTTAATTTTCGATTCTGGCGCGGAAGTGACGGTTTCAGCAATCGGTTGCGGCATGTTCGGATGGGGACTTTTCGGGATTGAAATGTTGGGCCAAATTCGTGAGAATGATTTTTAATTTCAGATTTGGCATCGGCCGAACGATTTTCGGTTTCGGGGTGCGGTCTGGCAGGATCAGGCGATTCAGCGCGAATAAATGCTCAAGGTCGAAAACATCAGCCTGCGTCTGGGAAAGACGCAGATCATTCGCGACATCTCGTTCGAGGTGGGCCGAGGCGAACTTGTCTGCCTGCTTGGCCCGTCCGGCTGCGGCAAGACGACAACGCTGCGCCTGATTGCCGGGCTGGAAAAACCCGACAGCGGAACAATCTCGATTGCGGGCGAACCCGCATCGGATCGCGATTTCGTTTTGCCGCCGCACAAACGGCATGTCGGTTTCCTGTTTCAGGACTTCGCCCTGTTTCCGCATCTGACGGTTGCCGAGAATATCGCCTACGGTCTTTCCGGGCTCGACCGGGAAGCGGCCTCCCGACGAACGACGGAACTGCTCTCGCAGATCCGTATGCTCGATCATGCCGACAAATATCCGCATGAGCTGTCCGGCGGCGAACAGCAGCGCGTCGCCTTCGCCCGCGCGCGGGCGCCGCGCCCGCCGCTGCTTCTGCTGGATGAGCCGTTTTCTGGGCTCGACACGTCGCTTCGCGGGCAGATTCGGGAAGAAACCCTTCGCATTCTCAGGAACCGCGGCGTGACCGCGATCATGGTCACCCACGATCCTGAGGAGGCCATGATGATGGCCGACCGGATTATCCTCATGAAGGACGGCGAAATCGTTCAGGTCGGAACGCCCGAAGATATTTACCACCATCCGGTAAGCCCGTTTGCCGCCGAATTTCTCGGCGAGATCAACCGCCTGCGCGGAACGGCGGAAGGTAACCGGATCAGGACCGACATCGGTCCCCTTGCGAATGGCGAATTTGCGAACGGGACGGAGGTCGATGTGCTGATCCGCCCCGAAGCGCTGACCTTGATGCCGGACAGCGTGGCCGCGACGGAAGACGGGCCGTTCGCGCGGGTGTGCGACGTCCGCTACGCCGGCGGCAGCAGCCATGTCCGGCTTGGCATCGGCGACAGCGAAAAGCCTTCGGCGCACGTTCAGGTCCGGTGCCCGGGCCGGGTTACCCTGCGGGAAGGCGAGAGGTTGCGTGTCGGCCTGGATCCCGCGCAGACATTCGTTTTTCAGGCGGCCGACCGGGTTGATCCCGACTGACCTGTCCGGTTATGCAGCCCGAGGGGGCTCCTTCGCTTCGATCTGTACCCTGAAGCCGGACCGCACGTCGGGCAGATAGTCGTTGATGGCGTAATGGTTGCAGCAACGATTGTCCCAGAAGGCGATCGAATGCGGCTCCCAGCGAAAGCGATAGAAGAACTCCGGCGACCGGCAATGTTCCTTCAGGAACTTGGCGATTCCCTTGCCTTCGCCGCGCGGCAGCCCCTCAAGCCATCGAACTGCCGAGCTGCTCATGTAAAGACATTTCCGGCCGCTCTCGGGATGGCGGATCACCACCGGATGTTCCGTTCGGGGCGTGCCGTCGCCGAAAATGCGGACGCCGTCATGGAGGGCGGTCAGTCCTTCGAGATAGGTCTTCATCCTGTCCGACAACGCCTCGTAGGCCGCGTACATGCTGACGAAGATCGTGTCTCCGCCGCCGTTCGGCGGGATGGTATGCATGTAAAGGATGCTGCCCAGCGGCGGGATCGGCGCGCAGGACTGGTCGGTGTGCCAGGCGTTGCCCGAAATCTCGCCATTGGAGTTTTCGTCGTAATGGAATTTACGGACCCTTGGGTCGTCCGACTGCTTGCTGTGGGTTCTGACGCCGGCATGCTGGCCGGTGCTGCCGAAATACTCGGCGAGACGGACGTGGTCCTCGAAGCTGATCTTCTGGTCCCGGAAAAAAATTACGCCGTTTTCGGTGAAGGCGCGCTTCAATTCGGCGAGTTCGAGATCGTTCAACGGACGGGTGAGGTCGATATTGCCGATCTCCGCGCCGATATTCGGACTGCAGCGCGTGACTTCGAGTGCCTTATACCCTTCGTTGCTGAATGCTCCGTCCATTTTCTTTCTCCCGCGGATGGTGGCAACGTGCCAGCCGTACCGAAATAGTAATACCATTTCTGCGGAGAACGGAACCCGTCATCGCCCCCTCATTATCTCGTCATCGCTGAGACAGGTTGGCGAGATTCTATGAGCGGGTAATACTTCCGGGAAAGCTGGATTGGATGGACGCCGTGCGAAACGCACCTCCTGGGGCAGACCACGAACTTCGGAAAAACCTCGCTCCCGAGGACATGATCGAACGAGCCCGTTCGCTCGCCCCGGCGCTCAGGGAGCGGGCCGAAGAAGCCAGGCGTCTCCGCCATACGCCGAGAGAAACGATGGACGATTTCCATCGGCTCGGTCTCCTGCGGATGGCCCAGCCCAGACGGTTCGGCGGATTCGAAATGGGCTGGGACGTACTGTGCCGGATCAGCCAGATTCTGGCCGCGGCAGACTGTTCCCAGGCATGGATCCAGCGGATCATGGCCGACCACGCGCAGATGGTCGCGACCTTTCCGGCGCAGGCGCAGGAAGATGTCTGGAAGGACAGCCATGACGCCGTCATCTGCGCAGCGTTCGATCCGGTCGGCCGCGCCCGTCGCGTGCCGGGCGGCTTCCTGTTTTCCGGGACGCACGGATTTTCCAGCGGCGTCGATTATGCCGACTGGCTGATCTGCGGCGGCTATGTCGAAGACGGCGACGGGCCGCATTTCTTTCTGGTCGAACGGTTCGAGGCGACCATCCTCGACGACTGGCACATGATCGGTCTCGAGGGGACCGGTTCGAAGAGTTTCGTCGTCGAAGACGTTTTCGTTCCCGAGCACCGGCTGCTTGACGGTTCAAAGGCGCGCGTCGGACAGGGGCCGGGAACGGAAATCAATCGGGCGCCGGTCTACCGCACGCCGCGCGGCGGCGTTACGTCCACCGGATTTGCGGCCCTGACCGTAGGCGCGGCGCAGGGCGTTCTGAACGAATGGCTGGCTTACACCGCGCCGCGCAAGTCACGCGGCGTTGCCGTCGCCGACGACCCCGGCACGCATCTGATCGCCGCGCGCTCGTCGGCCGAGATCGATGCGGCGGAGGCTCTCTACTTCGGGACGGTCAGCGGCGCCATGCGGACGCTGGAGGAGGGCGGCACGCTGAGCGACTTCGACCTGACGACGGCAAGGCGTAACGTTTCATTTGCTGCAAAGCTGGCGCTCAAGGCAGGAACGAGAGTGTTCAATGCGGCTGGCGGTCGGGCGCTTGCGGCGGGCAACGCACTGGAACGGCAGTACCGCAACCTGCTGGGCGCGGCGTCTCACCACGCGATGGTATGGGAACGCAATGCGCAGTCCTACGGGAAGGAACTGTTCGACAGGGTGGCGGACGACTCTGGGGGATGAGTCGTTCGTTTGCTATTCCGGAGTCAGCGGGGTTTTCAGTTCCATGCCCCTGACGACGATGCCCGCCGGCCGTTCGCCCGGTTCCAGCCCGACGTAACGGTCGAGAACGGCTTCGGGCAGAGGGCGTCCGTCCGGCACCGCAAGCCACAGACGCAGCAAGTGCCGTTTCCGTTCCGGTTCCGGCCAGTCCTCGTATTCGGTCCGACCGTGGACCACGACATGATTGTGCAGAAACTGGATGTCGCCGGGCCGAAAATCGGTCTCGTGTTTCAACTCGTCCGCCAGAACATCCATCATGTCGAGCGCTTCGATCTGCCTGTCGGTAAAGCGCGGCAGTTCGTCGAAACGCTGGGCCGACCGGATGTAGTAATTGTGCCAGCTGCACGAAAAATATCCTTCGGCGAAGCAGAACACCGGCAGATCGAACCAGGGGTCCTTGCCCGGCGGAATTTCGTTGCGCCTGTCGCGATGCCAAGGCTTGATCAGTTCTTCGACGAGATCGGGACGACGGCGCAGCATTTCGTTGTAAATCGCAACCGTGCTGGCGACCGAACTGGCGCCGCCCTGTTTCGCGTGCTGGAGGCAAAGCAAAGCGACCACGTCGCTCGAATCGGAATGATAATTCAGGTAAGCGCGGGTGTGGTAGGCGCGGGTGCCAGATCCCGCACCTTCGCGCGACGGGCCGACGAGATCGTAGACGTGACCGAGAAGGTGCCCCTTGTGGTTCTGGGATACGGGGGTGCCGACGCGAATGCCGATTCCCCAGTAAGCGGCTGCAGCTTCGGCGATGTCATACCGTTCGACCGGGACGCCCCGGATAAGGGCCATGCCGCGTCCTTCCATAAGCTGGCGGCTTATCTCGGCCAGCTTGCCGTCGAGCGTCGGCAGCGGGAAATCTCCAGCCGTAATGTCCTTGATATCGAGGCCGCGGGCTTTGACCGACGCGACGGCATCGTCGATTTCCGCAATTTCAGCGACGGTCAATTCGTATACCCAGCTCCTGTCCCGAGCGAGTTCGACTCCGGTCCAGTCGGCGGGATCGACTATCGGCTTCATGGGTTCCGCAGGCTGGCGGGTCGATGCGTGCAGGATGTTCAGATCATCGGGCATTTCTGGGGTTCCTTATGGATATCGCGGGCAGGGCTGGACCCGACCGGAAAACTTTCAGGATGGTAATTATGCCATCTTATTAACGGTTTCATCCCGATTCGTTTTTACATTATGCGGACTCTATCGTATGATTCATCCACCGATTAAATGCGAAAAAAAATGTAAATAATTGTATGGTTCTTTGCGCCATGCCGGGGGGACAGGAGTTACGGCAGTGCGTCAGGTTCTCGTGGGGGGATGTAGTCACGTCTCTCTCGCCCGGCGTTTCGCGACCGACACCCCCGATTTTTTATACAAGTGCTGAGAGGATAGCTCTCTTCTTTCGGTTTGCAGTTCGCCAGTAACCACCAGACACCCAGACAACCAGACAACAATAGGAAGCAACAAATGGCCGTATCCGATCATGTCGACCTGAACCAGTTTATCGAAGGAGTCAAAGCACGGAATCCGGGCCAGCCGGAATTCGTTCAGGCGGTCCAGGAAGTCGCCGAGGACATCTTCGATTTTATTCAGGAAAAGGAAGAGTACCATGCCATGCAGATCCTTCGGCGTATTGCCGAGCCGGATCGCGTGGTCAGCTTCCGCGTGTGCTGGGAAGACGACAATCACAATATCCGGGTCCAGCGCGGCTGGCGGGTCCAGAACAACAATGCGATCGGCCCCTACAAGGGCGGCATCCGCTTTCATCCGACCGTTACCGAGAGCGTCCTGAAGTTTCTGGCGTTCGAACAGACCTTCAAGAACAGCCTGACCGGTCTGCCGATGGGGGGCGGCAAGGGCGGCTCGAATTTCAATCCGAGGGGTAAGTCGGATAACGAGGTGATGCGGTTCTGCCAGTCTTTCATGACGGAACTCTACCGTCATGTCGGCGAGGATACCGACGTGCCGGCCGGCGACATCGGCGTCGGCGGGCGCGAGATCGGATACATGTTCGGTCAGTACAAGCGGATCACCAACAAGTTCGTCGGCGTCCTGACAGGCAAGGGGCTCGAATTCGGCGGCAGCCTGATCCGCACCGAAGCAACCGGCTACGGGGCGGCCTATTTCATGCAGAACATGCTCGAAAATGCCGGGAATTCGGTCGACGGCAAGAACTGCGTCATCTCCGGGTCCGGAAACGTGGCGACCCACGCGGCCGAGAAGATCAATCAGCTCGGCGGGAAGGTTCTTACCCTGTCCGATTCCGGCGGGTTCATTCACGACCCAGACGGCATCGATCTCGAGAAAGTCAATTTTGTAAAAGATCTCAAGGGAAAAAGGCGGGGCCGGATCGAGGAGTACACGAAGGAATTCAAGGGCGCGACCTTCCATGAGGGACAGCGTCCGTGGTCGGTCGATTGCGACATCGCAATGCCCTGCGCTACCCAGAACGAGCTAAACGGCAAGGAAGCCGAGACCCTCGTCAAAAACGGCTGTATTGCCGTGTCGGAGGGAGCCAATATGCCCACCGATCTGGACGGCGTGCATGTGTTCAAGGCGGCGAAAACGCTGTTCGCGCCGGGCAAGGCGGCGAATGCCGGCGGCGTCGCGGTGTCTGGCCTGGAGATGAGCCAGAACTCGGCGCGCATCTCCTGGCGCGAGTCCGAGCTGCAGCAGCACCTTCTGAACATCATGAAGGACATCCACGACAAATGTCTTGAATATGGCAGGGCCCCCGACGGTCACATCGACTATGTCAAAGGCGCGAATATCGCCGGCTTCAAGAAGGTAGCGGATGCGATGCTCGCCTACGGCGTTGTGTAGGAGGATCGTGGTGCCGTGTTGACGGCGTTGTTCGAAAACGACACGATGTCGTGAACGAGACGTTGTAGACGTTCACAGGTGCGTACAGCACGGCATTTGGGACACTTGCCCGGTAGGGCAACGCGGGCCATGGTGATCGGAATATAAGGTAAAGCTGCATTTCATGGAGTTCGTACAGCCCTTAGGGTATTTCATTGTTTCCGTGGCCGCGGTTCATGCAGCGATGGCGGCGGCTTTCCACTTCATGCGGACGAAGGCGGCGGCGCGGCAGAGTGCCGAGGATCTTGCGCTGTTTCGCGATCGGGCGCGAATTCTGCTTGAGCGAACCGAGATCGAACGCGACCGGACGGAGCTTTCCTGGGCGGGCAAGCGTCGCTTCGAAATCGTCAGGCGCGAGTTCGAAAACCCGGCGGAAGACGTCTGTTCCTTCTACCTGAAGCCACACGATCAGCGGGAACTGCCGCCTTTCCACCCAGGGCAGTTTCTGACTTTTGAACTCGATGTTCCCGGTCAGCCGGAACCTGTGATTCGCTGCTATTCCCTGTCGCAGGGAGCGCATGTCCGGGACTGTTACCGCGTCAGCATCAAGCGGGTGGGAGCGCCGCCGAAAGCGCCGGAAGGAACGCCTCCCGGCATTTCGTCGAACTTCTTCCACGACGAGATTCGCGAAGGCGCGATCGTTCAGGCGCTCGCGCCTTCGGGCGATTTTTTCCTGAACGAGGAATCTGGCCGACCGGTTGTGCTGATCGGCGGCGGCGTCGGGCTGACGCCGGTTTTCAGCATGCTCGAGACGCTGGTCGAATCCGGCAGCAATCGTGAAATCTGGTTCTTTTACGGCGCCAGACATCGCGAAGAGCATGCGATGTTCGACCATATGAAACAGATCGACCGGGAAAATCCCAACGTTCGAATGGTCATCTGTTACAGCGACCCTTCCGACGCCTGCGTCGAGGGCGAACATTACACTCTCAAGGGTCGTGTATCAGTCGATTTGATGAAATCGTTGCTCCCGTCCAGCAATTACGAATTCTATATCTGCGGGCCGCCGCCGATGATGGAATCGATCGTTAACGGTCTTGAGGAATGGGGCGTTCCCGAAGACGACATCAATTTCGAGGCGTTCGGGCCGGCGACGGTCAAGAAGAAAGACGACGCGCCGCCGATGGAAGCCGGAACGACGTTCTCGGTCGAATTTTCCAGGAGCGGCCAGAAGGTCGACTGGACGCCTGCGGACGGCACGCTCCTTGAGTTGGGCGCTGCCAAGGGAATCAAGCTGAGGTCCGGCTGCAAGATCGGTAATTGCGGTTCGTGCAGTACGGCGGTCAAGGACGGAAAGTTCGACTACACGAGCAAGCCCGCGCACAAGCCGGAGGAGGGGTCCTGTCTGCTGTGTGTCGCGCGTCCGGCTGGAAACCTTGTTCTCGACGCATGAAGGTGCGCATGTTAAGAACGAATATCGGGTTTAATGTCGGCGTGGCCAACGGTCCCAACGGCAGCTCATGGAATGGGAGATTGCAGATGCATTTGGCAGCAACGATGAAGTTCGGCTTTTTGGCCGTGGCCGCAATGATGTTCTTCATTGCGCCGACGGCCATCGCGCAGGATGTCGCGGAGAAAGTCGTTGGGCCCAAGGAATGCGCCGAATGCCATAAGGACGAAAACGAAATCTGGAAAGCGACGCACCATTACACGACTTTCCGGGACCTGCCCCGAAATAAGGAGGCGAGGAGCATCGCCGAGCGCGTCGGCATCAAGCGCATCAAATCCAACAAGCTTTGCACAAGCTGCCATTTCACGATGCAGGCCAAGGACGGAAAGAGCGCCCGGGCCGTCTCCGGAATTTCGTGCGAATCATGCCATTCCCACGGCAAGGACTGGTACAAGGTTCACAGCGAGTACAGCGGCAAGAAAAAGGCGACGGAAACGCCCGCAGAGGCCAAGGCGCGCTGGGCGGCCGCCGAAAAGGCAGGCATGATCAGGCCGGCCAACATGTATGAACTGGCCAAGAACTGCTATAGCTGCCACGTCGTTCCTCGCGAAAAACTGGTCAATGTCGGCAAACATCCCGCCGGCAGCAAGTTCGATCTGGTGTCGTGGTCGCAGGGCGAGATCCGGCATAATGTCTGGTACAATAACGGCAAGCAGAATCGTCCCGGCAGCACCAACCGACTGCGGATCATGCACGTCGTTGGGACCGCCGTTGAGCTTGAGACCGCCCTGCGCTCAGTCGGGGAAGCCACCGAACGCAAGGAATACGCGGTTTACATGGCTCGCCGTGCGGCTGCCGCGCGGGCCAACGCAGCGGCGATCGCCAAGGCTCTCGGCAACGTCCCGGAAATGGCGGAAATCGCCAAGATCGGCGCATCCGCGGGCCTGAAACTGAATAACCGGGGTCCGCTGACCGAGGCGGCCGATAAGATTGCCGCGCTTACCAAAAAGCTGGCGGCAAAATACGATGGTTCCACCTTCTCGGGGGTCGACGGACTGCTTCCAGCGGCGGACAAATACAAAGGAAAACCTGCCCGCTAATGAGGGTATAACTGCCTTTGTTGCGGAGAACGGGTCATTGAAAGGGGCGCCGTGAACGACAATGCCGCCAGCCGACCACAACGCTGGGACAAACCGTTTGGTGCCCGGGAGATGCCCGAGGCGCTCGTCGAAAAGGTTCTTCAGCAGCCCTCGCTGGCGGGCGTAAAACCCGAAGATTTTCCGGATGACCTGCCGTTGCGGGGCATTATCGCGAACGATGCGAGATTTCGCCATTTCTCGCGCGGCGATGTTCTTTTCCGGCAGGGAGATTACGGCACATCGCTGTTCATTCTCGTCGAGGGTAGTGTCTGCGGATACGAAACCGGCGTCTCGGACCCCAAAGTCGTAACCAGGGGGCGGCAGGCCGAAAGATCCTGGTTCGGCGCCTTGTCGCAGCTATGGCGGAATTCGCCGGTTCCTGAATTCAGGAAGGCGGTCAGCGCACAGCAGCAGGCGGATAGCGGCGCGGCGCTGGCCGACCGGGCATTCGTTGTCGCTCCCACCTATGTCGGTCGGAACCGCCGGAAAATCTCCGCAAGAATCGATGAAATGGGAATGGTGAGTTCCCCCGGGTATCAAGGTCCGGATCGGCGTGTCGGAAGTTCCGACATGATGGTCACGAGGATGGACAACGTCGACGAGGTGATTGCCCAATTCGATCCTTTCGAAATTAAGGCGCCTGGAATGTTCGGCGAAATTGCCGCTCTCGCCCGGGCGCCGCGTACGGCCACGATCTTCGCCAACAGCGATGTCGAGGCAATCGAACTGAGATGGCAGGGCGTCCGCGATATCCGTTTCTGGTGTGACAATTTCCGACAGGACATCGACAGGCTGTATCGGGAACGGGGACAGATTGCACATCTTCGCGCCGCGCCGGTGTTCAGAAAGCTTCTCGCCGGGATCGGGGAAAAAGATCAGGAAAAGGTGCTGCAGAAGATCGCGGACGTAACCCAGTTCGAAACCTATGGCGGGTTCGAATGGACCGATCAGTTTCAACGGCACATGTCGATGGCGGACGGCGGCTCCCACCGGATGATCGAGCATGAGCCTGTCATCGCCCATGAAGGACACCATGTGGAAGACCTGCTGCTGATCGGACGCGGCTTCGCTCGCCTGAGCCAGGCGGTCGATCATGGCGAAAAGACGGTCGGATACCTGACCACCAACGACTGTTTCGGACTTGAGGAAATCAAGGCCGCGCATCGCGGGGAGGGAAGCGCGCGTCTTACGCACAGTCTCCGGGCGATCGGTTATGTCGATATTCTTCGTGTGCCGGTCAGCATCGTCGAGGAACTCGTCCTCCCGGCACTGGACGAGGATGCGGGGCTGCCCGCCGTGGCCGAGAGTTTCTCGGGTCATGAGTCGCTGATGGATTTCCTGGTCGATAACCGGATCATCAACGGCACCGCCACAATGATCATCGACAACAACCGGTGCGTGAATTGTGACGACTGCGTCAGGGCGTGCGCGTCGACGCATGACGGCAATCCGCGCTTCGTGCGGCACGGCAATGCCCACCTTAACCTGATGGTCGCAAACGCCTGCATGCATTGTGTCGATCCCGTCTGCCTGATCGGCTGCCCGACCGGCGCCATTCATCTCGATCCCGACGACCAGAAGAAGCGCATAACGATCGACGATACGACCTGTATTGGCTGCGCGACCTGCGCCCAGTCCTGTCCGTATAACAATATCCGAATGGTGGAGGTCCGCGACGCGGACGGCGAATTTATCGTCGACGAGAAAAACAGCCCCATCGTAAAGGCGACGAAATGTGATCTTTGCGAGGGGCAACTGGGCGGTCCCGCCTGCGTTCGCGCCTGTCCCCACGATGCGTTGATTCGGGTGGACATGCATGACACGGTGTCTCTCCTGGACTGGATCGACCGGTGAAAATAAGGGCTTCAACGCGTCGTCGCGCATACGGTCTGGCAGGAGCCGCAACCGCTCTGGGTGCGGTGATTTACCTGCAGACCGACTATGTCGCCGCACTCCACAGGTCCCAGTTTTTCGATGGCTGGGTGCTGCTGGCCGGCGTCCTTTTCCTGGCGTTTTTCAATGTCCGGAAGAAACTGCCGATGCTGCCGCTTGGAAGCGCCCGAAACTGGACCCGGATACACGTCTACACCGGTTACTTCGTCATCGGCATCTTTCTGCTGCATACGAACATGTCGCTTCCCAGAGGCGGACTCGACATCGGGCTCTGGGTCGTTTTCGTCATCGTCGCGCTGAGCGGTCTCGTAGGGCTGGCGATTTCGAGGATCATGCCGCTTCGCCTGGGCGATGCGCGGGAGCGCATTCTCCTGGAGAGGATTCCCGGATTCCGAAGAAAGCTGGCGGAAGACGCGGCCCAGATCGCCGAACAGTCCGTGAGCGCGGAAAAATCGCTCACGATTTCCAGCTTCTACGCCGATACGGTTCATGGGTTCATGCAGAGGCCCCGAAATTTCTGGGGGCACATTTTCGGTTCGCGCCGTGCGGTAAACGAGATCGAAATGGCGATAGACCGGCTCGAACGATACATGGACGATAAAGGGACAGAAAGCCTTGAACGCATTCGGGAGTGCGTCAGGGCGAAGAACGATCTGGATTTCCAGTACGCCAACCTGATACTGCTGCGGGGCTGGCTGTTTTTCCATATTCCCGCCACCTACAGCCTGATTCTTATTGCGGCGGTTCACGTGCTTGCTGTCTTCGCATTCAGTTCCGGAGCCCCCTAGATGCCGGCGCTGCAGAAATTCGATTACCTCAACAGCCGCTACGAGAGGCCTAATCAGGACTGGATTTGCGGCCGCGCCGCTGACGGCTGCGCCTGCCGTAACGGTCCCGACAGGAAGGGGCGGTGTTGCGGCGTTGCCGAATGCAGTCCGGTCCGCGATGGAGACCGCTGGATCTGCACGCGGCCCTCTTTGGCCGGAGGGCCTTGCGACAGCGGGCCGATGGGCGACGGCAGCTGCGCGCACCCGATCCCGCCCTGTGTGCCGGTCCGGACATTAAGAGCGAAACGCGGTCTCGCCGTCCGGTGGACCGTTGCGCTGACGATCGGATTTCTGGCGCTGGTCGTCGGATCCGCCGGGCTGAACTGGCTGATGCCCGGGGCGTTGATTACGGCGCACGCCTCACTCCAGGATTGTCGATCGTGTCATGCGAACGTGCCGAACGATCCGTTTGCCTGGGCCACGCTGGCTTTCATGCACCCGTCTCCCGAGAAAGACAGCAATCGTTGCGTCGGCTGTCACGTAACCTCCGGATCGGCGCTTGCAGGGCATGGCGTGCCTCCCGCGGTTCTTGCCGCCTCCACGGAAAGGATCAAGGTCCGTCTTGGCGCCGGCGCGGCGAGCGAAGCTCTGCACGGTCCCGGATCGGCCGTCCCCTGCGCGACCTGCCATGTCGAACATGGAGGCGAGAAAGCAAAGCTCGCTAACGTCGCGGAGACCGCCTGTCAGGCCTGTCATGTCTCGCGATTCGACGCCTTCAGCAAGGACCACCCGGAATTCGAAAAATATCCTTACGAGCGACGGACGCGCCTGGTGTTTGACCATGGAACGCACATTTTTGGAGACCGGTCCTACTTCGCCAAAGAGGCCGACAAGAAGAAGCTCGACGCGGCTTCCCTCAAGGCATGCGTCAATTGCCATGCGCCCGAGGAAAAGGGCGGGCTTATGCTCGTCAAACCTTTTGAACGGACCTGCGCCGGATGTCATCTCAAGGACGACATACTGGTGGGCGATCACCTGCCTTCCAGTGTTGCAGTCCTGTCCGTGCCGGGGCTGGACCTTGCCGCTCTTGAGGATGCCGGCATCGATATAGGGGACTGGCCAGGTGAATCCGAGGCCGTTCTGACGCCCGTCATGCGGCTTCTGCTTTCAGCCGACAGCAAAGCCGGGGCGGCGCTGGAGACCCTGAAATCGGTTAGCCTTCTGAATCTGGGCGACCATCTTGGAAAGCTCGGCAGCGAAGAAGAACGGAAAAAAGTGCTGGAGGCGGTGAAGGATCTCACCCGGGGGATCAAGGTTCTCTTCTTCGAACTCCACAGCGCGGGCCCCGGGAAATTCGCGGAGCGGCTATCCCGCGTCGCCGGTAAGGCGGTCGAGGAACGGTTGCTGTCGGATCTGTTCGCTTCCCTGCCGCGGGATGTCCTGCTCGCCCTACGCTGCGAGACGTTTCCCAATCTTGCATCCGAACTCGGGTATGCCGCCAAGGAAGCGGCCGGAGAGTGCAGGGTCGCTCCGAAGGTTACCGCCGCGGCGAGCCCGAGGCCAGTTGCCGCCGCCGCTTCCCGCCCGAAGGACACCGGCGACATCCTGAGCGGCGCCAGGGACACCGGCGACATTCTTTCGGGAACGAAGGATACCGGCGACATCCTGAGCGGCGCCAAGGACACCGG
>JAYOEY010000030.1:38038-45109 GCA_038116945.1 Rhodospirillales bacterium
TTCTTTCGGGAACGAAGGATACCGGCGACATCCTGAGCGGCGCCAAGGACACCGGTGACATCCTGTCGGGAGCCAAAGATACCGGCGATATACTCGCTGGAGCGGTTGCGTCGGAAGTGGTTGTAAATGCCGCCGCGGATAGCCCGAAACCGCCCGGAATTGAAATCCTGTATCCACAGGAATTTGCCCGGATCGGCGGCTGGTATCGTCAGGATTACAGCATTGCGCTTCAGCCATCGCGGCATGTCGAGCCGTTTCTCAAGGCTTGGCTGGATTTTGCCGCCAGCGGGTTCGGCACGCCGGCCCAACCGATTATGGAGCCCCTTTTCCGCGAGCTGACCCGGAAGAATGCACTGGGTAAATGCATAAAATGCCATAGCGTCGATAAAGGCGCGGATGGGTCAATGAGCGTGCAATGGCAGCCGAAACGATCCGGCGGTTCGGGCGGCGGGTTTACCCGGTTCCGGCATGGTCCCCATCTCTCACTGGCGCCCGACCGGAGCTGCGGCTCATGTCATGTCGCCGATGACAAGGCCAGGTACCGAGACGCCTTCCTGACGAAGGATGACAGGGTTCTTGTGGCGCCGGCAGAATTTGCGACGAATTTCAAAGCAATTTCACGCCAGGTCTGCAGCGAATGCCATACCCGCGCCGGTGCCGGCGAAAGCTGCATTCAGTGCCACAATTACCATGCCGAGCCCTTCGTGCCCGTCGGAATGATGCCGAAAAGCGCCGTCGCTCTGGGCGGCCGAGAGGCGCCCTGACACCAATCCGGTCTCGATCGCGATCGTACGGTTAAATCGAGAATTCCAGGTCGCCCAGGCGTTTGGTCAGTTTTCCGTTCTCGGAATAATCGATTGGAACAGCGATCAGCGCGGGCCCGTCCTGTGAAAATGCTTCTTCCAGCGCGCCCGCGATCTGGCCCGGCCCGTCTATGACCTTGCCCCAGATTCCGAATGCCTTGGCGAGGTAGTCAAAATCGGGATTATTGAATGCCAGATCCGAGTGTCTGCCGTCGAAATGGTTTTGCTGTTTCCATTTGATGAGACCGTATTCGCCATCGAGCCAGACCATGATGACGACCTTCGCGCCGATGCGCGCCGCCGTTTCGAGTTCCTGCACGTTCATCATAAAGCCGGCATCGCCGCTGATCGATAATATCCGCCGGTCGGGAGCCGCGAAGCTCGCGCCGATCGATCCCGGCATGGCAAACCCCATGGTGCAGAAACCATTGGAGATCAGACATGTATTGGGATCTTCGCACTGGTAATACCGGGCGATCCACATCTTGTGGGCGCCGACGTCGGAAAGCAGGATATCGCCGTCGCCCATGAATTTCCGGACGTCGTTGAGGACGCGTTGCGGCTTGACCGGAAAGGAATCGTCGTCCTTTTCCATTTCCAGGTCTTCGATGATGGTCTGACGCAATTCCGCCCATTTGCCGATATCGAAAAGCGGACCACTGGATCCCGTACGCTGTTCGATATCTTCGTTGATCTGCCAAAGAGCGTCCGCCAGGTCAGATACGACATCGACGGCGACCGGGTAAAACTGGTCGATTTCCGCCGGTGAGAAATCGATGTGGACGATCCTGTGACGTCGGTCGGCATTCCAGAATGCCGGAGCGTACTCAACGAGATCGTAACCCACCGAGATCACGACATCGGCCTCCTGGAAAGCGCGGATGACATGGTCCTGACCCTGGAGGCCGATCGTAAACAGGCAATGCGGATCGGACATCGCCACCGCTCCCTTACCCATAAACGTATTGACCACCGGAATGCCGGTTTGCTTGGCCAGCCTGCGGAGCTGCGTCGATGCGCGTTTTCTGACCGCTCCGTTTCCCGCAAGAATGATGGGATTCTTCGCTTCGCAGATCATGTCCACGGCGGCCTTGACCGCCTTGTGGTCCGCTGCGGGGCGTCTGGTTGCGACCGGAACCATGGGGTTTTCCCCGACGTCTCTCTTGGCCACGTCCTCGGGGAGTTCGATCACGGTTACGCCGGGTTTTTCCGCTTCGGCAATCTTGAACCCCTTTCGAACGATTTCGGGAATCGACTCACCGGTGTAGATGCTGTGCGCCCATTTGCTGATCGGCCTCATCATGCCGATGGCGTCCATGTTCTGGTGGGATTCCTTGTGGAGGCGCCGCGTCGTCCCCTGGCCGATAATGGCGACAACCGGCGAGCGATCCATGTTGGCGTCCGCAAGTCCTGTGACGAGATTGGTTGCGCCGGGGCCCAGCGTGGCAAGGCAGACTCCCGCTTTTCCGGTCAGTCGTCCATACACGTCCGCCATGAAAGCGGCGCTCTGTTCGTGACGGCACAGGACAAATTCGATACTGCTATCCATAAGCGACAGCATCAGGTCCGCATTTTCCTCGCCCGGCACGCCAAAAATTCTCTTTACGCCTTCCGCCTCCAGGCATTTCACGAACAAATCTGACGCTTTCATCAATCGACTCCCGAATTTATGATTCTTCCCGTGCCACAGTGCACCAATAGCGTTACGGTGGCAACGAATCTGCCAAAAGGCGAAAAAGAGGCTCATTCGACCGAGTGCAAATCGAGATTCCGTATTGCGCCGCATTTCGAATTAACTTATTGGCTTTAATGTGTTTTATACTTCGTTATGGTAAATTTCTGTTCGCGCGCCCGCTTCGGGCCAATCACAGGATCGGAAAGCTTTGTGTCAGCCAGAATTGGCAACACGATTTTCCTGAAAGGATTGTCGGCGGCGGTCGCGGTATCGCTCGCAGCCTTCGGTCCTTCGAGTGCGTCTGCCGTTTCGTTGAAGGAAGAGCTGAAATCTCTGCTCGCGAATCACCCCAGACTCGCCGCGGAGGCAAGTGTCGTGGACTCGTCCAAGGCACGCATTGACGAAGCCCATGCGGGGTTCTTGCCGACGGTCTCCCTGAGCGGCGATACCGGACACGAACATATCGACACGCCAGCCCGAACAGAAACGTCCGATCTCAATCGCAGCAAGATTACGCTGTCGGTCAACCAGAACCTGTTTAACGGATATCAGACGCCTGCCGCCTACAGCGGCGCGAAGCTGCGCGCCGACGCGGCCATGGCGCGGTTGAAAAGTGTCAGGCAGACACTGATGTTCGAAGGCATCCAGGCCTATCTCAACGTCCTCAGACAGTCGCGACTGATCGCGATCAACCGGCAGAACGAAGAGACCATCAAGAAGCAGCTAAAGCTGGAAGATGAGCGGGTGGAGCGCGGCAGCGGTCAGGCCGTGGATGTCCTGCTTGCCAAGACGCGGCTGCAGCTTGCAACCGAGCAGCGGGTCCTGTTCGAGGGCTCGCTGCGCGAGGCGAGCGCGCGATATGTGCAGTTTTTCGGGCGTCAGCCCGATATCGCCAAGATGACGGATCCGAAGCTGAGTTTCACGGTGATGCCGAAGGATCTGAAATCGGCGGAGACGACATCGCTATCGAGCAATCCCAGCCTGCTGGCAAGTCGGCTCGACGTTGCCGTCGCCAAGGAACGGCAGCGAGAGGTCAGGAGCGGATTTTTCCCCCGGGTCGATCTCGTCGGCAAGGTGAACCGGGAAGACGACGTCGATGCTCTCCGCGGGACGCGACGGGACTGGTCCATAGTCCTTCAGGTCAGCTGGGATCTTTACTCCGGTCTTTCCACGCGGTCGGCGGAGCGGGCGGCCAGCCATGACCGGTCCGCTGCGCAGAACAATCTGTATTACGGCGAACGCCAGATCCGGGAAGAGCTGGAAATAGCCTGGCACCAGTTGCAGACGAACCGGCGTCGCGTCGATCTGCTGAAGAATGCCAGCGTTATCGCGGTTGAGGTTTTCGAGGCGCGCGAGCATCTGAGACGGTCCGGCAAGGAAACGGCGATCAATGTTCTCGACGCGCAGAGCGAGGTGTTCGGCGCCCAGCTCAATCTTCTTTCTGCGGAGTTCGATACGCAGATCGCAGCATTCCGGGTGCTCTTTGCCATGGGCGAACTTACCCCGGAAACCCTTGGTCTTTAACGGCGCGTTGTCCGCAACCGCCCTGGGTGAAGGGCCTTAACAGGTCGAGGCGCAGGGGCCCTATATGGCGTCAAACGACAATCTGACCGGGCAGGCGGTCGGGAAAGCGGGAATAAGACGCCTGTTCCGCCGGCGCGAGCGCACGCGCGGCTCGGGACGAATCTCCAGGTTTCGTCAGATCTTCAGCAGTGACCGGCTGATCGCGCTGGCCGTTTTATGCAGCGCGATCGCGATGTATCTGGCGGATCCGCTGCCGCTCCAGATTTTCCGGCTAAAGGTTTTCGATTACTACCAGCAGCTGAAGCCGCGGAATATTCCGGAAAATTCTCCGGTGGTGATCATCGATCTCGATGAACAGAGTCTGAAGGAAATCGGGCAGTGGCCCTGGCCAAGGACGACTGTGGCTCAGCTCCTGGTCAATCTGTTCAGGAACGGGGTTGCCGTCGTCGGGTTCGATATCGTGTTCGCCGAGCCCGATCGAATGTCCGGTTCCCAGGTTGCGAAGAGTTTGCCGGGCCTGTCGGCGGAGCTCAGGGCGCAGCTGTCCTCGATGAAGAGCAATGACGAAGTCCTTGCCGATATCGTCCGCCGCGCCCGTCGTGTCGTCCTCGGACAGGGTGCGTCCAGCGGCGGCGATATCAATGACAGGCCGCCGATGCCCTCCTCGGTGTTTCAGCGGACGCCGGGGCTGGAATACCGCAAGCCGGAATCCTTCGTCCCCGCGACAAAGGGCCTTATCCGGAATGTTCCGGAACTCGAAGCTGCGGTTCTGGACAGGTCCGGGGGGATGCGAAACGGCGGGCTAGGGCTGTTTTCCCTTTTGCCGGAACCCGACGGCATCGTGCGCAGGGTTCCCGCCTTCGTGAATTACGTGACGGGGCCGCAGGAGGGGGGGAAGTCGCCTCAGCAGACGCTTGTGTCCGCGCTGTCGCTGGAAATGCTTCGTGTCGCTTACCAGCGCCCAATGATCGCCGCCTGGTCGGATACGTTCGGGATTACGCGGGTTGCGCTGGCCCCCAGGATGGACGTTTCCACCGACGTCATCGGGCGGATGTGGCCCTATTTCAGCCGCAGCGACAAATCGAAATATATTTCCGCCAGAGAAGTGCTCAAAGGGACCGTGCCAGCCAATAAACTGCGCGGAAAGCTGGCGCTTATCGGGACGTCCGCAGTTGGATTGCTCGATATCAAGACGATCCCCACCGAAAGGTTTATTCCGGGCGTCGAAGTTCATGCCCAGGTGATCGAGACGATCCTGGAAAAGACCTATCTCAAGCGGCGTATTTCGCTGGACGGAGGAAACAACTTCGTCAATCTCGAATCGGCGGAATTTCTGCTGGCCACGATCGGCGGCCTGCTCATGATCGTTCTCGTTCCCTGGGTGGGCGCGCGCTGGACCCTTGTGGTGTTCGTCGCGATTGCGGGCGGCGCCGCAGCGACCTCGTGGGGCCTGTTCACGCAAAACCTTGCGCTGTTCGATCCGGTTTTTCCGGTCGGACTGACATTTCTGCTTTACGCCATGCTGACCTACACGAACTACGCGCGCGAGGAGCGTCAGCAGCGGGAAACGCGGAGTGCGTTCTCGAAATACATGTCGCCGGCGGTGGTCGAAAAGGTCGTCGGCGATCCTACCTTGCTTACCTTGGGCGGCGACAGGCGGGACATGACCATCCTGTTCTGCGACGTGCGGGGATTCACGACGATTTCGGAACAGTTTGACGCTGAAGGGCTTACGGTCGTCATCAACAAGCTTCTGACGCCGCTGACCAATGTCATTCTCGAGTCCGAAGGCACGGTGGACAAATATATGGGCGACTGCATCATGGCATTCTGGAACGCGCCGCTGGACGTCCCAGACCACCCGCACAACGCCTGCCGCGCGGCGCTCGGCATGATGAAGGCGATGGGGCCGCTCAACGATCGCCTTGAAGCCGAGGCCGTGGAAGAGGGACGGACGCATATACCGCTAAAGGTGGGAATCGGTCTGAACACCGGCGAGGCGGTGGTCGGAAACATGGGCACCGCGCAGCGTATGGACTATTCGGTTCTCGGCGATACGGTCAATACGGCGGCCAGGCTGGAAGGACAGTCGAAAACCTACGGTGTCGACATAGTGATCGGGCCGATGACGGCTGAACGGGTGTCCGATATGGCGGTTATCGAACTCGATCTGATCCAGGTCAAAGGAAAAACGGTCGGAGTCACCATCTATGCCCTGATGGGAGACGCGGACGTAGCGGAGTCAGACGAGTTCAAGGCTCTCAAGGAACCGCATGTCCGTATGCTGACCGCGTACCGGGCGCAGCGCTGGGACGAGGCCGAGGAACTTCTTGCGGCCTGTCGCGCGTGCGGAGAGCCTTTTAACCTCGCCGAGCTGTACGATCTTTACGCCGCGCGAATCAAGGCATACAGGGCAGAGCCTCCCGGTGCCGACTGGAACGGCGTATTCGTCGCGACAACGAAATAACCTCCCGGGACGGGGTATGGCGTTCCGGCCTGCCTTTCCTGCATGTGATTCGGGTAACCGGCAGTTTTTTGTGGGTTGGCGGGACCCGAATCGAATTCGCCGATTCTCAATAGTAACCGGTATCTATCGGCAGTCGTATCGTCGATTACTGAAAATGTCACCGATGTTGATTGCCGAAAAACTCGATCGTGCCGGTGTTTGTAGACGATTTTTTTAATAATTAACTATTTTTACTTAATAATGACTATGTAAAATTATTATTTTAACCATAATTATTGTTAATTATCATCTAAAACTGAGTATAAAATAGCGATCGGACAGCTTTTTTTCTGTTCATTTTTTTAAAATGCGATAATATGAACCGTCAATTTGAGGGTTGATGGTTAACGGGGGGCGACGGTCGGGGTAATCCGGCGTTTAACGCTGCGTTCGGTTTCAGGGACCGGAGAAGCGGCGGGATTGGGATGAGAGTATGGCGATAGGTACCTTCGGCGACGGGTCCGATCAATCCTGGGGGCAGGGAGGAAAAGAGGGGACGGAGCCGCTGGTTATTACTGCCGCGTCGCTTCCCGAAAGCGGCGGCAAGCTGGAAATTCCCGGCG
>JAYOEY010000031.1:0-43492 GCA_038116945.1 Rhodospirillales bacterium
GAATCCCCTTATCTACAAGGTTAACAATTCATCGCCATAATTCGTTAACCAATCGCTAAAGTTATACGGAAATTCCCCCTGGACGGCGCTGTTCGGGCGGGCAAACGGGCCCGGTTGACGCCGCCGGCCGGCCGGCAACAGAATGCAGCCCGAAACCGAAGCCTCAGGGAGTCCCGAAAATGGATATCAAGCTGTACTACGCCCCTATCACCTGCGCCCTCGTGCCGTGGATCACGCTGACCGAGGCGGGCGCGGAATTCGAGGCGATCCCGCTCAATTTCCGCAAGGGCGAGAACAACTCTCCCGAATATCTGGCGATCAACCCCAAGCACAAGGTGCCGCTCCTGGTGGTCGACGGCAGGACGCTGAGCGAGAACGTCGCGATCCACCAGTGGGTCGACCAGACTTTCCCCGACGCCGGCATCCTGCCGCGCGATCCGTGGGACCGGCTGCAGGCGGTCTCGATGCTGAGCTGGTGTTCGGGCGGCATTCACCCCTACCTGCGCCAGATCAACAACCCGGCCAAGGTCGCCGAGCTGCCGGAAGCCGCCGACAGCATCGTCGCGCTGTCGCGCTCGGTGATCGAGGAGAACTTCGGGATCGGCGACAATTTGCTGGAAGGAAAGGATTATTTCTTCGGCGATTTCACCGCGCCGGACGCGCATTTCTTCTGGTGCTGCCGCCGGGCGACCCAGTTCGACATCCCGCTGGACCCGTTCCCCAACGTCGCCGCCCATTTCGACCGCATGCTGAACCGCGACATCGTCAAGCGGCTGCTTGCGTTCGAGAAGAGCGTGCAGGACCAGTTCGCCAAGGCGGCTTGACGCGGTATTTTGTAAACTGGCACTGGCTATCGCATCAGGGAGAAATCGCCATGGAAGGCAGCGCGGCGCAGAAATTCAACGTCTCGGGCGTGTGGCTCGACAGGCCGTTCAAGATCAGGCGGCTCGGCCATTTCGGGTTCAACGTGCAGGACGTGGAGACCTGCCTGAAATTCTACCGCGATCTGCTGGGATTCAGCATTTCCGATCCGATCGATTTCGGCGCAAGGGTGAAGGACGAAGAAGTCCGCAAGACGCTCGGTTCGGGCATCGGCTATTTCATGCGCCATGGCTCGGACCATCATTCCTTCGTGCTGTTCCCGAGGCGGGTGCTGGACGAGCTGGGCGGCCGGTCGGGGCGCGCCGACGTCACCGTCAACCAGATCACCTGGCAGGTCGGCAGCCTGCGCGAGGTCACCGGCGCCGAGGAATGGCTGCGCGGCATCGACAACCCGATCCGCCGGTCGGGCCGCGACACGCCGGGCTCCAACTGGCACGTCTACCCGTTCGACCCGGACGAGAACATCAACGAGCTCTATTACGGCATCGAACAGATCGGCTGGGACGGGCACTCCAAGCCGGCGGTGTTCCGCCGGCGCGGCTTCCAGCAGACTCCCGACCTGCCGCAGATATCGGAATATGACGAGGTACAGGCTGCCCTCGCCGAGGGCGCGGACCTGTTGAGCGGCACGCGCGACACCAGCGATCTGGAGGCGAAGTACGACGTCGGCGGCATCCTGCTGCCGCGCCCGTTCAAGATCGTCCGCATCGGCCCGGTGCGCCTGTTCGTCGACGATGTCGAGGCGTCGCTCGCCTTCTATCGCGACCGGCTGGGGATGAGCGTGACGGAAGAAATCATGTACGAGGGCCATCGCTGCGTGTTCCTGCGGGTCAACACCGAGCATCATTCGATGGCGCTCTACCCGAAGGCGCTGCGAACCGCGCTGGGCCTGAGCGAACACACCGCCTGCATGTCGTTCGGACTGCAGCTCGGCGGCTACGACCAGCTGCGCGACGGGGTGTCGTTCCTCGAGAATAACGGCGTCGAGATCAGATATTTGCCGCCCGAACTGTTCCCCGGCATCGATTACAGCGCCTTCGCCCTCGACCCGGACGGGCACGCGCTGCAGCTCTACTACTACATGGAGCAGATCGGCTGGGATGGAAAACCGCGCCCGTCGGATCGGCCCGCGCAAGTCGCCGGCGACTGGCCCGAAGCGATCGAGCCCCGCGCCGACACGTTCGGCGGCGAACCGTTCCTCGGCCCGCTGGGATAATCGAAAAGGAGGCTGCCATGCCTAGTTTTTCTGACCTTTCAGGCGTCATGGGAATGATGCCGGCCTTTACCACCGATGACGGGGCATCGCTCGACGCCGTCGATACCATCGCAGTCGACCGGCTGACCGCGGGGGTCAACCGGATGATCGAGGACGGGATCGGCGTAATCTCGACCTGCGGCAGCTTCGGCGAATTCCACACGCTGCTGTGGGAAGAGTGGCAGACCATCAACAAGGCAACGGTGGAGGTCGCCGCCGGACGGGTGCCGGTATTCGTCGGCTGCACCGCGCTCAATTCGCGCGAAGCGCTCAAGCGGGTCGAATACGCCGCTTCGATCGGCGCCTACGGCGTGCTGGTGGGCGTGCCGTTCTACTTCCCGGCGACGGTCGACAACGCGGTCGAGTTCTATCGCGAGGTGGCGACGCGGTTCCCGGAAACCGGCGTGATGATCTATCACAACCCGGTGCTGCATAACGTCAAGATCCCGGTTCCGGCCTTCGCCGAGCTGGTGAAACATCCCAACATCGTCGGCATGAAGGACAGCCACCGCGACGCGCTGGAATTCATGAAGCTGCAGGAAATCATTTCCGGCAAGATCGCCGTGTTCTGCAACCAGATGCAGTTCCACCCCTATCACAGCCTCGGCGCGCCGGGCTTCTGGTCGATCGACGCCTGGATGGGGCCGCAGCCGATGCTGGCCCTATACGAGGCGGTGACCACGGGCAATATCGACCGGGCGAAGGAAATCTATTTCGAGCTGTCGCCGGTGATGGCCGACAGGAAGATGAACCTGTCCTGGCGCGAGACGGCGGCCAAGATCGCCATTCGCCACGCCGGTTACGTCGACCCCGGCCCGCTGCGCCCGCCCTTTACGATCATTCCGGACGAGGTCACGAAGGCACAGCACGCCCGGGCGGAGAAGTGGCGCGCCCTGTGTGAGAAGTACCGGCCGGGAATGGTGAGGAGCGCGGCCGAGTAAAGCGCCCGTTACCCCGATTCCGGGCTGGCTATTTCGGGATCGCGAAGCAGACGCGCATCCCCTTGCCGATTTCGGATTCTATCCAGATGCGGCCGTTATGCCGCTCAACAATTTTTTTGGCGATTGTCAGACCGGCGCCGATGCCCGGATATCGGTCCTGGTTCAGCTTGTGGAACATCTGGAAGACGATGTAGATACAGTTGGACTGGATACCGATCCCGTTGTCTGCGACCTCGAAATGCCAGAAGCCGTCCTCCTCGCGCGCTGATACGGAAACCCGCCGTTCCGCCGTATCGTCTTCATGAAATTTAAGGGCGTTATCGACGAGTTTTTCGAACAGCATCTGGAGTTGCCGCTCGTCCGCTTGTACGACCGGAAGATCGGTCCGTTCGGCGCTGATCACGTATTCAGGATCAGCGCTCTGAAAACGATTGAGGACCGTGTCCACGACCGAAGCACTGTCAACATCGTCGAATGCGGCGCCACGCGTCGTAATTCTTGAAAATTCGAGCAACGCGCCCTGCATGCCGTCGAGACGGTCGAGCGACCGCCGCAGGTACTCTATAATCTCCTTCTCGTCCTGTTCCCAGCTGTCTTTCCTGGAGTCGATCAGGAGGTTCGCAAACCCATTCACCTGGCGGATAGGCGCGGACAAATCGTGCGAAACGATATAGGCGAATTCCTCGAATTCGGCCGCGATGCGCGCCACGTCCCCGAGACCGGATGTCTCGTCCACTTCCATGTCAGATAGTTGATTCAAGGACTTTGCGCCTCAGGATTCGGTGGGCAAGGTTACAATACTGAACCAGAAACTTTCGATCGCACAGACGACCTGCCTCAGTTTCTCGAAATCGACCGGTTTAACGATGTAACCGCTGGCCTGGAGATCGTAAGTACTCAGTACATCCTGATCGGCTTCCGAACTGGTCAGCATAATAACAGGAATGCGACGCAGGTCAGGGTCCTTCTTCATTTCGGCGAGAACCTGTTTGCCGTCGAGCTTGGGGAGGTTGATATCGAGCAAGACGATATCGGGTACGAATCGCTTCGAACCTGGTCCGTCCGCAGAAAGCATCTTAAGCGCGATTTCGCCATCTTCGGCGACCCTGAGTGTGTTGGCGATCTTGGCGCCCTGGAAGGCTTTTCTGGTCAGAAAAACGTCGCCTTCATTATCTTCTACCAGGAGAATTTCAACATGCCTGGTATCCGGACCGATCATCTTGCTCCCCTCTGGGTTGCAGATTTGGGAATTGAAAAATAGAACACGCTGCCACTCCCGAACTCTGATTCGGCCCAGATCCGACCGCCGAAACTCTCGACGATCTTGACGCATATTGCAAGACCCATCCCGGTTCCGGTAATTTCATCCTTGCGATGGAGCCTCTTGAAGAGAACGAAAATCTGGTTCAGATATTGCGGCATGATTCCGATTCCGGTGTCCCGGATGGAAAACCACCATTCCGATCCCTGATCCTTGGCGTCTATCTGTATGGAGAGCCGGCGTCCAGGGTCCCTGTATTTGACCGCATTGCCGACAAGATTCTGAAGCAGCCGGGAAAAACGCATCTTTCCCGCGAAAATCACCGGTAGCGCGCCCACTTTTACGTCCGCGCCTGATTCCTCGAACTGCTCTTCGAAGCCCCGCAGCACCACGGCGACTGCCTCGCCGCTATCGAACTCCTCGAAACCGGTGCTGTCGGAATCCGCCCGTGAGTAATCCAGCAAATCTGAGACCAGGGCCTGCATCCTGCCGGACGCCTGACAGGTGTAATCGATATATTTTTGTGCCGTTGAATCGAGCCCGTCGCCGTATTCCCTGCGCAGCAGCTCCGTAAAGTTCGACACCATCCTCAGCGGTTCCTGAAGGTCGTGAGAGGCGACATAGGCAAAGCGTTCGAGTTCTAAATTCGATCGCAAGATTTCCTTCTCGGCCTTGTCGCGCTCGGTAATGTCGCGAACGATCCCGCTGAACAGGTGTCGCCCGTCGATCGTAATCTCACTGAACGAAAGATCGATCGGAAACCGGTCGCCCGAACGGGTCACGCCGATCGCGCTGGTCAGAAAGAGAAGCTCGCCAATATTCTGGATTTCCTTGTCGCCGTCGCCGTCTTCATCCTCCACCTCGACTTCAGATCCGGCTATGAGCCGGCTTATGTGCAGACCGATCGCCTCCTCCGCCCGATAACCGAAAATTCGCTCGCAGGCAGGGTTGAAGCTGTCGACCAGACCTTCTTCCGTTACGGTGACCAACCCGTCGACTGCGTTTTCGATGATATTGGAGAGCCGGTTCGCCTGGGCCTGGTACTGGTTTGACATCCTGTCTGCAAAGGACAGGGCGCGCCGGTTCGAACGCGCTAGGACGACAAACAGACCCAGCAGCAGCGAATCGATAACGATGCCGCCGGCCAGGATCAACCAGGGCTGACGGCTGGTCTCGTCGTGGCGGAACGACAGCTTGCTGGATATCTGAAAGTCCCAGACTCGGCCATATTCATGTACCTGTATGGTTTTCCGAAACAGGGGCCTGGGATCGAAACCGGCCACCTCGGCGATGTTCTCGTCGTACAGAACATCGGCGCCGTCTGAAATCCTGATACCGACACGCCGATTCTCCTTTGCCAGAACGCCTTCCATCAGCTTCTTGAAAATGAACGGGGCATAGACCAGGCCGACGAAATTCTCCCGCCGTTCATCGACGGTATGGCGCGTACCGCCCCTGTAAAACGGCGCATAGAACAGGAAACCCGGCGTCCGTTCGGCGTCCTGCACCAGTACTATAGGTCCGGTGATCTGCGCCTTGCCGGTGTCGCGGGCCTTCTTCGCTGCAGTGTGGCGGTTGGCTTCGTGCGCCATGTCGAGCCCGACGGCGGCGGCATTCGCACGCACCGGCTCAATATAGGTTATCGGCCAGAATTCCCCCCGGTCATGGGCGGGATGGACATTGAAATCCGGCCGGGCGATGCGTTCGCGCGCCAGAAACGCGGAAATATCCGCCGGCGGCACATGGTAGATTACGCCGATCCCGTTGATGCCGGGATATTTGACGTCGATCTTCAGGCTTTCGCTGTACAGCTTCCATTCCCGATAATCGATACCGTGACTTTGAGAACGAATGGCGGCAACACCCGCCCAGAGCGCATCCTCGTATTTCTGCATGCGTTCGCTTACGAGGCCGACGACCTGCTCCGCTTCCTTCTCGAAACGCAGCGTACGCTTCTCGTCTTCTTGCGACTTCACCAGATACCACGCGCCCAGCGTCAGCAGGAACGAGGCCCCGACGATAAACCAGTGAACCCAGTGAAGCCGGCCGGCGCGCTTTACTTGATCGTGCTCGGCCTTAAGGATTGCCGTTTCCACCGAATCAACCGTATCGGATGACAGATGCGGCGTGATTCGTTCAAATGACATTTGGCGGTCGTCCTAGCAGCCTGAAGGGAAAACCAGACCGGTGAACTTACACCGGCGGAACTGATTTCATCGGAACCGTAATAACTGGATAAGAATGATTAACAATTTCCTAACGCTTCCTCGCTTCGTCGCGCGTGATGTAGAGCGTGCTGCCGACGATGATGACGCCGCCGACGACGGTCCAGATGTCGAGCGATTCGCCGAACAGGAAATAGCCGAACAGCCCGGCATAGATCAGCCGGACATATTCCATCGGCCCGATGGCGTTGGCTTCGCCCACCGAAAAGGCGCGCACCCAGCAGATCATGCCGAGCGTAGTCAGGAACCCGACCAGCGCCAGCAGCAGCCAGTCGATACCCACCGGCATCCGCCACTCGTAAAGCGCCGGGATCAGCAGCAGCCCGATGCCGCCCACATGGTAGTAGAACAGGATGCGGTTGGGCGGCTCGGTCGACGACATCACGCGGATCATCACGTTGGCGATGGCGAAGGTCATCGCCGCGCCGACCGCGACCAGCATCACCGGATTGAACTCGCCGACGCCGGGCCGCATCATCACCACGACGCCCGCGAACCCCACCGCGGTCGCCGTCCAGCGCCGCGCGCTGACCAGCTCGTGCAGGACGAACATCGCGACAAGGGTGGTGAAGAGCGGCTTCGAAAACATCAGCGCCGTGGCGTCGGCCAGCTTGAGCTCGATCACCGAAATGAAGAAGCCGAGCTGCGCGAGCGTCGCCAGCGCCAGCCGGGTGACATGGAGCCCGACCCGTCTGGTCTTCAGCCCGTCCAGCCCGAGCCCCCAGAACACCGGCGCCAGCATCGCGAACCCGACGATGTAGCGGATCAGGCTGAGCTGATACGGGTGATAGGAATTGCCCAGCGTCTTGACCACGATATCGGTCAGCGAAAACAGGATGGTGCCGAGCGAGATCAGCACGATGCCGCGCATGTTGCCGGAAAGGGCGAACCATCGATCAGTCGCCCGGCTGAGCGGTGCGGACAGGCGCAAGCGGCGAATTCCTCTGAAACACGGAAACTGTCCCGTTTGTGACCCATAAGGCGCGATACGACAAGGTGCGACAGCCCCCTCCCCAGCCCTCCCCCGGGTTCGGGGGAGGGGGTGTCTGCCGCGCGGTTGCAACTTTCACACTCGATAGAGTCCCCTCCCCCAATTCTGGGGGAGGGACAGGGAGGGGGTTAAGGACCGGTTTCGCGGAAACCGCAAACACACTAGATTCCGCGCATGGAATTCGTCATCGAAACCATGCAGCCCGACGACTGGCCGGCCGTCCTCGCGATCTACGCCGAGGGGCTCGCCACCGGCATTGCCGCCTTCATGACGGAGGCGCCGGACCGGGCTGACTGGGACGACGGGCATCTTGCTGTCGGACGACTGGTCGCGCGCGGAGAGGACGGGTCCGTCCTGGGCTGGTGCGCTCTCGCACCCGTACCCGACACGTGAGGCGCCGCCGGGGTCGCTGAGGTCAGCGTCTATGTTTCGTCGAACGCCATCCGCCGGGGGATCGGGTCCGCCCTGCTCGTCCGGCTGATCGCGGAATCGGAGGCCGAAGGCTTCTGGACGCTGCAGGCGCAGATGATGGCGGAAAACGCGGCCAGCCTCGCGCTGCACCGCAAGGCGGGTTTCCGCATCGTGGGCACCCGCGAAAGGTACGGCCATATCGGGGAGTCATGGCACGACGTGGTGCTGCTCGAACGCCGCAGCGCGCGCACCGGCGGACCGGACCTGCCGACCCGGACCTGTGGTTGAAATATACGGGTCTGAGCCCCCCGGCTCTACAGCGACCGGTCGCCGAGGCCGATCTTCGAATAGAGCTCGTTGATGTGCTGCTTCACGTCTTCCGGCGTGTCGTCGTTTTCCTTCACATGCGCCCAGCCGATCTTTTCGCGGGCGTAGCGGGCGATCACCTCGTCCTGATCGGAGGTGCCGCCGCTGATGCCGTAGGCGCCGACCATGTCGTCGCCCTGGAAGATCGGCGCGCAGCCGCCGGAGGCGACGATGCGGCCGTTGGTGAAAATGCTGGAGTTCATCATCATCTGCGGGTTGCGCTCCATGAACCATTTCTGGATCAGCAGCCCGTCGGGGAAGCGCGGGCTCATCGCGCGGAACGCCGCCGCGGTATAGGCCTTTGCCCAGGCGATCTCGGCGGTGAGCCAGCCGGCCTCGTCCATCCGCTCGATGGTGATCAGGTGGCCTGCCTCGTTCACCACCGCGACGGAAATGGGAACCTCCATTTCGCCGGCCTTGTCGACCACCACCCTGATGAATTCGCGGCATTCGACCGCGCGCAGTTTCGCCATGCGTCTTTCCCCCCGGTTTTCCTGAATACGGCCGTGTCAGGCCGCTCCGTCTTCCTTCCAGCCCGTGTTGTGCTTCGGGAACCACTCATAGCCCTTGAGCATGTAGTTCCAGTACATGATCGGCAGGCCGGTAACCTTGATCCACCAGCCGAGCGCGCGTTCCTTGCCGGGGTCCCCCGGGAGCGTCGGCGTAACCTTTCCGCCATAGATGAACTCGGCGATGATCGCCTTGCCGTAGGCCGTGGTCAGCGGGCAGGACGCGTAGCCGTCGTACCCCGGATCGGCCGCCTGGCCCGCCATCGCGCGCGTGATGTTGCGCACCACCACCGGCGCCTGCTTGCGCACCGCCGCGGCGGTCTTGGAATTCGCCGTCGAGCACACGTCGCCCAGCGAATACACGTTGTCGAACTTCGTGCTCCGCATGGTGTTGGCGTCGACATCGACCCAGCCGGCCTCGTTGGCGAGCGGGCTCTGCGCAATGAAAGGAGGCGGGCCCTGCGGCGGGGTGACGTGCAGCAGGTCGTAGTCGAGCTCGATCCTGCTTCCCTTGTCGTCGCCATCCACCACCTCGAAGGTCGCCTTGCGGTTCGCGGCGTCGATGGCGACCAGATTATGCAGCAGCCCCACCGTGATGCCGTAGCCGGCCGCCACCTTGTTGAGCGCCTTCGCGAAGAACGGCACGCCGAAGATGCCGGGCGTCGCGGTGTGGAACTGCACGTCGCAGGCGGACAGGATGCCCTTCCTGCGCAGATAGTCGGCGATCAGGTAGGCGATCTTCTGCGGCGCGCCGGGACATTTGAACGGCATCGGCGGCTGGGTGCAGATCACCTTGGCGCCTTCCTTCAGCTCCTGGATGCAGCGCCAGGTATATTCGACCGTGTCGGGCGAATAGTTGCTGCACACCCCGTCCTTGCCGACGGCATCCTTCAGCCCCTCGACCCGGTCCCAGTTGAGGACGAGCCCGGGACAGACCACCAGGTACCGGTAGGAAAGCCGGTCGCCCGAGGCAAGCTCGACCGCGTTGTCGCCGGGATGGAACGCCGTCGCCTCGCCCTTGACCAGCCTGACGCCCGACGGCACGAGGCTCGCCACCGTGCGCCGCGTTTTCGCAAGATCGTACGCGCCGCCGCCGACCAGCGTAAAAGCCGGCTGGTAATAATGGAACTCGGCCGGCTCGACGATGGCGATGTCGAGATTGCCGCCGCCGTGGCGGCGCAGGCTGGCGGCGACGGTGATGCCGGCGGTGCCCCCGCCGATGATGACGATATCGTGGCTGCTGTCGGCCATGACAATCTCCCTGAAACGCATTTGCGGATCGCCTTATGCGCTCAGGATGGGCGGAAAGCGGTCCGACGAAAAGGAAAATTATTTTCGTGGAAACCGCATCGGGCGACCGGGTCAATCGGCGTACCGCGACGGGCCGAAAGACGCTAGAACGAACGGCAGAGAAAGAAGCCGGAGAGACCCGACATGACCGACTGGCCGACCCTGACCGAAAGCGATTTCACGATCCGCGATTTCACGTTCGAAAGCGGCGAGACGCTGGACGCGCTGACGCTGCATTACCGGACGCTGGGAACGCCCGCACGCGGCGCGGACGGGGAAACCGGAAACGCCGTCCTGCTGATCCACAACACCACCGGATCGGGCGCGACCTGGCTGCAGGACGGGCTGGGCGACGCGCTGTTCGGGCCGGGACAACCGCTGGATTCGTCGAAATATTTCATCGTCATCCCCGACATGGTCGGGTTCGGCGGCTCGTCGAAACCAAGCGACGGACTCAGGACGAAGTTTCCGCACTACCGATACGACGATATGGTCGTTTCGACCCATCGGCTGCTGACCGAAGGGCTGGGCGTTACGCATCTGCGGCTGCTGCTCGGCATTTCGATGGGCGGGATGCTGGCCTGGCTGTTCGGCGGGCGTTACCCGGATTTCATGGATCTGCTGGTCCCGGTCGCGAGCCAGCCCGGCCCGATGAGCGGGCGCAACTGGATCCAGCGGCGCGTGTCGATCGAGGCGATCCGCAACGATCCCGACTGGAACAACGGCGATTACGAGACCAACCCGACGCGCTATGTCGTCACCGCGCCCTATAGCGGGCTGCTGATCCAGAGCGTGGTTCGGCTGCAGGAAAAGGCGCCGACCCGCGAAGCAGGCGACGCGCTCTACGCCCAGCTGGTCGAGCGGGCGAAAAAGGGCGACGCCAACAACCGGCTCTACCAGGTCGAGGCATCCATGGATTACGACCCGACTCCGACGCTGGACCGCATCCGGGCGGCGGTCCTCGCGCTCAATTTCGAGGACGACGAGCTGAACCCGCCGCAGCTCGGCACGGTCGAGCCGGCGATCGCGCGTCTCCCGGACGCGGAGTACGTGCTGGTGCCGGCGAGCAGGGAGACCAACGGCCATTACACCACCCTTCTGGCGAATGTCTGGGCGCCGTATCTGGCCGAATTCCTGTCGCGGAAGGCCTGACGCGGCAGATGCGCGCGTTGGGTGGAGATGTTCCGCCGCCATCGGGGCGGGGAGAATTCAACGGTAAATTCCACTAGCCGGTTGCGAGTCTTTCCGCATTTCGGCATGATATCGTGCAGGAATCGGTGCAAGGGCTAAACACTGCCTGGGAAGGAATTGTCATGGCCCGACACAAACTGGAAACGCCCGGCGCTGAGTCCGCCGGAACGGTCCTCAACGGCGGAGCGCCTCGAAACCCGCACTGGCCGGGCTTCGTCCAGATTGCCTGCTTCGTGGGATTCTGCCTTGGGTCGTGGGGAATTCTGATCGGCCTGTTCGTACTGATTTACTGAACGCCGTTCTATAGCGGATCAGTCGGGGGCCTGAAGTTCCGGCATCCTGCCCATCAACCCCGCCGCCTTCTCGAACGCATGCGCGATGCGCAGCACCGTCGCCTCGTCCCAGTGACGTCCGGCGATCTGTGCGCCGATGGGCATGCCGTCATCGCCGAACCCTGCGCGCACCACATGGCAGGGATGCCCCGTCAGGTTGAACGGGATCGGGATGGTGGGCACATCGATGAAGGGAAAGGGCTGGCTGTCGTCGAACGGCGGGGTGGGCGTCAGCGTTCCGGTGGTAATCACCGCATCGCACTCTTCAAGCACCGCCTCCATCTCGGCCAGCAATTCGGTGCGGCGGCGCTGCGCCTGAATATAGTCGACCGCGCGAAAAAGCCCGCCCAGCATCAGCCGGTTGCGCGCCAGCTTTCCGTAGGTCTCCCACTGCGTCTGCAGCCGTTCCTCGTGGATCGCATAGGCCTCCGCCGGAACCAGAACGCGCCCCACCGCATGCCAGTCCTCGAGCGGCGACACCGAGACCTTCGACACCTCCGCGCCGAGCCCGGACAGCACGGTTCCGACATTGTCGATGGCGCGCACGATGTCGGGCGGCGAGGCGAAATCGTCGGTATGAAAATGCCGGATCACGCCGATCTTCAGACCGGCGACGCCATCCGACAGGCCCGAGACGTAATCCGGCACGGGAACCCTCGCGCTCGCAGGATCGCGCGGATCGTGCCCCGCTATCGCCTGCAGCATGATGGCGCAATCCTCCGTCGACCACGCCATCGGCCCGACGCAGTCGAACGAGTAGGTCAGCGGCATGTCGCCGAACCCGCTGACCCGCCCGATGGTGGGTTTCATCCCGGCGATGCCGTTGAACGACGCCGGCAGGCGGATCGATCCGCCCGCGTCGGTGCCGAGCGCGCCGAGACACAGGCCGGCCGCGACCGCCGCCCCCGATCCGCTCGACGAGCCGCCGGTGATGCGGGCGACATTCCACGGATTCAGGGCCGGCGGAAAGGGCGGTTCCGTCGACGGACGGCCGCCGAAGGTGAATTCGTAGGTGTTGAGCTGACCCAGCAGCACCGCGCCGGCTTCCTTCAGCTTCACGATGGCGGTGGCGTCCTCGTCGGCCTCGAAATCGATCATGACGCGCGAGTTCGAGGTGGTTTTATGACCCTTCCAGTAGAACACGTCCTTGAGGGCCAGCGGGATGCCGTGCAGCGGGCCTCGGTCGGTACCGGCGGCCAGCTCTTCGTCCGCCTTCTTCGCCGCGGCGCGCGCCTCGTCGGCCAGCACGACGTGATAGGCGCGGATGGCGGGATCGTAGGTCGCGATGCGGTCGAGGCAGGTTTCGGTCAGGGCAGACGATGTCAGCGCGCCCGAGCGGATGGCGGCAGCGGCTTCCGTGATGGAGGGCAGAAAGCCGCTCATGGCGCATCCTTTTCAGGCGCCTCGGGAACGTAGCCGGGGAGCATCCGGACCTCCCACGACCGCCCCGCCACGCGCGTTTTCGCCGCCAGCGTCATCAGCGACGCATAGGCCTTGCGCAGCTCGGCCTTCTCGTCGGCCTGCACCGGCACGCCGGACGCCTCGATCAGGGCCTCGAACATCCTGTCTTCCGCGCTCATCGATTCCTCCCCCTCCGCCGGATAGCACGGCAAAAACCTTACGCGGGGGTCTGCGGCCTGTTCAACCGCCGTTTTTTGGAAGGATTCATGTCGATTCGCTTGCGCGGGGGCGCAGAGTCGTGGAAAACAGGGCGCAGAGTTGAACAATCCTGACCGTCGACCGATACAGACCCGCACCGGGAGCGCGAGAGCCGACAGACATGCCCAAACGAGACGACATATCCTCCATCCTGATTATCGGCGCGGGTCCGATCGTGATCGGCCAGGCGTGCGAATTCGATTATTCGGGCACGCAGGCCTGCAAGGCGCTGCGCGAAGAGGGCTACCGGATCGTCCTGGTCAATTCCAACCCGGCAACCATCATGACCGACCCGGGCATGGCGGACGCCACCTATGTCGAGCCCATCACGCCGGAATTCGTCGCCCGCGTGATCGAGCGCGAACGGCCCGATGCGCTGCTGCCGACCATGGGCGGGCAGACCGGGCTCAACACCGCGCTGGCGCTGGCCGAGGACGGCACGCTCGACAAGTACGGGGTGGAGCTGATCGGCGCCTCGATGGGCGCCATCAAGAAGGCCGAGGACCGCGACCTGTTCAAGGACGCGATGGCCGATATCGGGCTCGAATGCCCGCGCGGCACGGTTGCGCTCACCATGGACGAGGCCTGGGCCGCGCTCGAGGAAGTCGGGCTGCCCGCCATCGTGCGCCCGTCCTTCACGCTCGCCGGCACCGGCGGCGGCGTCGCCTACAACCGCGACGAATTCCGCGCCATCGCCGAGCACGGCTTCGACGCGTCGCCCACCAACTCGGTGCTGATCGAGGAATCGGTGCTGGGCTGGAAGGAATACGAGATGGAGGTGGTCCGCGACCATGCGGACAACTGCATCATCATCTGCTCGATCGAGAACGTCGATCCGATGGGCGTCCATACCGGCGATTCGGTTACCGTCGCGCCGGCGCTGACGCTGACCGACAAGGAATACCAGATCATGCGCGACGCCTCGATCGCGGTGCTGCGCGAGATCGGCGTCGATACCGGCGGGTCGAACGTGCAGTTCGCCATCGACCCGAAAACCGGACGAATGGTCGTGATCGAGATGAACCCGCGCGTCTCGCGCTCGTCCGCGCTGGCGTCGAAGGCCACCGGCTTCCCGATCGCCAAGATCGCGGCGCTGCTGGCCGTGGGCTACACGCTGGACGAGCTGACCAACGACATCACGGGCGTGACGCCGGCCTCGTTCGAGCCGACCATCGATTACGTGGTCACCAAGATCCCGCGCTTCACCTTCGAAAAATTTCCCGGCGCCGAGCCGTTGCTGACGACTTCGATGAAATCGGTCGGCGAAGCGATGGCGGTCGGCCGCAATTTCGCCGAGTCGATGCAGAAGGCGCTGCGCTCGATGGAGACAGGCCTGTGCGGGCTGAACGAAGTCGAATTTCCCGGCGGAGACGGCGAGGACACTGTGCGGACCGCGCTGGCGACACCGGCGCCCGACCGCATCCTGACCATTGCGCAGGCCTTCCGGCACGGGCTTCCGCTGGAAGAAATCGCCTCGATCACCAGATACGACCCGTGGTTCCTCGAACAGATCGAAATGCTGGTCGCCACCGAAGCCGAACTGCGTAAGAACGGGCTCCCCGCTACCGGCGAAGACATGCAGCGCGTCAAATCGCTGGGCTTTTCCGACGAACGCATCGGCCAGCTGACCGGCAACAGCGCCGCCGCGGTCGCCGACGCGCGGCACGCCATGAACATCCGGCCGGTCTACAAGCGGATCGACACCTGCGCCGCCGAGATCCCGTCAGTCACGCCTTACATGTATTCCGCCTACGAGGGCGACGGTCTGTCGCCGCCCGAATGCGAGGCCGACCCGAGCTCCCGCCGCAAGGCCATCATTCTCGGCGGCGGCCCCAACCGGATCGGCCAGGGGATCGAATTCGATTACTGCTGCGTGCACGCGGTCTACGCGCTTCGCGAAGCGGGCATCGAGGCGATCATGATCAACTGCAACCCGGAAACCGTGTCGACCGATTACGACACGTCGGACCGGCTCTATTTCGAACCGCTGACCGCGGAAGACGTGATCGAAATCGCGAAGCTGGAGCAGAGCACCGGCGAGCTGATGGGCGTGATCCTGCAGTTCGGCGGCCAGACGCCGCTCAAGCTTGCGGCGGCGCTGGAAAAAGCCGGCATCCCGGTCATGGGCACCTCGCCCGACGCCATCGACCTGGCGGAAGACCGGGAACGGTTCCAGCAGCTCATCAAGTCGCTGGATTTGCTGCAGCCGGAGAACGGCATCGCGACCAGTCGAGAGGAAGCGTTCGGGATATCGGCGCAGATCGGGTTCCCGCTGGTCATCCGCCCGTCATACGTTCTGGGCGGGCGCGGCATGGAGATCGTCCACAGCGAAGGCGCCCTCAGGCGTTATATCGACGAGGCTGTACGCGTTTCGGGCGACAACCCGGTGCTGATCGATTCATACCTCCGCGACGCCATCGAGGTGGACGTGGATGCGCTGGCCGACCGGGACGGCAACGTGCATGTCGCGGGGATCATGGAACATATCGAGGAAGCGGGAATCCATTCGGGAGATTCGGCCTGCTCGCTGCCGCCCTATTCGCTGCCCGACGACATCATCGCCGAGATCCGCCGTCAGACCGAAGCACTGGCCCGGGCCCTCAATGTCGTCGGCCTTATGAACGTGCAGTACGCGGTCAAGGACCGTCAGGTCTATATCATCGAGGTCAATCCGCGCGGCAGCCGGACGGTGCCGTTCGTCGCCAAGGCGACCGGCATGCCGATCGCCAAGATGGCAGCGCGCGTGATGGCGGGCGAGACGCTGGCGCAGGTCATTGCGGCCTACGACATTAAACCGCACGCGCAGCACATCGCGGTCAAGGAAGCGGTCTTTCCGTTCACCCGTTTCCCCGGCGTGGACGCGCTGCTGGGTCCGGAGATGAGATCGACCGGCGAGGTCATGGGAATCGACAGCGATTTCGCCCGCGCCTTCGCCAAGGCCCAGATCGGCGCAGGGCAGACCCTGCCGGAATCGGGAACGGCCTTCATCTCGGTGCGCGACGCCGACAAGCCGGCCATCGTGTCGCTGGCGAAGGCGCTCGCCGGGATTGGTTTCACGATCATGGCGACCGGCGGGACGGCGGAGGCCCTGGCGAAAGAAGGCATCTCTGCGGAACGGGTCAACAAGGTGATGGAAGGGCGGCCGCATATCGTCGATGCGATGAAGGACGGCAGGGTCGACCTCGTCATCAACACGTCTGCGGGCGATGCCGAAATTCGCGACAGCCGATCGCTGCGTCAGACCGCCGTCATGAACCGGATTCCCTACTACACCACCGTCGCCGGCGCGCGCGCGACGGTCAGCGCCATCGACGCGCTTCGCACGGGCCCCCTTGAAGTCGCGCCGCTGCAGTCTTACTTTGTCGGATCGTTCTAGTTGAGTCTCCCGGCGGCCGACTTCGGAATACGCCGGGAAACAACTGCGCTGCGGGAAGGGAGTACGTGCAGGAAATGAGCAAGTATCCCATGACTCTGGACGGGTTTAACCGTCTGGAAACGGAACTTAAGCGTCTCAAGACGGAAGAGCGGCCTTCCATCATCAAGGCCATCGCTACCGCGCGCGAGCATGGCGACCTGTCGGAAAACGCCGAGTATCACGCGGCCAAGGAACGCCAGTCCTTTATCGAAGGCCGGGTCAGCGAGATCGAGGACAAGATCAGCAACGCCGAGATCATCGACCCGTCGAAACTGTCGGGGAAGGTTATCAAGTTCGGCGCCACCGTGACCGTCGCCGACGAGGATACCGACGAGGAATCGACCTACCAGATCGTCGGCGAGCACGAGGCCGACATCAACGAGGGCCGCCTGTCGATCACGTCGCCGCTGTCGCGCGCGCTGATCGGCAAGACGGTCGGCGACTCGGTCGAGGTAGCGGCCCCCAAGGGCGCCAAGGCCTACGAAGTCCTCAAGGTGGTGTTCAAGTAGACAACCCGGCTACGGGTTGTCGACCGGCTCGACCAGCAGCGTCGCGCCGTCGGCGCCGGTTACCCGGATACGGCTCTCCCCGGGCAATTCGGCATCTGCGCCGACGATCCTGACGCGCCACACACTGTCGCCGATCCTGACACGTCCATAGCCCTGCTCTGTCGGCTCGATCAGCGCGAAGACCTGCCCCACATAGCGCTGCGATCGCCGGTTGAGCATCGGATGATCTTCTGAGTCGGCGCTCCGCCGCATCACCAGTCGTCCGACAAAAATGCTGGCGACCGAAAACGCACAGAAAAGCGTAATCTGGTACTGCCAGGTCATCGGCCCGGCGAACAGGAGAACCAGCCCGGTTCCCAGGCCGCCGATGCCGAGCCACAGAAACCAGATACCGGGCAGGACAAGTTCCAGCACAATCAGGAAGAGACCCAGCACCATCCAGTGCCAGAAGGTCAGGGCCTCGAGCCAGGGCAGAAGATTTTCCATATCGTATCGCCAGATTGCCGGTTCGCAGAAGCTACATCATAACCGTTTTGCCTAGTCGTCCGACCCGCCGGTTTCGGATCTGACGGAGACCGGTACACTGCCCCGCCTGGACGGCTGAGAGGGTGACGGGTTGCCGCCGCCGTCACCGAACGTTTCGCGGGCGATCTCGGTAATCCCGGCAATGGCGCCGATCACGCTGGAGGCTTCCAGCGGCATCAATACGACCTTCTGGTTCCGGGCCGAGCCGATCGTCTGCAAGGCATCGATATATTTCTGGGCGACAAAGTAATTCACCGCCTGCACGTTGCCGCTGCCGATCGCTTCCGAAACCATGGATGTCGCCTTGGCCTCGGCCTCGGCCTGACGCTCGCGCGCCTCGGCCTCACGGAACGCCGCCTCCCGGTTGCCTTCGGCCTCCAGAATGGCGGATTGCTTGCTGCCTTCGGCACGCAGAATGGCCGCCTGCCGGTCGCCTTCGGCCTCCAGCACGGTTGCGCGCTTCTCGCGTTCCGCCTTCATCTGGCGTCCCATCGCCTCGACCAGCTCGCTCGGCGGCGATATGTCCTTGATCTCGACACGCGTGATCTTTACCCCCCACGGCGACGTCGCGTCGTCGACCACGCTCATCAGCTGTGAGTTGATCTTGTCGCGCTGGGACAGAAGCTCGTCGAGGTCCATAGAGCCCATGACCGTCCTGAGATTGGTCATCGCCAGATTGAGGATGGAGATTTCGAGCAGGCGGACTTCATAGGCCGCCTTGACGACGTCCAGTATCTGAAAAAACAGAACCCCGTCGACCCTCACCATCGCATTGTCGCGGGTAATGATCTCCTGAGACGGCACATCGAGCACCTGTTCCATCACATTCATCTTCTGTCCGACACGGTCGATCATCGGCACGATGACGTGGAGACCCGGGCTCAGCGTTCGGGTATAGCGGCCAAATCTCTCGACCGTGTACTCGAATCCCTGCGGAACCGTCTTGACCGCGAGGACAATGAAGACGATGGCAAGAGCCAGCATCACGAAGATAAAAATTGTCGCAGCGTCCAGCATGATCGGCTTTATCCTTTTACAGGGCCCTTTTCAGGGCCAATGGCGGCCCCTGGGAGCGACCGACGGCACATTATTCAACCGTAATTAGAATACAGGGCGGCGCAGCAAACAACTCGCCATTCACGAAAGAAGTCCGGGCCCCGCGAAGTCGCTATCCCGCCTGCGTCTCCGTATCGATCGGCACGCCGGGCCTCTGCACGGCGCTTCGGATCGCGAGCGAGGATTTGACGACGCTCACGTTGGGCGCCGGCGTCAGCTTGCTGGTGAGGAATTTCTGGTAGCTGTCCCAGTCGGTGGCGACGATCTTGAGCATGAAATCGGTCTCGCCCGCCAGCATGTGGCATTCGCGAACCTCCGGAAGGCTTTCCATCAGTTTCTCGAACGCCACCAGGTCGGCCTCCGCCTGGCTGTGCAGGCCGACATTGGCGAACACGGTCACCCCGAAACCGAGCTGCTGCGGATCGATGTCGGCGTGGTAGCCGCGAATACAGCCGGTTTCCTCGAGCGCGCGTACGCGGCGCAGGCAGGGCGGCGGCGAAATGCCGGCCCGCTGCGCGAGGTCGACATTGGTCATGCGCCCGTTATCCTGCAGATCGCGCAGGATCTTGAAATCGATGCGGTCGAGCTTCACCCGCGCCATGGCGGAAAATCCTCCCCGTTTTGACCGTCAATGTAATTATATTATAAGAATGAGAAACAATATTTCAACGGATAGAGATGAGCACGGCATGACGGTCTGCTGGATCGTGACCGATGGAAAGGCCGGCATGGAAAGCCAGTGCCTCGGCCTTGCCGAGACGCTCGGCCTCGATCCCGTCGTCAAGCGCATCAGACCGCGCTTTCCATGGTCGGTCCTGCCGCCGCAATGCTGGCTCGCGCCGCTTGCGGCGCTGTCCGAGTCCGGCGATGCGCTGTCGCCTCCCTGGCCGGACCTGCTGATCGCGACGGGCCGCGCCACGGTCGCGCCGGCGGCAGCCATCAAGAGGACGAATCCCGCGACCGTCGCGGTACAGCTTCAGAACCCGAGAATCGACCCGTCGCGATTCGACCTCGTCATTACGCCAGCGCATGACCGGCTTTCCGGTCCCAACGTCATCCAGACGATGGGGGCGCTGCATCGCGTGACGGAAACGCGGCTGGCCGAGGCTGCAGACGCGTTTCGCGGACGCTACGCATCCCTGCCCCGCCCGCTGATCGGCGTGCTGATCGGCGGTGCCAACCGGCAGTACCGCATGAGCGGCGCCTCAGCCGAACGGCTGGGAAACCTGCTGGCGGAAGCGGCCGGCGCGCACGGCGGCGGGCTGGCGGTCACGCCCTCGCGACGGACCGGCGACGACAATCTGCGCGCCATCGCCGCGCCGCTGTCCGGCCTGCTGTCGAGCGGTGTGGCAGATATCTGGGACGGGACGGGCGACAATCCGTATTTCGGCATCCTGGCGCTCGCCGACGCCCTGGTGGTGACGAGCGACTCGGTCAACATGGTGTCCGAAGCCTGCGCCACCGGGAAACCGGTTCATGTGTTCGATCTCGACGGCGGCTCGGCGAAGTTCGACCGGTTCCATGCGGCCTGCCGGGAAAAGGGGATGACTCACCCTTTCGTGGGCCGGGTCGGGATATCGACGGGCGAACGGTGCGACGACATGGAGCGGGCGGCGGACGCGGTACGAAAACTGCTGGAAGCGGGAAATTAACCCCTCCGCCCGACTTCGGGGAGAGGTCGGAAGGGGCTGCGCCGCGACGGAGTTTCCCCGAGTCGGCTTAGGCGATTGAAAATTCGGCCATCGGCCACTAAGACTGTTTGGTGACCGTTGCCGCCGCCCAGACCCCGGATTTTCCGATGTCCCAGATCGATCTCGTCGGATTCAGCCGTACGCCGCTCGAACGCGAGCCGTACGACTATCTGATCGTGCCGGGCTTCGTAAAACCGGACGCGCTGGCGGAAATTACGGCGGATTATCCGGCAATAGACAGGGCGGGAAGCTTTCCGCTGGCCGGGCTGAAAGCGGGTCCCGCCTTCGATGCGCTGATCGCGGAACTGGAAGGACCTGCCGTCCGCGACGCGTTCGCGGAAAAGTTCGGCATCGATCTGGCGGGACGCCCGACCACCGTCACCGCGCGCGGCCGCTGCCAGGCGAGGGACGGCCGCATTCACACAGATACCGAGACCAAGATCATCACCGTCCTGATCTACATGAATGACGGGTGGGACGGCGACGGCGGCCGGCTGCGCGTGCTTCGGTCCGGCGCCGACCTGAACGATTATGCCGCCGAGGTACCGCCCGAAGCCGGAACCCTGCTGGCCTTCCGACGCAGCGAGAGATCGTGGCACGGCCACGAGCCGTTCGTCGGAGAACGCCGCGTGATCCAGCTCAACTGGGTCACCGACGAAGAGGTGGTCCGGCGCGAATTGCGGCGTCACAGAGTGTCCGCCTGGTTCAAGAAAATCGCGGGAACCGCCTGATGCCGCTGACCATCGAAACCTTCAGCAACGTCAAGGGCGGCAACGCGTTCTACAAGGCGATCAGCCACCCGGTCGCGGCGCGGCGGATGCGCGCCCTGATCGATCGCCTTGCAAGCGCCGGCGGCGTCGCGGTCTACGACCCTCTCGGCCTGTTTTCGGGCATGGCGGAGTTCTACGACCTGTCATCGATCGACATTCGCGAGTCATACGTCCAGGACATCGAAGCCATCGGCCGGGACGTGGCCGGCAACGCGGCCCAGCCGGTCACCGCCCTGCCGGACAGCGGCGCGGCCATCCTGCTGGTCGCCGCGTTCGACGCCGAGCGGATCGTCGACCACATCCGTCATCTCATGCCAACCGCCATGGATGTCGTGACGTTCGATGCGCTCCGGATCGACCCGGGCTGGCTGACCAGCGACAAGGCCTATCTCGACCCTGTCAATTTCGCGACCAACTTCGTCTTTTTCCGCGATCTCGACGGCATGCATACCCGGCTCGCGACCGCCAACTACTGGTCGCGCTACGGCGCGGGCGCGGTAACCCTGCACCTGATCCTGTTCGGCGAGGACGGGACCGCGCTCGCCGAATGGGACGAGACGATCGAGAACGCGGACGGCGCCATCCGGATCGACAGCGCCGACGTGCGGGCGCGGTTCGGGCTGGACGGATTCGTCGGGCAGCTGTTCCTGCATGCAAGCGGCATTCGCGGTCACGATGTCGTCAAGTACGCGCTGGATGTCTGGGCCGACAACGGCGCCGAGCTGTCATGCACTCATGACGCCAACGCCTGGCCGGCCGACCGGTATGGCGGGCTTCCCGCGCCGAAGGACGGCGAGGAGGTGGTGCTGTGGGTGCAGAATTCTCACCCCGAAGCGATCCCGGCCGGCGAAATCGGCTTCAACCGGATGGGGCGCGACGACATTGCCTGGCTCGACGAGGCGATTCCCGGCTATGCGACCCGCGCGCTGTCCGTCGCCGAGCTTCTGCCCGGCCTGACATGGCCGGACCAGGTGGAGGTTCGCGCCGGCAAGCATTTCGTCCGCCCGCGTTACGAGGTGACCGGGACCGGAAGACGGCGCATGGCCCACGCCAACGTGGAGCGGGCCGACCTCAAACCCGATCCGGGCATCGCGGAACTCGGCAACCTGATGGGCAAGGGCTTCATCTTGCCTGCCCCGGTCCTGCCGCCGGACCGCTGGCGCTCGATCGCGCTGCCGACCCCGATGGCGACCCTCCAGAACGAACTGCCGATCGCCGCACTGCTGATCGATCCGTCGGGGAGAGAACGCGCGCGGCACGATTTCGGCCGCCTGCCCCGCGATCACGCCGATGCGCTCGACATGGATGCGCTCGTGGACGGGCTGGGAGACGGGCCCGACAACGGGTACGGCCATGTCGAGCTGGTCTACGATTTTACCGCCGGCGGCGAGGCCGACGGCTGGCTGCACGCGCTGTTCCGCTATGAGGACCGGCAGACGGGGCACGCGGCGGAGACCAGCTTCGGCGCGCATGTCTTCAATACCGTGCTGACCTGGCGGAACGAGCCGCAAAGCTACACCACGCGCCCGCCCGGCCTGTCGACGCGGCTGTTCCTGCGCCTCGGCGAGGGAGAGCTCGACACGATGTGCCAGCTGATCTACCCGGCATCGACCCCGTGGCACGAGACGTCGCAAACGCAGCTCATTCTGATGCGCGGCGACGGCGGGACGGTGACCGAAACGACGCTGGAAATACCCTGCGGCGGCTCGCGCCTGTGGCGCTATAGCGAGATTTTCGACGCGGCGGCGCGGCGGCAAGCGGGCGACGGCGCCTATGTCATCATCCGCGACGCCACCTGCCGCCTGTTCGGCTATCACGGCCTGCTGGGCGCGAACGGCGCTTTCAGCCTCGATCACATGTTCGGGTTCTGATTTTCAGACCGTCATCGCCGGGCCTGTCCCGGCGGTCTTTGACCAGCTTCGCCGCTCCTCTGGACAAAGGATGCCCGCGACACGCCCGGCATGTCGCGCACGCAAGCGATCCGAAGCACGCCCTCCCTACTCCTCCGGTTCCGTCGTGAACATCAGCGGGTAGCCTTCGCGCCGACCCAGCTCGGTGGCCTCGTTTGCCTTGGTCTCGGCGATTTCGCGGGTGAACACGGCGACCACGCAGGCGCCCTTGCCGTGCGCCGTCATCATCACGTTGCAGGCCTCTTCCTCGTTCATGCGGAACACCGCGCACAGCACCGCAACGACGAATTCGCGGGGCGTGTAATCGTCGTTCAGCAGGATGACCTTGTAGAGCCTCGGCCGCTGGACCGTGGGCCGCGTCCTGGTTTTCGGTGTCGTGTCGGTCTCGCTCATGCACCCTCCTCGCGCCGCGCGCTTCCGGCCATAAAGGATGTACGGTTATTGTGCCACGCTGCGGGGCGGCCCGTCCAGAACGGGACCGCCGGGCGGACGGCTCGACAACACGGCAAGACGCCCTATATTCGACCCACAGGCTCATACGAACAGGGATTCGCACACGCCATGGCCGATACACTGCACGCCCCCGTCCTGATCATCGGTTCCGGCCCCGCGGGCTATACCGCGGCAGTCTATACCGCGCGCGCCAGCCTTTCGCCCATGCTGGTGACCGGCATGGAGCCGGGCGGCCAGATGACCATCACCACCGATGTCGAGAACTATCCGGGGTTCGCCGAGGTAATCCAGGGCCCGTGGCTGATGGAGCAGATGCAGCAGCAGGCGGCGAATGTCGGCACGGTCATGCATAACGACCTGATCGTCGATGTCGATTTCTCGACGCAGCCGTTCCGCTGCACCGGCGATTCCGGCACGGTCTACACGTCGGATTCCGTCATCATCGCAACCGGCGCGCAGGCCCGCTGGCTGGGGATTCCGACCGAAGAGAAATTCAAGGGATTCGGCGTCTCCGCCTGCGCCACCTGCGACGGGTTTTTCTATCGCGGCAAGGAGGTCGCGGTGGTCGGCGGCGGCAACACCGCGGTCGAAGAGGCGCTGTATCTGACCAATCACGCGACCAGGGTCACGCTGATCCACCGGCGGGATTCCCTGCGCTCGGAGAAGATCCTGCAGGACCGCCTGTTCGCCCATGAAAAGATCGAGGTTGTGTGGGACAGCGTGGTCGAGGAGGTGCTGGGCGACGACAACCCGCCGGGCGTGACCGGCATCAGACTCCGCAACGTGAAGACCGATGCGGTCTCGGATCTGGCGGTAGACGGGCTGTTCATCGCCATCGGCCACGATCCGGCGACCAGGCTGTTCCGGGGACATGTCGAGATCGACGACGAGGGCTATGTCGTGACTGCGCCGGATTCGACGGCGACCAGCGTCCCCGGCGTGTTCGCCGCGGGCGACGTTCAGGACCGCACCTACCGCCAGGCGGTCACCGCCGCCGGCACCGGCTGCATGGCGGCGCTCGAAGCGGAGAAGTTCGTCGCCGAACACGCCTCTGCGGCAGCCGCAGCGGAGTAATCCGGCGGTAACATTTTTCCTTCCCCCGCGCCGGATGGACGTCGGGGAAGAGGCCGGCCCGGCAGACCGGCCATGATTGCTTGCAGGATCGCATTATGGACTGGGACAAGCTGCGCATCTTTCACGCCGTCGCCGAAGCGGGCAGCTTCACCCATGCCGGCGAAAGGCTGAATCTTACCCAGTCATCGGTGAGCCGGCAGATCGGCGCGCTCGAAGCCGATATCGGCGTGCCGCTGTTTCACCGGCACGCGCGCGGCCTGAACCTGACCGAGGCGGGCGAAACGCTCTACAACGCGGCGCATGACGTGGCCGGCCGGCTGGCGCGGGCGGAGGCCGCGGTTACGGACACGATGGAGCGGCCGCGCGGCCAGCTTCGCATCACCACGACGGTCGCCTTCGGCTCCATGTGGCTGACCGAACGGCTCAAGGATTTCGTCGAGATGTATCCGGAAATCGACGTTTCGCTGATCGTTCGCGAGGACGAGCTCAACCTGTCGATGCGCCAGGCTGACGTCGCCATCCGGCTGTCGCCCCCGCAACAGGCGGACCTGATCCAGCGCCACCTGTTCGACCTGCACCACGGCGCTTTCGCGGCCCCCGATTACCTGGAAAGGTACGGCATGCCGCATTCGATCGCCGATCTCGACCGGCACCGGCTGATCGCCTACGACGAGACCTATCACCATTCCTTTACCGATCTGAACTGGCTGCTGCGCGAAGAGCGGGACGCAAACAACCCGCGCCGTCCGGTGCTGCAGGTCAACAATCTCTACGGGATCTACCGCGCGGTTGCATCGGGTCTCGGCATCGCGGCGCTGCCGGATTACATGACAGGGCTTACCAGCGGTCTGATTCCGGTCCTGCCGCATCTTGAAGGACCGGTTCACCGGGCGTTTTTCGTCTATCCGGAAGAGATGCGGCATTCGCGCCGGGTCGCCGTATTCCGCGAGTTTTTGCTTCGCAGAATAAACGAGAGCCGAAGATAGCTCCCGAAACCCCCGGTAACTCATTACTTTTATTGATATAAAAACAAGCTATGCAAAAATTGCATGGGTGCCTTGCTTAAAAAATGGTGGCATACCAGAAACACGCGGCCTATATCTGCTTCATCGGATGGTGATCGCTGGTGCCTGACGCAAGGGATCGCCGATTAAATTATTAGTAGAGTTTCAAAAATCGGTTTCGATTTTCAGTAGTTTTCCGGCCCCTCCCATGCCGGTACGAGTTCCGGGCGCAACACCCGGAAATGGGTCTTCGGATCCAACGTCTTCTAGACGTGAAGCCTCCCTGTTAAACTTTTACCGGGCGCCTCGGCGCCCGGTTTTTTCTTTGATGCCCCCCGAGATTACGCTGAATCCGTCGGCCTGGAATTCTGTTTTCAGTCTGCCGGACAGACCGCTATCATGACGCTAATATTCGCATGCCGCGAAATACTCAGGACGACCAAGGCTATCAAAAACAGAAAAAACGCACCGGGTTCGGGAATGGACCCTGACGTTTCGGCTGCCTGAAACCCGCGAATATTGTCAAAATTAATTGCGGTTGACCTGCCCCCACGTTTAGTACCAGCGGTTAGTTTAGACTGTCTGTCGAGCGGCGAGTAGCCCGCAGCCTCCCGGCAGCGGAGGGCGGATCGCCGCGGTGAGGCACGATGGTCTGCGGTGCGGGCGGCCTGTAGCCCAGCGAACTATGCGGCCTGATGGTGTTGTAATGCCTGCGCCATTGCTCGATCAGCACTTTGGCCTCCGTCATCGAGTAGAATATCTCGCCGTTCAGCAGCTCGTCCCTGAGTTTGCCGTTGAATGACTCGTTGTAGCCGTTCTCCCAGGGAGACCCGGGTTCGATGTAGAGCGTCTTCACGCCGACCCGGGGCAGCCATTCCCGCACCGCGATGGCCGTGAACTCACTGCCGTTGTCGGATCGGATGTGGTCAGGTGCTCCGCGCTGCGTGAACAGATCAGTCAGGACATGCAGGACGTCGCCCGACCGGATATGCCGGTCCACCTCGATAGCCAGACACTCCCGCGTGTACTCGTCGATCACAGTCAGCATCCGGAACGCCCTGCCATCGTGCGTTCGGGCCTGCACGAAGTCATAGGCCCACACATGGTTCCGCCAGCTTGGCCTCAGACGGATGCACGATCCGTCATTCAGCCACAGACGGCCCCGCTTCGGTTGCTTCAACGGTACCTTCAGCCCCTCGCGCCGCCAGATGCGGCCCACACGCTTGTGGTTCACGTGCCAGCCTTCCGCGTGCAGCAGCGCCGTCACCCGACGGTAGCCGTACCGGCCGTATTGACCCGCCAGGCGGACGATCGCCGCCGTCAGCGCATTCTCGTCGTCACGGATGATCGGCTGGTATCGCTGCGACGTCCGCGATTGCCCGAGGACACGGCAGGCACGCCGTTCCGATACCGGGTACTTCTCCTGCACGTGTTGCGCGCATCGTCTCCGGCGCTCGGGGCTTACCAGTTTCCCTCCGCAGCCTCTTTAAGGATCAACTTGTCCAGCGTCAGCTCGGCCACCGCTCGCTTCAATCTGGCGTTCTCGGCCTCGAGGTCCTTCAGGCGACGGGCCTGACCGACCTTCAGCCCCCCATATTCCTTACGCCAACGGTAGTACGATTGTTCCGATACACCGATCCGCCGGCACACTTCTCCAACGGTTCGGCCCTGCGCCAGTAGCACATCGGCTTCCCGCAGATGGTTGATGATCTGTTCAACTGTAAAACGTTTCCTCGGCATCTCTGCTCCCTTCACGATGGATCCAGAGGCCAAATATCTAACTCAGCTTATGGACCCGGTTAAGGGGGGCAGGTCACTAGGGGCTGGTCTCCGCCATCGAAGAACGGCATCGCGACCTGTCCGCTGCAGGCAGGGCAAGAACAGTTCCTGATGTCGAAGGGATCGTTGCCGTCTGTGCCTGCGCTCATGGGACGATCCCCTTGCCGGCCGCCAGTTCGAGATAGGCCTCTTCCAGCTTTTCGACGAAAGCCGCATCGTCGCACAGCGGCGATCCTGCCATCTCGTCCCGCAGGCCGGCCCGGGTCCGCGCGAGCCGGTCGGGTTCCCCCGCCAGTTCGACGGCGATCCGCACATAATCGTCGAGATCCCGGCCTGCCCACTCGGAATGGCCAACGGCCGAAACAAGCGTGACGCCCGCCCGCGACGCCCAGCGGTCGCCTCGGTAGCAGACCACCGGAACACCCTGCCACATCGCTTCCATGGTGGTGGTACCGCCATTCCAGGCAAACGAATCGAGCGCAATATCGATCCGGTCGTAGGTCTCGAGGAATTCGTGATGGCCGGCAGGCGGCAGAATATCGACCCTTGCCTGGTCGATGCCTTCCTCCTCAAGAATGCGAAGGAGGAAACGCGCGTGATCTTCATTGGTGCCCGCATTGCGCAGAACCAGCCGGCTGCCGGGAACCGATTTCAGGATACGCGACCAGACCTGCAGGCAACCTCGGTGAACCTTGTGAGCCGCGGCGAGGCTGCCGAAGGTGCAGTGCCCGTTTTCCGACATGGGCAGCGGCCCGACGGGCGGCGCAGTACCGTCGCGATGGCGATACAGATAACAACCGGGCAGCCGATACAGGCCTTCCCTGTAATGTCGGTCCTCCGACGCGGGCGCGACGATGTCGTCGCCGATCAGATAATCGACGGCATCCAGCCCGAGCGTCGAAAAGGCGTTGTACCAGGACGCGATGACCGGAGCCGGTTTGGCGGCAAGAACCGCCAGCCTCGACAGCGTGCCGAAACCGTTGAGATCGACCAGAATGTCGATCCGGTCGGAGCGAATCTTTTCGACCAGCGCAGCGTTCGTCATCCCGGCGACCTTGACCACGCACCCCGCGTTTCCGGGTGAAAACCGGCCGGTGTCGCAGGCGCTGTCGGCGTAAATCCGGATATCGAACCGGTCTCGATCGTGACCGGCGGCGATCGGTTCGAGAAAATCCATGTAGTTGGCGTGATTCATGAAGGAAGACAGGTATCCGACCCTGATCCTGCCCGCCCCCGCGGGCCGCCGATCTGACCGGCCGGACGCCGGCGGGACGGGAAGATAGGAGAACAGCCTCGGAATCAGCCGCCCTTCGTCTTCGACCGTCAGCGCGGGATTTACGAAAAGATCGAGAACCATCTTGGTGACGCTGTCGTCGAGCGGCTGCGGATCCGCCGCGAAATCCTCGATCAGCGCCACGTGCTCCCCGGGCCGCCCAAGCATTGTCAACGCCGCGCCCAGCGCTCCCCGCGTGACGATATCGCCCGGTTCGGCATCGAAACTGCGCTGCAGCAGCGGCAGAGCCTCCTCGAAGCGCGAGAGGTTCGCCAGCGCCATGCCGAGTCGCCGCGAATATGCGGGATTGCCGGGATCCTTTTGCAGGGCGCCCCTGAATTGCTCCTCGGCCTCCCCGTTTCTGCCCTGGCTCATGCAGCAGCCGCCCAGCGCATAGAGCGTATCGGCATCGCCGGGACCGAGCTCGATGGCCCTGCGGAACGCCCGTTCGGCTTCCCGGAAATGCTTCCGGACGGTGTAGAAGCCGCCCAGATTATGATAGGCGGCGGCGTCTTGCGGAAAACGGCGGACCGCGCCCTTGAACGCCGCTTCCGCGTCTTCGAAAAAACCGAGTTCGACCAGCGAAATGCCGACCCGGGCGAACAGAAAAGGATCGGACGGCAGTGCGTCCAGCACGCCCAGGTAGGCGCGCCGGGCGGGATCGGCCAGACCGGCCCGGTGAAGCGTCGTGGCCTCGGCAAACGCCAGTTGAGCGGTCGTCATAAGGTGAAGGTGTCCCGAAGAATCGCCTCTCACCTGATACGGGAATCGTGATGAATTTTCGATTAATGGCGCGGATTTCTCACAGAAACAGAAAACAGGAATATGTGCGCCGCGTCACAGAACAAAGACGGGTTCGTCCCTATATTGAGGGTGTATTGAGGTCAGACGGGCTCTCCGTTCTCCCCACGGACACCCCCGTTAAACTCCGGCGGTCTGAAAAACAGACCGCCGTTTTGTTTTCTCCGGCTTAGCTACGCCACCGACCGCGCCGCCACGGGAGAGTCGAACCCGTAGAGCCGCGACGTTCCCTCCCACAGGATCTTCGATTTGGCCTCGTCCGACAGATCGTTGCGGTTCAGCACATGTTTCGCCGAGTCCGGGATACGGTGCGAATGCGGGATGTCGCTGGCATAGACCCAGCAGTCGGTGCCGTATTTTTCGACCATGTAGGGCAACAGGTCGTCATCCACCTCGAACCCGATATAGATGCGCCCGGCCTCGATATATTCCTTCGGCGTCATCTTGGGCAGGCCGCGGTCGATGATCGCCTGATGCTCGCTGCGGAGCGCGTCGCGTTCGATCCTTTCGCGGATGTTATCGATGGTGAAATCCATCACCTCGACCGCGAAATCGACCCAGGTGCAGCCGGTCTCGAGGAACGAGACCTTCACATCGGGATAACGGTCCAGCAGGCCGGAAGCGCACACCGTCTTGAAGCCGCGCACCACCGACATCAGGAACTGATCGGCCGCGACGCTCGGATAATCGCGCCAGGCGTCAAGCGCACCGGTGCCGGGATGAACGTTGACCGGCATGCCGATATCGTTGGCGCAGGCCCAGATCGGCTCGAAATCGGGATGATCCAGCCCCTTCGCCCCGTATTCGCCCAGCACCATCACGCCGACCGACCCCATGTCCTTGGTGCGGATCATCTCGCGCACCGCTTCCGCCGGATCGAACGCGTCGATCACCGTCACCCATTTGAGCCGGTCGGGCGCCTGGTTCGAAATGTCGGCGACCCAGTTGTTGTAGGACCGCGTCAGCGCCTGGTTGAGGGCCGGGTCTTTCGCCACCGGCCATTGCAGGAACAGGGTCGGATAGTTCACCGACAGCCAGGTGTCTTCCGCATCCATGACCGCAAGCCGGTCCTTCGCGGTATGAAACTCGCCCGATTCGTGCGGCCCGCGCCATTTGGCCATCTTGACGTACTCGGTGGAGACCACCCCGTCCTTTGACGACGGCGAACCGCCGATGCGCAGCGCGTCGCCGTCGATCCGCCACTTGTAATCGTGCTCAAACTCGCCGGTCTCGAACACCACGGGCCGCCGGTCGCGAAAGGCGGGTTCCAGGTAATCGTCGGAAAACGTGCCCTCCCACTCTTCGACATGCCCGTCGCCATCGTAAGCGTCGATTGGTGTGTCGATCGCATCCATCGGTTCGTCCTCCCGTTGCCGTGTACCGGCCAAAAGCGTAACGGCCAAAGGGATATTTGAAAAGCGGTCGGCAATTGCATCCCGGCGCTGATAGGATGAAGCGATCGACCGGACGGCATTCGAGGGGCGCACGCCCCGCCCTGTCGCCGGATTTCAGGGCAACGGGAGAACCCGATGGAAGCGCCGGGCGGAGCCGCCGACAGACATGTGCCGATTGCCGGCATGCTCTGGATGTTCGCCGCCACGATCTTTTTTTCGCTGTCCTTCACGCTGGTAAAAGGCCTGCAGGACGGCGGTCTGACGGTCTTTCAGGCGATCCTGTTCCGCCAGCTTGCGGGCGCCACGCTCCTGCTGCCTGTGATGCTGGGGAGCGGCGCCGCCACGCTGAAGACGGTCCGGCCGGTCCAGCACGTCACGCGGGCGACGCTGGGCTTTCTCGGCATGTGTACCGGCTATTATTCGCTTGTCCTGATCAATGTCGGCGACTCCGTGGCGCTTCAGTTCACCCTGCCGATTTTCACGATGATCGCCGCGGTCCTGATCCTTGGCGAGAAGATACATTCGCACCGGCTGATCGCAACGGCGATCGGCTTCGCCGGCGTCCTGATCATCGTTCGACCGGGCTTCTCGGACATCAATCAGGGGATCCTGTTCGCGCTCGCTTCAGCGGCCTTCCATGGCGTGTCGGACACCTATGCGCGTTACCTATCGCGATACGACAGGGTGCCCACCATCATGGCCTTCAACTTCCTGATCACCATCCCGCTCGCCGCGATCCCCGCGCTGATCTACTGGGAGCCGGTGTCGCTCGATATCTGGCCCCTGCTGGCGGGGTTCTGCATCGCCGGCATCAGCGCGCAATATTGCCTGACCCGGTCGTTCAGCCTCGCCGAGGCGGGGCTGGTCTCGCCGATCCTGTTCTTCCGGCTGCCGATCGTCGCAATCATTTCCTGGTATGCGTTCGACCAGCTGACGGAAATCTGGACCTGGCTCGGCGCCGGCCTGATCGTCCTCGCCACCATCTGGATGGCGCGCGTCGAAGTCAGAAAGGGGTAAACCCGCCGCGATCCGCCGCCCTGCCGGGAAGCCGCCCTTATCGGCGCACCTGCAACGTGTTAGCCTAGCCAAAAGCAGGGAGTTCGCATGGCGCAGGCCGCAAATCCGCAGGAGCCGAAGCAGTTCGGCAGCAAGTTTCGTCCGCTGGAAGGGCCTCTCCGGCTGGTCCATGAGGGGCTGCTGCTGTCGCTCGCGCTGCTGGGCGCCGCCTGGTCGATGGAGCTCAACCACACGCTCGGCATGTCGATCTTCAAGGAACAGTTCCTCGCCCTGATCTTTGCCATCGGCATGGTCGCCGTATTTCTCGCCGTCCCGGCGCGCCAGGACGATTCCGGGGCGCGCGTTCCGTGGTACGACTGGATCATGGTCGCCGCCTCGCTCGCGGCCGGGCTGTTCGTCATTTTCAACTACGACACGATCCGCGACGACAGCGGTCTGGAATCGACCGAACGCGTCGTTCTCGGCTCCATCGCCTTCCTTCTGGTGCTGGAGGCAACGCGCCGCATCGCGGGCTGGGCCCTGGTGATCCTCGCGCTCTGCCTGATCGCCTACGCGCTGTCGGCGGACCACTTCCCCGGCTTTCTCAACATGCCGCCGATCCGCTGGGAACGGCTCAGCGTCTACATGTATCTCGATACCAACGCGCTGTTCGGCTTCCCGATGACGATCACGTCGACGATCATCATCGCCTTCATCCTGTTCGGGCGCATGCTGTATGCGGTGAACGGCGACAAGGTGCTGACCGATTTCGCGATGGCGACGATGGGCCGCTATCGCGGCGGCGCGGCCAAGGTCGCGGTCCTGGCTTCGACCTTCTTCGGCACGGTATCGGGCAGCGCCGTCGCCAACGTGCTGATGGACGGGCCGATCACCATCCCGATGATGCGCAAGAGCGGCTATCCAGGCCACCTCGCCGCCGCCATCGAGGCCGTGGCGTCGACCGGCGGACAGATCATGCCGCCGGTGATGGGCATCACCGCCTTCATCATGGCGGAATTCATGGCGATTCCGTACGGCGACGTCGTGCTGGCTGCCCTGCTGCCCGCCCTGCTCTACTACATCGCGCTGTTCGCGCAGGTCGATCTGGAGGCCGCCAAGAACCGGCTGACCGGCCTGCCGCGGGCGAATCTGCCGCCGATGCGGCCGCTGGCCGGGCCGGGTTGCGTATTCGTCATTCCGATCGCGCTGCTGCTCTGGGCGCTGCTGGCGGAAAACTGGCCGCCGGGACAGGCCGCCATGGCGTCGGCCATCGCGACCGTCATCATCGGCACGCTGCACCCGCAGACGCGCACCACCTTCCGCCGCCTGCTGGAAGAACTGCGCGAAACCGGCAGGATCATTCTCGACCTGATCGTGATCACCGCCATCGCCGGAATCGTCATCGGGCTGCTGCAGCTTACCGGGCTCGCCTTCAACGTCTCGCTGCTGCTGACAGAGGCCGCCGCAGGCAGTCTCGCCATCCTGCTGTTGCTGACCGCCCTCGTCTGCATCGTGCTGGGCATGGGGATGCCGTCGGCGGTGATTTATATCGTCCTGTCGGTGATCGCCGCGCCCGCGCTGATCGAGGCCGGGGTCGTCAAGATGTCGGCCCACATGTTCCTGTTCTATTTCGGCATGCTGTCGATGATCACCCCGCCGGTCTGTCTCGCCATCATCGCCGCCGCGTCGGTCGCCGGCACGCCCCTGTGGCGAACCGCCTGGTCGGGCGTCCGGGTCGGCTTCATCGCCTACGTCGTGCCGTTCCTGTTCATCTACCAGCCGGAACTGGTGTTCGAGGGCAGCGCGGGCGCCATCGCCATCGTGTTCTCCAAGGCAGTGGTCGGCGTCATCGTGCTGTGTTTCGCGGTGGCGGGCTTCATGTTCCACCCGCTCGGCGCGACGGCGCGTATCGTCATCGGTCTCGCCGGCACGGCCATTATCGCCTCCCCCTGGGACAGCGCGACCGGCGTCGCGATTGCCGCGGCGGGGCTGATTGTCGCGCTGGGCGCCGGCTGGTGGAGCAAACGGGCCGCCGTCGGGGCGACCGCCCAGGCAAATTGACTCCGGCAGGACCGCTCACTAACGTCTTTTGGCATGAAATTTAAGTCATTCACCTCAGGGAGATACACGATGAAAAAATCCGATCTGATATTTGCCGCCGCCGCCGGCGTCGCGACGGCATCCGTGATGCTGGGCGCGGCATCGGCCAAGACGCTGCTGATGGCGACCGACCGCACCGGGTCTCTGTACTACGCTTCCGGTTCGGCGGTAGCGAAAGTCCTTACCACCAAGTCGGGACACCGGGTCGTGGTCCGCGCCTTCGGCGGCCCCGATTCCTACATCCACGCCATGAACAAGGGCGATTACGATTTTACCGTGGTGTCGTCGAACACGGCCTGGTTCCAGTACAACGGCAAGACCCGCGCCAAGAAGAAGGCGGAGAACCTGCGCCTCGTCCGTTCGGGCGGCGGCGCGCTGAAACTGGGCTTCCTGGTCTATAACGATTCCGACATCAAGACGGTCGAGCAGATCAAGGGCCGCAAGGTCGTCTCCGATTTCGGCGGACATGCCGCTGTCGGCCCGATCGTAACGGCGGCGCTGTGGAGCGGCGGCATGACCTGGAACGACGTGCAGCCGGTCAAGGTCACCGGCGTCGTCGACGCGCCCAAGGCGCTCGGCGCGGGCCGCGTGGACGTCTCCTGGGGACCGATCGGCATGCCGGCCATCCGCGAGATCCATTCCAAGAAGCCGGTTCGCTTCCTGTCCTTCAAGAACACACCGGAACAGCTCGCCATGTTCCGCGAAAAGGTCTTCCCGGGCGTGCGCCTGACCACCATGCCGCCGATCAAGCATCTCGGTCTGCAGGGCAAGACGACGCTGCTCACCTCCGACACCTACATGCTGACCCACAAGAATGTCGACAAGAAGGTGCTGGCCGACGTTCTGAACGCCATGTGGGACGCGGAAAAGGACCTTACAAAGTCGCACTTCTCGCTGCGCGGCTTCACCAACAAGACCGCCGCGACCGACCTGCCGGTCCTGCCCTATCACCCCGACGCCGTTGCCTTCTACAAGACGAAGGGCGTCTGGAACGACGCGGTCGAAGCCATGCACGGCAAGCTGAAATAGGCTTCCGGCAAAAGTCCGGAAACGGCAAAGGGCGGGTCCATGACCCGCCCTTTTCATTCAGAGTTCGGAGAATTCATCCCGCATCCAGAGGCGTCTGGAAGATGGTCTTTTCATCCTCCACCCCGGCCAGCGCCTGGGCGACGTCTTTCTGCAGCGGGCGGCGGCCGGTACGCAGCCACAGCCTGAGCAGATGACGCTTGCGGTCGTCCTCGGGCCAGTCCTCGTATTCGGTGCGGGCGTGCTGGGTCACGTGATTCATGACGAAGGAGATATCGCCCGGCTCGTAATCGATTCCCATCGACACCTCCCGCGCCAGATCGGCGAACATGTCGATGGCTTCCTTCTGTGCCTCGGTCAGCTTCGGCACGTCTGGCAGAGATTGTGCCTTGAACACGGGCGCGCTGGGCCCGCGTGCGGTCAGGAAGCCCTGCTCGACGCTGAAGATCGGCTCGCGCACCCAGTCGCGCTGGGGCTGATCGGGCGGGATCTCGCCCTTGCGGATACGGTAGAACCGCCAGGTGAGTTCCGTCAGAAGATCCGGGCGGCGCTTGAGCATCTCGTTATAGATCGTAACCGAGCTGCAAATCCGGTGATCGCCGCCCGACTTCGCGGTCCGCAGACAGGCGAGCGCCAGAATGTCGGCGCGGTCCGAATGGAACAGCAGCGCGTCGCGCGACATGTAGCCACGCCCCGTCTTATAGCTGCCGCCGATATCCTTGACGTGCCCCAGCAGATGACCCTGCGTGTTCTGGGAACGCGCCTCGCCCATATGGGCGCCGATGCCCCAGAATGCGGCCGCAACCTGCAACCTGCTGCGGCCCTCGACCGGCATGCCGCGGATCAGCGCGAAGCCTCGCCCCATCATGATCTCGTCGGCGATGTCGGCGACGACGGCCCCAAATCTCGGCAGCGGGAAGTCTTCCTTTTTGACGTCCTTGAGGTCCATGCCGCGCGCCTCGACTGCCGCCACGGCGTCGTGCAGCTCGCCGATTTCGGCGTCGGACAGGCGATACATCCAGCTGTCGCGGCCCGCGAAATCGTCGGGATACCAGCCTGCGGGATCGACCACGGGCTTCAACAGCTCCGCCGGTTCGCGATGGCGGCTGGACGGTTCGTATGGGTTGGCAATCGCCTGAACGGTATCGGGCATGATGGTTTCCTCGATCGTGAGAATACCGGAAGAATAGCCCCTGCCGGGCGGGTTGTCTCGCCGCGCGGGACGGCCGGCGCCCTTAATGGTACAGGTCTTCGCCCTTGATGTTCTTGTAGAGACCGGCGACCTGATCGGCATAGCCGTTAAAGAGCTGGGTCGGCACGCGTTTGCCGCCGGCGCCAAGCACCTCTTCCGTCGCCTGGCTCCAGCGGGCGTGATCGACCTCCGGATTCACATTGGCCCAGAAGCCGTACTCCTCACCGGCGACCTTCATCCAGAAGCTCTGCGGCCGCTTGTCGGTAAAGGTGAAGCGGACGATCGACTTGATCGACTTGAAACCGTACTTCCACGGCACGACGAGGCGCAAAGGCGCGCCGTTCTGCTTCGGCATCGGTTTGCCGTAGAGGCCGGTGCCGATAAAGGCCAGCTCGTTCATCGCCTCTTCGATGGTCAGCCCTTCGACATAGGGCCACGGATACCACACCTGCTTGAGCCCAGGGGCCATCGACTTGTCGCCGAAGGTTTCCATCGCAATGTATTTCGCGCCCGCTTTCGGCTTCGCGAACTTGACGAGTTCGGACATCTCGAAACCCGACCACGGCACCGCCATCGACCAGGCCTCGACGCAGCGGTGGCGGTAGAGGCGCTCCTCCAGCGGCATCTTCTTCAGCAGGTCGTCGATACCGATTTCGATCTTCTTCTCGACCATCCCGTCGATGACAACGTTCCAGGGCCGGATTTTCAGCGCCTGCGCCGCCTTGGCGATCTGCTTGTGCGAGCCGAACTCGTAGAAATTATTATAGGTGGTCGCCGCCTTTTCGTCGGTGACGGGGCGGTCGAGCCGGTAGCGCAGGTTGCGCTGCACCGGATAGAGCGATGCCGACGGGTCGCCGGCGGCACGCGCCGTCCCCGGCGCCAGCCCGAGCGCGCCGGCAGCACCGGCCGCCAGGATCGGCCCGGCCGCCAGCGTCTTCACCAGCCTGCGGCGGTCGAGAAAGATGCTTTCGGGCGTCGCCTGGGACTCCGGCATTTCCCAGCTGCGTTTGACTCGGGTCAGCATCGCGGTTCCTCCGGTTTATTTCTTTGCCAATACAGCATATGGGCGCTTGACGGAGCCGCGCAACAATTCTCACCATACCGTGAACGGGAAAAGGAGCGCCCGTTTCGGGACGCTCCCCGCCGGTTCAGCGCAACGTGCTCCGGAGCATCCAGGCCGTCTTGTCGTGCACCGCGATCCTCTGGACCATCAGATCGAGGGTGACCTCGTCTCCCGCCGCCTCCGCGGCTTCGAGCGTTTCCTTTGCGGTTCCGGCGACCGTCTCGTGTCCGGCGAGCAGATCCGCAATCATCTCGTCATCGGTTTCCGCAGCGCCGTCCCCGATCGTGCTAAGCCGCGAAAACGCTTCGTATCCCGCCGGCGCCTTCGCGCCGACCGCCCGGATGCGTTCCGCGATCTCGTCCACCGCGCCCGCGAGCTCGGAATACTGTTCCTCGAACATCGCGTGAAGCGCCGGGAAATTCGGCCCGGTTACGTTCCAGTGATAGCCGTGCGTCTTGATATAGAGCGAATAGCTGTCCGCCAGAACGCGGGACAGCCCATCGACCACGGCACCGTCGTGACCGTTTTTACCCGTTATGTCAGCCATCTGTGTCTCCATCGTTGATAGTTAACTGTATATAATTATCAATTTCTTATTTTCTAGATTAGAAATATTATATTTTTACATTTCAGTGTATCGGGAGTTTTCGACCGGGGCGATTGTTTACGAACCGGCGGGTCGCGCCTGCCTGTCGTCAGGATCGCTCAACCCGTTGCAGCAGAGAGGCTATCGAAAATGAAAACAGCAATTTTCACAGGCGTCGTGGCGGCCTTCCTGGCCGGCGCGGCATTCGCCGGGACAGACGACGTCAGGTTTCCGGCCAGCTACGCCACCGATTTCGTGCAGTACCACGACATCGACAAACCCAACATGAAACGCGGCCACACGCTCCGCAAATTCTTCATCAACAAGGATGCCCTGGCCGCCGTGAAGGCAGGCAAGCCCCTGCCAAGCGGCACCGTCATCATCCGCGAAGACTGGTTCGTCAAACAGGATGCGCAGAAGAACCCGGCCAAGGGCGCCAATGGACGCTTCGTAGCGACCAGTAAAAAGGGCGTCGAAGTGATGGAAAAACGCGACGGCTGGGGCGCGAGCTACCCGGCGTCGAAACGCAACGGCAACTGGGAATATGCCTCCTTCAAGCCGGACGGAAGCCGCAACGCAAAGGCCAATATCGGCCGCTGCTTCGGTTGCCACATGAAGGTAAAGGGCAAGGATTTCGTGTTCAGCCAGAAAGAGCTGAAAGCCGCCGCGAAATAGAGACGGAACCGTCTCAGCAAAAAGGCCCGGCGTCCTGCCGGGCCTTTTTTCTAATTCCAGACGACCGTCAGGACGCTTCGGCAAGCGCTCCCTTGTGCTGCTCGACCACGTCGTCCGCCGCCTTGCCGGTCAGTTCCTGCAGATGATCGAATTCCGACTGGAACGTGGCGACGCCCTGCGTAAGCGAGCGCAGCTCGATGATCAGATCGCCGATTTCAGACTGCGGCATCATGGCATGAACCGTATCCCAGCCCGCCCAGCCGTCCTTGGCGTCAAAACCTAGAATCTGGCCCCTGCGACCGCTGATCAGCCCGTGAACCTTGTTGGTGTGATCCGACGGCACGTCGATCGACACTTTCAGGATGGGTTCGAGCAGGACCGGACCGCATTTCGGCAACCCTTCCTTCATCGCTTCGCGAGCGGCCAGCTTGAACGACATTTCGTTGCTGTCGACCGCGTGAAACTGCCCGTCGGTCAGCGTGACCGACAGGTCGACCACGGGAAAACCGAGCGGTCCCTGATCGAGGAACTCGCGCGCGCCGGCCTCAACCGCGGGAATGTACTGTTTCGGCACCGCGCCGCCGACCACGGTGTTGGCGAACTCGAATCCGGCTCCGCGCGCCAGCGGCTTTATGTCGACATGAACGTCACCGAACATGCCATGGCCGCCGGTCTGCCGCTTGAACCGCGCATGCTGGGATACCGGTTTCCGGATTGTTTCCTTGTACGGCACCCGCGGCCGCGCGGTAGCCGCGGCGACGTTGTACTTGTTTTTCAGCTTCTCAACCGCGAGCTTGAGGTGAATTTCGCCCTGCCCCAGCAGCAGGAGCTGATGGAGATCTGTGTCCTGCCGGTAGGAAATCGAGGGGTCTTCCTCGTTCAGCCGCTGCAGGGCCCCGGTCAGCTTGACCTCGTCCGCACGGTTCTCTGCCTCGATGGCGAACGAATAGACCGGCACGAGAGGCGCGGGCCAGTCCTCCATCCCGTCGGGCCGGTTCCCGGACGGGGTAAGTACATCGCCGGTACGAACCTCTTCCATGCGGCCGAGCGCGACCACGTCGCCAAGCGAGGCCCTGGACAGTTTCGACTGGCTGGAGCCCATCAGACGAGAGAGCCCCCCCACCCTGTGGCCGTTAAGGGTCTCGCCCTCGCTCAGCTGTCCGCGCCAGACGCGGGCAATCGACAGTTTGCCGGCATGCGCGGCATGAACGGTCTTGAAAACCTGCGCAACCGCCTCGCCACTCCTCGCGACGCCGAGCCGTTCGGCCGATTCGTCGGGATTGGGCGTCTCGTGCCGCAGCGCCTTGAGCAGACGGCGAACGCCGTGGTCGTGTTCGGCAGCGCCGACAAAGACGGGAACGATCAGGCCTTCGCGCAGATCCTTCGTCAACTGCCGGTAGACGTCGCCGGTCGCCGGAACAGCGTCTTCGAGAAGCTGCTCCATCAACTCGTCATCGAAATCGGCAAGCGATTCCAGCATCACCTGCCGCGCAAGCTCCTCGTCGTCCGTCATGTCGTCCGGAATCGAGATCAGGGCGGAGGCCTCTCCGGGCTTGTACTCGTAGGCCCGTTCGCTGACCAGATCGACGTATCCGGTCGGCGCATCGCCGCCGCCGATGGGGATCTGGCGCAGCACCAGCGGACGCTCCGACACGCCCTGCAGGGCGTCGAGCACCGCCTGCACCGGCTGCGTCGCCTGGTCCATCTTGTTGATGAACACCATGTGCGGGATCGAATTCGCCTGCAGATAATGGAAAATAGGCGTCAGCGACACGGCCTTTTCCGCCACCGCCTCGCACACGACCACGGCGACATCGCAGGCCCGAAGGGCATTGTAGCTCTCCTGCGCCAGCTCGATCGAGCCGGGACAATCGACGAACGCCCATTCGTCGCCGAGAAACTCGGTATGCGCGACCGAGATTTCGGTGCTCATCTGGCGTTCGCGCGCCTCCGGCGCCGAATCGCCAACCGAATTGCCGTCCTTGACGCTGCCCTTGCGCGGGATCGCGCCGGTCGCGAACAGCAACGCTTCCATAAGGGTAGTCTTGCCGCTGAGATAGGATCCGACGAAAGCGGCGCAACGAACGCCGGTGGCGAGTGCTCCAGCCATATCTGCCTCCCTGATCGTCGCCCCGAACGGCTAGAACGCGCACGGGACGGTTCTTGGTCTTGCAGCAGTATGTTTTCAGCACCCCATTCAGGATGCAAGGGGGAATCCGGTCAGCGCCGGATATCGCAGGCGATTTTCCAGGATACCGCGCCGGCCTTTTCCCGCCGGTCGTAACTGGCGCGGGAGCGGCCGAGCTTCGCCTTCGCCGCCTCGACAAGCCCGCGGCGCACCTCGTCCGGCAAATCGTCGAGCGACAGCTCGACCGTAACCGGAGGCTTGGGCTTGGACGGGCGCGCCGGCGCGCGGCGGGACCGCTTTGCCGGTTTCGCCGACGGTTCTTCGCCGGCTTTCGCGGTTTTCGCGGTTTTCGATCCTTCTGTCGACGACGTCTTGCCGGATCCGCCCCAGATCGAATCCCACCCGTTTCGATAGGCGGGCGTCTTGACGTTGCTGAAGAAACCGTAGTGAACCGCCGAGGCACCCCCGGCCGACGCCGCGCCGGACGTCACCTTTTCGGTTGACGAACTGGCGGATGAGGTTGCGCTTGTGGTCTCGGACGCCCCCTTGCTTTCCGGTTTCGCCGGCGTCTTGCTGGCGGCGGTATCGTCGCTCATCGCTCTTCTCGTCCTCTCCGAATCGTCCGCCGCCGCTCAGTCGGTCAGGCTGGCGCAGAATCGCTGGATCCGCGAACAGGATTCCTCCAGCGCTTTGTTGGAGGTGGCGTAGGAAATCCGGAAATGCGGCTCGAGCCCGAAAGCGGCCCCCTGAACGACCGCGACTCCCTCGGCTTCGAGCAGACACGTCACGAAATCGGTGTCGTTTTCGATCCTGTGGCCATCCGGAGTCGATTTTCCGATAACGCCTTCGCAGCTCGGATAAACGTAGAACGCGCCCTCCGGCGTCCGGCAGGAAAGACCGGTCGCCTGGTTGAGCATCGAGACCACCAGGTCGCGCCGTTCCTTGAAGGCCGCGACCCAGCGCGGCAGATAGTCCATCGGGCCGTTCAGCGCCGCCACGGCGGCCGCCTGGCTGATCGACGAGGTATGCGTCGTCGACTGCGACTGGACGTTGTTCATCGCCCGGATCAGCTCCACAGGACCGGCCCCGTACCCGACGCGCCATCCGGTCATCGAGAAAACCTTGGAATGGCCGTTGAGCGTCAGCGTGCGCTCGTAGAGGCGCGGCTCGATCTGCGCCGGCGTGTTGAACTCGAACCCGTCATAGACGATGTGCTCGTACATGTCGTCGGTCATCACCCATACGTGCGGGTGGCGCACCAGAACGTCGGTCAGCCCACGCAGCTCATCGGCGTCGTATGCCGCCCCGCTCGGGTTGCTGGGCGAGTTCAGCATCACCCATTTGGTTCTGGGCGTGATCGCCGCATCAAGCTGTTCCGGGGTAATCTTGAAGGCATTGGATTCAAACCCCGGCACGAAGACCGGCGTCCCCTCGGCAAGCGCCACCATGTCCGGATAGGACACCCAGTAGGGCGTCGGGATGATGACTTCGTCGCCGGGATCCAGCGTCGCCATGAAGGCATTGAAAATGACCTGCTTGCCGCCGCAGCCGACCGTGACCTGGTCCGGCGTGAATTCGAGCCCGTTATCGCGCCGGAACTTGTCGCAGATCGCCTTGCGCAGCGCCAGCGTGCCGGGCACCGGCGTGTATTTCGTATCGCCCGCGCGCAGCGCATCCATCGCCGCCTGCTTGATATGGTCGGGGGTATCGAAATCGGGCTCGCCGGCGCCCAGGCTGATGATGTCCTTCCCCTCGGCCTTGAGCTCGGCGACCTTTCCGGTAAGGGCGTTTGTCGCGGACGGCTTGATGCGCCCCAGTCGGGCGGCGATGATCGACATGGTCTTGTTCCGGTATGGGTGCAAATTGACGGGCGCAAACTACCCGTGCCGTCACCCTGCATCAATTGCAAATTTCGCATGCCGCAACGGCCGTATCGGACCTGGCGCGGCCGGCTGTCTCCGGCCATCGGCCGGTATCGCCTCAGGCGAAGCCGGATGGCTCCCCGGTGGATGCTCCGGGGCCTTTACCGCTCGCGGAACGCCTCCGCTTTGAGCTTCAGGACCGGCCTCAGGAAATAGTCCAGAACCGTGCGCGCGCCGGTATGGATGTCCACCGTCGCTTCCATGCCAGGAAGGATCGGCAGCGACGCGGAGTCCTTCCCGAGCCAGGCGCGTTCGGTTTCGACCAGCACGCGGAAAAAAGGCCGCCCGCGGGGGCCCGTGTCGGATCCGGGCGCGATCTGCACGACCTTGCCGGCAAGCGTTCCGTATCGGATGAAATCGTAGGTCGAAATCTTGACGACGGCAGGCTGGCCTTCGCGGACATAGCCGCGGTCGGCAGGATCGAGCCTCGCTTCGATGACGAGACTGTCGCCGGACGGCACGATTTCCATGATCGGCGCGCCCGGCTGAACGACCCCGCCGATGGTATGAAACCGCATTTCCTTGACCACCCCGTCGATCGGGCTGTGTATTCGGGTCCTGGCGGCCTGGGCGCTGGCCTCGGCCAGGAGTTCCCGCAATCGACCGATTTCCGCCTCCACCAGCGTCACTTCCTCGAGCGCGCGACGACGGAACCGTTCCCTCGCCTCGCCCATCCGCCGCTGGGCCTCCTGTCGCGCAGCCTCGGCCCTCGGCAAGCTCGCCGCCAGCTGCGCCTTTTCGCCCCTGAGTCTCTGCAGCTGGGTTTCCGCTTCGATGTGGGATGTCCGTCGTCAAAATTTTTGGGCCAGTTGATCGCCTGATTTAACGGAGGATCTG
>JAYOEY010000032.1:0-40776 GCA_038116945.1 Rhodospirillales bacterium
AAACACTTTGGTCCGAGCTTTGCTCCGGTGTTCGGTAAAATTGGATCAATCTGATTTCTTATTCTAATTGGCGGCGTGACTACCGGGAGGCGGCTTGCAACCCGAGATAAGTTCGCGTTAGGCTGACGGCATTCTGTTAGCGATGTTCCATAATTCACATCACTCCAGCCACCGGCAGCAATCCGGGAACGCCTCTACTTAGGTCGCTTATCGAAGAAGTCCGACACCGCCTGCGGGCCGCAGCGTTCGAGCAGCGTGCGGAACGTCTCGTCGTCGCGTTCGCGCCAGGACAGGCGTTCGCTGTAGAACGGCAGCTTGTCGCCCTTCATCCGACGTTCCAGCCCGTCGAGCGCGCGTTTGAGCGAATCCTCGACATCCTCCGGATCGGTCCAGGCGGACTTGTACAGGATCAGCCCGCCGCGCCCGAAAATCCAGGTCATGTTGGGCAGGCAGCCATAGGCCTGGTGGGCGTCGCCCTCCAGCGTATCCAGCAGCACCTGCCGCTTGATGCCGACGACGGAACGCAGCGCCTTCGCGTTTTCGCGCTTGCCCGCCATCGAGCTGTGATGGCGATAGATTTCGCCCGGATGGGCTTCCCTCGTGTACACAAACACCGAACGCACGGCCCGGTCTGCAAAGCGGTCGGCGATGGCATCCATCGCCTTGCCCGCCAGCGTGCAGTAGGGTCATGTGAAGGAGCCGAACTCCACCACCGTGACGCCCTCGGCGAAGATGTCCTTCAGGTTCACCGTTTCTCCCGTCTCCAGGTCTTCCAGCGGAAAATCCGGAGCGCGCTCGCCGACATGCAGATTGGCCGAAAAATTCTCGAAATTCGGCCGTTCGGCCATCATGTCGAATACGCTGTAATTATGGTCGTTCATACCCATCCCTTTCGTTCCGGCGTCGGTTATTTTGTTGTGGGCCGATCTTGCCATTCCCCATGGCTGGCCTCTACCTTGTCGGGCACTCATTCCCGAAATAGTGATCAGGTGAGAATAACATGAAAATCGTCGTTTACGGGCCGGGCAAGAGAACCGGCGTCCTTCAGGGAGATTCCATCGTCGATATCGGCAAGGCGACAGGCAACGAGGCCCTTTCCGATCTGGGCGCCTTGATCGAGGGCGGCAAGGCGGCTCTCGACAGCGTATCGGCCGCGGCCGCGAATTCCGGTAATGCCGCGATCCCGGCGGCGGGCGTCCAGCTGCACGCGCCGCGCGCGAAGGGCGCGCGGGTTGCCTGCGCCGGCGGCAATTTCGCCCAGCACGCGATCGCCATGGCGCAGCGCCGGGCCGAGCGCGGCGAACAGAACCCGATCCAGGGCGACGCCACCGAATATGTCCGAAGCCGCGGCTTCTGGGGATTCTGGAAGATCGACCGCGAATCGCTCGGCGATGACGGCACCGTGCCGTATCCCGCGCGCTGCACGCGTCTCGATTACGAGGGCGAGGTCGCCGTGGTGCTCGGCAAGCAGGGCAAGAATATCAAGGCAGGCGAGATCGGCGACTATGTCTGGGGCGTAACGCTGCTCGGCGACTGGTCGATCCGCATGGCGCCAGAGGGCGGGCCGCTCAAATTCGCCATGCAGAAGAACTTCGACAACAGCTGCTCGATCGGGCCCTGCATCGTCGTGAACGAACTCGATCCGCTTGAGGTTGATCTGAAGACGCTGGTCAATGGCGAGGTGCGGCAGGAATTCCGCTCGGGCGAGATGGCGTTCGCCTATGGCGAATATCTCGAACACCTGTCGAAGGACTTCACCTTCTATCCCGGCGACATCATCAGCGGCGGCACCGGTGCGGGTACGGCGGCCGATTCATCCGCGACCGGCGATGACGGCAAGCCGGTTCCCGACAAGTTCCTCAAGCCGGGAGACACGGTGGAGATCGTCTCGCCGCAGGTGGGCACGCTCACCACCCGTATCGGGCCGAGCGACAGCTGATTTAAGGAGTTGAGCCGGGTGACTCTGTTACCCGGCTCAACTCTGTTTACTCAGCCCGTCATGGTCGTGCTTGTCGCGACCATCCACGTTTTATTGTTTTAGCCGGATGTGAAAACAAAAACTCATGGATGGTCAGCCGGAGCCTGTCCTCGGACCGGCCCTTGGCCGGATCCGTGGGCTGACCATGACGTCATTGATTGTCTCGTGGTTCAGAGCGCGCAGACGGCTCCGGGCCTTCCCATACGGCCCGCCTAAGCGCTCTTCGCCGCCTCCGCCCTGAACAGCTCCTTGCGGCACCAGCCGGCGATTTCGCTGCCGGTGGCGAACCATACTCCCTCGGCTGCCTTCATGTGGCGGATGATCGACCGCATGGTCCGCGCGCGGCCGGGCCTGCCCGAGATATAGGGGTGGAACTGGAACGGGCAGTAGGCGGGCCGTTCCGCCGATTCCTCGTGCAGCTCGTCGAACATGGCTTTCCAGACCACCAGCGTTGCATCCGGGTTGCCGTAATCGGCGAAATAGGTCCTCCCGTCGCCGAACGGCTGGCGCGGCAGTTCGACCAGAGTCTTGCCGTTATGCTCCCAAAGAAACGGCAGGTCGCGCGAGAAATCGTTGCTGTTCCAGTCAAAGCCGTGCTCCATCAGCAGTTCAATGGAGTTGGGACTCTGGGTGCAGGAACGCCAGCCCATGGGACGGTTTCCGGCGCGGTCGACGATCATGGCGCAGGTCTTGTCCATCACGTCGGATTCCTCGTCCCACGACAGGCTGCGCGCAACCTCGTGATGGTAGCCGTGACCGGCCACCTCGTGCCCGTCGGCGACGATGGCAGCGACGGCCTCCGGATAGCGTTCGGCGATCGCGCCGCAGGTCAGGAAGGTGGCGCGGACCTGCTCCTCCCTGAGGATGCGCAGGATGCGATAGATGCCCGCATTCGGCCCGTATTCCGCCTGGGTGTATTTTTCATGGTCGATCTTGCCGTCGGCGCCGGGCCGGATGTCCTCGCCGCCCTGGAAATCGAACGTCAGCATGACCGCCATCCGGCGATCCTCCGGCCAGCGAATCCGGTCTTCGTAATGGAATGCGTTCACCATCGTCCGGTCCTCCCGGTTGCCAGCGCCGATCCCGGACCGGCGTACCATGGTGCGAGCGTAGCGCTGTTGCCCGCACCAAAGCCATATGGAAAATACGGTTCCCGTATCGCCCTGTCACACCGCCTGGCCGCAGGCGAAACCCGACGACCACGCCCACTGAAAATTGAAGCCGCCCAGATGGCCGGTGACATCGACGGCTTCGCCGATGAAGTAAAGGCCGGGAACGTTACGGGCTTCCATGGTCTGCGAAGACAGGTCTCTCGTGTCGACGCCGCCGACGGTGACCTCGGCCGTGCGCAGCCCTTCCGAGCCGAGCGGCGTGACCCGCCAGCGGTTGATCCGGTCGGCGAGGTCGCGAAATTTTCTGTCGGGGATATCGGCAAGGCGGCCGCTGCACGACGCCCAGTCCGCCATGGCGCGCGCCAGCCGGCCGGGAAGACGCTGCGCAAGCACCATCTGGACTTCCCGGCGCGGCTCGCCTGTCCGGAGATCTTTCAGCAGGGCGAAGAGATCGGTTCCCGGCAGAAGGTCGATTTCGACGGTGTCTCCCTTACGCCAGTATGACGAAATCTGCAGGATCGCCGGGCCGCTGAGCCCGCGATGGGTGAACAGCAGCGCTTCCGTAAAGCGGGTTTTGCCCAGCGTGACCGTGGCGTCGAGCGAAACGCCGGCGAGATCCCTGAAGCGCGACCACATGTCGGCGTCCCAGGTGAGCGGGACAAGGCCGGGACGCGGTTCGATCACGCTGAGACCGAACTGCCGGGCGATGTCGTAGGCGAAGCGGCTGGAGCCCATCTTCGGAATCGACGGGCCGCCGGTGGCAATGACCAGCGACGAGGCCGAGAATTCGCCCTGGCCGGTCTTCAGAAAGAAGCTGCCGTCTTCCCTTGCGATGCGGTCCACGCTGACGGCGGTCCTGATGTCGACGCCGCGCGCCTCGCTCAGCAGCATGTCGATAATCTGTTGCGCCGAGCCCTTGCAGAACAGCTGGCCGTGGTCGCGCTCGTGCCAGGCGATTCCGTGCCGGTCTACCAGGGCGATGAAATCGTGCTGGTCGTATCGTTTCAGCGCGGAAATGCAGAAGCGTGGATTGTCCGACAGGAAGTTCTCGGGAGCGGCGTACAGGTTGGTGAAGTTGGCCCGGCCGCCGCCCGAGATGCGGATCTTCTGTGCGACCTTCGACGCCTGGTCCAGCACCAGTACGCGGCGTCCGCGACGGTTCGCTTCGGCCGCGCACATCAGCCCGGCGGCGCCCGCGCCGACGATGATTACGTCGAAATCGGCCATCGGCCGCCTTTCAGGGATGCCGTGCCGGTCAGATTTTCAGCAGGCCGCGCGCGTTGTCGCAATAGACCTTCTGTTCCTCTTCCGGCGTCAGCCCCATCTGCTTGATCAGCTCGACGCCCCTTTTCTTCAGAACCGTCAGAGGCGGTGCGTCGGTGCCGAAGATGAACCTGTCGGCGCCTACCGTCTCGAAGGCGCAGCGTGCCGCCGGCGGGTGATAGCAGGTCGATTCCAGATACATCATCCTGAGATAGTGGCTGGGCGGGTGATTGATCAGCATCGGCGCATAGGTGCCGAGGAAAAACGCCTCTTCCTGCAGTTCGTAGGCGTAATCCATGCGCCCGATCATCTCGCAGATGCCGCCGCCGAGATGGGTGCCGACCAGCTTCAGGTTCGGGAATTTCTCGAAAATACCGCGCACGATGATCCGCGCGATGGCGAGCGCGCCGTCCATCGGCCGGCCGATCGAGGAGGCGAGCCGGTAGTCCCGCATGCGCTCTTCGCCGAAACCCACCGACGGCGGGTGGACGACCACAGGGACATCGAGCTCACAGGCAAGCTGGAAGAAGGGCAGGGCTTCTTCGTCGTCCGGATAATGGCCCTTGAACGACGAGGTGATCCACGCTCCCTTGAGTCCGTCTTCCTTCACCGCGCGCTCGAACTCACGGAGGAACCTGTCGCCGCCATAGGGGTTGGTCGACGCAAACCCGTAGATGAAATCGTACTTGGCCTGCTGTTCCGCGATATAGCGGTTGTGGCGTTCCAGCATCGCAAGCTGTCCGGCTTCGTCGTGATCGCGCAGCCCGTGCAGCGGGTTGCTGATGCAGGTGATGTCGATGCCGCCTTCTTCATGCGCCCTGAGCGCGTTCTCGATGTTGTGGGGCGGCGTGCGCCGGTTGTGGCCGTCGGCGAGGACGCGTCCGTGGAACTCCGTGTTGACCGAGGCGATCTGGTCTTGCGGCGCGAAAACATGCGTATGGAAATCGATAATCATGGCGGGGTCCCGTCAGGAGGTTTTCGGATACTGCGCGAACGATAGCACCGGTTGCCCGTCCCCGCGATTCCGACCATCCTCTGTTTTACAAAAAAAGCCGCCTTCGGAGATTGCCATGACCATCGACGTTCACGCCCATTTCGTACCGCCCGCCATCATGGACGACATCAACACGCGCGGCGCCGAATACGGGGTAAGTCTGGTCGAGCATCCGCCCGGCTGTTACTGCTGCAAGTTCGAGGGCGGCCAGCAGATCCGGCCGTTTTTCGAGACCATCCTGAGCGTCGACCGGCGTATCGAGGCGATGGATCGTCAGGAAGTGGATCGGGAAATCCTGAGCGTCTGGGCCGATATATTCGGCTACAGCCTGCCGCCCGCTCAGGGTGCAGAATGGCACCGGGTGCTCAACGACAATCTGGCGCGTATTGCGGAAGCAACGCCCGACCGGTTTTCCTGGATGGGGTCCGGCCCCTTGCAGGATGGCGCGCTGGCCGCGAAAGAGCTTGAGCGCTGCAAGCAAATGGGCGCCATCGGGACGATCGTGGCGGCGAACATGCGGGGCGAAAACCTCGGCGACTGCCCGCTGGATGAGTTCTGGGCGGCGTGCGAGACGCTCGACATGCCGATCTTCATTCACCCTGCGCTGCCGGTATCGGAAGGCCGGGCGCGGAATTTCGGGCTCAACCAGATCTGCGCCTATACGGCCGATACCACATACACCATCGGATCGATGATCCTCTCCGGCGTGTTCGACCGCTATCCCGGGCTCGACGTCGTACTGTCGCACGGCGGCGGCCATCTGCCGTTCCTGATCGGGCGGTTCGACCGCATGCATGAAACGTCCGACCGGGCCATGACCGGCGATGTCGCGCAAAGACCGCCGTCCGATTATCTGCGGCAGTTTCACTACGATACGATCCTGAACGAGTCGCTGGCCCTGCAGTTCCTCAAACAGTCGGTCGGGATCGACCGGATCGTCCTCGGCACCGACGAGCCGTTTCCGGTCGGCGACCCCGACCCGCTGACCGTGCTGCGGACGGCGGGTTTCAGCGACGCCGAGCTTGAACGGATCGGCGAAACCAACCCGAGGGCGCTGTATCGGGGGCTGTAGTCTCGGGCCGGATAATTTAAATTTCTGATTTTCTTGACTTTTTCCGGCGGCAGGTCCATTTAAGCCTTCTCGACTTGTCCCGCGACAGCGCGAAGCACGGTTAATCGCCGCGTCACGGTCCCGGGAACATTCATAAAAATAGCCCGCCCCGGCCGCGCCCGGATGAGGGCACATAGCCGGGATCGGCCCCTTTTCGGGGATGCCGTATCTTTCGGCGCATAAGGAAATAACTTGAACGACAGTACCAGTTTTCTGGATCTCGGCCTCGCCGAGCCCCTTCAGCGCGCTCTTGCCGAGCGCAACCACGCTGTTCCCACACCCATTCAGGCGGGATCGATCCCCCAGCTCCTTCAGGGGAAGGACATGCTCGGGATCGCGCAGACCGGCACCGGCAAAACCGGGGCCTTCGCGCTGCCCATTCTTCACCGGCTTTCCCGCAACAATGACGGGAGCTCGCGGAAGCCGCGCGCGCTCATCCTGGCGCCGACGCGCGAGCTCGCCATACAGATCGCGGACGAATTTCGCGCCTATGGCAAGCACCTTCATCTCCGCCAGACCATGGTGTTCGGCGGGGTCAGCCAGAAGCCGCAGGTCGCGGGCCTTCAGCGGGGCGTCGATATCATCATCGCCACGCCGGGCCGTCTGCTGGACCTCATGAACCAGCGCCTCGTCCGGCTGGATTCAATCGAATATCTTGTCCTCGACGAGGCCGACCGGATGCTCGATATGGGCTTTATCCGGGATATCCGGAAGATCGTCGCAGTATTGCCCCGGAAGCGGCAGACGCTCCTGTTCTCGGCCACCATGCCGAACGAGATTGCGCGTCTTTCCGGCGATATCCTGTCCGATCCCGTGAGGGTTGAGGTGACGCCCCAGGCGACGCCGATCGAATCCATCGAACAAAGCGTCCGCTTTGCCGGATCCAAGGAAAAACACGGCCTGCTTGTCGATCTGCTCAAGGACGCAGCACTGGAACGTGTGATCGTCTTTACCAGGACGAAGCACCGCGCCAACCGCGTTGCCCTGGGCCTCGAAAAATCAGGCATCGTCGCGGACGCCATTCACGGGAACAAATCGCAGAACGCCCGCCAGAAAGCGCTGAAACGCTTCCGGACCGGGGAAAGCCGCGTCCTGGTGGCGACCGATGTGGCCGCGCGCGGCATCGATATCGACGGCGTGACCCACGTCATCAATTTCGAAATTCCCAACGAGCCTGAAAGCTACGTCCACCGGATCGGCCGGACGGCGCGGGCGGGTGCGAGCGGCATTGCGATCTCGTTCTGCGATTCGACCGAGCGGGACTATCTGCGCGACATCGAAAAGCTGATCAAGCGCAAGCTGACCGTTGTCGGCGGCGACGCCCAACCTGCTGCATCCGCCCCGGCGGAGGCGGAGCGCGACGGGCACAGGAACGGGGCGCCGGCGAAGAAACGGCGCCGGTCCCGGTCGAGGAACCGGTCGCACGGCGCTCAGCGGGCGGCGGCGTAACCGTTAGGGGTTCCGCCTTTCCGGGGCAGTCGTCAGATAGGAATGACGAGGAGCGTGTCGATCCGGCGGGATTCGAGAATCACGCTCCGCTCCCGGAATTTCAGCGCACCGTCCTGCTCGACGATGGTGTCGAGATAACGGCCGCAGGCGAAGGTCATCATCGCGCCTTCGCTCATCGTCCGGGTGACGAGGAAATTCGATTTGGTCCTGTGGACCCCGCCCGTACTTTCCAGGATCTGAAGCGCGCTGACGCTGTGACAGTAGGTATGCGGCTCGAAGATGTTGGCCGTCCTCAGCGCCGAGATGCGGTCGTGAAACATGCCTCGGCCCTGGCAGTAGATCAGGCTGACCGGCAGGTTGAGATCGGCATTTTCCCGCGTGGTTACGCGATAGACGCCATCCTCCGTGAAACTGTCAGGCCATTCCTCGAGCCGGTCGTCGTCGATGCAGTGAATGTAATCGGCGTTGAGCGCTTCGATGCGAAGCCGCAGCATCAGGCCGTTATCGATGTCGGTTACGGTCATCGGTCAGATTCCCATGCAGTCGCGCCAGCCCTTCCAGAAACCGCGGACCGCGGCTTCGGTGACGCGCGAACCTTCGCTGGGTTCGATCGTTCGGCCGCCCATCGGCATCACGGTCATTTCCCGGCCGTTGGCTTTTGCGGTGCGCTGGACCCATCCGCCGACCGCGCCGTCTTCCATTGAAATGAAGCCCGCCGGGCCAACGAGGTTGTTGGCCTGCACGCGGAGCGCCAGCATGTCTTCGTCGTCGTCCTCGAACCCGAGGATCGTCCAGATCAGTTCCGACTGGTTGGGACCCTGCGGGATAAGCTGACGTGTGGCGAGACAGTTCAGAATCTGCTGAACGACCAGCGTCGGGAAAACGGTCTGGATCGAGTTGGTGACGTTGTCGCCCAGCTCGAGCCGGTGTTCCATCATCCGCGTATCCTGCAGCCGGTACTGGTCCTGGCGCGAACGGACCTTTTCCTTGCCGATCTGGTCGTCCGCGATATCCGTCCGCTGCGTATAGCTCAGATGATGCCAGCCGCTGTCGCTGATCTTGATGCCGCCGCCCATGGTCGGGCGCACCACGCCGAACGTGTTGTGGAAAACATGCAGCAGGCTCGCGTGATAGGAATCCTTGTTGTTTTCGACGTAGAGTTTCCAGTTGTTGGGAAAAATCTGGCTGTGATAGCCGAGAACCTTGACCGGTTTGATCAGCACCCGGTCGATGGAGGCGACCAGCTCTTCGCCCAGATATTCGGAAACCGGTTCCGTCTTGTCGGAGAACGTCCCGAACACCATGCCGCGAAAGCGTTCGACGCGCAATTTTTCAAGCCCGTGCTGTCTGTTGTCGAACTCATCGGTCAGGCCGCCCTTGCCGCCGACGCCGCGTTTGAAGGCGACCGAGAGGAGGTCGCCTCGCAGATTGTAGACCCAGTTGTGATAGACGCAGCTTAGCTCGGAAATGTTGCCCCGCGGCTTGTAGCAGACCAGAGAGCCCTTGTGCGCGCAGCGGTTGACCATCGCGTTGATGTCGCCGTTTTCGTCGCGCACCACGATGATCGGCGTGTCGCTGGCATAGGTGGTCTTGTAATCGCCGTTGTTGGGGATTTCGCATTCGAGGCACAGATAGTTCCAGACAGGACCGCGAAAGATACGTTCCTGTTCCAGCGCATACAGGGTTTCGTCGGTATAGACCCTGTACGGCACCCGGGAGGTGTCGTCGTGGGGCCAGACGAATTCCGGCGCGTTGTTGGTTTGCAGCGTATCCATTTCCGTTATCTCCCGACTTGCCTAGAGCTTGACGCAGACGTTGCTCATCTCCGTATAGAACTCCAGCGAATAATGCCCGCCTTCGCGGCCGATGCCGGACTGTTTCGCCCCGCCGAACGGCGTGCGCAGATCGCGCAGGAACCAGCTGTTGACCCAGCAGATGCCGACGTCCATCTGCGGCGCGACGCGATGCGCGCGAGTCAGGTCCTCTGTCCAGATCGAGCAGGCCAGCCCGTATGGCGTGTCGTTTGCCAGCGCGACGGCTTCCTCTTCGGTATCGAACGGCGCGATATGGCAGCAGGGGCCGAAGATTTCCTCCTGAATGACGGCTGAACTTTCGGGCAGACCGGTCCAGATGGTCGGCTGCACCCAGGCGCCGTTGGCCAGCTCGCCCGGCATGTCGGGGACGCCCCCGCCCGTGACGACGGTCGCGCCGTCTTCTACCGCCCTGGCGTAATAGCGCAGAACCTTTTCCTGGTGCTCCTTGCTGATCAGCGTGCCGAGCGTGGTGGCCTTGTCTTCGGGCCGGCCCGGAACGAGCCCTTCGGCGGCTTCCTTCAGCCGTCCGACGAACTCGTCGAAGATCGGACGTTCGACATAGACGCGTTCGGTGCCGAGGCAGACCTGCCCGCAATTGGCGAAGGCCGACCGCATGGTGCCCTCAATGGCCTTGTCCATGTCGCAATCGGCAAACACCAGCGCCGGATTCTTGCCGCCGAGTTCCAGCGATACGTCGCGGACGCCGGTTGCGGCGTTGCGCATGATCGCCTCGCCGGTCCTGGTTTCGCCGGTGAAAGTGAGCGCGTCGACGTCCGGGTGCTGGGTCAGGAATTCGCCCGCGCTGTCCGGTCCGAATCCGTGGATTACGTTGTATACGCCGGGCGGCACGCCCACTGCGTTCATGACCTCGCCCAGCATGGCCGCGGTCGATGGCGTTTCTTCCGACGGCTTGACCACGACGGTATTGCCGCAGGCGAGGGCCGGGCCGACCTTCCAGGTCATCAGCAGCAGAGGCAGGTTCCAGGGGCAAATCACGCCGATCACGCCCTTGGGACGCGAAACGGTGTAGTTCAGCGCTCCGGTCCCGTCGGGCGTCGGCATGCGGTAGGCCTCGTCATGGTGGTTGCGCATGATGTCGGCGAATATCTGGAAATTGGCGGCGCCCCGCGGAATGTCGAGATGGGAGGCGAGGCTGACGGGTTTGCCGGTGTCGGCAACCTCGGCGGCCAGGAAATCGTCGAACCGGGCGGTGATGCCTTCGACGATGCCGGATACGATCTTGAGCCTGTCGGCCAGCGGCATCGTGCCCCACGGACCCTTGAGAGCCGCTTTCGCGGCCTTGACGGCATCGTCGACATCCTGCCGGCTCGCCTCGTGAACGGTGGAAATGACGCTTCCATCGACGGGACTGATGTTTTCGAACACCTTGCCGCCGCCCGTGCGGTACTCCCCGTTGATAAAGTTGAGCGCGCGAATTTCCTCGATTTTGCTGGCCGCTTTCACCGCTTTCTCCCAAGCCATTTCAGGTTGGCGGTAACGTGCGGCGGGTCAGGCGGCGAGTCAACCTGTGCGGCGTATTCCGAACTTTTCTCGTCATCGTCGGGTTTTTCTTAACGTTTTTCCCCTAGTAACGGGAAATCGTCGGTTTTCAGCCAACCATGACGCGAGCAACTCATGAATCAGATAAACGACATCATCCGTCCGAAAGAACTCGAACAGAACCTGACCTCCCTGTTCAGGTACGTTGATCGCGTCCGCGTGGAAATAGCGTCGCTGAACAAGTCGCACGAAGGAGATGACAAATTCCAGACCATGGGCGAGCAGCTCGATGGCGTTGTCGAGGCCACCCGCGAGGCCAGCGACCGGATCATGGATGCGATCGAAAAGAGCAATGAGGCCTGCGCCAAACTTCTAGAAGCCGCGCTGCAGCCCGAGCAGACGAGCCTGGTCGAAACAATTATCGCCAACAACAACGTCGTTTTCGAAGCCTGCGCGTTTCAGGACATCACCGGCCAGCGGGTGACGAAAATCGTCAAGTCCGTGAGCTACGTCGAGGAACGCGTAAATGCCCTGCGTTCGATTTGGGGAGACGATGAACTCAATGCCATCGTCGCCGGCGCCGAGGAAATGCGGACAGAAGACGAAAAGCTTCTGAACGGGCCTCAGGCTGCCTCGGACGCGATCAGCCAGGACGATATCGACAAGCTGTTCGAATAGTCCCGGCTATGCCGGGCGGCCGGATTCCCTGATCGCCCGCCAGATCCGCTCCGCAGTGCATGGCATTTCAAGGTGCCGGACGCCGAGCGGTTCCAGCGCGTCATTAACGGCATTCATCGCCGCCGCGAGCGCGCCCACGGTGCCGCACTCGCCGGCTCCCTTGACGCCCAGCGGATTGGTTGGTGTAGGAACCGGACGTCCCTCGACCTCGAACGCGCACATGTCATCGGCGCGCGGCATGCAGTAATCCATGAAAGACCCGGTCATCAGCTGGCCGGACTCGTCATAGACGATTTCCTCCATCAGCGCCTGACCGATCCCCATGGCGATGCCGCCATGGATCTGGCCCTTGACGAGCAACGGGTTGAGCTCCGTTCCGACATCGTCGATCACCGTGTACCGGAGAATGTCCACCTCTCCCGTTTCGGGCGTTATTTCCAGTTCGCAGATATGGCAGCCGTTCGGGAAGTTGGCCCTGGTCGGGTTATAGGTTGCGATTTCGTGCAGGCCGGGCTCCATGCCTTCCGGCAGCTGGGCCGGATTGAAGGCTGCGGCGGCCGCCTGTTTGAATGACAGCGTGCGGTCGGTGCCCGCGATGGCGAACATGCCGTCCTCGAAGGTGACGTCCTCGACGGCCGCTTCCAGCATGTGCGCGGCGATCAGGCGCGTCTTGTCGATGACCTTGTTGAGGCCTTCGTAAACCGCCCCGGCGCCGATGGTCGCGGTGCGCGAGCCGCCGGTGCCGGTGCCGAACGAGACCTTGTCGGTGTCGCCCTCCACCACCCTGATTTCCTCGAACGGCAGGCCGAGCCGTTCCGAAACGAGCTGCTTGTATATCGTTTCGTGTCCCTGGCCGTGCGGGGTGGAGCCGACCAGCAAAGTCGCCGTGCCGGAAGGGTCGAACCGGACTTCCGCGGTTTCCGGCTGCGGCCCGGCCGCCTGTTCGACCGTGACCGAAATTCCCAGACCGCGCAGCCTGCCGTTCGCTTCGGACCGCGCGCGGCGGGCTTCGAAACCGGCAAAATCGGCTTTCTCCAGCGCCGCATCCATCGCGGCTTCGAATTCGCCGCAATCGTATGTGAAGGTCAGCGCCGTCTTGTAGGGCATGGCATCGGGCGGGATGAAATTGCGCCGCCGCATCTCGATGGCGTCGATCCCGGTTTCCTTGGCGGCGATCTGGATAAGACGCTCGATGACATAGGATGCCTCCGGCCGCCCCGCACCGCGATAGGGGGATATCGGGCTTCGGTTGGTAATGACGCCGGTCACGGCTGCATGGGCGCAGGGGAAATCGTACGGGCCGACCATGCCGCCCACGTTGCCCGTCGACGGCGCAAACCCGAGGAACGAGACATAGGCGCCGAGATTGGCATTGGTGCTGACGCGCAACGCCAGGAATTTGCCGTTTTCGTCGAGCGCAAGCTCGGCGTCGGTGACGTTGTCGCGGCCGTGATCGTCCGCGGCGAGACCCTCGGTACGTTCGCATATCCATTTGACCGGCCGTCCCACGCGCTTTGACGCCCAGCCCACCAGCGGCACTTCCGGATAGATCGCTCCTTTCATGCCGAACGATCCGCCGACATCGCCGGTGATCAGCGTCAGCGCGTTCTCCGGAATGCCGCCGAACGTGTGTTTGGCGAGAGCCGTGCGCCATGCCCAGGGGCGCTGGTGCCCGGCGATGAGGGTGTAGCGGTCTTCGCCCTTGTGATAGATGCCGAGCGCCCCGCGCGGTTCCATGGTGTTGGCGTGCGCGCGGGTAATGACGAACCTGTTGCGGACGACATGAACAGCCTTTTCGAAGGCGGCGTCCGTAGCGGCCCTGTCGCCGTATTCGCGAACGAAGATCTCATTTCCGGGGCACTCGGACCAGATTTCCGGCTGCCCCGCCTCGTTCGCGGTATCCGTATCGATCACTGCGGGCAACGGGTCGTACCCGATTTCCACGGCCTCCGCCGCGTCCTTGGCCTGCGCCACCGTTTCGGCAACGATCACCGCGACAGCCTGACCGACATGATGAACCCGGTCGCGGGTCAGCGCGGGACGGGGCGGGCGCTGCATGCCGGACCCGTCCCGGCGTTTGAGCGGCGCGCCGCCGGTGATGAAACCCATCCCGTCTTCGGTATAGTCTTCGCCGGTCAGGACGGCGAGTACGCCCGGCATGGATTTTGCCGCGCTCGTGTCGATGGATTTAAGCACGGCATGCGCGTGCGGCGACCGCAGAACGAAGGCATGGGCCTGGTTGACCTGATTGAAATCGTCCACGTAATGTCCGTTTCCGGTCAACAGGCGAGGGTCTTCGGTCCGCGGGACCGGCTGTCCAATTCCGAACTGCACGGCGGTGTCTCCTGAACTGGGGGGGCGTCTTTGACGAGTCCTTACCACAGGAACACCTGTCCCGGTAGCACGCCCTTGGCGTTGCCGCCGCCACGTCCTATGTTCGCTTGCAGACAGCGCAGGAGACGGCCAGATGTGGTTCTTTTCGCCCAAGAAGCTTCAGATCCCCACGAAAGAGGAAGCCCTGCCGGGGCGCGACACGCCGCTGGTGATTTCCGGCACCCATTTCGTCAACGGCAATCCGATGAAGCCGCCCTTTCCCGATGGGATGGAAACGGCGATCTTCGCGCTCGGCTGTTTCTGGGGCGCGGAGCGGTTGTTCTGGCAGGCCGATGGCGTGTTCGCCACGGCTGTCGGTTACATCGCCGGCCACACGCCCAACCCGACATACCAGGAGGTCTGTTCCGGCCAGACCGGACACACGGAGGCGGTGCTCGTGGTTTTCGATCCCGCCAGGGTCGGATTCGATGCGCTCCTGAAGCGGTTCTGGGAAGGGCACGACCCGACGCAGGGGATGCGGCAGGGCAACGACATGGGGACGCAGTACCGGTCGGGCATCTATACGACTTCGGCGGCGCAGTACGAGGCCGCCGTGACGTCGAAAGAGGCGTACGAACGGGTGCTGATGGATCGCGGCTTTACCGGCATCACCAGCCAGATCATCGAGGCCCCCGAATTTTACTATGCCGAGGAATACCACCAGCAGTACCTGGCCAAGAATCCCGGCGGCTATTGCGGGCTCGGCGGAACCGGCGTCGCCTGCCCGACGGGACTCGCGGCGACGGGGGAATAGCGTCTCCGCCCGGGTCAGACGACCTGCCAGATCAGCTTGGCTTCCATCACGATGACGATGCCGATGATGACGCGGCTGAACCATTTCGGGCTGATGAGACGCGTCGTCCACATGCCAAGCTGAACGAACAGCAGGGTCGGGATCACCATCCAGAGCCCCTGCGTCGCCCGGGTCGCGTCGAACAGGCCGAAGCCCGCGATACAGATGACATGCGTCAGTCCGATCGCGAAAAACATGATCGAAACGCCGAACACGTAAACTTCGTTCTGAAGCCGGTAGGAATGAATCCAGGTGGCGACCACCGGCCCCGCGATCCCTGTCGCCCCCTGGCAGATGCCCGCAAATGTCGCGATAAATGGCGATACGATTCTGGCGGTTCGCCCCTCGAACCGGAAATTCGGATTGACGGCCAGATTGACCAGATAGGCCGCGATCCACAGGATCAGGATCCAGATCAGCCCTTCGTCGGACGTGGTTGCCAGCACGACGCTGCCGAGGAATGTTCCCAACGCGGCGAATCCCAGCGCGATGGCGAGATTGGGGATTTCCGTCGCCAGCTTTCGATAGCGCCAGCATATCCAGATATTGCTGATAAAGACCGGGATGCTGAGCACCGCGATGGCGTGCTGCACGCCCAGGAACGCCGCCATGGTCGGTACCGCAACCAGCGGCAGGCCGATGCCGACGGCGCCCTTCGCAAACGAACCGACCGCGACGGCGGCGAGGATGATGGCAAGCGCTTGAAAATCCATGGGAAGACGCCGGAAGAAACAGGTCACTGCCCTTAAACCCTGCGGGCATTTCGCGCAACTGCGCGCTTCAGTCGGATTTGATTTCCCGGAAGGCGTCGAGCGCCCGGCGGCGGGCCGTCTTGTGATCGACGACAGGCATGGGGTAGGTCGTTCCGAGCTGTATGCCCGCTTCGCTCAGAACCGCTTCCGGCGCTTCCCACGGACGGTGGATCCACCGGTCGGGCAGGTCGGCGATTTCCGGAACGTAGCGCCGGACATAGGCGCCGTCAGGGTCGAATTTTTCGCCCTGGGCGACCGGATTGAAGATACGGAAGAATGGCGCAGCGTCCGCGCCCGAGCCGGCGACCCACTGCCATCCGGCGGCATTGTTGGCGAGGTCTGCATCCACCAGGGTGTTCCAGAACCATCTTTCGCCTTCGCGCCAGTCGATCAGAAGGTCCTTGATCAGGAACGAGGCAGCGATCATGCGGACCCTGTTGTGCATCCAGCCTGTCCGCCACAGCTCCCGCATTCCGGCATCCACGATGGGGTATCCCGTCATGCCGCGCTGCCAGGTTCGCAGGCCGGCCGGGTCTTCCCGCCACGGAAAGCTGTCGAAGGCAGGTCGTAAATTGTCTGAGGGCATGGACGGGCAGTGAAACAGCAGATGGTGGCAGAATTCGCGCCATCCGATCTCGGACAGGAACTTGTCGCTTTCCGGCCTTCCCCGGTCCACCGCGTGCCAGAGCTGCCGGGGGCCGATCTCGCCGAAATGTAGATGGGGCGACAGGCGCGATGTCTGGCTTCTGTCCGGCCGATCCCGCCCGTCCGCGTAGCCGGTGAGGCGATGTTCCAGAAAATCGGCGAGACGGGCCTGGGCGCCGGCTTCGCCCGGCGTCCAGTCGTCGCGGAATTCTTTGGCCCAGTCAGGATTCGTCGGCAGAAGTTTCCAGTCTTCGAGCCGGTCGCCGGCGGGCCGGGCCTCCGGGGCCGCCAGAGATTCCGGCGCGGGAACCGGCTCCGGTCGCGGTGCGGCGTTCAGGCAGGCGCGCCAGAACGGTGTGAATACCTTGTATGGGCCGCCGCTCCTGGTGGCGATTTCCCATGGTTCGAACAGAAGCGAGGCATTGCAGCTCCGCGCATCTGCCCCGCGGTCGGTCAGGGATTTCTTGATTCGAGTATCCCGGGCAATGGCGTAAGGCTCATAGCAGCGGTTCCAGAAAACCGCACTGGCTTCGATCTCTTCCGTCAATTGCGGAATGATCTCCGCCGCGCGTCCGCGCCGCAGGAGGAGACGAGCGCCGATTTTCTCCAGCGATTTGCCGAGACTTTCGAGGCTGCGATGAAGCCACCAGCGGCTTGCGCCGCCCATGGACCAGGTTTCCGGCGTGGCGTCGTCCAGTATGTATAACGGGATGATCGGTGCGCCCGATTCGACAGCTTCCACAAGGGCGGGGCTGTCAGTCAGGCGCAAATCCTGCCGGAACCAGAAGATGACGGGATTATCGGCCATGTCGCTATTGTCCCGCCGTTCCGGACAAGGAAAAAGGGCCGGACCAATGGCCCGGCCCTTTTCCGGCAAATGCCGGTCGGAAGATGCCTACTTTCCGAAGATCATCTTGGCAGCGGCGGCGACAACCGTCGGATTGGCGCTGTCGATTGCCTCGTTGACGAACTTCTGGACCTCGGTGCCCGGCGTGTAGATCACGCGCAGTTTCCGCTTCTTCGCCTCGTCGTTGTAGGCCTTGTCCTTAGCCATCCTGTCAAAGGCGGCGCGGAGCGGCGCGACGATGTCCTGCGGCGCTCCCGGCGGCACCGCGAGACCGCGTCCGATGATGCCCAGCGTCGCCATGAACGACACGATCGGCTTGTATTTCGGGTCGACCAGATCGCGGATCATCGGCACATCCTTCGGCAGGTCCGGGTCGGCCCACACGCCGGTCTGTACGATGGCGCGCGCGAAGGGCGGCTTGCCGCCCTGGCTCTTGAACCAGTGCGGAACGCTGGAGCTCCAGGCAAGCCAGTTGAAGCCCGTCCCGTGATGCTCTCCCTGTTCCATCGCGAGGACGGTCTTGCGCGAGCCCTTGTAGCCGCTGATCAGCTTGATCTTGAGGCCCAGCATTTCCTTCATCATCTTCGGAATCAGGAACGAGGTGGAACCCGGCCCGGTGTTGCCGGTGATGACCTCGATGTTCTTCATGTCGTCCCATTTCTTGACGCCGGTGTCAGAGCGCAGGACGAAGATCGTGTTGGTCTGGTTGGTGGAGCCCAGCCAGGTGAATTCCCTGGCGTTGTACTTGACCTTCGTCGGGCGCAGCAGCTGCGACACGACAGCCGCATCGGGTGGAACCAGGAAGTTCAGCCCGTTCTTCGGCATGACGTTGTAGGCGTAGTTCGTCATCTTGATGCCGCCGGCGCCGGGCATCGACTGGACGACGATGTTCGGGTTGCCGGGAATGAACCTTTTAAGATGCTGCGACATGAGGCGGGCATATTTGCCGTAGGTGCCGCCGAAGCCGTACCCGATTACGATGGTGAGGGTTTTTCCGGAATAATCCATTGCAGAGGCGGGCGAGGCGATTGCCGCGGCCAGGGCGGCGGCGCCGCCGAATTTTATAAAACGATTCATGGTTTTCAGTCCTCCTGTTCCAAGAGTGGCCGATCCATTCAATAGAATTGACCTGATGAAAATAAGCGCCGGTATCATGGTGACGGCGCAAAGGCGCAGCGGCTAAGTGCCTGGGGTGCGCGCGCGAAGGCTACTGGTTTCGCCCGGTGGGTTCAAGGCACGTTCCCCGTTGGGGCCAGCCGTATCGCTCTTGTTATTGCGACGGGCGATTGTTACGCTTTTGCGTGGCGATAACGGCGTATCCACAAGGTGTTGATATAAAATAATAAAATTTGGCATGCTCGGTTTCGTCGGCCCGATTGACAGCGATCGCGAAATACAGAAACAGGGAGAACCCGTAATGACCGTTTCCAGAAAGATCATTTTGCCAGTCGCCGGTGCGGCGCTGGCCATGCTGGCGGCAGCGCCGGCGAGCGCCCAGCAGGCGATCCGCCTCGGGACGTCGAGCGTCGGAAGCTCGTTTTACGTCGTTACCGTCGGCATGTCGAAAATCATTCAGAAACATGCCGGCATGAACGTTTCCGTGGAGCCGCTCGGCGGGTCGCACGCGAATATTTTCGGTCTCGGTCGCAAGAAAGTCGATTTCGCGGTGGCCAATTCCGGCGCGACGTTTGACGGCTATAACGGCAACGCGCCTTTCAAGAAGCCGCAGGAAATCCGTATCGTGCTTCAGGGGCAGCCGAGCTTCCGCCATATCTTCCTGCGCAAGGGATCGGGCATTAAATCGGCCAAGGACCTGGCCGGTAAGGTGTTTCTCGCCAAGCGCAAACCGCTGCCCGAGCTTGAGAAGCTCGCGGTTGCCTGGATAGAGGCGGGTGGCGGCGACAAGAGCAAGGTCAAGCTGGTTTCGAGCCGGAATCTGGGAGAGATGAACCGGGTTCTTCGGGCCGGCAGCGTCGATCTCGCGACCTTTCCCTTCGGTCTGCGGCAGCCGGTGGCGACCAAGCTGTTCAACGACGACGTCATCGAACCGGTGATCCTGTCGGACAAGGAATACGACGCGATCATGAAGAAGCTGCCGCCGATGTTCTACGAATACACGGTGAAGGCGAACCACTTCAAGAACCAGCCGAAGGCGTTCAAGACGTTCGGTCTGGTTACCCAGCTCGCCACGCACGCGGGCATGGATGACGAAACGGTCTACAAGATCGCCAAGGCGGTGCTGTCGAACAACAAGGAGTTCGCGACCTTCCACGGGTCCGCCCGCGCCTGGACCGCGAAGCGCACGGTGAACGACGCGAAGATTCCGATCCATAACGGCACGATCCGCTACCTGAAGGAAGCGGGCCTCTGGACCGCCGCGCACGAAGCGCAACAGAAAAAACTTCTGGCGCGCAAGTAGTTCGCTGCGTGCGTGAGGCATGATCGACGCGGGCCCTGGCGGCCCGCGTCTTTCGCCTGACCGGGATTGATCCCACCACCTTTTCGACGGACTGCCGCCATGAAGAAGCTTACCGTCCTGACCTGGATCACCGCGATCATCGGGATCTATCATCTTGTCATCGTCGGTCAGTTGCCGACATGGCTCGGCATGTTTCTGCCCAATCAGATCCATCTTGCGATCAGCATCACCTGTGCGCTGTTCCTGATCTTCAGCCTGCGGCGGGCGAGCGAAAAACACGATTCTCCGCACGGCACCGAGAAGATCGAGGGCAAGGCGGCGATCCCCTGGTACGACTATCTGCTGATGGCGGCGACCGCGGTCGGCGCCGGGTTCGTGGTGTTCTTCTTTCCGCGCATCGACGATTACGGGATGTTCGGCGAGCTCGATGCGCTCGGCATGACAGTCGCGCTTTGTCTCGTCATTCCGTTGTTCGAGGGAATCCGCCGTACGACAGGCTGGGCGCTCCCTATCATCATCATGGTGTTTGTACTCGGCACGCTGTTCCAGCAGTTCCTGCCGGGCCTGCTCTACGGCAAGGGCTATCCGGTCGAACGGCTGCTGTTCAGCGCCTATGTCGGCGAGGCGGGAATTTTCGGTTTGCCCATAAATGTCGCGGCGAACATCGTTATTGTATTCCTGGTGTTCGGGGCGCTGATGCAGAACGCCGGCGCCGGTCGCTGGTTCATCGATATCGCCCTGTCTCTTGCGGGCTGGAGCCGCGGCGGTCCCGCCAAGGCGGCGGTGCTGTCGAGCGCGCTGTTCGGCTCGATTTCCGGATCGCCGTCGGGTAACGCCGCCAGCACGGGCGTCTTCACCATCCCGATGATGAAGGAGATCGGCTACAAGGCATCCTTTGCCGGCGCCGTCGAGGCGGTGGCGTCTACCGGCGGTCAGATCCTGCCGCCCGTCATGGGGGCGATCGCCTTCGTGATGGCCGAGTGGATCGAGGTTTCCTATGCGACGGTCGTGGTCGCAGCCACCGTTCCCGCGCTGCTGTACTTCCTGATCGTCTTCGTTTCGGTGCATCTGCAGGCGCACAAGGACGGCATCGCCGCCCTGCCGAGGTCGCAGCTGCCGCCATTCTGGTCCTCGCTTGTCAGCGGATGGTTCTATCTGATCCCGATCGTGGGACTGATCTGGTTCCTGCTCGTGGAGGGCCTGCCGCCTGGAATGGCGGCGATGTATTCCTGCGGCCTCGCCATCGTCAGCAGCTTCTTTTCCAAGAACCGCGAGTACTGGCTTACGCCCGCCAACATCATGCTGGCGCTGGAAGACGGCGTGAAGCGCTGGGTCGTCGTGGCGTCCATTACCGGGGCGGTCGGCATCATGATCGGCGCACTGGAACTTTCCGGCGTCGGGATAAAGCTTTCCGGCTTTATCGTCGATCTCGCCGGCGGCAACCTGTATCTGGCGCTGCTGCTGGTCGGTTTCGCCAGCCTGATCGTCGGGATGGGGCTCGATGCGATCCCCGCCTATATCACGCTCGCGACGCTGATGGCGCCGGCGCTGATCAAGCTCGGCGTGCCTGACATTGCGGCGCATCTGTTCGTCGTCTACTGGGGGCTGGCGTCGTTCTATACGCCGCCCATGTGTATCGTGGTCTACGTGACGATAGGCATATCGGGCAGTCGAGTCTGGGAAACCGGATGGGAAGCCGTGCGGGTCGGCATTGCCGCCTTCGTCATCCCGTTCGCTTTCGCGCTGAACCCGGCGCTGATGCTGCGGAGCGATATCGGCCACATCATCCAGGCGGTGTCCACCGCGACCATTGGAGCGGTGCTGATTGCCTGCGCGGTCAGGGGATTTACCGTCCGCAACATGAATGTGATCGAACGCATCCTCTGTTTTGGCGCCGGCGCCCTGTTCATTGCGCCTGGGCTGCAGATGCCGGCGATCGGGCTCGGCATCGCCGTACTCGTGATCGGGTCCCAGTATCTGCGGGGCGCGTTCAAGGAAAAAACGGCATGACGCTTATCCTGAACAACGAACAGATCGGGGACCTCCTGACGATGGAGGACCTCGTACCGGTGCTGGAAGAAGCCTATATCGAACTGGTCGAGGGCAGGGGAGCGAACCGGGTCCGTTCCGACATCGTTACGCCGACGACGCAGCGTGAAGACGGCCTGTACGCCCTGAAATCGATGGATGGCGTCATTCCGAAGTTCGGCGTCGGCGCCATACGGCTGAATTCCGATATCCTGACCTTCCCGGTCACCGGTAACGAGATGCGGCGCGTCAAGGTTCCGGCAGCCCCCGGCGGGCGCTATGTCGGGCTGGTCCTGCTGTTCAGCACCCATACGGGCGAACCTTTGATGATCGTTCCCGATGGCGTCATTCAGCGGGCCCGGGTCGGCGCGACCAACGCAATCGCTGCCAAATACATGGCGCGGGAAAATGCTGACACGCTGGCGGTTCTGGGGTCGGGTTGGCAGGCCGGATCGGCGCTTGAAGCGCATGCTGCCGTCCGGGACCTCAAGCAAATCCGGGTCTTCAGCCCGAGCAAGGAAAACAGGGAGGCTTTCGCCAAAGAGTGGAGCGAAACTTCCGGCATAGAAGTCGTTCCCTGCGCGTCGGGAGAACAGGCCTGCAAAGGGGCGTCGATGGTGGCTTGCGCCACCAACGCGGTGATGCCGGTCTTCTTTCGCGACTGGATCGAGCCAGGCATGCATATCGGGACCGTTCGGCCGGGCGCCACCGAGGTCGAAGAAAAGGCGCTGAAGGCCATCGACCTTTTTGCCCTGCTGGATCACGACGATGCGTGCCAGCTTATCTATTCGCACGGCGTACAGGTGGGGGAAGACAAGGTCGGGAGCTACAACGTCGAACACGACGAATTCCACAACTCGATGGCATCGTTGCCGCAGATCATGGTGGGCCAGCGCGAAGGCCGGACCAGCGACGATCAGGTGAGCTGCTTCTTCAACAATCTCGGCATGGGCTATCAGTTCGCCGCTGCCGGATACCTGCTGCACAAGAAGGCGGTGGAGGCGGGCATCGGCCATGATTTGCCGACCGACTGGTTCACCGAGCTGGAACATCCCTGACCGGTACTGACCAGACCCGAAATGATGGAAAACACCCTGAAAGGCAGGCTGGCGGCAGGCGGGACGGTTCTGTGCCTGTGCGTCCGCATGGCGCGGACCGTCGAGATCGGCGCGATTGCGGCGGCGGCAGGGTTTGACAGCCTTTATGTCGATCTCGAGCACAGCGCGATATCGACGGATACTGCCGCGCAAATCTGCGCCGCTGCTCCTGGCTTCGGCGTTTCTCCGCTTGTTCGGGTGCCGGAAGCGGATCTCGGGATGGCATCGCGGCTGCTCGACAACGGCGCCGAAGGAGTCATTCTGCCGCATGTCGACTCGGCGGACAGGGCGCGCGATCTGGTAAACGCCTCGCTTTTTCCGCCCGCTGGTTTGCGTTCGGCGGCCGGGTCCACAATTCATCTCGGTTTCGAGAAGGTAACCCAGGGCGACGCCGCCAGCCGCCTCAACGCAACGACCTTCTCGACCGTGATGATCGAGACGGAAAAAGGCGTGGCGAATGCCGACGGTATTGCCTCGGTGGACGGGATCGATGCCGTCATGGTCGGGACCAATGACCTTTCGGCAGTGCTTGGCGTGCCAGGGGACATAGGCTCTCCGGTTGTCATGAATGCCTGCCGCACGGTGGCGGATGCCTGCGCCCGGCATGGAAAGACATTCGCCATCGGCGGAGTCCGGGGCAATCCGGGCCTTGTTGCGGCATTCGCCGAAATGGGCGCCCGGTTCTTTATCGCCGGAATGGACGCGTCCTACCTGCAGTCCGCCGCTGCGGCCGATGTCGAGGCGGTGCGTGCCGCGCTCGCACAGGGCTGACGTTCGGGATAAAATTCCCGCATCCGAAATTGGCTGGAGGGATCAGGAATGCCGTCGTTCGACATCGTTTCCAAAACAGACATGGTCGAGGTCGATAACGCGTTGCAGGGCGCGCTGCGCGAAATCGGCACGCGTTACGATTTCAAAGGCAGCACGACCGAGATAGAACGCTCGGATCAGGACATCGTTGTTCGCACCGAGGACGACCTGAAGCTCAAACAGGTTCAGGAACTGCTTCGCGGTCACATGGCGAAGCGGAAGGTCGACGTCGGGATGCTCGATTTTCAGGAACCCGAGAAAGCCTTCGGGAACTCCCTGCGTCAGACGATCCGGGTCCGCCAGGGCATTGAGCGCGATCTGGCGCAGAAGATCGTCAAGACCATCAAGGCCTCGAAAACCAAGGTGCAGGTTGCGATTCAGGGAGACGAGCTTCGCGTTTCGGGCAAGAAACGCGACGACCTGCAGGCGGCGATCGCCGTCGTCAAGGAAAGCAACCCGGGAAAGCCGCTTCAGTACGTGAATTTTCGCGACTGATGATCGGAAATTTACGCCGCCGCGAATTCGATCAATGGGGGCAGAACGCTCCGCCGTTTACGTGGATCGTCTGCCCGCTGATGTAGCTCGCATTCGGCCCCACCAGGAACCGGATCAGGTTGGCCATGTCCTGTGGCACGCCCAGCCGGCCGAGCGGTATTCCCTTGGCGTCAGGCGGCTTCGATTTCGAAGAACTGCTGCCTTCGAGATCGGTGTCGAAGGTGCCCACCACCACGAAGTTGGCGCGGATATTGTGTTTGCCGAGGTCGAACGCGAGCCCACGCGTCATGCCGCCAAGCCCTGCCTTCGATGCCATGCCGTGCACGCGCTCGGGCTGACCTCGATAGGAGTTGAGGCCGCCGACGCCGATGATCGAGCCGCCGCCCCGTTCGATCATGCTGGGGACGCAGGCCTTGGACATCAGGAAGGCTCCCTGAAAGGCCGCGCCCAGCGCGAAATTCCAGGTCTCCGTATCCAGATCGACGAACGGCGTACGGGCGCGACCTGCCGCGTTGTTGACGAGGATATCGATGCCGCCGAATTCCGCGATGGCGGCGGATGCCATCGCATCGACCGCGCCCGAATCGGTGATGTCGGCGACGAACGGGATGGCATTGCCTCCCTCATCGACGATTTCCCGGGCCACTTGCTTGCACAGATCGCCCGATGTCCTTGCGTTGATGACGAGCGCCGCGCCGGCCCGCGCAAGCTCTTTCGCTGTCGCCATGCCGATATTGCGGGCACTGCCCGTGACGATCGCGACCTTGCCGGCGAGTTCGCCTGTCTGTTCCACCATTCTCCGACTTCCTTCAATTCGATTGTGCAAGGACGAACTTGCGCAGGGTTTCGATTGCCTGCGCCGTCTCCGGGCCGTCCGGGTTCGCCGTGACGAACGTGTGCGGCTGTCCTTCGTATTTATGGACTTCGACCTGGCCGCCTGCCGCCACGTAGGCCTGGGCGAAAATGTCGGCTCGTTCGTGGTCTACGTTTTCGTCGGCGGTACCCTGCACGACGATCGTAGGCGGTTTATGAGTGGCGTCGCCCCGGCTCACGATTCCTGTCGGGTTTGCCGTCTCCATGGCTTTCTCGTCGTCGAAATAGGCGTTATGCGCGGCCACCAGCCTGTCTTTGCCCGTCTTCCGAGCCATTCGGTAACGCGCCAGCGGGTCGAGAATCGGCCAGCAGGCGACGAAAAAATCGAGGCTGGCGTCCGTCCCTTCAAGAGCCGGGTCCGGCTCGCAATAGTCCGGATTTCCGGGCAGAAACGCGATCAGCCCCATCATCTGTCCGCCGCTCGAAGAGCCCAGCCCCCCGATCCTGCCGACTTCCAGGCCGAGGGAACCGGCGTTTTTCTTGAACCAGCGTACCGCATAATTCACGTCTGCAACCGGTCCCGGGTACCTGGCCTGGGACGACAGCCGAAAATCGAGCGCGCAGACGCCGATGCCATGCGACGCGAAATCCTCATGAATTTTCTGGTTGTTCAGGCGATCGCCTGAACCCCATGCGCCGCCATGGGCATCGATGACGAACGGGATCGGCCCGCTCGCATCCGGTCGGTATAGGCGCGCCAGGAGCTCGATCCCGTCGATGGTGCGGTAGGGAATGTCTTCAACGGTAAATGCGGTCATCGCAAAGGTCTCTCCTGATCGGGTTATTCGCCGACGAAGCGGAACGTGAATTCGCCGCCGATATCGGCCGGCGCGCGTTCTATGCGTCCGCCGGTCGGCGCGGGAAAATGGGCCGGATACACCAGCATGTCTGTTTCCGCATGACGGTCGAGAAAGCTGCGGCGCATGGCGCGGGCGGCTGCCTGGTCGGTGCAGAAATTGGTACTCCAGTCCGGAAAATGGCACTGGATCCTGTGGTGCATCAGATCGCCGCAGAGGATTGCGCGGCTTCCGCCCGACGAGAGGTTTACGCCGACCAGCCCCGGGGAATGGCCGGGCAGGGGCTCAAGCCAGATGCCGTCTTCTATCTGGTGATCGGTATCGACCAGATCGGCGCGGCCGGCCTCGACGATGGGCAGCACGCTGTCCTGAACATAGTTTCCGGTGCGCGGCAGTTCCGTCTCGGCGGCGAGCTGCTGCCAGTGCTCCCATTCCTTTTTCGCGAAAATGTAGCGGGCATTGGGAAAGGTCGGGACCCATCGTCCGTTCTCCAGCCTGGTGTTCCAGCCGACATGGTCGACATGCATATGGGTGCAGAGGACGAAATCGATATCTTCGGGCCGTGCGCCGGCTGCCGCCAGCGTGTCGAGCCAGGTCCATTGCCGTTGATGGAAATGCGAGCCGTGCCGGTCCTTGTCGTTGCCGCCGCACGAATCGACCAGGATGGTGTAGCGCGGCGTTTTTATCAGAAAACTCTGGATGACGACGACCAGATGGCCGAGGTCGTTCAGGTGCCGCGGTTCCATCCAGCTTCGGTGAGGCGCGACGGCGTCTTCGTTCCAGTCCGGAAAGACGGCAGTCGGTACCAGGTGGGGATCGTCGGATTCGACGACTCGCGTGAGGGATATGTCGCCCAGGGTCAAATCGGTCATTTTCAATTTTGCGGGTCAGTAGCGGTCATCCGAATGCTCGCAATGATCCGGGCCGCGCGCAAGGCAAGGATTTGTCCACATTGACTGTGTGCCATTCGGGGGTCACCATAATCCTGAGCGGAGAATTGGGTAAACAGGACAGGGAGATTTCGATGACGAATTTTACGCGAATTGCTGCAGGCGCAGCGGTGGCTGCTATCCTGACAATGGCGTTGCCGTCGATTGCTGACGATTATTTCAAGGACAAGACCATCACTGTCGTCGTTCCGTCGGGCAGCGGCGGCACCTTTCATATCTACTGTCAGCTCGTACAGCGAAACATGGGCCGTCACATATCCGGCGACCCGAAACTGATCGTTCAGAACCGGCCCGGCGCTGGCGGGGTTAAATCGCTGCGCTGGATGGTGACGGCTGCGCCAAAGGACGGCACCGTGATCGCCATGATTAATCCGGGCACGACGATGACCCCTATTTTGCGGCCGAACATGGGTTACGACGCGCGCGAACTCCAGTGGCTCGGCGCGCCTTCGGTCCGGACCTATACGCTCGGCGTCTGGCATACGCATCCGATCAAGTCGATAGACGATACCAAAAAGATGGAGGTCACGCTGGCGTCTACCGGACGTGCGGCGACAAGTACCCTGTTGCCGCAGCTGATGAACCAGCTGCTCGGCACCAATTTCAAGGTCATTCACGGCTACAAGGGCGGCGGGGCAATGAACCTTGCGATGGAGCGTGGCGAGGTCATGGGACGCACCAACTATTATTCGGGGTACACTGGCGCGCGCCCGCACTGGCTTCGGGACGGGAAAATCACTTTTATCGCGACTTTCGGTCCGCCGAGGCCCGAAGTGAAGGATATCCCCCGGTTTGTCGACCTGGTGAATCCAGGTATCGACCGCGAGATGGTCGAAATTCTGGAGTCCAATTTCAATGTCGGACAGGCCTTTTACGTCCCTCCCGGCGTTCCGAAGAACGTTGTTGACCTTCTGCGGAAATCCTTCGCTGCCATGCTGAACGACCCGGATTTCAAGGCCGATGCGAAAAAACGGGGCGTTCCGACATTCACCCGTTCCTGGCGGCAGGTAGAGGAGGCCGTGCGTGTCGGATACGGCAGCCGCAAGGAGGCTGCCGAGAAACTCGCGACGCTGCTCGGTTTCCGAAAGGGCAAAGACAAATAAATGTAGCGTTTTCCGGATTCGTCCTTCGAACGGCCGCCAGTCTGGCGGCCGTTCGTCGTTTTGGCTGACAAGAACGGGCTGTCACGATAAGACGTAGGAACTACGTTTCCCGGAAGAGGACAATGGACAGCGAAACGACTTTCAGCGTCATGCGCGACCTGGTGATCGCCAACCGCATCCTTGCCAACGAAGGTGTCGTCGATGCGTTCGGCCATATCAGCGTCCGGCATCCCGACAATCCAGACCGCTACATCATGGCCTGTTCGCGCAGTCCGGGGATCGTCACGCAGGACGATCTGATGGAGTACACGCTGGACGGCGATCCTTTGAACAAGAAGGATCTGCCGATGTACGCCGAGCGGTTCATCCATGGCGGCGTCTACGAACGCAGGCCCGATATTCACGCGGTGGTGCACAACCATTCGCACACTGTCATCCCGTTCGGCGTCACCGGCATTCCCATCCGGCCGATCATCCATGTCGGCGCGTCGGTTGCGGGCGATGTTCCCATCTGGGATATCCGGGACAGTTTCGGCGACACGTCGCTTCTTGTCCTCAACATGGATCACGCGCGGGATTTGGCGAACTGTCTGGGCGACGACAATCAGGCGGCGCTGATGCGCGGCCATGGCTGCGTTGTGGGCGGCAAGAACGTAAAGGAAGCGACGCTACGGTCGATCTATCTCGAAGTGAATGCCAAGCTGCAGATGCAGTCCGAGGCCATGGGGATGCCGCGCTATCTGACGCCCGGCGAGGTCGAACAGGCCTGTCACAGAATGACCGTCGATCTGGCCATCAACCGGGCGTGGGAATACTGGACGATCCGTGCGGGCTGTCAGGATCTTCAGGTCTGACGGTCGGATGACAGGCTGATTCCCAGATGCAGTCGACCGGACCGTTAGAAGCGCTTGCCCACAGGGTCGGCAACGGCGAAATGCAGTCGGACGACGCGCAGATGCGCGTCGTACAGCGGCTGCAATCCCTGCACGATGAACTCGCCGCCCGGAGACCGGCCGGTTACCGGCTGCGCGACCGGCTGAACACGCTGCTGGGACGGTCGCCTCCGCCTCCGCCGCGCGGACTTTACATCTACGGCCCGCCGGGACGCGGAAAATCAATGCTGATGGATCTGTTTTTCGATGCGTCGCAAGTGCGCCGGCGTCGACGGGTGCATGTCCATCCCTTCATGCAGGAGGTGCATGCACAGCTCCACCAGTGGCGCAAGGAAGGGGGCGGGCGGCAGGAGGAAGAGCCGTTACCGCGTCTGGCGCGCCAGATCGCATCGGAAACGCGCCTGCTGTGTTTCGACGAATTTCAGGTCGAGGCGATCGCCGATGCGATGATCGTCGGCCGCCTGTTCGGGGCGCTGTTCGAAGAAGGGGTGGTGGTGGTGGCGACCTCCAATACCGCGCCAGACGAGCTGTACAAGGACGGGCTTCAGCGGACGCGGTTTCTGCCGTTCATCGATATCCTCAAGCAGAATGTCGACGTCATCGAGCTGTCGACGGAGACGGATTACCGGCGCGACAGGCTGAAGGCGGTCGGCGTCTACCATGCACCGAACGACGACTTGGCGAACGCGGCGCTTTCCGATGCGTTCGACAGGCTGACCGACGGCGCGCCGCCAAAGGCGGACGAAATTATCGTGCAGGGCCGGAAAATTCACGTGCCGGGACAGGCGCGCGGCGTCGCGCGCTTCGGGTTCTCGGAATTATGCGAAACCCCGCTGGGAGCGGCGGATTACTGGGCGATTGCCTGCCGTTACCAGACAGTGATCGTTTCCGACATACCGGAAATGAAAGCCGAGCATCGGGATTCTGCGAAGCGTTTCGCGGTCATGATCGAAACGTTTTACGAACAGAAGACCAAGCTGGTCTGTTCCGCGGCGGTGCCGCCGGATGCGCTTTACCGGGAAGGCGACGGCTCCGAGCTGTTTACCCGCGTCGCGTCGCGGCTGGAAGAAATGCAGTCGGAAGATTATCTCGCCGCGCCGCATCGACCCGCGAGCGCCCAGGCCGCCTAGGCGGTATCGGGGTTGCTCCAGGTCTTTGTCAGGCGCGAATCCCGTTCCGGCGGAAGAAAGATTGCCGGTTCGCGCGCTGCTTCCACGGCCCGATCGGGAGGCAGGTCGTCGCGCCAGTTCTTGCCGATGAACCGGCAGCCCGTGATTCCGTCGGCGGCGTCGCTCGCCAGATAAACAGCAACGGGCGCGATGACACCTGCATCCATGTAGAGCTTTCCTGCCTTCTCTCCGCGCGCCCGCGCCCTTGGGAGCACGAATTCCGTATCGACGCTGCCTCCCGGGGCGATCGAATTGACGGTAACACCGGTGTCGAGCAGATCCTGCGCCCAGACCAGGGTCATGGCTTCGACGGCCGCCTTGCTCGGTCCGTAGGGCGAATTCATCGGCCTGTGCATCGAGTCCCGCGATTTCGTGACGTTGAGGATACGGCCCCAGCCGCGCTCCATCATGTGTCCGACAACCGAGTGAGCCATGTTGAAAGGGCCGTTGACGTTGGTGGAGATGATGTCTTCCCAGCCGTCGGGATTTCCCTCCCAGAACGGTGCATGGTCGTCCGTCATCGAGCGCTGGCCGCGTCCGGCGTTGTTGACCAGGATGTCGACCGCGCCGAAGCGCTCGATAGTCTGGCGAACGACGTCCCGGCAGGCCTTCCGGTCGGTGACGTCGGCGATGAGCGCCAGACAGATGTTCTTTCCGGCGACGGCATTGATGTCGTGGGCGGCCGATTCGATTTCTTCCGGGCTTCGAGACGCCGTTATGACGAGGCCGCTGACGCCGTTTTCAGCATAGGACTGTGCGATGGCGCGCCCGAGGCCGCGTCCGCCCCCGGTGACCACTGCGACCTTGCCTTCCAGGGCGCTATTTTCTGACATTCCGATATTTCCTTCTGAAACCATCATATCGGGAGCGACGCCCGCTTGTCATCGGACCGCCGATGGGCGAGAAAGGGGCGCTCGATCTTGGGGAGAAACATGTCCGGCATTTCGTTCGAAGACCATCCGTTCTGGGATTACGCGCTTTCGGTCTATAAGGGCGATGGCGTGTCGGCGGCCTGCATCGCGTTGCAGGACAAGCACGAGATAGACGTAAACTACCTGCTGCTCTCGCTGTGGACGGCGCATGACGGTCGGCCTCCCCTGACGCCCGCCGAATTCGACGCGCTGTTTCAGGTCACGGACGGATGGAACCGGGAGATCGTTTGCGAAATCAGAGCGTTGCGCGCGAGAGTCAGCAGCGGCTATGGCGCGGTCGGCGAAAGACGGCGGGCCGCGGTCCGGAACGCCGCCCTGACGCTGGAAATCGATTGCGAGCATGTCGAAATGCTGGCGATGGCGGACGTGCTTGGTCCTCCTCTGGCGAAATCCGTCGATCCTGACGAAGCCCGGTCGGTCGTACTGTCCAATATCAAATCCTATTTCAACCGCAGGTCGGTCGCTGTCGACGCGGAGGATTTCGTTGCGCTGGCGACGATACTGGCGTCGGCCTATCCCGGCACCGATACCGCGGCGGTCAGGAAATTGTGGAACGAATGATGCGCGGAACCGGCGCAGCGATCCTGTCGACGTTTTTCCTGCTGTCAGCATGCACCTGGGTCGAGAAGGCCGACGAAAATTTCGTGACCATCGGAATTGGCGATCTGGGAGAAGTAGTGCCAGGCCTGCGAAGAATCGTGACCTATCCGGAGGCGCGCGCCCATTGCGAGAAATTCGGGAAAGACGCGTCGCTATACGATCTGAAGGACAGGAACGCGATCTGGCAATGCGTCCCGCGCAAGTGACCCTGCGTCAGCTGGTTTCGGGCGGGCTGGATTTTGCCAGATCGCGAAACGCGGCCCATCCCGTCAGGGCATAGGCGAGAGAGCGCCGTTTCAGTTTCCAGACCCGGTAGGATTCCACTGACGGCGCCCGACGGAAGTGTCGCCGGGCGTCGATCGTCTGTCTGCCAGCATGCCGCACGGTTTGCCATGCCTGTCGTCGTCGATTGCGGATCTGGTGTGACCAGCCCAGGTCGTAATCCCGCGGCACCGCCGCTCTGTCCGGAATCGGTCCGTCGTGGCGCAGGTGAAGGGCGGAAAGGTTACGTATCCGGTTCATGAATTTCCTTTGAAGATGCCGAGCCGGTTTCAGCCAAGCTCGTTGATGACCTGAATGACGCGGCCCACGACTTCGGTTTCGGAACGAATGAATACCGTTTCATGCGGTTCGGTGCTGTCCGGCTCGAGGCGGGCGGGCTCCGAACGATATCGCTTGAAGGTCGCCTGGTTGCCCAGCTTGACCACGTAGTAACGCCCCGACACCAGTGTCTTGTCCGCATAATCGACGATAACGATGCTGCCTTCCGGCGCGACGCGATTCATCGATTGACCGTTTACCTTCAGCGCGATCAGGGTCTTCCGCTGGTGTGTCACCGCGACGTAATCGGCCGCGTCGCCGACCGCATACGGATCCTCGGTTTCGGTCAGGTCGCCGGCCTTTACCCAGCTGATAAGCGGTACGTTCTGAACCGCCCGCTCGAGCGCGCTGACATTCCCGGACGAGGGGAGTTCGAGAAGCTCCTCCAGCGTCCAGCCGAGACCGCGCGCGATGCCTTCCAGAGTGTCGCGTCTCGGGTTGCGCGATTTTGTCCTGAGGACGTTACGGATTGCGTCGGAGGTCAGGCCGCCGTCAAGCGATGCGCGACGGGCCGATTTGGATAGTTCCCGAAGGCGGGTTCTGATTCGATCCCGGAGGTCAGTCATTTCCCGATACCAGATTTCTGCAAAACACCAATTCGGTAATTTAACCTCATTTAGTCGATTCTGCATAGGGTAAAAATCCCTTGACTCCTGGACCAGAATACGGTATATAAACCGCATGATGCGGAAATCAAGAAATTCATCCGGTAATTTTACATCAGGCGATCGGCTCCTGGCCCACTGGAAGGAGCGGCGTCGTGCGGCGGGACGGAATCGAAGCCGCGCCCGTTCCCGGGACATGGAACGGCTGATCGACCCCGATTTCGACGATATCGCCGTCGATGACCTGTTCGGCAGTATTGGCTTCGATCCTGATCTGAGGAACGACTCCGATGCGTAGTTTCGTGGTTTGGAAGGAGGGAGGTCCGCTTGACGGCTAGAAAGAACAGGCGGGCCCGCCTGAAACGGATTGCCTTCGGAAAACCGGTGCAGGCCCAAACCGGCAAGGGCGTTCCGCCGACCCCCGAAACGCTTCGAAAACTGGAACAGGATGTGATTTCGGTGCTTGTCGAAGCAAACGGCCTGACACAGGTGCAGCGCGATGCCGCAATGGAAATACGCGGCATCCACGAAGCGGTCGGCCGGGGCATGTTCGCGCGAAGCGCCATCGGCCCGGCGGCGGCGCGCGGCGGCTTCAACTATGGACCGCGTGATTTCACACAGAACATGTCCTCGGAGGAGCTGCGAATCTGGGAAACGCGCTATCTGCCCTGGTCCCATGAGCTGGCGGTCGCCATCGCCGCCGGAATGCCCGGGACGCGCTGGCTGCAGCTTGTTACCGATGTCGTGGTGGATAATGCGACGCCGGCGGCCGTCGAGGCGTGCTACCGGTTGCCCGCCGGATCGGCGCTGCGCTATCTGGCGGAAGGGCTCGACCGATACGGTGCGCGACGGAATGATCGCCGGAATGACCGGCGCCGCCGTCCCGTTTGAACAGGTGCGCATCATGCTGATAGATTGGCCCGGTTCTTTTGGCAGATGCATGCATGTCCCACGACGAAACGGCACAAACGAGCGACCGGACCGAGGCGGCGATGCTGGCCGTCGATCGCGCGGCCTATGAATTTCGCAGAGGCAGGATCGTCAGGCTCCAAGGCGCGGAGGGGGCGATACTCGCCGTTGCCGGGGAAATGCTGTCGCCGCAGGCGCTGGACCGTCTCAGGTCTCTGACAGGGGCGGACCCGGATATCGCCATCACGCATCATCGGGGCAGGACGCTCAAGATACCGCTCTATACCGACGACATTCTGTTGATTCCGTATTCGGCCTGGCGGGATGCGGCAACGGCGCGCACGCTGGGCGATCCGACCAAGGATCTCGCCAACCCGATGCGCGGGCCCTACATGCCGAAACGCGAGAAGGTCGGAGAGGCTGCGATAGCGGCGGTTCAGCTGGCCAAGGTCGCGCGGCTTCTGCCGACCGCTGTCGTGGTTCGCGCGGACGCCGTGGACGACGAGGCGCTGGCAAATGCCGGTATCGCAACGGTCGAGGCGTCCGCCGTCATGAATTACGAGATGGATACCGCCGGAGCGCTGGTACAGGTGACGGCCGCGCGGGTGCCGCTCGAAGATGCCGAAGATGCGCGCATGTTCGCCTTCCGGTCGCCTGATGGCGGGCGCGAGCATCTGGCAATCGTCGTCGGCGAACCGCCGACCGACCGGCCCGTACTTGCGCGGCTTCACTCCGAGTGCTTCACCGGCGATCTTGTCGGCTCGCTCAAGTGCGATTGCGGTCAGCAGCTGCGTGGCGCGCTTGCCCAGATCGGTCAGGAAGGGGCAGGGGTACTGCTATACCTGCGTCAAGAGGGCAGGGGGATCGGCCTGATCAACAAGCTCCGCGCCTACGCGCTGCAGGGACAGGGATTCGATACGGTGGAGGCCAATGAACGGCTGGGATTCGAGTCGGACGAACGGGTGTTTCTGCCCGCCGCGCGCATTCTCCAGCGTCTCGGCTATCGTCAGGTTCGTCTGATGACCAACAACCCCGACAAGGTCGCCGCCCTTGAAGAATTCGGCATCGAGGTTACCGAACGCGTGCCGCACGCTTTTCCGTCGAACGACCACAATGAATTTTATCTGTCGGTCAAAAGGGACAAGAGCGGCCATCTTTTGTAAGACGCGTCGTTTTCTCTTGACATTTTTTCCGATACAGGATATTATTCCTATTATCGAAAAGTAACGCCAGATACCGCCGCCCTTTCGGACGCCGGCTGGCCCATCGAAATTTTTGAATCGACGTCGCCCGCAATTTGCGGAGCGGCGTTTTTCTGTCCGGCTTTCGGCCGGACGACGTCTCCGAGCACAGACAGAAAGGATTGCCCATGGGAGCCCTCTTCAGCCCGCCATCGCCACCGCCGCCCCCGCCTCCGCCGCCGGTTCCGACATTCGACAGTCCGGAAATCGACGACGCGCGGGAGGAACGCCGCAAGGCTGAACTCCGGCGCAGGGGGCGGCGGTCGACCATCCTCACGTCGGGGCTGGGCGATGCCGGCGTCGCCCCGGTCCGGCGAACCGGGCTCGGCACCGGCATCAACACCCGCCTGGGAGGAAACTGACATGGCGGACAGCACGGTGCGCGTTACGGCGGCCCTGACTGCCGGAGATACCGGCACGGACTGGCTCAGGCTTCGCGCCGATCACAATTTCTTCGATATTTCGGTCTCTGGCGCATTCTCCGGCACGGTCCATCTCCAGAGAAAAAGGCCCGGCGAAGCGGCGTCGGCCGCGCGCGATATCGAAAGTTATGGCGCGGCAGCCGAGAAGCTCGGCGAAATGCGCGGTCACTGGGACGTGCGGCTCTTCGTCAAGTCGGGAGACTATACCTCCGGCGCGATCACCGCGGAGCTCGCGGTTTGAGCATCGCAGATCAGCTTTCCCGGCCGGCGACGAGGCCTGTTACCAGGGGAATTACGTCTCGGGGCGGCGATGCCGCAATTCTCGATATCGGATTTGCGGATCAGGGAGGCATACCGCCCGGACTGATCGATTTCTCCCGATCTTCGTTCCGCACGGTGCGCCGCGCGGGCGACGGCCTGATGGTCGCCGTGCCTGCGAACGCGCCCGCGGTCGATCACGACCGGAACGGCGATCCTCTGGGACTTTCGATCGAAGGCGCTCGAACCAATCTGCAGCTGCGGTCGAACGAACTTGACGATGCCGCCTGGAACCCCGTCCGGCTGGCGGGCGTTGTGCCGGGCCAGGCGACGGGCCCCGACGGCGAGGTCTCGCTGTTCGCCCTCGTCGAGGATGCGTCGCCAGCGACTACCCATTATCTGCGGGATGACCACGCAGGCCTGTCCGACAATACGATTTACTGCGCTTCATATTTCGTACGGGCGCATTCGCGGACGCGCTGCCGGCTTGTCGCCAGGCGGAAGGATTCGGGAACCGAGCATCACGTGTGGTTCGACCTGTCGTCCGGAACGAAAGGAACGCAGGACCCGGCATTCGTCGATGCCGGCATGGATGACTGGGGGAGCGGTCTCTACCGGGTCTGGGCCGCGATCGACGTGCTGACCGGCGTGGAGGTGCCGTTTTTCGGTCTTGGCCTCGCAACGGCCGACGGGACTGCTTCCTACAGCGGGGACGGTTCATCCGGCCTCTACGCCGGCTTCGCCCAGCTGGAACAGGGCTCATTTCCGTCGAGTTATATCGAGACCGGAGCGACGGCGGTGGGGCGCGATCCGGACGCGGCAAGCATCCCGTTGTCCAGGGTCGCCGGCTTCAATTCTCAGGCAGGCACTCTCGCCGCCGAGTTTCGGGTGCCCGTCCTTGCGGGGCAGGACAGGTCCGTGGCGTTTATTCAGGCGGGCGCGGCATCCAATGCCACCGACGCCGTCGGATTTTACGTCGACCCGACAACAACCGATTTCTGGATGTCGAGCAGCGGACTGCCCCAGTACAGGTGGAGCGCCGGGCCGGCCGTTTCCGCCGGATCCTCGATCAGAGCGGCCCTGGCCTACGATCTCGACAATACGGTCGGGGCGGTCAATGGCGCGATCGATGCCGTCGATACGCTCAGTATTCCGCCGGTTGCTCCCGTTACGATCTATCTCGGACAGGGCGGCGCGGGATTCTCGCTGTTCGGTACGATCGAACGCCTTCGGTACTGGCCCTATCGCCTGTCAAACGACGACCTGATCGGGTTGACCCGATAACCCCAGTTTCACGCAATCCATTTTTCGAGGAGAGGTGACGCCCGATGAGCGAACGCGTCCAGGATTTGCTGGCCAGGTTGAAGCGCATGCAGGAGCGGCGCGGCCAGTGGGAGAGCCACTGGCAGGAACTCGCCGAGTATTTGATGCCGCGGCGTGCGGATTTCGCGACGACGAGAGAGCCAGGCGGGAAACGTACCGAAAAGCAGTTCGATGCGACGCCGCTGCAGGCCGCGCGGGGACTCGCGGCATCGCTCGACGGTCTGCTCAAGCCGAAAACGCGACGCTGGTTCTCGATCAAGACAGAGGATGAATCGCTGAACGAAACGCGCGATGTCAAACTCTGGCTCCGTGCCGCCGAAGATCGCCTGTTCAGCGCCTTCTACCAACCGTCCGCGCGGTTTCTTCAGCGCTCGGCCGAAGTCGACCTCGACCTCGTCGTGTTCGGCACCGGCGTACTTTTCATCGGCGAGAGGTCGGATGCATCCGGCCTTTTATTTCAGTCGCTGCATCTGCGCGATTGTTACATCGGCGAAAATGCCGATGGCGATATCGACACCGTTTACCGCGTGTTGCGACTCACCGCGCGGCAGGCGGCCGAAAAATTCGGCGCTGACAGGCTCGGTCGGCGAACCCGGGATGCCATCGACAATGACCGTGAGGACGACGAGTTCGAATTCCTGCAAGCGGTATTTCCCCGGCACGAACGCGATCCGCGACGGGAAAACGCCGCGAACATGCCGTTCGCGAGCATTCTGGTCGACATGAAGTCGGAGCATGTGGTCAGCGAGAGCGGGTTTCGGGAGTTTCCGTTCGTCATTCCGCGGTGGGATACCGCCGCCGGCGAGGTCTATGGCCGATCGCCGGGCATGCTGGCGCTGCCGGACATCAAGACCCTCAACGCCATGGGGAAGACCATTCTGGAAGCCGGGCACAAGGTCGTTAACCCGCCGCTTCTCGTGCCGAACGACGGAATCGGCGCCACACCCCGTACGTTTCCCGGTGGCATTACGCCGTTCGATGCGGGGCTTCTCCTGCAGACGGGCGGCAGATCGCCGATCACGCCCCTGCACAGCGGCGGAAACATTCCGATCGGCAGGGAAATGCAGAACGACATGCGTAACCAGGTCTGGGCTGCCTTTTTCAGAAATGTTCTGCAGCTGCCCTTCGATGGCGCGCAGATGACCGCGACCGAAATCATCGAGAGGAAAGCCGAATTCATGCGGGTGATCGGGCCGACCTTCGGACGGCTGGAAGCCGACTATACGGGGCCGATGGTCGAGCGCGCGTTCAATCTGATCATGCGGGCCGGCGCGCTGCCGAGACCGCCGGACAGGCTCGCCGGTGTCGAGCTTCGATTCGAGTACGCCTCTCCCATCGCAAGGGCGCAGAAGCAGATCGATGCGTCGGCGCTGGCCAAGACCGCCGCGGATCTCGGCCCGCTGGCGGCGCAGAATCCGGAAATTCTGGACAATTTCGACGACGACCGCGTGGCCCGCGAAATCGCCGAAGCGAACGGGTTGCCCCAGCATTGGATCCGGTCGGTTGAGGATGTCGAACTTCGGCGAACGGAAAGGAAGCTTGCGGGGCAGGCGGCGCTTTTCGGCGCCACCGCCACCGCCGATCCGCTGTCCGCCCTGCTCGAAGCCGGCGGGGAGGCGGCCCCATGATCGCCGAAATCCGGTCGATTCTGTTTCGTCGCGTAGCGAAGACGTCTTCCGGCGGCGACGTGCCTCCATTGCTTCCGGGCCCGGGAGGATTGTTCGACGTCCTCTCGAAATCCCGCGCGGGTTCCGGATATTCCGCGGAAGACCGCCGACAGGATTTCCGGACGGTGCTTCTGGGGTCGGAAGCCGGCAGGCGCGTACTGTATGAATTGCTCGCATGGTCGCATCTGTTCGCGAGCACGTTCGTGCCGGGAGGCTCTCATGCGACCCATTGGCGGGAGGGCGGGCGCGATGTCGGTCTGCGAATCCTTGCGGCGCTGTCGCCGGAGCCGCCCTCCAAAATCCCGGAATCGGCCGATGGCGACGCGGATGCGACCGATATAGGAGACCGCCCGTGAGCCATACGCGCATGCAGCCTGCCGTCTCGGAAGCGGGAGACGGGGCCGATCCGGTTGCGCCGGAAATCGTGTCCGCCCGCCCGCCTTCCTCCGCACAAGCCGTTGAGGAGCCGGATTGGCGGTCGTCGCTCGACCGGGACCTTCAGCGCGTTGCGTCCAAGTTCGCGACACCCGCCGATGTGGTTCGCTCATACGCGTCGCTCGAGAAGCGCCTGGGCCGATCGGTGACCCTTCCGGATCGCGACGCATCGCCGGATGAAATAGAGGCGTTCTACGACCGTATGGGCCGTCCCGAATCGCCCGACGCATACGACGTCCTCGCCCCCGAAGGGAGGGGCGGCATCCTTCACGAGGAGCCCACCCGGAATTTTCTCGAGGCGATGCATCGCGCCGGGGCGAACGGCGCCACGGTACAGGCGGCGATGGACTGGTATTTCGACGAACTTACCGCTTTGGAGACCCGCCTTGCTGCCGAAGCTCAAAAGCATTCGGCGGGTCACGAAGCGGCTCTTCGGCGCGAATGGGGCGACGCCTTCGATCGAAACGCCGTTGCGGCGAGACGAGCCTTGCGGCGATTCGGAGGAAACGATCTGGAAACCGTCCTCGCGGAGGCGGGTCTCGGCAGTCATCCTGTTTTTCTCCGCACCTTCGCGGCGATCGGCGCAGCGATATCTGAAGACGGGTTACAGGCGGCATCGCCCGACGGGGCCGCGAGATCCGCCAAGGACCGGATCGATAGCCTGATGGCCAGCCATTACGGACGTTCAAGCTACGTTTCCGACGCGGTGCAGTCCGAGCTCCGTTCCTTGTACGGCGAACTTTACGGCCGCGACGCGATCGAAACGGCGTAGATAATGTCCGCATCGTCCGTGAAACCTGTCGGTGCGAAGCCGGGGCCAAGGACGTTTCCGGCGTTTGCGTCGAAACGTCTCGCGATCCGCGCCAAAAGCGGCAAAACCATCCCGTTCCGTCTCAATGCCGTGCAGCGAGCGTTGCATGAAAAGCTGGAGCGTCAGAGAAAGACCCGGGGACGCGTGCGGGCGCTGGTTCTCAAGGCGCGACAACCGGGCGTTTCCACCTATGTCGAGGGGCGTTTCTACTGGCAAGTGACCCGGCGCGCCGGTGCGCGCGCCTTTATCCTGACGCATCTTCGCGACGCATCGGATGCGATCTTCGAAATCGTCGAGCGTTTTTACGCGCAGGACGACCCCGAACTCAGGCCGCATCTTGGCGCATCCAACGCAAGGGAGCTTCTGTTTGACCGGCTTGACTCCGGTTATCGGGTCGGCACGGCGGGCTCCAGGGCAATCGGGCGCGGCCACACAATCCAGTATTTTCACGGGTCCGAGGTCGCGCACTGGCCCAACGCCGGCGCCCACATGGCGGGGGTGCTTCAGGCCGTGCCGGACAGAGACGATACGGAGATCATTCTGGAGTCGACCGCCAACGGGCCGGGCGGCCTTTTCTTCGACCTGTGCAAGGCGGCCGAACGGGGGGACAGCGAATTCGATCTGATCTTCATCCCCTGGTTCGATCACAGGGAATACGTCGCTTCGCCGCCGAAGGGCTGGGTCGTACCGTCCGCAATCGTCGAATACGGCGCACAACATGACCTCAGCGCGCGCCAGCTCTACTGGGCCTGGCGCAAGAACGAGGCGCTGGCGCGCGCCTGCGGCGGGCCGGGAGACCAGATCTGCTGGCTTTTCCGGCAGGAATATCCCGCCACCGCCGATGAGGCGTTCCACGGCGCGGGGCATGACGGGCTGATCCGGCCCGAACTGGTGATCGCCGCGAGGTCCCATGTCGCCGGAAGCCAGGATCATGCGCCTCTGATCCTGGGCGTCGATATCGCGCGCGGCGGCGCGTGTTTGACGTCAGCGCTCATGGGGCAGATTGAGGAGTTTGCATAAGGGAGGATTT
>JAYOEY010000033.1:0-36759 GCA_038116945.1 Rhodospirillales bacterium
CGGCAATCCCGGGGCGGTTCAGTTCTGAATCGTCTCTCAGCATTAGCAATACCTCATGACAATACTAGACCATTTATAGATGAATTGGCAGAACGTGCTACTTGTTACTAATTCTCCATCTCGAGGAACAGTCAGCGATTTCTCGAGTTTATACTAGTATTGCGTAGATTACCCATTTTAGATCAACGATATCTGCTCATGGCTATAATCCGCCCTGAATAGCCAATCCCCGTACTCTCTGCTTTACTCTCTCCAACAGACAGAGAGCCCGCCATGGAATTCGGCTGTTTCACGCTCAGCGACAATCGCTATCCGCACAATCCGCGCAGCCCGGAATTGTTTCAGCTGGACATCGATGACTGACGATTCCCCGCTGCCTTATCTCGACCGGATCAGGGAATATTACCGGGTGCTTGGCTATGGCGCCCCCTACCGCTGGGCGCATTTCGAGGATGTCCCGTTTTCCCCGTTGGCGAAGCCTCTGTCGGAGGCGATAATCGGGATCGTCACGACGGCGGCACTGTATCAACCGGACAAGGGCGATCAGGGGCCGGGCGCGCCCTATAACGGTTCCGCGAAATTCTATTCCGTCTATTCGCACAGCACGTCGGTCGAGCCCGATTTGCGCATATCGCATATCGCCTATGACCGCGCGCACACCACGGCCGAGGACCAGGGAACCTGGTTCCCTCTCCGCGCGTTAAGGGTGCTGGAAGAAGAAGGCTTCATCGGCGCCGTCGCACCGCGATTTTACGGTCTTCCCACCAACCGTTCGCAAAAGACCACGGTTGAAATCGACTGCGTCGAGCTGGTTTCCCGATGTCAGGCGGACCGGATCGATGCCGCCGTTCTGGTGCCGAACTGTCCCGTCTGTCATCAATCCGTCAGTCTGGCCGCACGGGCGCTGGAGAGCGCCGGTATTTCCACGGTCATCTCGGGCTGCGCAAAAGACATCGTGGAGCATGTCGGGGTTCCACGCCTGCTGTTCAATAATTTCCCCCTGGGCAACAGCGCCGGACTGCCGAACGACCCGTCCTCCCAGGTCGAGATCGCGCGGCGCGCCGTCGCCCTGCTGGAAACGGCCACTGAACCGCGCACGACCGAGCGTTCTCCGTTCCGGTGGAGCGGCGCCGAAAACTGGCAACTTGATTATTCGAATGCCGCCATCCTGACGCCGGAAGAGATCGCCGAACGCCGTAAAGAGTTCGATCGGGGAAAGGCCGACGCGAGGGAGAGCCGGAACACAGGCGCCTGAGAGGAATTTCCCCGGACTTGACGACAGTCGTTGGCCCGCTCCGTCCCCGATGTCAGCGATTGGGCGGCCCCTGTTTCTTCAGGCCGGACGGAAATGCTAGGCTGTTAACAGCCGAAATTGCCGAAGCCGAACAACGGATAAAATGCCGAATTTCCCCTTGAACGCCTGGTATGTCGCGGCCTGGAGCCATGAGGTTGGACGGCAGGCGCCGCTGGCGCGGACGGTCTGCAATATCCCGCTGGCGCTGTGGCGAAAATCCGATGGTGGCCTGTCGGCGCTGGAAGATGCCTGCTGGCACCGGCTGCTGCCGCTGTCGCTGGGTAAAATCGACGGGGACGATGTCGTCTGTCACTATCACGGGCTGGCGTTCGATGGCGACGGTCGGTGCACGCGGATGCCGTCGCAGGACAATGTAAACCCGTCGGCCTGCGTGCGGTCTTTCCCGACGGTCGAGCGTCATCGCTTTGTCTGGGTCTGGCCGGGCGACCCGGCGCAGGCGGACGCCTCGCTGGTGCCCGATATGCACTGGAACGACGATCCCGAATGGGAAGGCGACGGCAAGACGATGTTTGCGAAATGCAACTATCGTCTGTTCGTCGATAATCTGATGGATCTGACGCATGAGTCGTTCGTGCATGCGACGAGCATCGGCAACCGGCATGTCGCCGAGTCGCCGATGAAGACGGTTCATGACGAGCGCACCGTCACCCCGACCCGCTGGATGCTGGATGTGGATGCGCCGCCCTTCTGGCGCACCCAGCTGGGGAAACCGGGCAATGTCGATCGCTGGCAGATCATCCGGTTCGAAGTCCCCTGCACCATCGTGCTGGATGTCGGCGTGGCGCTGGCCGGGACCGGTGCGCCCGAGGGCGACCGGTCGCAGGGTGTCACGGGGCGGGTGCTCAACACGATCACGCCGGAAACCGACGGCAGCTGCATGTATTTCTGGTCGCTGGTGCGGAATTACCGGCTGCGCGATCAGGCGCTGACCACCCAGCTGCGCGAGGCCAACGCCAGGATCTTCGACGAAGACCAGATCGTGGTCGAGGCGCAGCAGAAAACGATGGAGCGGAATCCCGATCTCGCGCTGCATAATCTCAATGTCGATGCCGGCGCTGTCTGGGCGCGGCGTCTGACGGAGAACATGATCGAGTCCGAGACAGGAACAACCGTCACCGGCTAGACAAGGGCATCGTCAGGGAACCCCACCATGGAATTCGGCTATTTCACCCTCAGCGACAACCGCTATCCCGACAATCCACGCGATTCGGGACAGTTCATCGACGAAATGCTGGGCCAGTCCCTCTATGCCGAGGAGATCGGCATGCATTCGGTGTGGGTGGGAGAGCATCATTTCAACCGGCGCGGCGTGCTGTCGGTGCCGGCGGTGTTTCTCGCCAACGTGGCGGGCGCGACCAGCCGGGTGCGGCTGGGGCCTGCCGTTGTGGTGCTGCCTATCCATCACCCGATCCATGTCGCCGAGGAATGGGCCATGCTCGACCGGCTGTCGGGCGGGCGGGTCGATTTCGCCACCGGTCGCGGCTATGACAGCCACGAGTTCGGCCCGTTCAACGCCGATTTCCAGAAGGGCGCGGAGCTGTTCGCGGAGGGCGTCGAGCTGCTGGAGCGCTGCTGGACAGAGACCGAACCGTTCGATTTCAACGGCGCGTTCTACCAGGCCGAAGAGCTCGACGTGCATCCCAAGCCGCTGCAGCGGCTCTTTACGCCCTTCATGGGGTCGTTCTCGAAATTCTCTATGGAGATCGCCGCCGGGCGGGACTGGAATTTGCTGCTGGCGCCGTTCGCGTCTTCGATGATCTTCGGCGGGCTGGACAGGGCCGTCGAGGCCTATCGCGACATCTGCGACCAGAAAGGCAAGCCGGCCCGGCGCATCAAATGCAGCTACTTCATCCATATCGGCGACAGCCAGGCCGAGCGCGACGAGGCGCGCGGCCGGCTGATCAATTATTTCTCGATGGCGGGCGCGCGCAAAAAGACCAGCCAGGGCGGCGCCGGCACGTTGCCGCCGACCATGCAGTATTTCGCCGAGCTGGGGAAAAAACTGGTCGATCCGCAGATCGAGGATTTCGACGAAAATGCCATCCTGCTCGGCCCGCCGCAGCAGATCGTCGACCGGCTGAAGCAGGTCGAGGCGATGGGGATCGAGGAAGTCATCCTCTATTTCAATTTCGGCATGAAGCCGGACGCGCTGGTGCGCGACCAGATGGCGCAGTTCATGGAAGACATCGCGCCGGCGTTCGAAGGATCGCATACGGCGCTGCGCGCGGGATAAGCGCGCGTGACAGGAACCGGCTCAGGGGCTAGGCTTTTCGCCATAAGAAGCATCGCTGGACCGATTGACAGGAGAGACCCATGAAAACCGGAAAAATTTCATTGCTGACGGGCGCCGCCGCCTTGGCGCTGGCCTTGCCCGCCGCGCTCCCCGCCGCGGCCGACGAGGTGGCGGATTTCTACAAGGACAAAACCATGACGCTGCTGCTCAGCACCGGCGTCGGCGGGTCGAACGATCTCAACGCCCGGATCCTGATGGATCACATGACCAAATACATTCCCGGCAAGCCTGCCTACAAGCCGGTCAACATGCCGGGCGCGGGCCATGTCCGGGCCAGCAACTTCCTCTATAACCGCGCCCCCAAGGACGGCACCTATATCGGCGCCTTTGTCCGGTTCTACGTGCTGCATCAGGCGCTCGGCGGCAAGGGCGTCCAGTACGACGCGACCAAGTTCAACTATCTCGGCTCCACCAATGTCAGCAACGTGGTGCTCGGCGCTTTCCATACCGCCGGCATCAACAGCTTCGAAGAGCTGAAGACGAAAGAGCTGATCGTCGGCGGCACCGGCGTGGGATCAGGCACGGTGATCTTCCCGAACCTGTTCAACACGGTGATGAAGACGAAGCTCAAGATCGTGCAGGGATATAAATCCGGGCACATGATCGACCTCGCCATGGAGCGCGGCGAAGTCAAGGGACGCGCCGGCTTCACCTTCGAGAGCATCCAGTCGGTCCATCCGGAATGGCTGACCGAGAACAAGTTCAGGATCCTGACCCAGATCGGGCTGCGCCCGGAACCGGGTTTCGAAAAGATCCCGATGGCCGCCGATCTGGCCCCGAACGACCAGGACCGGAAAGTCATCAAGGTGTTCGCCGGCGTGGTCGCGGTGGGCTCGCCGATCTTCACCAACCAGGGCGTACCGAAGGCCCGCGTCGATGCGCTGCGCACCGCCTTCGACAAAACCATGAAGGATCCGGCCTTTCTGGCGGCAGCCAAGAAGGCGCGGCTTTCGATCAACCCGACGCCGGGCGCGGAGCTGGCGACCATCGTCAGCGAAATCGTCAACGCGCCGGCCGACGTGATCGCCAAGGCGCGCGGCGCGCTGAGCCGCAAGGGGCTGGTGAAATGCAGCGCCCACACCGACGCGAAATACTGCCGGGCCGAGAGAAAGAAGAAAAAGAAAAGCTGAGCGGACGGATCGCCATGAAAACGGCCGGCTCATTGCCGGCCGTTTTTTTGTCATCAATTACAGACCGTAATTACAGACCGTCATGCCCGGGCGTGCCCGGGCATCTCCCGACAACGAGGCTGGGCGGCCGGAAATCACCGGGACTCGTCCTGACGAACGGCCCGGCGATGACGGGAGGAAACCGCGCAAGAACGTTACCCGTCTTCGCCTTTCAGCACCCACTCGCCGTTCTCCAGCCGGTCCAGCACGCCTTCCTCGCGCAGCGCGTGGAGGTCGAGCGAAATCTCGCGCCCGTCGTCGCTGCCGAGCGCCTCGATCAGGTCGGCAAAGAACATCGGCCCGGATTCAAGCGCCTGGCGCACGGTCTGGAACCGCGGCTTCGGCGCGATCTCGGGCGCCTCGGCGATCCAGTTGCCGACCGTATCCGCCTTGCCGTAGGGCAGCGTCAGGTCGAACCCCGCCTTGGTCATGGTGCCGTCGTCGGATATTTCCGGCTCCATGTAGAAGGCGGGAAAACCGGACTCGACGAACATGTCGCGGTCGGCGCGGAAGCGCGTCGCCATCGCCCATTCGACCGCCTCGTCGTTGAACACGTCGATATCCTCGTCGACCACGAAGACGTGCTTGACCCAGGGGATCGGAAACAGCGCTGACATCACCCGCCTTGCATGGCCGGTTCCCATGCGTGGGATCGCGACGCGGATATGCTGGCGACCGTTGGCGGACGGCATCGACCGGACGGCGACGGGCTCGATATGCGCGCCCCTGAGCGCCTTCCACACGGCGGTTTCCGAATTGATCGCGCCCAGATTGCCGCTGTCGGTGCGGCCCAGCATCCGCCCGGCATGCAGCATGGTCTGATGGAGGACGTCCTCGCGCATGGTTATGGCGGTGGCGTGGAACACCGGATCGATATGCGGCGCGCCGTAATAGCCGTTGAACTCGCCGTACGGCCCCTCGATCTCGCGATAGCCCAGCTCGTCGAAATAGCCCTCGATGACCAGCTCCGCATCCGCCGGGACCGGCACGCCGTTGGTCACGCCCTTCACCATCGGCACCGGCTGACCGCGCAGGCTCGCCACCAGCCCGAACTCGTCGACCGGCAGGCGCAGCCCGGCGGCCAGGAAGTCGATCGGGTGCGAGCCCACGACATAGGAGCAGGGCAGCCTTTCGCCCCGCTCGACGCAGCCGAGATAGATCGTCCGCATGTCGGACGGCTGGGTCAGGTTGGCCTGCATCGTCGTCCGGCTGCGGAGCATCAGCCGGCGGCAGCCGGTATTGGGCTTGCCGGTCGCCGGATCGATCACGTAATCGATACCCGACGTCAGATAGGCCCCGCCGTCGAACCGGTGCTGCAGATGAAACGGCAGGCGGGTCAGGTCGACTGCGTCGCCGGTCAGGATACGCTGGTGAACCGGCGCGTCTTGCGACGGAATGTCGACGACCGGCTGCGTCCGGTCCATCCGCGCGGCATATTCGCGGGCGATATCGCGCGCGTCCACCCCGAGCGCCGCGGCCAGCCGCGTGCGCGATCCCGATACCGCGCCGACCAGCTCGACCTGTTCCGGTCCGGCCTTCCTGAACAGCGAGGCGCGCGGCGAAGCTTCGATGATGCGGCTGACATCGACCAGCGCAACGGGGTCTTCATGCACGTCCACCTCGCCGATCGCGATAAGCCGCTCGACGAAACGGCGCAGGCGAAACCGGTCGAAATCGATGTCGGACGCGCGAACGGTGCCTTCCATGGATCGTCTCCTAAAGCAGGCTGGGCAGGTAAAGCGCGAGCGGCGGAAAAATGATCAGCAGCGCCAGCAGGATCAGGTCGCAGAACAGGAACGGGGCGGCCGCGCGCGCGACCTGGCCCAGGGTCGTGCCCTTGGGCGCCACGCCGAGCATCACGAACAGCAGCATTCCGAACGGAGGCGTGGTGCCGCTCATCTCGATTCCCAGCAGCATCACCAGCCCGAACCAGACAGGATCGAAATTAAGAGCCGTTGCCAGCGGCAGGAAAATCGGCACGGTCAGCAGCATGATCGAGGTGGCGTCGATCATCGTGCCGAGCAGCAGCATGACGCCGAACATCACCAGCAGCATCGCAGTCGGCGAAACGTTCGCCTGGGTTGCCCATTCGACCATCCCCACCGTCGCCCCCGAATAGGCGAGGATCTGGCTGAAGGTCGAGGAGCCGACGATGATCAGGAAAATCATGCCGGACACCCGCACGGCGCCCCGCAGCGACTGCACGACGACGTCCCAGGACAGGCAGCGGAACGCAATCGCCAGCACCAGCACCGCGGCAACGCCGCAGGCTGCGGCTTCCGACGGGGTCGCGAGCCCGAGCAGGATCATGCCGATGACCGCAAAGATGACCAGACCCATCGGCAGGACGTTGACGGTCAGCGCCTTCACTTTCGCCGACAAGGGCACCTCCTCCACGTCATAGGCGGGCGCAGCGTCGGGGTCCAGTTTCAGCTGCAGCGTAATCATGGCGGCGTAAAGCCCGGCAAGAACGAAGCCCGGGATCAGCCCGGCGATCAGCAGCGCCGCGATGTCGATCTGGGCGATCGACCCCAGCAACACCGCAAGGCCGGACGGCGGGATGATCATGGCGAGCCCGCCGGTGCCGAGGATCGGTCCCATCGCCATATAGGGCTTGTAACCGCGTCGCTTCATGTCGGGCAGCAGAAGCGAACCCAGCATGGCCGTGTTCGCCATCGACGAACCTGTCAGAGTGGAAAACAGCGCTCCGCCACCGACCGTCAGATAGGCGAGCCGCCCTGGCAGGCGGCCGAGAACGGTATCGAGCGCGTCAAACACACGTAGCGCCAGTCCTGTCCTGAAAAACAGCTCGCCCATGATCAGGAACAGCGGAATCGGGATGAAGGTGAACACCGTCACCGAACCAACGCCGTTGATGAGCACCTGCCTGACGCCGGGCAGGCCGCCGAAGAAAAACAGCGCTCCTACGATGTTGACGCCGAGAAAGGCGAAGGCGACCGGAATGCCGGCCAGCATCAGCGCGCCGATCGCACCGATCATGATCGCCAGGACTTCGTACCATTCCATCGAGTCCACCCGAACTACATGCCGTCGGCGCCGGGCAGCGCCTCGTCATAGAGCGACCCGCGCCCGGTCAGAAACCTGACAAACTCGATGGTCATCAGCGGAAAGGCGATGGCCGCCGGCGCGAACAGCCAGGTTCTCGGGATCTCAATGGCCCGATGATCTTCCTCGCCACTCCGGATCGCTTCGGCCAGAAGCTCGATGGCGAACCAGCTCATCGTCGTGCAGATGGCGATACAGACGCAATAGACGGCAACTTCCAGCACCCGCGCGGACGGCGGCTTCAGCCGGCGGCGCAAAACCTCCAGCAGCACATGGCCGCGCGTCCGCACCAGCCAGGGCGCCGCGAACATGGTGACGTAGAGCAGTGCGTATTCGGAAGCGGGCGCTGAAAACCGCGGCGGGGAAATCAGCAGGTTACGCAGGATCACGTCCTGCATGATGAAGACGAAGATCATCACAAGCAGACAGCCTGCGATGGCTGCCAGCCCGCGAATGAGTCCGTCGTAAAGGCGCGCGAATAATCCCATGAGGTGCGCCGCAGGCGTCGGGAACTGTTCCCGCGCCCGCGGCCCTGCCCGTTCCCGCTAGTAGGACAACGATTTCAACTTCTTGATATCGACCGAAATTTTCGGATTGCGTTCCATCCGGCCCCACGGCCCCTTGAGAAACAGCGCTTTGTAGGCCTTGGCCTGATCGCCCTTAAGATCGATGGGTGTCATGCCGAGCCCGGCCAGCGCCTTGCGTTCCTCGCCCGCCTTGCCCTGCCAGTATTCATAGGATTCCTTTTCCCACGCGGCAGCCTGCGCATCCAGGAAGTCGCGAGCCTTCTTCGGCATCTTGTCCCACACGTTGTGGTTCATGCTGATCGCGATGGTGGCGAAGGAAAAGGGCGGGTCGACCCAGTACTTGACGAACTTGTGGACGCCGCGCGCGCGCACGTCGACCAGGCTGTAGCCCATCCCGTCGATCACGCCGCGTTCCAGCGCCGTATAGACCTGCTGCGGCCCCATAACCACGGCGGTGCCGCCGAGATCCTTGATCAGGTCCCGATAGGTCGGAGACGCGCGAAGCTTGAGACCGGTGAGGTCCGGCAGCCCCTGCGCGTTCATCTTCGGCTTGTCCTTGAGGAACAGGTGCAGCCCGAGCCCGCTGTCGAACCGGGCGATGAAACGCGCGTTCATTTTCTTCTTCATCGCCTCGCGTACCATGTCGTAGGCGCCGGCCGCCCGCTGCTCCATCGCGGTCTTGAAGCCGTGCGCGAAGTCGCCCTCGGGAAACAGTCCAAGATAATAGGCCGGCGGTCCGTAGAGCATGTCGAACAGCCCGTTTCGCATGGCGATCGCCTGTTCGCGGGGCTTGGTGATTTCCGGCCCGCCGATATAGCGGATCTGCAGGATCCCCTTGCCCGCTTTGTTGGTCCTGTCGACGAATCTCTGAAACGACTTGATCAGCGGATGCGTCTTGGGCCACGGGCCAGCGGCCCGGATGGTGACCTCGGCCGACGCGGGAGCGTCGATGGCAAAAACGGACGCCGCGACGACGGCGGCGGAAAACAATATGCTGGTCTTTTTCAACATGAAATTCCTCCCGACTGGTTTGTTATCGTCCCGCCCGGCGAAGGCGGACAACCCGCAACCATCGCCGGCGACCGACACCGAGGCTAGCACCATTCGAAGAACGCGCAAAAGCGGTCTCTTTACAGACCCGAACAACGGTGACGCTGGCGCCCGAGGAACCGCAGGGCTTCGTCTCGGGCGATGCATCGAGCTGGGCGCCCTGGGGAGGCGATCTGACGGCCGTGGCACCGTCTATCGCTTCGCGTCGACCGCGAGCTGATCGGCGAGCTGCTGCCTGGCCACGGGCAGATAATCCGCGTCCGGCGCCAGTTCGAACCGGGTCGATCGCGCCCTGTAATCCAGGGGATTGAGCCCCGGCGGTTCCTCGCCGCGTTCGAAGGCCTGCAGCGTTTCGAGCAGCTTCTTCCGGATCCGGATGATCGCGATGTCGCTCTGGCCGAGATGCTCGATCGTCCGGTCGGCGATCCGCCCCATCGATTCCTGCACCGCGCTGTCCTGGATCCCCAGCCCCCTGATGCCGGTGAAGCTTTCGCCGCTCGCCTGCCATTCCCGATCGATCAGATAGTCGTTGCGGGGATTCTGAACCGTCAGGTCGGTGCCGGGGACGTTCTCGGTATGGATATGCAGCCAGTTCTGCGAGCGCTCGAGAACGTCCGGGTCGAGCGGCCGGTCGGGATAGTAATCGATGCTGTAGAGCATGGTCGTTTCGTCGTCGACCGGAACCCACATATGCGCGCCGTTGGGCCGGGTGGCGAAAATCTTGTGGAACGGCATGATCATCAGATCGCTTGCCCAGCGCAGATTGCCGTTTCCGGCGTCGCGCCCGGTTCCGCAGATTACGCCGAAATCCGTCTCGAAAGCCTCGTATTTCAGCGGGACCGCGTTCTGGTTGATCGCCCCGGTACCGCGATGCAGAAACGCCAGATGCGCGTTGTCGAACCCGCCTTCGACCCCCTGCAGCCAGTTGCACTCCTGTATATGGCGGGTGGCGAAGCGGTGATCGTCCGGCAGCTTCGTCCATTCCAGCTCGGGAAATTCAGGTCGCCGGTCCGGCGGCCCCATATAGGTCCAGACCACGCCGCCCTGCTCGATGCAGGGGTAGGCCGTAATGCGGACCTTGTCCCGGAAATTGCTGCCGGGCGGTTCAGAGGGCAGATCGACGCAGTTGCCGTCGATGTCGAACTTCCAGCCATGATAGACGCAGCGCAGCCCGCATTCCTCGTTGCGGCCGAAAAACAGCGAGGCGGTGCGGTGCGGACAGCGCTCGTCCAGTAGACCGACGCGGCCTTCGGTGTCGCGAAACGCAACGAGGTTCTCGCTCAGCAGCCTGACCCGGATCGGCGGGCAGTCCGGCCCTTCGAGCTGATGCGAATACGCGACGGGAATCCAGTAGCGCCGCATGAGGGTCCCCATCGGCGTGCCGGGCCCTGTCCGTGTCAGGAGTTCGTTGTCTTCGCGCGACAGCATGGGCGCTCCTCCCCGATGTTTGATGCATTGTAATGCCGGCACACGGGTTGGAAACCCCGGGTCAGCTTGCCGCCCTGTGAGCGCAGGACTACGCTTTCGACAAACAACGGGAGAAAGCGCCATGGCACAGGCGGCGCTCGACGGTCTGACCGTCCTCGAATTCGCATCCTACGTGTCCGGTCCCTATGCCGGAATGATGCTGGGCGACCTCGGCGCGGAAATCATCAAGATCGAGGAACCGAAGTCGGGCGATCCGTTCCGGGGCTGGGGCGCGGCGGAATATTCGGCAACGTTCGGCTCGGTCAACCGCAACAAGAAAAGCATCACGCTCGACCTCAAATCGGATGAGGGGCGGGATGCGGCACGCGCGCTGGCGCTTGAGGCCGACGTGCTGATCGAGAATTTCCGGCCCGGCGTAATGGACCGGCTCGGGCTTGGTTATGACGCGCTGTCGGCCGCCAACCCGAAGCTGATCTATTGTGCGGTCACCGGCTACGGGCCCGACGGACCGTATGCGAAACGCCCGGGCTACGACACTGTCGGCCAGGCGCTGGGCGCGCTGATGTCGGTTCTGACCGACATGGAGTCGCCCAAGGGGATGGGGATTTCGCTGTCCGACCATCTGACCGGCATGATGGCGGCCTACGGCATTCTTGGCGCGATCTGCGCGCGCGAAAAAACCGGGCGCGGCCAGCTGGTCGAGACCTCGCTGCTGCAGGCGACGCTCGCCTTCCAGGGCGAGAACGCGGCACGCTATTTCGAGGACGGCAACATCCCGTCGCGCAAGACGCGCACCGGCACGGCGCAGGTCTATGCGTTCGTCGCCGGCGACGGCAAGCCGTTCGTCATCCATTTGTCGTCGCCCGCCAAGTTCTGGCAGGGGCTGTGCCGGGTCGTGGGACGCGAGGACTGGATCGAAGACGAGCGGTTCCGGGACAAGACCGACCGGCGAAGGAACTACGACGCGCTGGAAGCGGCGCTCGCCGGGATCTTCCGCACCCGGCCGCGCGATCACTGGCTCGCGCGCCTGCTGGAGGAGGACGTGCCCTCCTCGCCGATCTATTCGCTGGACGAAACGCTGGCCGATCCGCAGGTCCGGCATCTCGACATGGTGCGCGAGGTGCCGCACCCGAAGCTCGGAACGGTGAAACTCATCGATGGCGGGGTGACGCTGCACGACACCCCGACCGTCATCCGGACCGCCGCGCCGGGCCATGGCGAACATAACGCAGAAATTCTGGCGCGGATCGGCCGGCAGGCGGCGGAATAGGCCCTATCCCCTGCCGGACAGCACTACCAGCCCGTCAAGCGCGACCCCGCCACGCCGTCGCAGCAGGAACGGGTTCACATCGATCGAATCAAGCGCATCGCCGAGGTCGAGGGCGAGGCGCGAAACTGAAATCAGCGCGCCGACAAGCGCTGCCCGGTCGAGCGGTTTGCTCCCCCGATACCCGTCGATCAGCTTCGCCGCCTTTGTCCTGGCGATCAGCGCTTCCGCGGAGGCCTCGTCAAGGACCGGCGCAGCGAAGGCGACGTCGCGATACAGCTCAAGCGCGATCCCGCCCGAACCCAGCATGACGAACGCGCCCATCTCCGGATCGCGCGACGCACCGATTACCAGCTCGACGCCGCCGGATACCTGCTCGGCCACCAGCACGCCGTCCCCCGCGTTGCGGGCGACGATACGGTTCAGCGCCGCGAAACCCTTCCGCACGTCGCCGGCATTTCGATTGTCGAGCAGCACGCCGCCGATCTCTGTCTTGTGCGTCAGCTCGGCGCCGACCGCCTTGAGCGCAACCGGAAAGCCGATGGATTTCGCGGCGGCGACCGCATCGGCAGCGCTCTTTACGAGTTTTTCCCTCGGCGCCCTGATGCCGTAGGCGCGCAGCAGTTTCTTCGAGTCCGTCTCCGACATCGGTGTCGGGCCGGATGAATTCGTCGCGCGCGCCAGCACCCTTTTCAGCGCCGGCGGCGGGTCCGCCCGGCGAATGCGGGGACGCTTCGTCTTCAGGCCCGTCGCGTATTTCGCGACATTGCCGACCGCGCGCAGCGCCTTGTCCGGTTCCTGCAGGAAGGCGAGATGCGGCAGGGTCGCGCGCAACGACCGGCTGTGATCGGTCAGGCTGTGCGACAGCATGGTGACGAAACCGACCGGTTTCTTCGCCCGGCCGGCGACCTCGTTGACCGCGCGGAGGTTTTCTTCCTTGCGCTCGGTGCCGGGCGCGCGGGTCAGCTCCTCCTGCACCAGGATGGCGTCGAAACCGGGATCGGCGAGCATGATTTCGATGCATTTCACATAGACTTCCCGGCTGGTCAGCGCGGCGAAGCCGGAATCGAGCGGGTTGCCAAGGATGGTGCCGACGCCCAGCAGACGGTTCAGCGCGGTCGTTGTTTTCCTGGCAAGCGGTGGAAATTCGATGCCGTTGGCCGCAGCAACGTCGAGCAGCAGCCCGCGCAAGCCCCCCGACACGGTAATCGCGCCGACGCGCGGCCCCTTCGGCAGCGGCACGTGCAGAAAGAACTCCGCCGCCTCTATCGCATCGTCGAGCGTACGCACCCGGATCGCGCCGGCATCGCCTGCGATGGCGTCGAACGCGGCGACAGAGCCCGCCAGCGCGCCTGTATGCGCCATCGCCGCCGCCCGCCCCTCGTCGGACGCGCCGAGCTTGACCACGATCACCGGCTTGCCCGCCTGTTTCGCGGCGCGGCAGGCGGCCAGGAAATTCTCCGGATCGCGCACCGATTCCAGGTACAGCATGATCAGCCGGATGTGCGGCTCCTGCGCGAAATAATGAATGTAGTCGGCGGTAGTAAGCCCGGCCTCGTTGCCGGACGTAATGGCGAACCCGCTATCCATGCCGCGCTCTTCCAGCGTGCGCTTGAGCGCCATCACCAGCCCGCCGGACTGTCCGACGATGGCTATGGGGCCCGCCTCGCAGCGCTGTGGCCGGTCGTCCGGCATGGTGACCATCCGCGTCACGCCGCCGAAATTGCCGAGACAGTTGGGTCCCGACACGGCGAGGCCGGTCTCCGCGATGGTCGCCGCCAGCTCCGCCGCGCGGGCGAGCGAGGCCGGATCGGAAGATTCGCCGAACCCGGCGGTGATCACGGTGGCGCTGCGGGCGCCCGCCGCCGCCCCGTCCCACAATGTCCGGCAGACGAACCGCGCCGGCACCATCACCAGCAGGTGATCGGGTTTCTCCGGTAGCGCCGTTAGGTCGGGATAGCAGCGCGCGCCGAAAATCTCGTCGCGCGACGGATTTACCGGATAGACCGCGCCGGGATACGAAAAGCGCCGCAGATTGCGCCACGATCGCGGTGCCCAGCTGCCCGGCCTGTCGGACGCGCCGACCAGCACGACGTTACGGGCGTTGAGCAGCGCCCCGACTTTTTCGATGCTTTGTTTTGCAGTCATAAAGCACACGTCCTGAACCCGCACAGCACGTCGCGCCGGTCGGGGCCGAAATAGTTGCGATAGAGACCGCTGGCGAGACGCGCCCGGGTCGTCCAGGCGCCGCCGCGCAACACTTTCGTGCTGCCGAACAGCGGTTCCGAATATTCCTTGTAATCGTCGGGCGAAAATTCGGCGAACGGGCCGAAAACATCCGACGTCCATTCCCACACATTGCCGATCAGCTGACGCACGCCCCACGGGTTGTCGCCCGCAGAATGATCCGCGACATCGACCGTCCCCAGCGCGTAGCCGTCGAGATTGGCGTGGGCCGGCGTCGGTGGCTCGTCGCCCCACGGGTAGCGCGTCTTGACCGGCGCGCCGCCGGTACCCGCTTCATTCGCGCCGGGCTTCATCGTCGCGGCGAATTCCCATTCGGCCTCGGTCGGCAGCCTGCGCCCGGCCCAGCGGCAGAACGCGTTCGCCTCGTACCAGTTGACGTGAATGATTGCGGCGCTGTCGATCAGCGGCATCCAGCGCTCGAACCGCCGCATCTGCCAGCCGCCGGATGAATCGGGCCGCCAGTAAACCGGATGGGTCGCGCCCGCCTCGCAGCGCCAGGCCCAGCCGTCCCCGTCCCACAGCGGTTCGGTCTGGTATCCGCCCGCCTCGACGAATTCCGCGAACTGCGCATTGGTCACGGCAGCCTTCGCCATGCGGAAAGGCGGCACGGCGACATCGTGCGCGTATTTCTCGTTGTCGAACAGAAAATCGGCGTCCCGTTCCGCGCCAAACCGCAGAATTCCGCCGGGGATGGTGGCATCGCCTTCGAGGGTTCCGCTTTCCGGAATATGCGCGATTCGGGGTGCGTCCGGCGCGAATTCCGGGGTCGGATAGGCCAGCGTCTGGCGCGCCCAGGTGAAGGCCTCGTCATGCATGTCCTCGTGAAAGGCGGTGAACCGGTAGAGATAGGAATCGCGCTCGCTGGCAAGGCCTGCCGGCAGGCGGTCGAGGACGGCGTCCTGCACCGCCGCCATGTAATCGCGGATCTCGGGCATGGTGTAGAGCGGCAGGTCCCAGCGCGTCTCGTGCGCGATGGCGATGGAATCGTACAGCAGGTCGCCGCGTTCCAGCATGGGTTCCGCGCCGTACTCCCGGCGCAGGATAAAGTGCTCGTAGAACCAGGCGACATGGCCGACCTCCCATTGGGTCGGGTTCAGGATCGGCATCTTCGGCCCGATCAGCTGTTCCGCCGTCAGCCCCTCCAGCAATTCCAGGGTGCGCTGTCGCGCGGATTGCAGCATGCTGGCAAGATCATCGGACGTAACGCGCGCGGTCATAAGAAACGGATCCTCCTGTTGCCATGAAGATTAGCCTTGTCACCCCCGCCGGGAAACAGTCGCGCGCCGGAAACCGCACCACCGCCGTCCGCTGGGCCCGCATCCTGCGCGATCTGGGCCATCGCGTGACCATCGCCGAACAGGACGAGACGACCGACGCCGACATGATGGTGGCGGTCCATGCCTGGCGGTCGCACGCCTCGATCCGGTCCTTTTCCGAGCGCCATCCCGGCCGGCCGCTGGTGGTCCTGCTGGCGGGCACCGATATCTACGCTTTCCAGCACAGCCACCCGGAAGACACGCTGGACTCGATGGCGCGCGCCGACGCGCTGGTCTGTCTGCACGATCTCGTGCATCGCGCGATCCCGAAGAAGTTCGGCAGGAAACTGCACGTCATCCGACAGTCCGCCCCGCCGCTATCCACGCCGCGGACGCCGTCGGTCCGAACCTTCGATGTCTGCGTGGTCGGCCATCTGCGGTCGGAGAAGGATTCGCTCCGCGCCGCATACGCGGCCCGGCTGGCGGAACCCGGCTCGAAGCTGCGCGTGATCCATCTCGGCAAGGCGCATAACGCGGAATGGGAGAGCGATGCGCTGGCCGAGCTGAAGCGCAATCCGCGCTATGTGTGGCGCGGCGAGGTGCCGGGCTGGGCCGTCAGGCGACAGTTCGCGCACAGCCACGCGATGGTGATGTCGTCCGTCATGGAAGGCGGCGCAAATGTGGTGAGCGAAGCCATCGTCGCCGGCCTGCCGGTGATCGCGTCCGACATAGACGGCAATATCGGCCTGCTGGGCGCCGATTACGAAGGGTATTATCCGGTCGAGGACACGCAGGCGCTTGCGGCGGCGCTGCACCGGGCCGAAACCGACCCGCGCTTTCTGAAGCGGCTGACGACGCAGATCGGAAAGCTGCAGCCGGCCTTTCGACCGGCGAAGGAAAAGGCGGCGTGGAAGGCGCTGCTGGAGGAGCTTGCATGATACGGATAGTCGGTTTTGTTCTGACTTTGCTTGCCCTGCCCGTGTTCGCATCGGCTCAGGAGAGCGCACGGAGAAACACGCTCGGCTACCCGTCGGTCGAGGCAGCCCGCGCCGACTTGCAGAAGCGCGGCGCCAGAGTCCTGACAGTCAGACACAATGCAATCTGGATGTCCGACCAGACAGAAGAGAAAATATGGCTGTTCACGCGCCCAGGGCACCCGGCCCATCCTGCCGCGTTCTGGGCCACCAGCCTTCGAAGCGGCGCCGCCCCCGATTCCCGGATCGGGTCTCTCTGCATGGGCGCCCCCCGGATATGCGAGTCGCTTCGCCGCCGGGTTGCCGACGCCGTTGAGAAGCGTAATTCCTTGGTCCGGGCCCGAGAAGCCACCAAAGACCCCAACTGGAAGCCCACGCGTCAGCAACTGTTTGACGCCGTGGGGCTGGCCGAGCGCTATTTCAAGTCGCTGGAAACCGGAAAGCTGAAGAAAGCCTATTCCCTGCTGGGCGCGGAAATGAAATCGGAGATGCCTTACGATGCCTTCCGGAAACAGTACGCTGCGCTGAAAAAGCAGGGCGGCGGAGATCTCGTCCGGACCGACAAGAGTATCCATTGGTACCTGAACACGATAAGCCTGATCGTTCCCGGCCTGTATGCCGGGATCGTCGTGAAATGCCGGCTTCCGCATCAAAGACACTGTACGGAGCTGTTGCAGCTTTACGAACCGCCTGGCGGCAGATTTACGATAATTCGCCACGAAACCAGCTTCGCGGATCCCCGGACGCTTGACTGGAACCACGGGCTCTGGGACAGGGCGCGGTCGGCCATGGGCGTGAAATAACCGAACGGAGAGAAAAGAAATGAAGCCGGACCAGACGAACGACCTCAATACCCTCCGCGTCGACCAGGTGGGCGGGCTGGTTGCGCCCGATCCGCTGAAGGAAGTCTATGCGCGTCACAAGGACGGCGCGGCGACGGACGAGGCGCTGACGCGGGCGACCGACGAGGCGATCCGGCACCTGATCAGGCGACAGCAGGAGATCGGCTTTCCGATCCTGACCGACGGCGAGATGCGGCGGCGGAATTTCCAGGAAAGCTTCGGCAACGCGGTAACCGGCTTCGAGGTGGCGGCGGAAGACCGCGCGATGGAGGGCGTCAGCCTCGAGCCGCTGACGCGGGCGGAGCAGAACTTCACCGCGCCCGGCCCGGCGATGATCACGCGGCGCAAGGTGGTGGAACCTCTGAAGCTGGTCCGCAACGTGCCGCTGGAGGAGTACCGGTTCAGCAGCGCGGCGGCCACGTCGCCGGTGAAGGTGACGCTGCTGAGCCCCGACCGGATTTCGCAGCGCACCGCATGGGAAGACTCGCTCGATGTCTATCCTGACATGGACGCGTTCATGGCGGACGTGGTCGCCATCGAGCGCGAGATGATCCGCCAGCTGGTCGAGGCCGGCTGCCGCTATATCCAGATCGACGGGCCAGGCTATACCGCCTATGTCGACGATGTGTCGCTGGAGCGCATGCGTTCGCGCGGCGAAGACCCGGCGGAAAACATGCGGCGCTCGATCGCCGCCGACAACGCGGTGATCGAAGGGTTCGACGACGTGACGTTCGGCATCCATCTTTGCAAGGGCAACCCGCGCACGTTCGACCCCAGGACCGGCAAGGTGGTGCCGCAATGGCACCGCGAGGGCCATTACGACGCCATCGCCGAGGAGCTGTTCAACGGGCTCAACCATGACCGGCTGCTGCTGGAATACGACGACGACCGCTCCGGCGGGTTCGAACCGCTGCGCTTCGTGCCGAAGGGCAAGATCGCCGTGCTCGGGCTGGTGACCACCAAGAGCCCGGACCTCGAGCCGATGGACGGCCTGCGCGCCCGCATCGACGACGCGGCGAAACATGCGCCGCTCGACCGGCTCGCCCTCAGCCCCCAGTGCGGCTTCGGCGGGCTTGAACACGTGGTCATCCCGGAAGACGACATGTGGCGGAAACTGGAGCGGATACTGGAAACGGCGCGGACGGTGTGGGGGTAGGAGCGGAATTCAGTTTTCCCTCGCGCAGATTTTTTCTGCGGCGAGCAGGTCGGCCGCCTTCTGGTAATTCATTCCGGCTGCCTTTGCGATCAGAGGACACGCTTGTTTCGGATCCCTTGGGACCCCTTTGCCAGTCAGATACAGCCTGCCCAGCCGGAACATCGCCTCGGGCTGTCCAAAATCGGCAGCAGTCCTGTAGTTGGATACCGCCAGTTCAAGATTTCGGATGGGCGGAGGTTGTTCCTCGTAAACCCTTCCCAGATCGAGATAAACGCGCGTTTCGCCGAAAACGATGCCCTTGCTATAGAAATCGATTGCTTTAGGAATATTTTTCTCCATCCCGAGCCCCCACTCGTTTGCAATGCCCAGGTTGCGGGCGGCAATCGCCTTGTATCGCGCCGGCACCTGCGGATGCCTAAGAGCATACTCAAGCATCTGCACACCAGCCGGGTAGTTGGTGTAGCCGGTCCTGTGATCCATATATAAAACGCCAAGAATGAACGTCGCATGAGGCGAGCCGAGCTTGACTGCAAAACTCAGGACCGCCGCCGCCTCCTGGAAATTTTTTTCTTCCAGCGCCTGGCGCCCGCGGACCCTGGCTCCGTTTACGACCCGCGTATGGATCTGGCGCGCCTCCGAATTCTCCAGACCGTTGAGTAGGGCATACGCATTTTCGTACTCCCTCTTGCGGGCATAATCGTATCCGAGGACGGCGCGCGCCCGTATGTTTCCGGGATCGGACTCGATAACTTTTGCGCAATGGGAAATACCCTGGGATGAAAGCCGGGAAGGAAGTTTTTTTCCGTTCAGGTCGGTGAAAACCCGATCACAGGATTTATTGAACGGTGTGAACCCATCCTCCAGATAAAGGAAGACACCCAATCCAGTAACGGGAAGAAAAACTAGAAGTAAAAGTACCAATACGGTCCAGGTTGTCGACCGACTCCCATGAACATAGCCTGCAGCCTGACCGGATTCAGCACGCACTCCCGATTGCTGCTTCCAGGCAGCTTCAATCAGATCGTGTAGATTCTGTGCCGGCAGGCCGTAATTTCCGATCAGCAAAAACTGGTCTTTAGGAACGGTACTGGTCGGGATGGGGTTCTTTGTATGGATTTTAATCCGCTGACGGCCGCCCATCTTCACAAGTTCTATTGTGTCGATTTCTGACCATGGCAAATGAAGTTCGCCGAACAGTCTTCGTTCGTTAATTCCAATATCCCAGATAGAAAGCCCGTTCGTCCAGGGAAGTAACCGCAGACAATTATAGATAACGCATGACGCAAGAATCAGGACCACAAAATACCAAAAAAGACCTCTTACCTCAGAAACAATTAAATAATATAAGATAGCAATCCCGCTCAAAACGGCAGAGATAATGAATGAAAGAATTGGCGTGCGGAGAATGATCGGCAAAGCCAATTCCCGTGCCTGGGGGTCCGGAATATCCCCTGTATCGTCTTCAGTGCCGTCCACCATTTCGAGCTTCCTGATAACGCCGCGATGACAACACAGCCGCCTCCGCAACCGGGAAAGGAATATTAGAGGACTTTTTCAGCCCGGAAAAACCGCATCAGGCAAGCGCCCGTCCCGAAATCGGATTCGGACTCTTCTACTGGCGATTGCATCATCCGAACGCTGGCCTGAAGACCATCAGCGCAAAGACGATCAGGAGGCTGACGAAGGCCGGCCATCCAAGCCGGAACCAGAGCCGCATATCATCGAAATAGGCCTGTGGCAGTGGTTCGCCGCTATCGACGGAGGAAGCGGCATGACGACGCATCCGATACTGAAGCTGTACGACCTTCAACCAGCAGCCTCCGGCTATCAGGTACAAAAAATAGGTTGCCACAAGCCAGCCTTCAAACGGGTCGTACCCGCCGAGATGTGCCATCAGAAAGCCGGTCAACGGCTGCACCACACCGGATGTCGCCGTAAAAAGCCAGTCGGCAAGCACGGTATTCTTCGTCATGGCCGATATGGCACCGATATCGCCCCTTAAATGGGTTGCGTACATGTGAAACGCCGTGCCTAACCCGGTTCCGAACAGAACCGTCGCGCTAAGGATGTGAATCCCTTTTATCCAGAGATAAGCGTCCGTCATCGCTCTTGCTCCAGAACTCGATGAACAAGGATCAGCGCCAGAATCGGGATGTTTTTTAAAATCGGCCCCAGCGGATCAGCCCAAAGCGAAGGAGAAAATGCGGTCAAAATGCCCGTATAACCCAGTACAATAACAAACTGGACCATCGCCAACTCCCGAAGACGCCACCCGAACACCAGAGCAATTGCAATCAGGATGTCCATTACGCTCAGCGCGACGACAAGCAGCGACGCAGACTCTGGTTTCAATGCAAGAACCGTCAGGATTCTGTCGTACTGATCGGGACCGGCGACCAGTCCAAGTAATCCCGACGCCAGCCAGAGACCAATCAGCGCCAGTCGAACCAACGGTCGAAGAAGGTAAAGACGCGCATGCCACAAATCCTGTGTGGATGCAGGTCGGCCTTTGAACGTTTCCTGAAGACCGCGCGGAATGATACGTGTCGCCCTTTCGAATCCTTCGGCGTCCCCGGTAAGCCTGGTATTGAATTGGGACAGGGCCGTGGAATTGAGCGGCCCGAGATTCGTAAAATCGCCGATGCGCGCGATCACCCTCGTGAGACCGGAAGGAACCATGACTACCGGAACAGGCGGCAACCCGAGCCATTGGCGGCAAGCCTGAAGCGCTTCCCTATAGGACAGCCGATCTTTGGAAGCGGGCTCCAAAATGCGTCGGCAAGCGCCGCCGTTTTCAATTATCTCGACGATCGCACGCGCCAGATCGTCGATATGGATAAAATCCATCTCGGTTCCGCCGTCCCCGATGACGGGCAACAGAAAAGGCATGGCCGCCATCGCACGGAGCGCCGAGGTGCCCCCATAGGACCCCTCACCAATGACGACCGCAGGCCGAAGAATGGTCCAGTCGAGATCGCGTTGCATCAGTTTCTGATCTGCCTCGCGTTTGGTACGGGCGAACAGGGTATTGGCGTCTTCGACACCGACAGCAGAGACATGGATGACGCGCCTGACGCCACGTTTCTCGCAACTTGCGTATAGCCCGTCGAGCGCATGAACATGCACCTGCCAGGCCTCCTTTTGCCGACGCGGCTGCAGAACGCCGGAAGCGTTAACGACGGCGTCTATTTCAGTCAGATATTCGTTCCAGAATTCAGGATCATTCGCGGAAGGATCCAGCAGATCGGCCCTTCTGGTCTCTGCCTGTGGAAACCGTTGGGCGAATGATCGGTCGTCGCGGACCGCTGCCCTGACTTCCATGCCAGCCTTTAGAAGCGCCGTGGTAACCGCCGAGCCAATGAAACCGTTTGCTCCGACGACCAGCACGCGCATCGTGATCAAACACGCACCGTAATCGGCTCCAGCGCGTCCGATTGCGGCAGCACCTCCCCCACAATCATCGTCCGCCCATAGCCCAGCGCGATCAGCGCCGCGACGCAGGCTTCCGCCCTGTCGGCCGGCACGCTCGCCAGCAGGCCGCCGGCGGTCTGGGGATCGTAGATCAGCGGGTAGCGCGGGTCCCTGCCGGCTTCTTCCTGGTTGGCGACGGCGCGGCGCAGGCGGACGTTCTGCGGCTGGAGGGACGAGACGATCCCCGCCTTCACCGTTTCCGCCGCGCCATCCATCAGCGGCACGGCGTTGAGGTCGAGCTCCACATCGACGCCGGAGGCGCGCACCATCTCGACCAGATGGCCCAACAGCCCGAACCCGGTGATGTCGGTCGCCGCCTGGCTGCCATGTTCGATCAGGCATTGCGCCCCCTTGCGGTTCGACATCGCCATGTGATCCAGCGCGGCGGCGATCCAGCGTCCCTTGGCCTTGTGGCGCATGTCGGCGGCAAACAAGGTGCCGGTGCCGATCGGCTTGGTGACGATGAGTTTGTCTCCTGGCTTTAACCCGCCCTTGCGCATGATCTTCTCGCGTTCGATCAGCCCGTTGACCGCGAAGCCGAGGCTGAGCTCCGGCCCCTCGCTGGTATGGCCGCCGACCAGCGCGCAGTGCGCGTCGTTGAGGATTTCCATCGCGCCCGACATCATCTGGGTCAGCGTGTCCTCGACCTTGCTCTCGATACCGAACGGCACGGTGGCGATGGCGAGCGCGGTCTGCGGCTCCGCCCCCATGGCGTAGATGTCGCCGAGGCTGTGATTGGCAGCGATCTTGCCAAACACGTAGGGGTCGTCGACCATCGCGCGGAAATAATCGACCGTGTGCACCATCAGCCGGTTGGCGGGGACCTCCACCACCGCGGCATCGTCGGGCTCGTGCAGCCCGATCAGCACGTCGCCGCGCGGCGCGGGCCTGAGCTCGCTGAGCGCCCGGGTCAGCACGGTCGCCCCCACCTTGGCGCCGCACCCGCCGCAGCGCATGGCGATGGCGGAAATCTCCTTCACCACATCGGCGCTGGCGAGGCCGGAGGGAATGTCGGATGCCTCCTCCTCGTCCATGTCGGGCAGGTCGTTGTACTTGTCCATGAAGCGCCGGTCGATCCAGTCCTTCCAGAGCCACACCGCCCGCCCCTTGATGGACCAGTCGCCGCGCGAGGCCACCGCGTATTTATCGCCGGTCGAAATCAGCCCGAGGAACTTCGATTGCGGGCGGAACGGCACGGGCGCCTTGCCCAGCAGCATCCGCCTGAGATTGCGTTCAAGCGGCCTGCCCTGGCGCACCGCGAACACACCCGATTTTGGTCTCGGATGGTTGATCATCGCGGCGACGTCGCCGGCCGCGAAGACCTCCGGATTCGTCACGGATTGCAGCGTGTCCCCGACCCGGATGAAGCCGCCCTCGTCGACCGACAGCCCGGCCTCGGCGGGCCAGGCGGGCGCGCCCGCCGCCGTCACCCAGAGAATCTCGTCGGGCGCCAGCTCGCCGCCGCCCGAGCTCCTGATGCGGCCGGGCGCGACCTGCACGATGGCCTCGCCCAGATGGCTGATCACGCCGCGCTTCGCCAGCGTGTCGACGAAAGTCTTGCGTACTTTCGCGTTATGGGTCGGCAGGATCTCGGCGGAGTCGCTGAACAGATGGTATTCGATATCGGAATCGTCGCGACCCGCCGCCTTGCGCATCTGGCGCAGCCGGAACTGGATGGCGAGCGTGATCTCCACCCCGCCCGCGCCTGCGCCGACCACCGCGATCTTCATCGGTGCATTGGTTTCCATGGCACGGGCGCTCAGCGCCTCCCACCGGTCGAGGAACTGGTTGATCGGCTTCACCGGCACCACATTGCCGGTCGCGCCGGGCACCAGATCGGTGTTCGGGGTCGAGCCCGTGTTGATCGACAGCAGGTCGAACGGCACGGGCGGCCGGTTGTCACAGAGCACGCGCTTGCCGGCGAGGTCCAGCTTCGTCACCGTCGAATGGTAGAACCGGGCGTTGGCGAAACGCGCCAGCGCGCCAAGATCGATATGCGCCTCGTCGTAATCGTAATGGCCGGCGACATAGCCCGGCAGCATGCCCGAATAGGGCGTATGCGCGTCGCGGCAGATCAGCGTGAGGCGCACCCCCGGCATCGGCTTCATACCGAACCGCTTCAGCACCGTAACATGGCTGTGGCCGCCGCCGACCAGAACCAGATCCTTGACGATGGGCGTATCGGAACTCTTCATCCTGTTACTTGATCTCCAGCGAGGTCTGCAGGCGCAACTTGCTGCGCACATAGCGCGAAATCACGTCGACGCAGATATTGAGAAGCGCGGTCAGCGCAATCAGCACCATTGCCCGGTCGAACCGCAGGTCGGCGAAGGCGCTGTCGACATAGAAGCCGAGCGTCGCGATGCCCAGAATGCCGAGGATGGCGGTCTCGCGCAGGATCACCTCCCAGCGATAGAACAGCAGCGCCAGCATGGGCCGGTAGACGCGCGGCAGGACTTCATAGAAATAGCGGTTCGCGCCTTTGGCGGAATCCTGGCGAAGCTCCACCGATTCCGTATAGCGGCCGACCAGATGGCCGATGATCCCGGCATTGTGCAGCGCCAGCGCCACGATGGCCGGCAGCATCGACGGCCCCCAGAGCTGCAGCAGGATAAAGGCAAGGATGTATTCGGGCGTCGAGCGCACCACGACGAGAAAGATATGCCCGGCCCAGCGCGGCCCCCGGCCCAGCAGCAGCGGCGAAATCAGCGGAAAGAAGATCAGCGTCAGGATTCCGGTCGCGATCAGCGCGATCATGGTGAGCTGGATCGTCGCCATCGCGCCGGGCAGCGCCTGGTCGAACACCATCAGCGACATCCAGTCGGCGAAATTCGCCATCATGTCCGGTCCGCCCTCGCGCAGCGGATGCGGCACGATGTCGCTGGTCAGGAACCGTGCGATATGGGACAGCGAAAAGGCGACGCCCCAGGGCAGGATCAGCGCGGCGCCGACCAGATAGACCGGCAGCAGGGGCCGCTTCATCCAGATGCGCATCGAGGCGATCACCAGATAGAACAGGATCAGCAGCGCCGAGACCTCGGAATACTGGCCTTCGCGGAACGCCGTTTCGAGATGGAAGCCGAGCGTCGGCAGGCCGATAAAACCCAGCACCGCGCTCGAACGCATGCCGCATTCGAGCCGGTACATCGAATAGCTCTTGAAATGCGCCCAGGCATCCGGCAGCCGGACGAACAGAAAGGCCGAGGCCCGGCCGGTTCCCGGCGGCAACGCCGTGAGCGGCGTCGGGTCGGCTTCCTCGAGAATCTCGGCGTAGACCTTGGCGATGATCCCGGCATAGGGAATGGCGATCGCCAGCACGCCGGTGATCGGCGACAGGCCGAACATCTGGAGGAAGATCAGCGCCCAGAACAGCTCATGCACCGAGCGGATGACGGCGCAGAACACCCTGACCGTGCGGCTGTAAAACAGCAATGCGAGGCCGAACCCCAGGACGTTGCTCAGCGCCACGCCAAGGATCGCGAAGGCCAGCGTATAGGCCAGCGCCAGCAGCAGGCTGTCGGTCGCATAGAAATCAGGGGTGATGATGCCGGTCAGAAGCCGCGCGAATTCCAGCCACGGATCGACCGTGCTGATCGAGATATCGGCGAACGCCAGACAGATCAGCCCGACCAGGAAGAAGGCGCCGGTGGTCCGCAATAACGGCGACCGTTCGCGATCCGCGATCATGACTCCGCCGTTACGTAGAGCTCGTCGAGGTCTGACGGAGAAAGCCCGTCCGCAGGCCGGTCGAGCACGATCCGCCCATCCTTGATGCCGATCAGCCGGTCGGCGAACTCGATGGCCAGCGCCCGGTCGTGCATGGCAAGGATGACGGTCTTCTTGCGGTCGTTGATCGCCTGCAAAATATCGCGCGCCTGATGTTCGTCGACCGAGGATACCGGCTCGTCGGCCAGCAGGATTTCACCGGGATGGTACAGCGCGCGGCCGATGGCGGTGCGCTGCTGCTGGCCGCCGGACAGCGTGCCGACGCCGGCGAACAGCTTGTCCTCCAGCCGGAGCGAATTGACGATCTCGCCAACCTCGGACACGTCGGCGCGCGCCGGCCAGATCAGATTGCGCAGATTGCGCCAGACGGAACGGCAATGCAGCCGGCCCATATAGACGTTGTGGAATACGGTAAGGGCCTGAACCAGCCCGAGCTCCTGCGGCACCAGCGACACGTCCGGGCCGCAGCGTTCGTAAAGGAGCCGCAGCAGCGTGGACTTGCCGGAACCGCTTTCGCCGACGAGCGCAATGCGCTCGCCGGCGTTAACGGTCAAAGTGAGCCCGCGTAAAACCGGCGTTCCGCTGTAACCGGCCGACTCATTACGAAGCTCGACGAGGGGCATTTCCGGACGGAAACGTCAGTCGACCAACCCGATCGACTTCGCGGTATCCTCGATCGGGGCGTAATCCGAATTCTTTGCCGGAATAAAGGCGGAACGCGGGAAGGATTTCAGAAGGTCAGGATCGGTCATGCCGATCAGGCTGCCTTTGACCTTGTCCGAAAACCCCTTGCCGAACTTGCCATCGACATCGCCCCGGATCGTCCACTGGTAGTCGGGATAGCCCGGCGTACGCCAGATGATGTTGACCTTCTTGGGGTCGATCTTGCCGGCCTTGAGCTCGCGCGCCCAGACCTTGTAGTTCGTCGCGCCGACCTGATAGGCCCCGGACTGCACCAGCGCGACGGTACGCGAATGGTTGCCGCTGAACCCGACCCGCGAGAACACCTCGTTCGGGCTCTTGCCCAAATGCTTACGGATAAAGAATTCGGGCATCAGCCGGCCGGAGGTCGATCCCTTGGAGCCGAAGGTGAAGGTCATGCCTGCGATAGCCTTGGGAAACTCCTTGCTTTCCTTCAGCCCTGTGCTGGCGTGAGCGATGAAGAAGGTCTCGAAGTTCGGATCTTCCTTGCCCTGGGCGATCGCGGTCGATCCCGGGACCAGCTTGCGCGCACGCACGCCCGACAGGCCACCGAACCAGGCGAGTTGCACCTGGTTGTTGCGGAACGCCGTTACCGCCGCCGCATAGGACTTCACCGGAATATACGTCACCGGCACACCGAGCTTGCCGGACAAATATTTGGCGACCTTGCCGAACCGCTTGCGGAGCTGCGTTTCGTCCTGATCGGGGATTGCTGTGAAAACGAACGTGTCGGCGGCGTTCGCGGTGGACACGGGCGCGGTCAGGGCCAGCGGGGCCGCAATCAGCGCGGCGGCGAAAATCGAAGTCCGTGCAAGCATGGCAAGTCTCTCTCTTTCTGAGTCCGGAAACGATAGTAACAAGTTTCACCCTTCAAGGCATATCGGCTCGGGCCCTGCCTGTCACGGGGAGGAACGAAACTAGAATGATTTTGTCCCAGATGAAGGGTCGGAGGTGCAGAATCGAAAAAAACCGCCGGGAAAACCCCGGCGGCTCATGTCCGTTCCCTGTCCGGGCCCGAACGGGGTCCGGCGACGGCGATATCAGGCGGCGGGTCGTCCCACCTGCTCGATCATTGCATCGCGGCGCGCGCGAAACTGCTCGCAGATGCGTCCGTCAGTGCCCTTCAGGTTACGCTCGACGATAAACCGGGCCGCCGTCGCGTGCAGTTTCAGTACGCCGACCTGGCCTTCGGTGGGAGGGTTCCGAACGTCCCTCAGATAGCTGCAGAGCGATTCGCCGATTTCCGCCAGCAGCGCAAAGCCGAACGTGCCGGCCTGACCCTTGATATCGTGCATCATCGTATAGAACTGCCGCGCCGCCGCGAGGCGGTCGCCGGGTTCTTCATCCTCGGTTTCGAGCGCCTTCAGGATATCGTCGAGGCTGTCGCGCACCCACAGGATGAAATCGTCCGTAAGATTGCCTATGGCCTGGTCGATTGAGTCCGCGACATCGTCGTCGAGATCGATGGCATCGGCGTCGGCTGCTTCGCCCGTCATGAGGGGGTCGTCGGTCATGACCATCACCAGTCGTTGTCGGTCTGCGGGCTGTTGCGGCGAACGGAAACTCCCTGCCCGCACCGGAACTATGAGTCGCTAACCCTAAATTTTTCATAAATATCGATCCGATCAGGCGGACCGACCGCTGGTGATCGCCGCGCCGGAATGTTGTATGACTGGACATCGCATGACCCGGCGGAATCTCGGGCGCGGCCCGAAAGAAACCGGAAGCTGGAAGGAAACCGTTTTCTCATGTCCGAAGCCTATATCTGCGACGCAGTTCGCACGCCTATCGGCCGCTATGGAGGCAGCCTGTCATCGATCCGCACCGACGATCTCGCCGCCTTGCCGATGAAAGCGCTGATGGAACGTCACGCCGATATCGACTGGAAGGCGCTCGACGACGTGATCTACGGCTGCGCCAACCAGGCGGGAGAAGATAACCGCAACGTGGCGCGCATGGGACTTTTGCTCGCCGGGCTGCCGACCGAGGTCCCCGGCGCGACCGTCAACCGTCTTTGCGGGTCGGGGCTGGAGGCGACGGGGAGTGCCGCGCGCGCCCTCAGGACGGGCGAATGCGACCTGATGATTTCGGGCGGCGTCGAAAGCATGTCGCGCGCGCCGTTCGTGATGCCCAAGGCCGAATCGGCGTTCTCGCGCAGCAACACCGTCTACGACACCACGCTGGGCTGGCGCTTCGTCAACCGGCTGATGAAGGCCGAACACGGCGTCGACAGCATGGCGGAAACCGCCGAGAACGTGGCCGAGGATTTCCAGATTTCGCGCGAGGACCAGGACGCGTTCGGATATCGCTCGCAGATGCGCGCCGTGAACGCGCAGAAATCGGGCCGGTTCGGCGACGAGATCATTCCCGTATCCGTGCCTCAGCGGCGCGGCGACCCGGTCGTCGTCGATACGGACGAGCATCCGCGCGGCGACACCACGCTCGAAAAACTCGCAAAACTGCCCGCGCCGTTCCGCGACGGCGGTACGGTTACGGCGGGCAACGCCTCCGGTCTGAACGACGGCGCCTGCGCCCTTCTGCTGGCGTCCGAACGGGGCATGAAGGATCACGGGCTCGCGCCCATCGCCCGCATCGTCGGCATGGCGAGCGCCGGGGTGCCGCCCCGCATCATGGGATTCGGCCCGGCGCCGGCGACCCGCAAGGTGCTGGAGAAGACCGGTCTCAAGATCGAGCAGATGGATGTGATCGAGCTCAATGAAGCGTTTGCCGCCCAGGCGCTGGCGGTGACCCGCGATCTCGGCCTGCCCGACGATGCAGAGCATGTGAACCCGAACGGCGGCGCCATCGCGCTCGGCCATCCGCTGGGAATGAGCGGGGCCCGGCTGGCGACGACGGCAGCCTACGAGCTGCGCCGGCGCGGCGGAAAATACGGCCTTTGCACCATGTGCATCGGCGTCGGACAGGGCATCGCATTGATCATCGAAAACGTCTCGGCCTGACCTCGGACCCGCCCAACGCCATGATCAACAAGCAGGTCCACGATTTCGACTCCGCCCTCGCCGGTCTGGCCGATGGCGCGACGATCATGGTCAGCGGCTTCGGCGCGGCCGGCGCGCCGCACGACCTGCTGGAGGCGGCGCTGGATCGCGGCATTCGCGACCTCACCATCATCTCGAACAATGCGGGCGAGGGCGACCGGGGCCTGGTGCGGCTGATGACGGAGCGACGCATCCGCAAGGTGGTCTGTTCGTTCCCGAACTCGTCCAACGCCGAAATCGTCAAAGAGCTCTATTCGGCGGGAAAGCTGGAGCTTGAAATCGTGCCGCAGGGCACGCTGTCGGAGCGCATCCGCGCGGCGGGGGCCGGCATCGGAGGGTTCTATACGCGAACTTCGGTCGGAACCCCGCTCGCCGAGGGCAAGGAATCCCGCATTCTCGATGGCGAAGAGTATGTCTTTGAAAAACCGCTGCGCGCGGATTTCGCCTTCGTGAAGGGCAGGCTGGCGGACCGCTGGGGAAACCTGACCTATAACAAGTCGGCCCGGAATTTCGGCCCGTCGATGGCGATGGCCGGCGACATTACGGTGGCGCAGGTCGACGAGGTGGTCGAGATCGGCGACATCGACCCGGAACAGGTGATCACGCCCGGCATATTCGTCGACCGCGTGATCGCGGTCCGGTAACGGCGGGAGGACAGTGGACATGACCGGACTGACCCGGCCGCAGATCGCGTGGCGCATCGCCCAGGACATACCGGACGGCGCCTACGTCAATCTCGGCATCGGCGCACCGGAACTGGTGGCGAACTTCCTGCCGGAAGACCGCGAAATCGTCATTCACAGCGAAAACGGCATCCTCGGGATGGGACCCACGCCGCCAGAGGGCGAAGAGGATTTCGACCTGATCAACGCCGGCAAGAAGCCGGTGACGCTGCTGCCGGGCGGCGCCTATTTCCATCACACGGATTCGTTCGCGATGATCCGCGGCGGACATATCGATTTCTGCGTCCTCGGCGCGTTTCAGGTGGCGCAGAACGGAGACCTGGCCAACTGGGCGACGCTCGACAATTCGCGCCCGCCGGGCGTCGGCGGCGCGATGGACCTGGCCGTCGGCGCGGACAGGGTTCTCGTGATGACCGATCATTGCACGCGGGACGGCGCGCCCAAGCTGCTGGATCGCTGCACTTACCCTCTGACCGGTCTGGGCGTCGTCACCCGCGTTTACACGGACCTTGCAGTGATCGACATCGAGAATGACCGGTTCGTGGTGCGGGAAGTCGCGGCAGGGATCGACCGCGACGCCTTACAGGCCGCGACGGGAGCCGAGCTTCACTTTGCGGAAGACTGCAGGGCTATTGAGACCGCCCCGGCCGCGGGAACCTGAACCTCCGGAAATCAGTTCACGATCTTCCAGCTTCCGTCCGGCTGACGGCAGGCAGTGCCGTGCGCGGACTCTGTCCTGCCATCGATCGTAACGGTCTGCTGGTATTCCCGGCAGTACTGGCCGCTTTCGCTCTGATAGGTCTTGGTCGGCGTCACGGAACCGGAATGACCGTTATCGGGATTTCTCCAGCCCGTCTCCTTGCCGGTGGGCGAGGTTTCAAGCGCCGCCTGATGCGTTCGGCTGGCATAGCCCTGATCCGCCTTGTCCAGCGACTTGCCGATCTCGCTGCCCAGAAACACGCCGAGCACCGTACCGGCGGCGGCGGCTGCCAGCTTTCCGGACCCGCCGCCGACTTTCGAACCGAGCAGGCCGCCCGCGACACCGCCAAGGACTGCGCCCACGGTCTGTTTCTGTCCGTACTGGCTGTCGGCGCATGCCGTCAGACCGACCAGGAGCGCCACAGAAAGCGCTATCATTTTCGACGATGCCATCAAACAATCTCCATTCGTATGGCGACGCGTTCCGCCTTTATTTAATCACGAACGATGGCCGAAAAAGGGCGGAACCGGAGCAATATCACATATTTTCGTAATTTTTCTCCGAACGCGGCCGGGCGACTACTGGTCCGCCGTAAACACTATAAAACGACTGTTGCCCGCCATTTTTTTGTAGATCTCACAAATTTCCTGGAAATACTCCCAAATGTACTCGAAATCCTCCTCGCCGTATTCGGGCCACGCGCCCTTGCAGTGCCTGAAATAGCGGTCGCGCATCTGCTCGCGGTCCAGCGCTTCCATGGCCTCGGCGATAGCGCCGACCTGATCGGGGCGAACCAGGCGAATGAAATAGCGGCTTTCGTCGTCCATGATCTTCTTGCCGCCGAGCACCGCCAGACGCAGCGGTTCGCTGCCGTAATCCTCGACCCGCGCATGCGCGCCGCTTTCGGGATCGACCGGATAGAACCACGGCGTATCGGGTGGAAATTCGCCGAGACAGCGGTGGATGCCGTCCCATGCCTTGTCGCTTTCGACCGCGAATTCGTCGATCCAGTTTTCCTCGATGTCTTCCCTTATGAAATCGATCCGCTCGTCGTCATTGTCGAAGGCTTCCAGCGTGGAGGCCTGTTCGGCGGTGATGGCAAAGTAAACGCCCAGACAGCTCATGGCTTTCTCCTTTTTTAATAGAACAAAACCAGAACAATAAGGGTGTATTTAACCCTCGGTTGCAAAGCCTGCAACATCTATTTCGTAAAAATTTTGGAAAGCGGACTTCGCACTGCCTGCCAGACGCCCCGGTCGATCGCGCGGCGGCCATCGAAGACAAGATAGCTGCGGCTGCCGTAATGCGGCAGGGGGCGCAGCAACGCGGTGAGCGCCGCGAGATCGTCGGCGGCGATGACCAGCGCCGGACGGCGGCCGGGCGAAGATACTGTCCAGACGCGCGCCGTGCCCCTGCCCGCCAGCCTCGCGGGAACGCTGCCGAGGCCGAGACGGCCCAGCGTTGCAGAGATTTCCTTCGTACCGCCGACAATCAGGACGGGCGCGGTTTCAGGACGGACCTTATCCGCCGTACGCTCGGTCATTCTCGTGTCGAGCAACCTGCCGGCAAGTGTGCGAGCCGCATCCGCCATCGCGGCATCGCCGGCAGAAATTATCGTTACCGTGTCGGAGGCCAGCGTCACGTCGCGCAGGATGGGCGGCGTTTCGCCGGGCAGAAGACGCCGAAAGACGTTCCATTCCGGGTCGATTTCAAGCGCAAGCGGCCGCCCGGCGACCTCCAGAAACAATTGCTGTTCTTTCTCCGACAACACGACGTCTTTTTTCACGACGCCGCCGGCAGTGCGGACCGATACGGGGAGGGTCAGGCGCCATTCCGGCGCGTCCTGCCGCAATGTAAAACGGACGCGGTAGGAATTGTCAGCCCCCTCCACGGCCGCGTCGCGCAGGGTCAGGCTGGGCGCACCCGACCGATTGAGCCATTGATCGAAGAACGACGTCAGATCTCGGCCCGCGGCGGACTGGAACGCCTGCCTCAACTGCTCCCAGCCGGCGGTCCGGTTCCGGTTGCTCTGCCAGAACGCCCTCAGACCGCTATTGAACGCCGTCTCGCCGATTTCGGCCTTCAGCATGTGAAAGATGAAAGCGACCTTGTTGTATCCGACCACCTGCGCCGCCGCGCTGTGCTTGCCCCTGAAGCGCGTCACCGGCGTGTCGCGGTCCGTCGGAAGGGCGGCAAAATCCCGCAACCATGCGAGCCGCATTTCCCTGCCGCGCGCAGGGTCCTTTTCTGCGGCCAGCGCATAATCCGCCATATAGGTTGTCAGCCCTTCGGCCCAGTTGCCGGATGCGCTGTCGAAGGCGACGCCGTTGCCCCACCAGTTATGAAGAACCTCATGCGCGAGCGACCGGGCGCGCAGGAACGGCAGAGGCAGGATTCTGCGGCCGATATAGGTCAGGTTGGGGAAACCCAGCCCGACCGGGATCGGCGCGGCGATAACATGGAAGTCGCGATAGGGGTAAGCGCCGATCAGTTTGGCATAACGTTCGATATAGCGGGCGGAATCCGCCAGATACCCGTCGGCGAGATTCGCCTGATCACGATAGAAATAGGTCCGGATGCGGATGTCGCCTGACATGCGTTCCTTGATCACGTAGGGACCGGCGAACAGGGATGGCGGCTCGACCGAATTTTCCGTTACGAAGGTCGCCCGGTAACCGTCCGAACCCGCCGTTTCGCCTTCCAGCCTGCCGGTGACAACGACGCGCTGGTCTGAGGGAACTTCGACCGTCACCCGATAGGACGACCGTGCCCAGCCGATCTCCGGCAACCAGCCCGAGCCGTTGAACAGATAGCCGCCCTCCGCGCCAAACGCCGCAGCCTGTCGCCGATTTCGTCCCGGTTCGAGCTCTGGCGCCGTTCCTCTCAGGCGGATATCCAGAACATGTCGACCCGTGTCCGGCAGACGAAGCCGGCGGAGCTCGCCATCCGGCGGAAGCGGCATCGTCGCGCCGTCGAGACGGACGGATGTCGCCCGCAACCAGGGCGCAACGAGAAACAGGATGTCGCGTCTGCCGGCCACCGTGATCCGGTCGGCGACATCAAGGGTCCGGGTGCCGGGATCCAGCCTGACCGTTGCCTCGTGGCGAACCGAAGAAAATTCCTGAGCGGTGGTGGCGGCAATTTGACCGGCCAGGATGGCCAGGCAGACGAGGACCGCCGCCGATCTCTTCATCGGGACGCGCCGAACGATACCGGAAACTTGGCGACGATGTCCATCTCCTGTTCACCGCGGCGAACCGTCAGGGGCAACCAGGTTCCCGGTGCCTGCCGCGCGATGATTTCGATGAGTTCGGATATTTTCGTTACCTTGCGTCCCGCAGCGGAAACAATCACGTCCTGCGCCAGAAGCCGACTGGCTTCCGCGACGCTTCCCTTGGTAACGCGCATGATGCGGACGCCCTTGTCTGCGTTTTCGATCATCACGCCCAGCCTGGGCTTCGCAGGCGGCGGCCTGCTGCGATCGCGCGGATCCATGATGAACGCTGCGCTGGCGATGGCTCGGGGCGGGTCCGCGCACTCCTTGTCGGTCTCGAACGGGATCAGCGTCGCCGCATTATCGATCCCGAGATCCCGGAGCTGATGCGGCACGCCATGACCGTACTCGATATGGCCCTGCCCCATGACGCCGACGACGAGCGCATCGGGATTCTTTTTTCGCTCCTCGAAGAGGGCTTCGGCCATCGCCCGGTCCCAGGCCTGCTGCGCTCCAACAAACCTTTTGAACGATTCGTCCTTCAGCACGTCGCCGGTCGCGGGTTCCTTGTCGGTCTTCTTGCCGGCGTTGCCGCTCTCCCGATGCTGACGCCATATCTCGACAAGCCGATTCAGATATTCGTCTCTGGCGGCCGCCGGTTTCGAGATGCCGCCGCGCTCGGCCTCGGGCACCTTGTCCCACCCGTCGCGCCCGATCTTCCTCACGACCGACCGGTCGAGATTGAGCGCTATCATGGGAATCCGGTTCTGGCGGGCAAAATGAAACAGCGGCAGATATAGCTCCGGATCGAATCCCCAGACCTGACGCCATTCCGACTGCCTGAGGAATTCGCTTACCGAGAGTTTGCCGGCCGACCAGCTGTCCAGGGCCTTCTGGACGCGTCTCGGGAACATTTCGAAGCCGATGACCATGTCGGGGCGATACGCATGGAGCGCAGCCAGCGTGTGAAGCTGCCAGCGGTGGTGGTCGGGATTGTCATGTTCCTCGCCCAGCAGGACGACGGGTGGGCGCGCCATCGACGCCGCCAGCTCGTCAGGTGCGATTTCGGCCCCGGTCGCGGGGTCTACCCATTCCCCGACAATATGGCAGGACGACCGGTCGGGCGCACCCTGTGCCCACGCCCCGGCGCCGGTCAACGTCAGCAGGCCGCACAAGAAAAGGATACGCGCGCAACGGATCATTGACACCGCCCATCGAAGAGGGACAAACAGGGTGAGAGTGTCCTATATCCGACCGGCAATTGAAATCACGTTTCCGGCACCGAATGGGTGCGGGATTTCCTTTTTCGGCGAGCTACAAACCAGAAAATCATAAGTCCAGTCCCTAGGGTCGCCACAGATCCGGGCTCCGGCACATTTACTCGCTCCCTGTAAACCGCCGTTAACTCAGGATAGACGGTTGCGTCATGCGAAAAAGGCGCGAAGTAATCAAGATTTGTCTGCCCGTTAATATTACTCAATTTGAACAGGTCAAAATGAAGCGCGAGACCGGAGACGAGCCCCTCAATATTTACCTGTATCGTCGCAAAAAACGAGCCTTCGCCGTACTGATCGATCAATGCACCACCGGGATTATCTTGTACGTTGTATGTCGTGACTGTATCCGCTTCGCTGAAATTCACGGGAATCTCCGCGAAATAGGTGTCGAAGACATCGTGCTCGCCAAGAAACCGCCTTTCAGCATTCGCTGGCGGCATCCCGTACAGCATTGATTCCGGCGTGTATGGAACGCCGTTGATAGAGAAACTGCCGAAGCCCTCGTGAGCAGGAAATATTGCGGCGGAAACAACGAATTGACCTGACAGGATATCGACCGAGGACACCTTACCGCCTGGCGTAGCAATCGCCAGCAACTCAAGACTATCGCCAGACGCGATAACGGATTCCGTTTCTGGATCGTAAATCCCGCCGACAATATCAAGTTGAAGAACTGGCACAGCCATAGCGCCAGACCATCCAAAGACGCCAAACAAAACCAGCACCGCGGAAATCAGTATTTTTCTCTTTTTTTGTCGGATGGTCATTTCAATCTCTATTTTGCAGTTGGACGCTATAGGTATTCTGGAAGGATCAAGTGTCGAGTTCGGACACGACCGGTCGAGGACGGTCGGGTTTCGCTACCGGCTTCATCGCGGGGATTTCTGCGACATAAGGGCGCACAGGCCGAAACGTTCTTTCTTCTAATCGGCGCATACAAAGACGGAAGGAGACTGCACGACGGGCGACATAGGCAGGGAGGTTGCACTGGAAAGTCGCCGTGACGCGATGCGATTGACCGGCAAATATGGGAACCGAGACGTCAGAGACGATTCCTTGACTCCGAAGCTCCGGATGTTTTCCGTTGAACAAAAATTTGCCGGAAAGAAGGCGGCCGGCACCAACGCTATAAACATTGCCGTAGCATGCGAAGACCGTAGATCGGCCGTCGAACATTGCCGGTCCGTCGAATTTCAGATCGAGCCGAAATACGAAACGACCAGATTGGTCGGGGATAATATTCCCCGATATTGTAAATGCGGGATCACCCGCGATCAGAATCCCCTCGTGCTTTTTGTAATCGCCGAGATCAATCCAGTTTCCGGTATGCAGGAACTGACCGGTGACCGGCTTGATCCAAGTGATCCAGTTTCTATGAGAGAGTCTGGCCCTGTGGC
>JAYOEY010000034.1:0-35822 GCA_038116945.1 Rhodospirillales bacterium
AGGACGGCCAGATCGATCTGTGGTGCTGCACCCAGGCGCCGTTCGTCTATCGCGACCGGCTGTCGCAGATGCTCAAGATCGATGCGGCCAAGATCAATGTCCAGCAGTCGGAACTCGGCGGCGGGTTCGGCGGCAAGACCGGTTTCTATGCGGAACCGCTGGCCATCGTGCTGTCGCAAAAGGCCAACCGGCCGGTCAAGATCGTGCTGACCCGGAACGAAGTGTTCCGCGGTACGGGGCCGGTCTCCGGCACATGGTCGCGGATCAAGATGGGCTGCACCAAGGACGGGCGCATTACCGCGGCGGAGGCCGAACTGGTTTTCCAGACCGGCCCCTATACGGGCTCGATGTTCTTTAACGCGCCGAACGCCATGTTCACGCGCTACGATCTCGAAAACATCCACATCACGGCCTATGAGGTCGTCTCGAACCGGCCCAAGGTGAACTCGTTCCGCGCGCCCTGCGTGCCGCAGATCGTGTTCGGCGTGGAAGGCGTGATCGACGAGCTTGCCAAGAAAATCGGCATGGACCCGATCGATATGCGTCTCAAGAACGCCGCCAAGGAAGGCCACACCACGGTCTACGGCGATACCTGGGGCCCGATCGGCTTTATCGAGACGCTGGAAGCCGCCAAGAAGTGCGAGCATTACAACGCGCCCAAGGGCGAAGGCGTCGGACGCGGCATTTCCGCGGGTTTCTGGTTCAACCGCGGCGGCGAAACCTCCGCGACGCTGCAGCTTGCGCCGGACGGCACCGTGACCATCGCCGTCGGCACGGCGGACGTCGCTGGATCGCGCATTTCCATCGCCATGATGGCGGCGGAAGAACTTCAGGTTCCGGTCGACAAGGTTCGCGTCCACATGGCCGACACCAACTCGCTTGGCTTCAACCGTGTGACCGCCGGCAGCCGTACGACCTACTCGGTCGGCATGGTTGTGGTCGACTCGTCGCGGCAGGTCATCAAGGAGCTGTGCCGCCGTGCGGCCGGCATCTGGGACGTGCCGGAAGAGGGCGTGATCTTCGAAGAGGGAGAGGTTCGCCCGGCGAGCTCCAACGTCGGCGATTTCGAACCCATGTCGATTGCCGACATCTGCAAGAAGACCACGATGAGCCACGGTCCGATCTGCGCCCGGTCCGACATGAATGTGACCGGCGCCGGTCCCGGCTTCGGCCTCCACATCTCCGATGTGAAGGTCGACGAGGGAACCGGTCGCGTCGACGTGCTGCGCTATACCGTGGTGGAGGATGCCGGCAAGGCGATCCATCCGCAGCAGGTCGAAGGCCAGTACCAGGGCGGCGCGGTGCAGGGCATCGGCTGGGCGCTGAACGAGGAGTACATCTACGGCGAAGACGGACGTCTGCAGAACGCCAGCTTCCTCGATTACCGCATGCCGGTGGCGTCCGACGTGCCGATGATCGACACGGTCATCGTCGAGGTGCCGAACCCGAAACATCCGTTCGGGCTTCGCGGCGTCGGCGAGGTGCCGGTGACGCCGACCATGGCCTGTATCGGCAACGCCATCGGGGACGCCATCGGGGTTCGCCCGACATCGCTGCCGATGTCGCCGCCGAAAATCCTCGAAATCATCGAAAAGCGGGACGCCGGCAAGTAAGGCGTTTCCGGATTGATCCGACGGGGGCGCGGGCGTTTTGCACCGCGCCCCTTTTCGTTTGGGAGGGCTGAATGACGGAACGCAGGAAGGCGAGGGCGCTCGGCATCAACCATGTGGTGCTGGAGGTCGACGACCTCGATGCGGCGCTGGCATTTTACGGCAGGATTTTCGAGTTCTCGCTGCGCGGCAGGAACGAGCATAACGCCTTCATCGACATGGGCGATCAGTTCCTCCAGCTTCGCACGGGAAAGACGCAGGGAGCCGATGGCGCACGCCATTTCGGATTCGTCGTGGACGACCGTTCCTCGATCCGCGAAACCCTGGAAGAGATGGGCGTCGAGATGATCGGCGACCGTCTCAATTTCCGCGATCCGTGGGGCAACCGCATCGAGGTCGTGCCCTACGACAATATCCAGTTCACCAAGGCCGATCACGTTCTCCGCGGCATGGGGCTGTCCGGACTCGAAAAGACCGAGGAAGCAAGGAAGGAACTTGCCGAGAAGGGCATGGCGCCGCCCGTCTGACTCCGGTCGGCAGATCGGATGGGTGGCCAAGCGAACTTCCGGTGTTCGCCCACATTGTCGAAGGGACGATTTCCCATCAAACAGCCCCGTTAGTGGGATATATCCCATTAATGAAAACATAAAAAATAATGGGATTTACGATTGACTCCAATTGATGCCGCTGCCTAACTGGAATTCGGGAAAACGAATTCGAGACGGGGCGATGGCGGAGCGCGATAGGCTTATCGAGGAGATAGAATCCTATTGCCGGCACGCCGGAATCGCGGAAAGCACGTTCGGGCGGCAGGCGGTCAATGACGGCAAGTTCGTGGGCCGTCTGCGCGACGGGAAGCGCGTGACCACCGCGACCGTAGACCGCGTGCGTGCCTTTATCGCTGACGCAACCGGAGAGGGGTTGTCCGCCCCCGCGACGGCAGGCCCGACCGTTCCCACGACAGAAGCGGTTGCCCGTGACACCCTCGATGAAGACGGCAGGAGCGCGTTTCGTTTCTTCGACAACCGTCAGAAATATCTGATGTTCGTGAACACCTGTTCCGAGAAATGGGTGGTTGCCGAACGGGTCGGGATGGAACTCGCCCATCTGCATCCTCAACCGCCCGCGCTCAGAATATTTGATGCCGGGATGGGGGACGGAACCGTGCTGACCGGCGTCATGCGTCAGATGCACCGGCGTTTTCCCACCATTCCGAGCTATATCGTGGGAAAGGAGATTTCCCTCGAAGACGTTCGGCTCAGCCTCGAAAAAATGTCGGACCGGTTCTATGAGCATCCGGCAACCGTGCTCGTCGTTACCAACCTCTACTACACCGAAGCGCCGTGGCTGGCTCCGCGATCGATGCAGGCGGCAGCAGCGCTCAACTGGATGGAAGTGCCGCTCCGGGGAACATCGGCCCACGAATTTCACGAACAGATCGAAGACCTGCAGCCGGCGCTGGCAGACACCTGGCAGGTCCGCGCATCGCCTAAGACAGGAAATCCGCTTTACGTCCGTCCGTCGGTTCTGGTGCTTTATCGCGAGGATCACAGGTTTCTGCTCGATTCCGCAATTCCGCGTCCGGGCCAGACTCGGGCGGAATACGACCTCGTCATCGCGTCCCAGCCCTATCGGGCGCGGATGCCCGTCGAGTTCAAGGTCGACAAGGTCCTCTCGCCGCTTGCGCGGAGTCTGGCGCCCGGCGGGAGGATGCTCTGCATCCAGTCATGCGGCGGCGATCCGGGGCTTGAGATCGTTCGTAACGTCTGGCCCGATGAAAATCCCTTCGTGACCAACCGCCACGACCTGATCAAGGGCATGAAGTCCGAGCTCGGAAGGAGCATGCGCGACCTGAATTTCAACGCCTATGCCGACCGGAGAGCGAAATTCCGCTACGACATGCACACGCTGCCGAGCGAGATCGGGGGCGCTTCCATCGGCACATCGACCCTGCTGGCTGCCTGGAACGCCGCGACATACGTCGCCCAGATCGAGGACGATCGTCTGGAAGAGGTGATTTCAGACGGGTCATATCTTGCCGCCACCCGCGAGGTTCTGAATGCGCGCGGAGGACTCTGGTTCTATGACGAATCTTTCGTCGTCTCCCGCAGAAGGAGATAGCGCCTTGGAAGCGGGCCGTCTTGCCGACACGTTGGCCGCCGGGCGGTTTGCCCTGACCGCCGAGGTTGCGCCGCCCCTGTCCGCTGCGCCGCATGCCCTCCTCGAACGCGCGCGCTTTCTGGGCGGCCATGTCGATGCCGTCAATGTGACGGACGGGGCGAGCGCCCGGGTCACGATGGCGAGCCTGCCGGCCGCGGCGATCCTTGCAAGGGATGGCATCGAACCCGTGTTTCAGGTGACCTGCCGGGATCGCAACCGCATTGCGCTCCAGGCCGACCTGCTCGGCGCGCACGCGCTCGGGATCCGCAACCTCCTGATCCTGCGCGGCGACAATCCCGAGGCCGGCGACCAGCCAGACGCGAAACCGGTCTTCGATGTGGAAGCGACGGCGCTGATTTCGATTGCCGCCGACATGACGGCGAAGGGCGTTGTCGCCTCCGGTCGGAAAATCGAGGCGCCGCCCCGGTTTTTTATCGGCGCTGCAGATACGCCGATCGATCCGGCCGACGACTGGGAACCGCGAGGCCTTATGGCCAAGGCAGATGCCGGCGCGCGCTTCGTCCAGACGCAGCTCTGTTTCGATATCGAACTGATCCGCCGTTATGTCGCGCGGCTGGCCGATTTCGGATTGACCGAAAGGCTCTCGATCCTGATCGGCCTTTGTCCCCTCGCGTCCGCCCGATCGGCCCGGTGGATGCGGGAGAATCTGTGGGGCGTCGAAGTTCCCGACGGGATCATTGAGCGCATGGAGGCGGCGGCTGACGAAAAACGGGAAGGCACGTCAATCTGCGCCGAATTGCTTCAGCAGCTGTCGGAAGTTGAAGGCGTCGCGGGGGCGCACCTGATGGCGCCGCTCAACGACCGGGCGATTCCGGCTGCGATAGAACAGTCCGGTCTCAGACGCTGACGCGGATTTATGCGTTCGCGATCTTGCCGGCATGGGCCGCCGCGTGCCGTCCGGCGATCCGGCCCGATGTAAACGCCCATCCGACATGGTGGCCGTGCCCCTTGAGCAGCAATCCGCCCTGGCCAGCCGATCCAGCCCCGTACAGCCCGTCAATCGGTGCGTCATTGTCTCCGAGAACGCGCAGGTCCCTGTCAACCGCCAGTCCGCCATCGGTAATGACGACATAGCTCTTGGCCGGTCCCAGCGCATAGAACGGGGGTGCCGCGAGCTTTACCGACGAATCCGCGTTATGGGCCTCCAGCGAGGCGTTCAGGGCGGCGGGGTCGGCGCCGAACGCCCGGGCGAGCTCTTCCACGCTGTTTGCCTTGAAAAAGATGTCGGGCCGGCATTTCCGGAAATCGTCGAAATACGCGTAGGCGACGCCCGGCGCGGTCGAAATGAAGTGCGGCCATGCAGAGAAGGTTTTCGCCATGGCCGAATCCATGACCACATAGCCGATCTTGTCCGGCTGTTGCGCGATCCTGAGGCCCAGCTCCGCCGGGTTGCCGGTAATGCGCGCTCCGTCCCGGTTCACCAGCAGGGCGCCGCCGGAAAAGAGAGCGAGCTCGGGCGCCATCGACGTGGTTGTAAATTTTAGAACCATCGGGCGCAGGATGCTGGCCGGCATGTGCTTCAGCGCGAACCGCATCGCCTTCGCCACGATCCGGTAGGGCGGCAGCAGCCGGTCGAGCGGCTCCTTCGGCGGCGGGACGAACCGCAATGTCGGCCCGGACAGGACGTCTCCGTTGATCACTTTCGCACCAAGCGGGAACGCCATGACATGACCGTCTCCCGTCGCCGTCGGGTTCATGGGATCGACGAGGGAGACCTCCGGGGAAATGTATTTCGCCTTCAGCTCCTCGTTCGCGGTGTAATCGCCGCTGGCGAGAACCGTGGCGTTCGACCGAATACGGATCGTTCCGTCCGCAATATCGCAGTCGGCGCCTCGTACCTTGCCGTCCTCGACGATGAAGCGTGTCGCGCGCGTGCCTGTCCTGATGTCGACGCCGATGCCGCGCGCGTGCCGCCCGACGTGATAGATGTAGGCCCGCGAATTCGGCAGCACGTTATGCATGCGCGGCTTTTCGTGCGGCGGTTCGGGCATCGGGCCGAAAAATTCGACTCCCATTCCCATCAGCCAGCGAAGCGTATCGTTCGCATTGTCGACGAACAGGCGGCGCAGTTCCGTGTTGTCGCGTACCGCCAGCGGGCCCGCGAATTTCGGCATGTCCACGAAATGCTCGTCGGGGCTGTCCTGAATGCCTTCGGCGAGCTGCTGCGGCGTCTGGGTCGCCGTGAACGAACCGATCGACCAGGCGGTGCTGCCACCGAGCTCCGGATTCTTCTCAATCAGAATGACATCGGCGCCGCTGTTCCGGGCCTCGATGGCGGCCGCCAGGCCCGACCCGCCGCCGCCGATCACCAGCACGTCGCAATTGATTTCGGTCGATTCAGTCATTTCAGTTGCCTCCCTACTGCGAGAATACGCCGGGACAGGCCGGCCGCCAATCGCCCGCGCGGTTGTCAATTCAATGTGACCCGGCCAATCGGGCGGTTTGCAAACAGGCGATTTCGTCATAGGGTTTTACCAATAACGAAATTAGGGTCATCAAACGATAACCGGGAGGTTTATTCATGAAACCGATTTCTCTTGCCGTGACGGGCGCTGCGGCGATGGCTGCGGCGCTCTCGTTCAACACCGGCGCACGCGCCGCGTACCCCGAAAAACCGATCAATTTCATCGTGCCGTTCGGCGCCGGCAGCAGCTTCGGCGCGCTGGCGCGGAAGATCGGGCAGTACTGGGAAAAGGACCTTAAGGTCTCGATCGTCGTTCAGCCGCTGCCGGGTTCGGGCGGTCGCCGCGGCGGAATTCGCATCAACAAATCGAAGCCCGACGGCTACACGATCGGCTGGACCCATTTTGTGCCGTTCCTGTCGGACGTATATCTGCGCGGCAAGAAGGCGGCGGTGGATATCACCAAGGTGCCGATCATCTATCAGGTCGCGGCGAGCCAGTTCTATTTAATCGTCCCGAAGAAATCGCCATACAAGTCGGTTGCCGACATGAAGAAGGCCGGCAAGAGCTTTAAGTTTTCGAGCACCGGCGTTGGCGCGATAACCTGGGTGCAAGCGAGCGCGCTGGGGGCCACGGCCGGTTTCCCGGTCAACTATGTGCTGGGTTACAAGAAGCTGGGCGATGCGGCCCTTGCCGTCGCCAAGGGCGACGCGGAGGCCGGTATCGGTGGCATCGTTCATTTCCGTTCGGTACGGGACGATGTCCGGCCTATTTTCTTCTTCGGCCCTAAACGGGACAAGTTTTTCCCTGACGTGCCGAGCGCGGGCGAACTGGGATACGATCAGCTTACTAATCTGGGAGCGCCGCGCGTGATCACCGCGCCGCCGGGAACGCCCAAGGCGTATGTCGAACGGCTTCGCGAAGCCACCAAAAAGGTCATGGCCGACGCGGCCTTTCAGGAATGGGCCTCCAAGACGGGATTTTACCTGAATCCGCAGGGTCCCCAGGGAACCTGGAAGGGGCTCAACGACAAGATCGAAATCTTCAAGAAGCTTCGTCCGATCGTCGAAGCGGCAACGACGAAGAAGACAAAGAAGTAGACCGGTCCTGTAGGAAAAATGTGGGACGCGTAGCCGCGTAACGGAGCCACCATGTTTGAAGCAATGGCGATGGCGCTTACGCGGCTGGCTGATCCGACGGCGCTGGGCATGCTTTTGCTCGGCGTCGTCGTCGGCACTACGTTCGGCGCATTGCCGGGCCTCGGCAGCATCGTCGCGCTGTCGCTCGCCCTGCCGTTTACGTTCGGAATGGACCCGATCCTGGCGATGTATCTTTTCGCCGGAATCATGTCGAGCGTAACCTTCGGCGGATCGGTTCCGGCGATCCTTCTGAATACGCCGGGAACGCCGCCGAATGCGGCCACCTGTTTTGACGGTTATCCGATGGCGCAGAAAGGGGAAGGGGCGCGGGCGGTGTCGATTTCCGCCACCGCCTGTTTCGTCGGGTCGCTGTGCGGAGCCATCGTCACCTTGCTGTTGCTGCCCGTCGTCAAACCCATCGTGTTCGCCTTTGGTCCGCCGGAATTCTTCTGGCTGGTCGTGTTCGGGCTGGTGATGATCGCGTTTGCATCGCGGGCCAACATGGTAAAAGGGCTGGTCGGCGGTGGAATTGGCGTCATGCTGTCTCTGGTCGGCTACAGCGAAATTTACGGAACCTTCCGGTTTACGCTCGGCAGCGACTATCTGTGGGACGGCATCCCACTGGTGCCATTCGTCGTCGGGCTGTTCGCCGTCAGCGAGCTGATCAGCTACAGCGCGCGCGGCGGCGCGACGGTTGCTAGAGACGGGGCGGCCCGTATTAACTGGCGGGGCCAGGTCGGGATGGGCATCCGGGACGTGCTGTCGAGACCGGGTCAATGGATCCGGGCGTCCGCCATCGGCGCGGGCATCGGCATAATTCCGGGTCTCGGCGGCGGGGTTGCATCGTTCATGTCGTACTTCGTCGGCATGCAGCGAACGAAGGAGCCGGAGCTTTACGGCAAGGGCAGCATTGACGGCATCATCGCGTCCGAAACCGCGAACGACGCCAAGGAAGGCGGCGCGCTGCTGCCCACGGTGGCGTTCGGTCTTCCCGGGAGTCCGGACATGGCGATCCTGCTGGGCGCCTTTATTCTTCACGGGCTGGAACCAGGACCGCTGATGCTGCGGGATCATCTCGACCTGGTGTATGCGCTGCTGTTCGGCATCGTTTTCAGCCAGCTCGCGACCAGCGGGCTGGGGCTCGTCGCGACGCCCTGGCTGGCGCGGCTCAGCGTCCTGCCGAGCCGCTGGATCGCGCCGTTCGTCCTCGTTCTGGTGTTCCTCGGCACCTACATGGTGAGAACGAATATCTGGGATGTTTGCATGGCCGTCGTGGCCGGTATTTTCGGTTATTTGCTGCGGCGCTACGGTTTTCCGCTGATTACCATCGTGATCGGCTACATCCTCGGGCCGCTTGCGGAAAAATCCTATCTGCAGTCGATGCAGATTTCCGACGGCAGCCTGATGATCTTTGTTACGGAACCGATTTCCGCCATCCTGATGGCGGGGACGATTATCACCATTCTGGCGCCGATCATCGCCGCGCTGAGACGCAGGCGGCCGGGAGACTCGACATGAAACCGCGCATCGGCGGCGATTTCTGGTTTACGGCATTTCTTGGCCTGTTTGTCGTTCTGTGTCTGTTCGAAGGACGCAACCTGCCGGAGAATCTTCAACTTGCCACCAATATTGCGGGCTACACAACGTTGGTCCTTATCGTGTTGCTTTTGGTCGGCACATTCAAACCCGACCTTCTGAGCTGGACCGAGATGGCCTTGCAGGATTTATGGGGCGGCAGCGGCGAGGAGCGGCGCCCGCCGCCAGAGGAGCGGCAAGGTCCGCCGCCCTGGCGCGGAATCCTGAAATCGATGTCGTATGCGGTCGGGTTTCTCGCTCTGGCCTTTGCGTTCGGGTTCTACCTGATCCCGCCGATCTTTCTGGCTTTCTATCTCGTGGTCGAGGCCGAGGCCAGACCGTTTCCCGCAATCGCCTGGGGCGTCGGCGCAACCACCGTGCTGACCACCGGCATGCGTCTCGCCAATGTCGAGGTCTGGGCCGGCGCCATCCCCGAATTCATCCCGGGATATCTGGGCGGTTCGTTTATCCCGCCGATTTAGCGCATCGCGTCGAGATAGATATGGATGGGCTCCGGCCCGTCTTCGATTTCGCGTCCCAGAACCTGAACAGCCTTTTCGGCTTCCGAAATTGCGTAACCGTGCGTTGTCAGCGGTTCCAGATCCTTCCAGTATTTTTCCAGAAGCTCGATGGCGCGTTCGGTGTCCTCCCAGTCCGACGAGAGGACGCCCAGCATCGAGATTTCGCCGAATATGAGCTTGTCGCTCAGGAAATTGTTGAGCGCGTTGTTGGTCTTGAGGCCGGCGACGACCACCGTCCCGCCCTTCTTGACCATGTCGACCGCCTGAAGCAGCGGTTCGGTCGAGCCCGCCGATACGTCGATCACCACGTCGGCCTTTCGGCCGCCGGTAATTTCGTCGACCCGAGAGACGGGATCTTCCCGGTCGACGACGATCGTGTCGTGCGCGCCCAGTTTCCGGGCAAGGGCTAGCCGTTCCGCATCCTTGCTGGTGCCGGTGACGATAATGCGTTCGCACCCGGTTTCACGTGCGACGATGACGCTGGCGAGCCCGCGCTGTCCCGGCCCTTCGATGACAATGGTCTGGCCTTCCTGCAGGTTCGGCCGCTTGCCCGCCCAGCGCACCGCATTGGCGAGCGGGTTGAACAGGCTCATGGCGCCTGTCGGAATGTTCGATGGCGCCTTGTGAAGGCGTGCTTGCGGATGCAGGTACAGGTGTGTCGCGTAGCCGCCCCACAGATGGGGCGGTTCGTCGAACCCGCGGCGCAGCCCGTATCCCCAGCCGCGCGTGCAGAAAATCGGGCGGCCATCATGGCAGGCGAGGCATTCGCCGCAGGGTATCGAGGTTTCCATGATCACCCGATCGCCCTCGCGGACGCCCCAGCGTTTCGCTGCGGCCGCGCCGACCTTGTCGATAAATCCGAGAATTTCGTGGCCTGGCGTGATCGGCAGCGTGCCGAGCGGCCCGCCGACGAGCAGCCCGTCATACTGTTCGTGATCGGTGCCGCACAGCCCCGCGGCCTCGACCCTCAGCAGGCCTTCCTCGGGGCCAATGTCGGGCAGCGCTACCTCGCGATAGTCAAACGTCCGTCTGGCGGTGAGAACCGCCGCCTGCGCCATCTCCGCCATGGTTGCTTCCCCGTCTAACTTCGGCCGCCGGCCGCGATCTTGCTGGCCGTCGAGTTGGTGAACCTGGCCCGCGTCTCATCCATCCATTCGGTGCAGACCGGGTCGTAATCTTCCTTCGGCTCGGGATCGATGCCCCAGTTGTTGCCGATATTCTCGCCCCGCAGAAGCATCGCCGTTGCGCCCTCGAAGCGGGTTTCGCGCACGTGCGGCGCAATGTAGTGGATGGAAAAACCGATCCGCGCGTGGTTGGCGTTGTTGGGGCCGGATCCGTGCACGACGCTCTCGTGATGGAGAACCACCTGACCGGCGTCGAGCTCGGCATAGATTGCCTTTTCCAACGGGACGTTGATCGCGTTCTGACCCTGCTGCACGAGATTGTTCTCGTCCTCGATGATCTCGTGCTCCGTGACCTGCTTGTGGCTGCCGGGGATGTACTGGATGCAGCCGGATTCGATCGTCGCATCATTGAACGGCAGCCAGGCGGTGACGGTTTCCGCGGGCTTGAACCCGTAATAGAAGCTGTCGGTGTGCCAGGAAACGAAACGCGGGTCGTTGGCCTTCTTGGTGAAGAACGACGCCCCCCAGCACAGGATGTTGGGGCCGATGATGTCTTCGACGGCGTCGACGATTTTTTCGTTTTTCACGATGTCGCACAGCCAGGGGAAGGGCAGCTGCGCCTTGATCCGGAAGCGTTTCTGCGGCTCATGCCCGAGCTTTTCTTCCATCGCGAGGAATTTCCCGTAGAAACCCGCGGCCTCGTCGCGCGAAAACGCATTGATCGGAAAGATGAAACCGTCGCGATCGAACTGCGCGACCTGTTCGTCTGTAAGTACCTTGCCCATTGTCGTTTCCCCTGATCAGCTTCGGCCCCCGGCCGCGATCTTGGCCGAGGTTGCGCCGGTAAATTTCGCCCGCGTGGCATCCATCCAGTCGATGCAGGCCTGGTCGAAATCTTCCTTCGGTTCCGGATCGATACCCCAGTGATCGCCGGTATTTCTGCCGCGCACCACCATTGCGGTCGCACCGTCGAACCTGGTTTCCCGGACATGGGGCGCCGCGTAATGGATTGAAATTGCGATGCGTGGATGGTCTGCGTTGTTGGGGGCGGAGCCGTGAACAACGCTCTCGTGATGCAGTACGATCTGGCCGGCCCGGACTTCGGCATCGACCGCCTTCGATTCATCCACGCCCAGCGCATGCTGACCGTAAACGAGATTCTTCGCGTCCTGCCTGATCTCGTGAACCGTCACCTGCTTGTGCGTGCCCGGAAGGTACCGGACGCATCCGGACTCGACCGTCGAATCGTTGAATGGCAGCCAGGCGGTGATCGTTTCCGCCGGCTCGAATCCGTAGAAAAAAGTGTCGGTGTGCCAGGAAACATAGCGGTCGTCGTGGGCCGGCTTGCAGAAGAACGACGCACCCCAGCACAGAATGTCGGGCCCGATCACGTCCTCGATGGCATCGAGAATTTTCTCGTTGCGGACGACGTCACACAGCCAGGGAAACGGCAGGTGCGCCTTTACGCGAAAGCGCTCCTGCGGCTCGTAGCCGAGATGTTTCTCCATCGCCGCGAATTTTTCGTGCAGACGGGCGGCTTCTTCCGGCGTGTAGATGTCCACCGGATGGAAAAATCCGTCCCGGTTGTACTGCGCGACCTGCGTATCGGTCAGAACCTTGCCCATCTTCGGCCTCCGTGTTGATAGGTTCATTAGATAATGAGCGAACTTAGAGAGTTTTTCTACATCGGTGCCAATGCGGACAGTGGTATGCCGCATAAATTTTTGGCCGATGTGAATTAGTTCACACCGGCCCTGTCTCAGAATAGGTAACATTTTCAAAAAGCAGATTCGGCGGCGTCGCTATTCGGCGCACTGCGCGACAAGAATGTCATAACGGGGGAGAAGATGATCGTTCTAAATTCAACGAACCGCTGTGCCATTGGGCATCGCGCCGTACAGGGCATGGCGTGTGGCGCGGCCATCGCGATGCTGGCCGGTTGCGGCATACTGCCCAGCCATGTCCACAATGCAGAAAGGCTGAAAACTGCCGAAACTGCACGCGACGAACTCGCGTCCTACCGTGAGAAGGCGCCCGAGCTCTACGCGGCGATGCTGCAAAATCTCGAACGTTTCAAACAAGAAGAGGACTGGCTGATCGCCGAACTGGCTGCCAATGCGGATACGGCTTTCATCACCAAGTTGCCCACGGCCACTGGGGAGTGGTTGAGGGAGGACAGAAAGAAGATTCGGAAAGAGATAGAGGAACTGAATGTTCAACTCCGTCAAGAGATGGGTGTCGACGCGCCGAAGACCGATAACGTGAACGAGGAGATCAAGGCGTCAAAAACAGCAGTCAAGGCGGCGAAGGAAGGCCTGACGTGCGCCAAGGCCACCGTGACCGAGTGGAACGCGCAGACCGCTTTCTTCCATGTGCTGCTGGCTGAGGGGCCGAAGTTGAAGTCGGGGATAACGGCAGGCAATCTGACGCTTGGATCTGCCTTCGATCTGGCGAAGGGTTTCGCGGAAAAGGAGGTCGCCTTCAAGGGCGCCGATGGCAAGGACAAGAAGCGGAAGATCAAGGACTTTTTGAAGCCGGGCAAGAAACCCGACGATGATGACAAAAAGCCCAAGGACGCGGCCAAGTCATCCTGCCCGGCCACCGACCGGAAAAACCAGCGTCTTCCGATCGCTTTCAATCCGATTCTCAAGGCGCCCGGTTTGGCCGTGGAACTGGCCAATCTGGGTCTCAAGCTGGCGCAAGCCGAACAAAAGCGTGCGGAAGAGCAACTGGGCCACCTTCGCAGCAGGGCTGAAGTGTTTGAAAAGACGCTGCTCGAAATGGAACTCGCGAGTGAGCTCGTCAAGCTGGCGACGAAGAGTGGGCTAGCCAAAAAGGAAACTATCCAGGGTTACCTGGAGTCCGGCGGACCGGCAGGCGGGCAAAACAAGACAAAAATCAATAACGTCCATGACCGGCTTTTGAGCCTCCGTTATCAGGCCCTTGCCCGATCTATCATCAAACGTTCCGCGGCATTGTTCAGACTCGAACTGGCCCGCCTGAGCCACGAAAGGTCGATCCACCGTTCGCGAAACGCGGATGACGTCTGGCATACGCTCGCCGGTAGCGGCCTCGAAGGATTGGTCGCTTACGAACGCGGCGGCCTGAAGCCCGAGCATCTGGCGAATATTCTGAGGTTGGCGCAGGCCGCCGCCCTCGTCGCCATTGCCAATTAATTCGATGAGAAAAGCCATGATTTCTAAATCGACACGTCTTCGTATTGCTCTGCTGGCGGTTGTTATCCTGACGGCCGGCTGCACCGGAAACCAGGCGGCACGTGATGTGGCGGCCAATACCTCCAAGGCGCTTTCTTCCTACGAGAAGGGCATCGCTGCAAAAATCGCCGCCGAGAAGGCGTTCTACGCTCAGGAGCAGGCGAAACTGGTGGAGATTCTTCTCGGGACCGTGTGTCCCGATTCAGACGCCGCGATAGCCGCCGGCGACAAAAAGAAAAAATGCGCCCCAAGGAAGGTAACGGACACCCTTCTCTATGGCCGGATCGTCAACACGGCAAACCGGGAGGCGAGGCTGGCGGCGGAGTCCATGGTTCTGGACGCACGGCCCAAACATATGGCGATGACGATCAAGTTCGTTCTTGAAGGGGTGGCTGAGGATTTCACCTTTCATCGGACGATTTCGCAGCGCCGGGCGGACTTGCGGGCAAATCTTCTAAAAGAACTTGCCAAGCTCGACTCCCAGAAAAAGAAGCTCGAAGCGGTGCGGAAGAAGCTGGACAAGCTCGCCAAACCCTCCGACGCGCTGTCCGATTTCAAGGTTTTGCAGGCTTTTGCTGGCGAGTTGAAGAAGATCGTCGAGAACGCGAAGCCCGGAAGCTGACGCCGGCGAGCGTTTTAGGATTTTGAACCATTAGAGGATCAAGGCGATGGCTCTTTCCGAATATCAGTTGAACCTCATGGCGCGGGCGTCCGGTGTCCTCAATGCCAACCTTGCCGGAAATGCTCAGATCGACCCGGTAACGGTTTACGAGGGCATGACGTGGAGCGAGATCGACAGCATCGTCCGCGATCTCGACGTCGAACTCACGCTGCAACGGAACCAGGAGCACGCGGACGAAATGCTGAACGAGGTAGCGGAGGCGTTCGCGGACTTTCATGACCAGGCATCTGATGTCGAGGTCGAGCCCCCGAGCGACGACCAAGTTGAGGATTTCAAGGATAGCCTTCGTCGCCTGCATGAAGAGGTGCAGGCCGATCAGCAATTTGCGGCAGCCGCGACCTTTGCCGGCGCGCTGGCCGATCTGATCGAAGAAGCCCAAGCCTGACCGATGATCGAAAGATACAGCTTCGAGGACAGCAATCGGCGGGAAAAGGGCGACCTGGCGGCGCTGCGCAAGAAATTCTGCGCCCGCCTCGGGTTACGGTATCGTGACATCGAAGATCCGCAGACCCGCGCCGAGATTGCCCGGCTGGTCGATGAATTCGTGCGCCACAATCATTTAGCCGTCATCTGGTATGAGGCGGCCCGCAGCCGCGAAATGTGCAAGCAGAATGAATTTCGTAAATGGAGCATTGTCTTACTGATCGCAATCCCGGCGGTGACGCTGATTTTCTCGTTGGTTCTGGCTTACGGCGACTTTGACGCCACCGTCATGACGGTCCTGATCAGCGCTATTCTGACCTCGCTGATCGGCGTCCACCGCGCGATCGCCGCCTGGATGGGGCAGCGCGAATTCGTTGCAATTTTTCACAATGCTTCTGCCGCCCTGAAAGCGAACATCTTCGACTTGGAAGATAAATGGAGCGATCGCCCTAACGATATTCCGGTTCTGATCGCCGATCTGGAGACCGGGATTTCCAATGCAAAGGGGACCCTGAGAACGGAGCAGGCTGCCTATTTCGCCAAATTCGAGATGCCGAGATTCGATCTCGGCGCTACGATTTCTTCAGCCAGCGGAGTCGCGACACGCCTGACCCGCGCGACCATCGCGCCGGTCGCCAAGGAACGGGACTCGCTGGAGCTGGGGACTCGGAATCGTGTTCTCAAGCTAGAACAGGAGATCGCTCTGATCGAGTCCGACCTCGAGGAGGCGAATTCGGACAATAATACTTCAATCGTGGCGATTTACGAAAAGCGTTTGGCAAATCTGCGCGTCGATCTTGCCGAGGCACGGGCCACCGCAACCATTACCGGTTAAACCGCTTCGCAAAGTCTATTCAAGTTCCCGGATTGCCGGGACGCCGGCCATCGGGCAATCTGTCGGAAAGAAGACGACAGGGAGCGCGCAATGACTCGGATCCAGCTGGTTTCACCCGAAAACATGACCGCCGAGCAGAAGGCCCTGCACGATAAAATCGCCGGCCAGCGCAGCGTTGGGCAGGTGCGGGGGCCGTTTGCCGTGGGGCTTCACGCCCCCGATATCGGCGAGCGGATCGGCGACATGGTTCATCACCTGCTGTCCGATACCCGCGTTCCGCACAATCTCAAGGAGCTGGCGATCATCGTCATCGCCCGCGAATACACGGCGCATTACGAATGGTTTATTCATGCCGCCCGCGCCGTCCGGGTCGGGGTGGCCGAAGAAATCGTCGAGGCGATCCGTACCCGCCGGACGCCGGATTTTTCGGACGATGACGAACGGCTGGTGTACGACGCAACGCTCGACATGGTGCGCAACCGGACGCTGTCGCAGCCGCTTTACGACGAAATCGTCGCCCGGTTCGGCGAGCCCGCGACTGTCGAGCTTGTCGCGCTCATCGGGTTTTACGTCATGATCGCGGTGTTTCTGTGCGCCTTCGATGTGGATGCGCCCGAAGGCGGCCCTGCGCCGCTGGAAGACTGAAATAGACTGGGAGAAAATCAATGGCCGATGAGAACATCCTGCCGCTGCGGCGCATCGTCACCGGATACGACGCCAACGGGCGTGCCTGTATCACCATGGACGGCGAGCCGCCGCGCCGCAACGTGCGGCCGGGCGGGACCGTTTCGAGCCTGATCTGGGGATCAGAGGAGTGTCCAGCGGAGGTCTGGACCGATGACGATTTCGGCGACAGGGACAATATCATCGAGCCGCCGCCCAACGGGTCGTGGTTTCGCATCGTCGATTTCCCCCCCGGCGCGCCGGGCCGCATGCACCGGACCGAGACCATCGATTACGCCATCTGCATGCAGGGCGAATGCGACATGGAGATGGATGACGGGCTGACAATTACGGTGAAGGCAGGAGATATCCTGGTACAGCTTGCCACCAACCACAGCTGGATCAACCGGGGTACGGAGACATGCCGTATCGCCTTCGCGCTGATCGATTCGAAAGAACCTGCCGACGAGCGCCGCATCGGGCCGGGGGCGCAGCCGCTTGCGCCGCTGGCGCCGATCGACGGCGAACCGCCGCTGCCGCCGTTGCGCCGCATCGTGACGACGCATGACGCGAACGGAAAGGCGATCGTCATGCATGACGGGCCAGCGCCGCAGCGGGTCAAGCGGGCGCGCGGCAATGTTTCGACCATGATCTGGGGCACCGACGAGACGCCGGCCGAAGTCTGGACGGCGGAGGATGTGGGGCTGCGCGACAACGAGATCGAGCCGCCGCCCCGCGGAAGCTGGTGCCGGGTGATCGACTATCCCGCGGGTTTGCCGGGCCGGATGCATCGCACGGACACCGTTGATTACGTCATCTGTCTGAACGGCGAGATCGATATGGAACTGGATGACGGCAACGAGGTCCATATGAAGGCCGGCGACGTGATGATCCAGCAGGCGACAAACCATAGCTGGATCAACCGCAGCAATGAGACCTGCCGTATCGTGTTCGTGCTGCTGGATGCCAAAACCCGTCCGGGTAACAGGCCCTGATGACCGCCTGACAAGGGGAAACAAGATGACCGAACTGAAAAGCGCCGCCTTCGAGGGGCATGACAGCGTTGCCTGGACCGAACCGAAACCCATCAGGCCGACGGGCATTCTGCATTTCACGATCAGCGTGACCGATCTGGAAAAATCGCGCGCGTTCTATGAAAAAATTCTCGGCTGCAGCTACTGGCGGCAGAACGAGACAACCGTCTTCATGCAGGTCGGCGAACAGTATTTCGTGCTGTCCCGTACCGGTTACCATCAGCCGCCCAACCGGCCCCGCGATACGCTGATCCACAACGCTTTTATTGTCGACGGCGCGGACTTCGACTCGGCGATGGCCTGGCTGGAGGCGAACGGGGTCGAGATCGACCTCTATGACGACGAGGGCCACAACAGTTTTTCCGGCCGGCACGCCTATTTTCTCGATCCCGACGGAAACGGGGTCGAGATCATCGATTTGCAGCGCGTCGGCCCGCCGCCACCCGGCTCGGAAGAGCCAAAGTCGGGGCGCCGGCCCAAATCGCATCTCCCGTCGATAACCGGATGATGGAGGGAACGTCGGCGCGCCCGATCGTTGCAGGCCGGGAAGAGGTTCTTGAACGGGCTCGCACGCTTGTTCCGTTTCTCGCGGAGAAGGCGGCGGAAACCGAAGCGGCGCGAGCCCTGTTGCCGGCGGTCCATGACCGGCTGATGGAAGCCGGACTGTTTCACATTGTGATGGCGCCCCGTCTCGGCGGGCTTGGGCTGGATATTGCAACCCATCTCGAAGTCGCGGGCATTCTGGCGGAAGGCTGCGGCTCGTCCGCCTGGGTGCAGGGGCTGGTCGGATACCAGAATTTTCTGCTGGGGCTCTATCCTCCGCATGTCCAGGACATGGTGATTGCCGATGGATGCCCGCCTTTTTCCGGTCTGGTCATGGGCGCGCCGGTTTTCGCCGAAAGGGTCGAGGGAGGCGTAACACTGACCGGTCGCTGGCCCTATATCTCCGGCATCGACCATGCCAACTGGCTGCAGCTCAGCGCCAAGGACCCGGACGTTCGCGACGGCCCGCCCCGCGTGCTCACCTGTCTTCTGCGGCAAAGCGAGGTCGCGATCGACGACGACTGGTTCTGCATGGGGCTTAAGGGTACCGGCAGCAAGACAGCCGTTCTGGACGGGCTGTTCGTGCCGGAGGACCGGATCATGTGTTTCCGCGAGGCTGAGCGGGACGGAATACCGGGCGCTGCGGTCAATCACGGGCCGATGTATCAGGGAAATCCCAATTCGACCCTGTTCGGCATGGTTGTTGCCGCACCGGCGGTCGGGCTCGCTGAATGCGCGTACGGCGCCTATCGCGAACGGCTGGCGAACCGGACGAATGCGCGCATGCCGTCTGCACAGTCCGGCTGGCCGGCCTCCCAGGCGAGGCTGGGACGGGCGCGGGTTCGCATCGACGCGGCGAGGGCGATGATGATCGACGCGGCGCGGTCGCTGAAGTCGGAAATCGAGAGCGGAGACAGGATTTCCGTGGAAAACCGGGTCTTTTACCGGGCGAAAATGGTCGAAATCATCCGGGTTTGCGCCGAGGTGGTCTACGACCTGTTCTGCGATGCGGGTACCGGCGTCGCGATGGAAGGCAACGCGCTGCAGCGGGCCTTCCGGGATATTCACGTACTCAGAAGCCACTTCGTGCTGACCCCGGAATTTGCCGATGTCAATGCGGGGAGAGCCGGGCTTGGGATGGACCCGGTGGGGCCGTTCGTGTAAGAACAGCCCCGTTTCAGAAGTGGACGAGGTCGTATTTTGACGTCCGAAGATATTGATATCGGCGAGTCGCTTGATCCGGGCGACGAACCGCGCTTTTTGACGGTTCTCGAGAAGCGATCGCGTATTCTCAAGGATGGATTTACGTACTGGCAGTCGTGTTTCCGGCCCGGTGGCCTGTTGCCGCGTCGTTGCGACTTCAACCCGTTCGATATCGCTCCGATCATGCCGAATATTGTTTTGCTCGACGTCCTGAACGACCCGAGGGATTTCCGATACCGGGTCATCGGCACCGGCGTGGTTGAGCACTGGAGCGGTGACTGGACCAACCGCAGAATTTCGGAAATCCCGATACAGGGCGCCGGCGGCAGCGTGTGGCGGGCCTGCGAGAGGGTGGTGGAAACGAAACAGCCTTTGTTGAGCAGGATTCCCTATGTCGGCCCTCACGCCGAGTACCTGTCCGGCGAAGACATCATGCTTCCGATGGTCGACGATGACGGAAATGTTGATAAGCTGCTCGTGTTCATTGCCTATATCAACAAGTAAGCCAGGTCTGGATAGCGGAGGGGGACGATGCCGGACAACAGATTGCTGGACCCTGACGCGCTGAAGAGAGAAATCATCGGGCGGGCGCGCGACATGTTTTCGGTGATCCGCGAACGCGCGCCGGAAGCGGAGGCCAACCGGCGCCTTCACGACGATACCCAGAAAATGTTCGTCGATGCCGGCTTCTATCGAATCTTTCAGCCGAAACGCTATGGCGGCTACGAGATGGATTTTTCCACGATCATCGATCTCTGCGCCGAGATCGGCCGGGCCGACGGTTCCGCCTGCTGGGTTTTCAGCAACCTGACCGGGCAGAGCTGGATCAACGGCATGAAGACCGAGCAGGCGCAGGACGATGTCTGGGGCGAAAATCCCGATGCGCTGATCGCCTCCAGCTTTCCCGGCAAGGGGGCGACCGTAAAGGAGGTCGATGGCGGCTGGGTTGTCGACGGGCAATGGAGCTTCTGCAGCGGCGTCGATTTTGCCGACTGGTCCAACCTGCAGCTCTTCGTGAGGCAGGAAAGCGGTCCGCCCAGGCATTTCTTCGCGCTGGTGCCCAAAGAGGATTTCGAGATTGTCGACGACTGGTTCGTCAGCGGGCTGGCGGCAACCGGAAGCCGGTCGTTCCGGGTGAACGAGGTGTTCGTTCCGCGCCATCGGGGGCTTGCGGCGACTGACGCGACGGGCGGTCCGACGCCGGGCAGCGACGTCAATCCGCACCCGATTTACAAGATGCCGTTCTTCGCCATCGGCAACAAGCAATATGCCGGATCGGCGCTCGGCATCGCCTATGGCGGTCTGGAAGCGATCGAGGCCGATCTGGCGACAAGGACCTCCGTTCAGGGCGTCAGGCTCGGCGACCAGCCGACGGTGCAGGTCCGCATCGCAGAAGGGGGCGCCGAAATCGATGCCGCGCGGCTGGTGCATCTGGCGGATATCGAGGATTCGCAGACGACCGCCGCCGGACCGACACCGCCGACCCAGGATCAGCGGGCCCGCTGGCGCCGCAACAGCGCCTTCGCCGGCCAGCTGTGCGTCAGGGCGCTCGAGCGGCTGTTTCCGCTGGCGGGCGGGCGCGGGCTCGGTTTCGACAGCCCGTACCAGAGGGCGCTTCGGGACGTGCGCGCCGCGACCTCGCAGAATTCCATGGCCTGGGATACGCAGGCCATTGCCTACGGCGCGCAGCGACTGGGCGCGGTGCTCGACGACCCCCGTCTGTTTCCCAACAGGAAATAGCGCTCGAAATCGTGCAAATGCCCCCAGTCTGGTCTATCCTGATCGCAAATTCGAACATGTACAGGTCCTGAAAGGAGTCCAACGATGGCTAAACTGCGTCACCTCGCGATGTCGGTCCCCGATCCTGAGGCCACCGCGAAATTCTACATGAATGCGTTCGACATGAAGCTTGTCGGTCGCACCAACTCGCCGCTCGCCACGGGGTGCTATGTGTCCGATGGCGTGATCACCGTCGCGCTGCTTGCCTTCAAGAACGACGACCAGGGGCCCCGCGAATTCGTCGGGCTGCACCATCTCGGCTTCTGGGTCGACGACCTCGAAGAGGCGGAGAAGAAGGTCGAGGATGCCGGCGCGAGCTACCTCATGGGCCGCCCGCAGAAGGGCGACACAAGGACCATGTTCTACGAAGAAAAATACAGGGATCCCAACGGTGTGATCTTCGATATCACCGAACTCGGCTGGGGCGGCGCGACCAAGGATGTCCTGCCCGCGCCGGGGACGCCGGAACCGCCGGTGAGGAGCCTCAACCCCGACGAGGAGAAGGCGCACGCCTGATCTTTGAAGGACAATCGATACGGACGGGCCGGTCATCGACCGGCCCGTTTCTGTTATGCGTTTGCCCTTTCGGCCGCCTCGTATGCCTCGTGCGCGGCGATCCAGCGCTCCTCGGCATCCTCCAGGTCCCGTTCCACCGATCCCAGTTCCTTCTGCAGCGCGATCAGGCGATCGGACGCGCCGTTGTAAAGAGCGGGGTCGGCAAGGGCCTGCTGCAAACGGACCTTTTCCGTTTCCAGCGACGCAATCCGTTTTTCCGCATTTTCCACCTCGCGGCGGAGGGGCGCCATTCCCTGCCGGCGTTCCGCCGCGCGCCGACGGGCGTCGCGCCTGTCGTTGCCCGGCGCTGACGAGACGACGGTTTCCTCCCTCCGGCTATTGGCCAGCAGATACTGGCGATATGCTTCCAGATCGTCTTCCCACGGCTCGACCTTCCCGTCGGCGACAAGCCACAGCGTGTCCGCCGTCAGCTCCAGGACGTGCGGGTCGTGACTGACGATGATGACGGCGCCTTCGTAGGCGTTGATCGCCTGCACCAGCGCTTCGCGGGCGGCGATTTCGAGATGGTTGGTCGGCTCGTCCAGCAACAGTATGTGGGGAGCATCGGATGTCATCAGCGCGAACAGCAGGCGCGCTTTCTCTCCGCCTGAAAGCGATCCGATCGGCGTGTCGGCGCGGTCCTGAGAAAAGCCGAAACGGCAGAGCTGCGAACGGAGCCGCTCATCGATATCTCCCGGCCTTCGTCTCGCCAGCGCCTGGACCGGCGTGTCGTCGAAATCCAGCTCGTCCGCCTGATGCTGCGCGAAATAGCCGATCTTGAGCTTCCGGTGCCGACCGACCTCCCCCGACATCGGTTCCAGCCTGCCGGCCAGAAGCCGGATCAGGGTCGACTTGCCGTTGCCGTTGGCGCCCAGCAGCGCGATCCGGTCCTCGGCGTCGATCCTGATCGTCATCCGGTTCAGCACAGCTTTGCCGTCGTACCCGGCCGTAACCTCGTCGAGGCGGAGGAGGGGCGGGGGCAGGGTTTCCGGATCCGGAAACTCGAATCCACCCATGCCATCGGTCGTGAAATCCGGAATCGGCTGCATCCGCTCCAGCATCTTGAGACGCGACTGCGCCTGCCGCGCCTTGGTCGCCTTGTACCGGAAGCGCTCGACGAACGCGCGGATCCGTTCGCGTTCGCGGTCCTGCTGGATGCGCGCCTTTTCCATCTGCTCGATTTTCGCGCGCCGCGCCGTCTCGAACCGGTCGTAACCGCCCGAATACATCGTCAGCCTGGCGCCTTCGAGGTGCAGGATGTCCTGCGGCACCCGGTTCAGCAGTCCGCGGTCGTGGCTGACGATGATCACCGTGCCGCGATAGTGGCGCAGGTAATCCTCCAGCCACATGGTCGCTTCGAGATCGAGATGGTTGGTCGGTTCGTCGAGCAGCAGGAGGTCTGGCTCGGAAAACAGCAGGGAGGCAAGCGCCACCCGCATGCGCCAGCCGCCGGAAAACTCGTCGCAGGGGCGCTGGCGGTCTTTTTCGGTAAAGCCAAGACCGGCGAGAATGCGGGCGGCGCGGGCGGGCGCCGAATGGGCATTTTTTTCCTGCAGCCGGGCGTGAATCTCGGCTATTCGCATCGGGTCGGTTTCGGTTTCGGCCTCGCGGGTCAGCCGCGCCAGTTCGCGATCGCCCGCCAGCACGGTATCCGTGAGACTCAGCTTTCCTGACGGCGCCTCCTGACGCGTGATCCCGATTCGCCACGTCTCCGGATAGTCGATCCGACCCTGATCGGTTTCGAGCGCGCCGGTAATCAGATGCAACAGCGTCGTCTTTCCGACCCCGTTGCGGCCGACCAGCCCGACCCGATGGCCTGAAGGAATATCGACGCTGGCGCGGTCGATCAGGGTTCGTTTGCCGATCCGGTATGTCAGGTCTTCGATGCGGAGCATGACGCGCTGTGTATCACGCGCTTCGCCAAAGTAGAACGATGAAGAAGGGGAGCCGCTATGATAACCTTCGGTTGCAGACAGCAAGCCTGGGGGAGTGACTCATGCCGGTATCCGCTGCGACTATCGCAAAGGAACGAAAGGACCTGATGGCCCTGATGGATTCGGGGCCGTACAGAGTCCCGCCTCGACAGGTGGATGTGAATCTCGTCATTGCCACCTGGAATATAGAACAGTTTTCCAACCGCCATTCGGAGCGGGCGCTGCAGTACATCGCCGATATCTGCGAACGGTTCGATGTCATCGCCCTGCAGGAAGTGAAAACCGATCTGCGCGGTCTTCAACGACTTCAGTCCAAGCTGCCGGGCAACTACAGGATTCTCGTGTCCGACCCCACAGGGAACAGCGAACGGTTCGCCTTTCTCTATGACAAGCGCACCGTGATTCCGACCGGTCTGGTGTGCGAGATCGGCTTTAACGTTTCGGCGAAGAGTCACAAAGGGTATCAGCTTCACCGGATGCCTTACTGCGCATCGTTCCGCGCCGGGCGGTTCGATTTTGTCATGGCGTCGGCGCATATCTATTACGGCAAGACGAAAGCGGAGCGCGCCGAGCGGGAAAAGGAAATTTCTCAGCTTGCGAAGTTCATCGCCCGCCGCGCAAAGACGGAACGGAACAAGGTCTTCGACCGGGATTTCTTCGTGGTCGGCGACTTCAATATCGAGGAAGAAGGCGATGCGTTCTTCAATGCGCTGGTAAAAGAGAAATTCGTCATGCCGGCAAAACTGAAATCGCTCAAGACGAACTATCGGCGGGACAAGACCTACGACAAGATTGTCTGGTGGGACCGAAAGAGCTTCGTTCCTACCGGAAAGCTCAACGTCGTGCCGTTCGGCGATGTCCTGTTCCAGGAAATGGGCAAAGAGGGCGCGGAGAAGGAAATCAGCGACCACCTGCCGCTCTGGGCCGAGTTCGAGATCAACCGTCTGACGCAGGAACTGGACCAGATCATCAATCGCGGCGACTGATCCCGCGCCTGCGTTATTTTTCCGGCGGCAGGATTTCGACGGTACAGATCTGGTCGATCAGGTGATCGCGCCCGATATCGGCGAGATGCATGCGCTTCTGTTCGTTGCTGAGCGGTCGGCCCAGACCCTGGGTCATGGCGAGCACCAGCGACCGGTCGCTCATGTCGAGCCAGAAGGCGCGCCGCACCAGTTTTCCGTCTGAGCCGCGGGCGAACGGGTTGTCGGGGGCGCTGCCCATGTCGGGCTCGTAAAAGCGGGCCATGTCGTTTCTCCCATTCTGAACCGTGCCGGTGATACGACGTGCGGTTCGCGGCCGCAAGGGCGCCGGGCCCGCTTGCCGGAAACGGTCCGCAGGGATAGCGTGCGACGGACGGGTTTCAAATATCTTCTGGGAGATTGTCATGCACTGGACACCGCGGCGCGAGGCGTTCCGCGCGCTTATCGAAGGCGACAAATGCTACCATCCGGGGTCGGTTTTCGATCCGGTATCCGGCCGGATCGCCGAGGAAATCGGCTTCGAGGTCGGGATGTATGCCGGATCGGTCGCTTCGCTCGCCGTGCTCGGTGCGCCCGATATCGTTCTGCTGACACTGACCGAGTTCGCCGCGCAGGCCTATCGCATCAACCGGGCGACCGACAACCTGCCGCTGCTGGTCGATGCCGATCACGGCTACGGCAACGCGCTCAACGTGAAACGCACGGTCGAGGAGCTCGAAACCGCCGGCGTCGCCGCTCTGACCATCGAGGACACGCTGCTGCCGCAGGCGTTCGGTACGGTCGGCGAAACGCACCTGATTCCGGTGGAGGAAGGGGTCGGCAAGATGAAGGCCGCGCTCGCCGGGCGTCAGGATTCGTCTCTTGTCATCGCGGGTCGGACCGGAGCGCCCGGCATTACAAGCCTCGAGGACACGATCGTTCGCATCAAGGCTTACGAGGCAGCCGGCGTCGACGCGATTTTCATGTCTGGCATCAAGACCCTCGATCAGCTTCAGACCGTCGCGTCGGAAGTAAAGCTGCCGATTTTCCTCGGCGGTTCCGCGGCGTCGCTCGGCGCGCTGGACGATCTGGCGAAAGAAGGCGTGCGGATCGCCCTGCAGGGCCATCAGCCCTTTCAGGCGGCGGTCAAGGCGACCTACGACACGCTGAAGGCGCTCCGCGACGGGGTGCCGCCGAAAGAACTGACGACACCCGCTCCGGGCGACATGATGAAACGCCTGATGCGCAATGACGAGCACAAGGCGAACATGAAGGAGTGGCTGGGTTAGGAAGAATCGCCTCTCAGCTTCTTTTCGCCGGTATAGTACGGTTTCCACCATGCGATGGTGACCGGTACGGCGACGTTTAGCCAGAAGCAGGTGAACATCAGCGTATAGAACGCTTCGCGGGACAGGATCGGATTCTGTACGAAAGCGATGTCCATCACGACGAAAGCGAGTTCGGCGCGCCCCAGCATGCCGAATCCCATCATGAGGCCTTCGTTCCACGAAAACCCGCCCGTGTAGCGCGCGGCGACCGAGGACGAGACGATTTGCGCGATCAGCATTCCGGCGGTCAGAGCGATGGTTTCGGGGATGACCGATACGACGATTTCCCAGTCGAACACGATCTTGGTTCCGAGATCGACGAAAAACACCGGGCCGATCCAGGAAAAAGCGACATTGTCGACGACGCGCTTGGTGTTGTCGTAGTAGTTGGTCTTCGGATGATCGAGAAAATGGAAATATTCCTCTTTCAGGATCAGACCGGCCATGTAAGCGCCGACGGCAGGATGAAACCCGAAGGAATGGGCGAGGACGCCGACGACCGCGGCGATCGTCAGGGCGGCAAGCGTCGCGTGTTCCCCTTCACCGAAGGCGAACAGGTGTTTGACTCCCAGCTTGCCGATAATCGGCAGGCGGGCCAGCCATTTTACGGGTTCGTGTGGCAGGATGACCGTGCCCAGAACCAGGATGATGACGAAGAACAGGACGGCCTTGCCGACGATGGGCGTGATGGTCGACGCGTCGGGCTCGGCATCGCCGGTGGCGAGCGGTACCAGAATCGCGACCAGCGCCAGCGAGGCGATATCCTCGAGGACGGCGGACGTCATGATCCCCGTTGCGGCGCGAGACCCGTTCAGCTTCTCGGCCTTGAGAGACACCATCGCGAGCGAGACCGAGGTCGCAGTCATGGCCAGCCCGCAGATCAGGGCGATATCGGTGTCGTGCCAGAAATAATCGGCCACGAGGTAGGCGGTCGCGAACGGCACCACACCGCCGAAGAAAGCAACGCCCCAGCTTCGCTTGACGCTGGTGATGAAGTTGCTTGTGCTTTCCTCGAAGCCCAGGGCAAACATGATGAGGACGATGCCGACCTCCGCAAAACCACGGATGAAGGCGTGGCTTTCAGAGGGCAGTACGCCGACATTGACCAGGACCGCACCGACGGCGAGATAATAGAGGACCGGCGTCAGCTTGGTCTTGCGCGCGGCGACGATGGCGATGAAGACGCCGCACCAGATGATGGCGAGATGCGCCAGAGGCGGGAGTTCAGTCTCCATCGTTCCGGTCCGTCTGTCGGCGTTTGCGCTCAGTTCTGAACTTATACCACGTCAGCAGGGCAAATGCGGGCGCGCCGATCGATGCGCCGACGACGAAGGGCATTTGCCAGCCCAGCCAGACGACCGGGGCGAACAGGTACAGGATGTCGTCGAAATCGAAACCCCAGACGCCGGGATAGGCCTTGTCGCCGGTGTCTGCCTTCATCCGGTCAATGGCTTCGGCGTAGATCTCGGCGGCGAATACGCCCGCCATTCCCATCGCCCCCATCAGGATCGCCCAGTTGCCGAAATATCCGTCCCGGAGCCCGATGCCGCATCCCAGGAAAAACAGCGACGTCACCGAAATGTCGCAGATCATGTCGTAGCGGTGCCCCCAGGGCGATGTCTTGCCGGTCACGCGCGCCAGTTCGCCGTCGGCGCGGTCCATGAAGGCCGAGAACAGCCACAGCCAGCCGCCCCAGATATCCCAGTCGCGCGCGCCCACGGCGAAACAGGCGCAGGCGGCGATGCCGGAAACCAGCCTTACCGTGGTCAGGTGATTGGGCGTGACCGACGTGTCGGCGAGCGGCAGGATGCATTGCCGTGCGATTTTATGCGTCCAGGAATCTCCCACCATCAGCCGTGTTCCATCAGGCGATTCCGGCGAAGGCGCAGCGCTCCGCGCCCGAGGCCTCGGTGGCTGTCCTGACGGCCGGGTCGATCAGGGCGGCGAACTCGTCGTCGTAACGGTATGTCCCGGCCTCGGCCTCACGCGTCTTCCATGGCCGGGTTGCCGGATGAGTCATGATCTCGGTCGTTCCATCCGCCAGCGAATCCAGCGCGTCGATCATTGTCTGCCGGTCCATCCGTCCGGTCTCCGCGATGCCGATCAGCCGGTCGTTATGTCGAATGCCCGCTTGACGCAGTTTTCTCTTCATCAGCCACAGCCACGGACGGAGCAGTACCGAGCCCGCTTCGCAGGGCAGGCGGACGGCGCGCAGACCGTACTCTTGTCCGATGTCGATCATCATGGACAGAACCGTCGGGTGCAGGTGCATGTGATTGTGCGCATTGGCATGGTCGAGCGTCAGGCCGGTCGCGGCGAATGCCTCGAACTGCGCCCGGATCTCGGCTCTCAAGGCGCGGCGCGCGCGCGGGCTGAAGAAATACCGGATACCCGCCCGCACCAGATTGCGGTCGAAGCGGCCTTCTCGGTCGACGATGGGCTGAATTTCATGGTGCGGCAGGATGCTTCTTCCCCGCACGACAACGACATGCAGCCCGATACCGAGACCGTCCATCGATTTTGCCCGCCGCACGGCGTCATCGGCGGCAGGTGCGCCGACCATCAGGCTTGTCGCTGTCAGAATGCCGTCGCGCCACGCGATTTCGACCGCTTCGTTCACCGCGATATCGGCGCCGAAATCGTCGGCCGTGACAATCAGCTGCTTCAGGCCGCGTTCTCCCGGCCCCACAGGAATCGGAAGAACTCGACGCCTTCGCGGGCCTGTCGCTTCATCACATCCCAGTCGCGGCACATGTCGTAGAACAGCGCAGCCATCTTGCGCGGGCGGAAGTAGAACCGCTTGTAGAACTCGTCCACCGCGTCGAAGATTTCCTGGGCGCTGAGATGCGGGTACTCGAGCACGCTGTTCTGTACGCCCGAATTCGCGACGAGGTGCTCGCCCGTTTCATCGACCAGCCAGCCATTTTCCCGGGCCTGCTTGTACAGGAACGTCCCCGGATAGGCGGCCGGCAGCGAAACCTGAATCGTCTTGGGGTTGAGTTCCTGGGCGTAGCGGATGGTTTCTTCGATGGTTTCCTTGGTCTCGCCCGGCAGTCCAACGATGAAGGTGCCGTGGATGAGGATGCCGAGCTCGTGGCAGTCGCGGGTGAACTGCTTCGCCTTTTCGACCAGAATCCCCTTCTTGATGTTGTGAAGGATCTTCTGATTGCCGGATTCGTAACCGACCAGCAGCAGGCGCAGCCCGTTCTCCTTCATGAGCTTGAGCTGATCGTAGGGCACGTTTGCCTTGGCGTTGCACGACCAGGTAACGCCCAGCTTGCCGAGTTCGCGCGCCAGCGCCTCGCACTGTTCGCGGTTGTCGGTCAGCGTGTCGTCGTCGAAGAAGAATTCCTTTATTTCCGGGAAATTGTCCCGCGCCCAAGTGAGTTCGGCGACGATATTGTCGACCGACCGGGTCCGGTAGTTGTGACCCGAAATGGTCTGCGGCCACAGGCAGAACGTGCAGCGTGATTTGCACCCGCGCCCGGTATAGAGCGACATGTAGGGGTGCAGCATGTAGCCGTTGTAGTAATCCCGGGTGACCAGGTTTTCCTTGTAGATGGGCGTCACCCAGGGAAGCGTGTTCATGTCCTCGATCAGGGGCCGCTTGCCGGTGAAATGCGGTTCGCCGTCCTTCAGGATCGTGATGCCGACCACGTCTTCCAGCGCCGCGCCCTCGGCGATCTCCTTGATCGTGAAATCGAACTCGGAATCGCAGACGAAATCGATGGCGGACGACGCCCTGATGGAGCTTTCGTTGTTTATGGCCACGTGCGGTCCGCAGAAGCCGATCAGAATATCCGGATTGGCGGTCTTGAAGGCCTCCGCGACCTTGATGTCGTTCAGAAAGGACGGGGTTGAGGTATACAGCACCAGGAATTCGTACTCGGGGGCGAGCGGCAGGATATCGTCGAGCGACTGGCCCCGTGCCGGCGCATCGATCAGCCGGCTGCCGGGCACGAGCGCCGCGAGCTGCGCCAGCCAGGTCGGGTACCAGAACGACTTGACCTCGCGCTTGCACTGGTAGCGCGATCCCGCGCCGCCATCATACCCGTCATAGGTCGGGGGGCTGAGAAACAGCGTCTTCTTGACGCGCTTTGTATCCGTTTGGTTCTGGGACAATTTTTCCTCAGGCTCTCTGCGACGAAACTTCCTGCGCGGACATCGTGTCCGGCGCGACTTCAATACGATTGTCGTCCATCACCGTAAAGGCATTTTCACGCCAGGTGACGCGACGCCCGAAATAGCTGCTGATCCGGACGGCGAGCGACAGCATATCCCGAATCGGGATCAGCCAGGGCGAGCGCGTCGCTCCCGCCGTCGATACCGCGCGGTGCAGAACGACGCGCAATCCGAGCGCCAGCGCGATGGGGGCGGCGACCCAGCCCGCCGACATGCCGGTCATCCAGGCCGCAATGCCGGCAAGGATCGAGATCGGCAGGATTTCCGTGATGGCGGATGCGGCGTAGCCGACCGGCTGTACCGAGCGGATCGTACGCGCCCAGCGGAGCTCGTGCTGAAAGATCGACTGAATCGAACGTTCGTGCATCACGTTGGCGACGATGCAGGGAATCAGCGCGATCCGGTATCCGCAGTCCGTTACGAACTTGCCCAGCATGTAGTCGTCGGCCAGAAAATTGGCGAGGGCCCTGAAACCGCCGGCTTCTTCGAGCACCCGATGGCGAACCGCCATGGTCGCTCCGAAGCAGTATTTCTGCTCGGCAAGCCCTTCGGGAATTAGGGCCGAGGGCAGGAACCAGTCATTCACGAACATGGCCGCGAGACGCGAGGCGATCCCGCCGCGGGCGTGTCCGGAATAGAGGCAGGTCGCGGCGCCGATCTCGTCGCGGGCGAACGGGGCGACGACGGCTTTCAGATAATGCGGGTCGACCCGCATGTCGCTGTCCGAAATCACCAGTATGTCGTGCTTTGCACGTTCCGCCATGTTGGCGACATTGCTGATCTTGTAGTTCGGCCCGATGATCCGGTCGGACACAACCAGCTCCATGTCCCTGTCGGGAAATTCCTCGATCACCTGCCGGACGAAGGGGATGGCCGGATCGATCGCCGAGCGTACGCCGAACAGGACCTGGTACTCGCCGTAATCCTGACTGCAGAACGAACGCAGGTTTTCGAGAAGCTCGACTTCCGTCCCGCAGATCGGCTTGATCACCGTGACAGGCGTGGCGCCGTCTGCCAGCGGCGCGTTTGCAACGCGGCGGCGGAACATCAGGGCGCGCAGGACGGCGACCAGCACGTAGCCGACCGAGCAGGCGAACAGGCCGAACGCGATATAGAAAATTGTCTGCGTCATGTCCTCGATTGCAGAGCGCCGTCGCCCGTCAGAGGGACGGGACAGGTGGGCATAGGTCTAACGTGTCAGCCGGTTTCGTACAATTGCAATATAGGGCGCACTATAGGGCGGAAAACCGGCGCGGTGCGATTTTTCTCGTGCAAACGCAGGAATTTAAGCGTTTCCGCTCAATCCCGATTCGTCCCGTTCGCAGCCGCTCTCTTCCTCCGGAGCAGCGCCCGTCCCTCCGTGTGCTGCCAGAGCACCAGGCCCGGAACGTCGATCAGGACTTCGCGGATCCTGATGGCAAGGGAAACGGCAAGCGCGGTATCGGGCGGCATGCCGATCAGGCCGCCGAGGACGACGAACGCCCCTTCCTGGACGCCATAGCTGTTGGGAACAACGAAGGCCGCGTCGCTCAGCGTGCTCGACAGGCTCTTGAGCATGATCGCTTCGAGGATGCCGATGGGAAACCCGAGCAGATGGGCGGCCAGCCAGACCTCGCCGGTCTGCAGCAGGAGCGCCACGAGGCGCCAGGCGGTGGCCGCCACCAGACGCGTCCTGTCGCCGTATCGTTCGGCGACGATCCGGTCGATTTCGTCCGCCGTATCGCGCAGATTGTCGAGAAAGTCGGCTCTGGTGATCCGGTGCGCCGAACCGATAAAAATACGGAAGAGGCCCGCTCGCTGCACCACGAAGAATCCGGCGGCCCCGGCTCCCAGAATGGCGAGACCGGCGGCGGCGGCGATGGCGAGTTCGTTGTCGAGCGCCATGAAAGACAGCAGCACCACGCCCGCCACGCCCCACAGGATGACGGTGATGACCTGCACGGTCTTGTCGACCACGGCGGAGGCGCTGGCATGGCGTGCGTCCGCGCCCCACAGCACCAGCGCGCGGGCTTTCACCACCTCGCCGCCGATCGAGGCGACCGGCAGCAGCGTGTTGACCGCGCGACCCATCCATTGCGCGTAGAACGCCTGAAAGAAGCTCGGCATGTGTTCGCGCGCGAACAGGAGCTGCCAGCAGCGCGCGTTCATCAGAACGGTGGGAAACCAGATGGCCGGGACCCACAACAGCACCCACCCTGAATTCAGCAGCAGGCCGGCGATGTCGCCGACCCCCTGCCAGGCGATCAGCGCGGTCAGCAGAACCAGCCCGGCCAGCAGCCCGATATAAGACGCAATTTTCATGGCGCTTCTTTTAGGCCGCCCGGCTTTGATTTGCCAGAAGCCTCGATCTGCCGGAGGGGGAAAATCCGTCCGGCCGGTCCAAACGCTGCTATTGACTGTTAATATTATGTGGGATTTGCTTTCACCACTCGCGTCGTATGGAAAAATCCGATGCGAAGCGCATTACACTGGTCCGATAAAACAGGGAGAACCGAATGTCTTGCATAAAGAATATCGCGTCGTTCCTCGGCGCGGCCATCGCCGTCAGTTTCCCGCTGGCGGCCGTCGCCGATGTGACGCTGAAAGTCAGCTCCTGCGTCACCAAGACCGACGATCAGGTGAGAACCTATTTCGAGCTGTTCCACGATCCCGTCAACGCGGCCCGGAAGGGCGTCACGCTGAACTATATCGGCGGGCCGGAGATTACGCCGCGCACCAAGCAGGGCGGTGCTCTCAAGCGCGGGCTGATGGACATGATCCACTGCCCGAGCTCCTACTATGCGGGGCTCGTGCCGGAAGCGCGCCTGCTGCTGCTTTCCAACAAGGGACCCGACGTGCTCCGCAAGGAGGGCGCCTATAAATACATCCAGAAAGCATGGGCCAAGGGGCTGAACGCCCGGTTCGTCAGCTGGCCGCACTGGGGCGGGTCCGAGTTTCACATCTACGTGAAGGAAAAGGCCGAGCTCAGCAAGACGACCGGTCTCGATCTTTCCGGACGCCGCATACGCTCGACCGCGGCCTACACGCCGTTTCTCAAGCGCATGGGGGCGGTGCCGGTCGATATGGGAGCGGGCGACCTCTATACGGCGCTGCAGCGCGGCGTGGTGGTCGGCTTTGCCTGGCCCGAGGGCGGGATTGCGCCGCGCGGGTGGCATCAGCATGTGAAATACCGCTACGAGCCCGGTTTCTGGCGGTCCTCAACCGCGGTCGCGATGAATCTCGACAAGTGGAATTCGCTGAGCAACAAGGACAAGGCGACGGTCGAGGAATTCGCCATCAAGTACGAACAGGAAAGCGGCGCCCTGCTGCGCAAGCTTGCCGATATCGACAACAAGAAGGTGTTCGATTCCGGCGTCGAGCGCATCGCGCTCAAAGGCGAGTATGCCAAGGCCTATCTGGATACGATCAACAATGCGGTCTGGGACTTCGTCGGAAAAGCGATCAGCGACAAGCTGTCGACGCCGTTCCCGGTACTCAAGAAGGCGCTCTACAAGGAATAGACGCCGCCGGTTCCGGAGTAAGGCGGGCCGCTCTGCGAACGCGGGCGGCCCGTTCTCTTGCGTCCGCCCTGCCAGCGCCCTATTGAAAGGGCGATGGACGATCCCAAACCCCAGCTTCCCGACGTTACGCTGCCGCGCCCGACGCAGCTGTTTCCGCTGACGCGGCATCTGTCATGGCACCTGACGCGGTTTCTGGTGCGCACGCCGCTGACGCCCAACCAGGTCACGGCGCTGTCGATGATCGCCGGGCTGGCGGGCGCCTGGTGCTTTACGCTGGGGACGCGCGGCGCGGGGGTGACAGGCGGGATGCTGCTGATCCTGTGCTACACGCTGGATAATTGCGACGGCGAGATCGCGCGACTCAAGCAGCTATCGTCGGAATGGGGTGCGCATTTCGACGATCTGGTTGACTGGCTGGTGGACGGTGCGTTCTTCGCGGCGCTGGGTTACGGCGTCTGGCAGACGACCGGCGACATGCTGTGGCTCTGGCTGGGGCTGGCCGCGACCGCCGGGGCGACCATCGACTATGCCGTCGATCTGGTGCTGTACGCAAAGGCGAAGAACGAACCGGAGCAGAAATCGCGCGAGGAAGAGGCGACCGACGTGCGCAAGCCCGAGGACGCGCTCGACTGGGCAATCTATATTTTCCACAAGCTGAGCCGCGCCGATTTCTGCGTGATCGTGTTCGTCCTCGCTGTCGCGGACGCGGTCTGGATCCTGCTGCCGCTCGCCGCCGTCGGCGCGCAAATCTACTGGATCACCGACCTCTTCAAGCGCGCGCGCGGCTGGCATACCTAATGCAGGACGGCGCAAAACGGCGGAGACACAACATGACCGATCTCATTATCCGCGGCGGAACGGTAATCGACGGCTCGAACAGTCCCGGCATTCGTGCTGACGTGGCGGTCCGGGACGGGCGCATCGTCGCCATCGACCCCGACCTGACCGCGGGCGGCGCGACCGTCATCGAGGCGGCGGGGCGCGTCGTCGCGCCGGGCTTCATCGACATCAAGACCCATTCCGACTGGACGCTGCCGCTGATGCCGCAATGCGAAAGCAAGGTGCGGCAGGGCGTGACGACCGAGGTGATCGGCCATTGCGGCTATAGCTGCGCGCCGGTGCTTCCCGGAAAGGTCGATCTGATAAAGGACTATCTGAGCCCGAGCGCGCCGTGGCTGACCTTCTTCGAGACCTCCTACGCCAACTATGTCGAGACCTACCCGCAGACCTCGGTCAACCGGGCGATGCTGGTCGGGCATAACACGCTCCGGCTGATGACGATGGGGCTCGACGACCGGCCGCCCGAGCCGCCCGAGCTGGAGCAGATGAAGACGCTGCTGATCGAGGCGCTCAACTCCGGCGCCATCGGCATGTCGTCCGGCCTGTTTACCGCGCCGGGGTCCTACGCCGAGGGCGAAGAGCTGGTGGAGCTCGGCGCGATCCTGAAGGCGAACGGCGCGCGCTACTTCACCCATCTGCGGGACGAGTCCAACACCGTGTTCGATTCAGTGGCCGAGGCGATCGAGTTCGGCGAACGCACCGGCGTTCATGTCCAGATCGTCCATATCAAGCTGTCCGGCACCGACAACTGGGGCGGGGCGCAGAGGATGATCGACCTGCTGGCTGATGCGCGGGCGCGTGGCGTCGCCATCGATTGCGACCAGTACCCGTACGAGGCGGCCAGCAACCCGCTCAAGAACCTGTTTCCGGCCTGGCTGCAGGAGGGCGGCATCGAACAGATGCTGGAACGGCTCGGCAGTCGCGACGTGCGCGACCGCATCCGCCGAGAGGTCGAGGCGGAAGGGCTCAATAATTTCGGCCGCATTCCCGACTGGGACGCGATCCGGATTTCGATCTCGCCCGATCAACCGGAGTATGCCGGCCGCACGATTGCCGAGATCGCGGAGGAACGCGGCGCGGACGGCCTCAACACTGCGCTGGATTACATCGTCGAGGACAGCGCCAAAACCCGCGTGCTGGTCTCATCGATTTCGGAAGACGATATCCAGACCATGATCAAGGCGCCCGAGGTGATGGTGGGTTCGGACGGCAACTCGGTCGCGCCCTACGGCACGACGGGGCAGGGGAAGCCGCACCCGCGCTTCTACGGCACGTTCGCCAGGGTGCTGGGCCATTACGCCCGCGACCTCGATCTGCTGCCGCTGCACACGGCGGTTCACAAGATGACAGGCGCGAGCGCGAAGGCGCTGGGGCTCGCCGACCGAGGCCTGCTGCGCGAAGGCTTTGCTGCCGACATTACCGTGTTCGACCCCGACACCATCGCAGAGAAGGCGACCTATCTGGACCCGCACCAGTACGCCGTCGGCGTCGATCACGTGCTGATCAACGGCGCGCCGGTGCTGAGCCACGGCGAGCATACGGGGGAAACGCCGGGACAGTTTCTGAGGCGGGCCGGGGCGGCGTAACTCGTC
>JAYOEY010000035.1:0-32397 GCA_038116945.1 Rhodospirillales bacterium
CCATCGCCGCCTCGGAATCGAGCAGCCCCTCGTCCATGTTGACGTCGACGATCTGCGCGCCGTTTTCGACCTGCTGCAGCGCAACATCGGTCGCCGCCGCGTAGTCGTTCTCCTTGATCAGCTTCGCAAAGCGCGCGGATCCGGTGACGTTGGTTCGTTCGCCGACATTCACGAACAGCGATCCCGGCCCGATATTCAGGGGCTCCAGTCCCGACAGGCGCAGCATCGGCTGAATATCGGGAACCTCGCGCGGCGGAAGGTCGCGCACCGCATCGGCCATCGCGGAAATATGGTCGGGCGTCGTGCCGCAGCACCCGCCTAGCAGGTTCAGAAAACCGGCCCTCGCGAATTCGCCCAGCACGTCGGCCATCATTTCCGGCGTTTCGTCATACCCGCCGAACGCGTTGGGCAGGCCTGCGTTGGGATGGCACGATACATAACAGTCGGCGATGCGCGACAGCTCCTCGACATAGGGACGCATGTCCTTCGGCCCAAGCGCGCAGTTGAGCCCGATCATCAGAGGCCTGGCATGGCGCACGGAATTCCAGAACGCCTCCGTCGTCTGGCCGGTCAGCGTCCGGCCGGACCGGTCCGTGATCGTGCCGGAGATCATCACCGGCAGCGTCAGCCCCAGCTCTTCGGCGACCTGATCGATGGCGAACAGCGCGGCTTTACAGTTCAGGGTGTCGAAAACGGTTTCCACCAGGATGAAATCGGCGCCCCCGATCACCAGACCGCGCGTCGCTTCGACATAGGCCGCCACCAGCGTGTCGAAATCCACATTGCGGAATCCCGCGTTGTTGACGTCGGGAGAAATCGAGGCGGTCCGGTTGGTCGGTCCGAGTACGCCGGCGACGAAGCGCGGCCGGTCCCCGTCACCGGCGGCGACGGCGTCGGCGGCTTCCCGCGCCAGTCGCGCGCCGTCCCGGTTCAGGTCGAACACCGCTTCCTCCATCATGTAGTCCGCCTGCGCGATGCGGGTGGAGGAAAACGTGTTGGTTTCGACGATATCGGCCCCGGCTTCGAAATAGGCGCGGTGTATGTCCCGTACCAGATCCGGCTGGGTCAGGATCAGCAGGTCGTTATTGCCCTTTTGAGGACACGCCGCTTCGGCGAACCGTTCGCCGCGAAATCCGGCCTCGTCCAGCTTCCGGTCCTGGATCATGGTGCCCATCGCGCCGTCGATCACGAGGATTCGGCTGTCGAGCGCCCGGCGCAGCGCCTCGATCCGGCGGGCGCGCAATGCCGGGTCGAGCGCTCCCGGATAGGCTTCTCCGGTTTCCGCCATTTCGTTCAGCAGGGCGGAAGCGTTAAGCGCGGTCATTGTCCTGTCCCTTCGCACCCGCCATGTTCGCCGGCCTCACTCCCAGAATATGGGCGATGGCGTAGACCAGATCGGCGCGGTTGAGCGTGTAGAAATGAAATTCGTTGATTCCGTGGGCGTGCAGCAGGCGGCACTGTTCCGCGGCGGCGGTGGCGGCCACCAGTTTTCGCGTTTCGGGGTCGTCGTCGAGACCCTCGAAAAGACCCGCCATCCAGTCGGGCACCACGGCGCCGCACATCGCGCTGAACTTCACCACCTGGGCAAAATTCTGAACGGGCAGGATGCCGGGCACGACCGGCGCGGTAATACCGGCCTTCCGGGCACGGTCGAGAAAGCGCAGGAAGGGTTCGGCGCCGAAGCAGTACTGCGTGATCGCCCGGTCAGCGCCGGCATCGAGCTTGCGTTTCAGGTTGTCGAGATCGTCTTCGGCGCTCCGCGCCTGAGGATGACAGTCGGGATAGGCTGCCACGCTGATATCGAAATCGGCGATTCGCTTGAGTCCCGACACCAGGTCGACCGCGTAATCGTAGCCGCCGGGGGTCGGACGATAGCGGCCCGATCCGTCGGGGGGATCGCCGCGCAGGGCGACGATATGCCGGACGCCGGCGTCCCAGTAGGCCCGGGCGACGCTGTCCACCTCTTCGCGCGTGGCGTCGACGCAGGTCAGATGCGCAGCCGGCGTCAGCGAGGTCTCGTTCAGGATACGCACGACTGTCTGGTGCGTCCGCTCGCGCGTCGAGCCCCCCGCGCCGTAGGTCACCGAAACGAAACTCGGCTGCAGCGGTTCGAGCCGCTTGATGGACGACCACAGCGCCTCAGCCATTTTTTCCGTTTTTGGCGGAAAAAATTCGAACGAGACCCGAAGATCCTTCGGCGCGCCGGCGGGAAACGGCAGTTCGGTCGGCGAGTCGTCTGTAGCCTGCATTGTCATCCGGCAGCCTTTTCCAGTCGCGGCGATGCAACAATTTCAGCGCCCGCGTTCGCCGACCAGACGCAGACGGTGAGGGGATCTCCGGGCAGCCGGACGGCGGGAGACACCCCCAGCCCTGCTTCGCGGCACCAGTCGGCGATCTCCGGGTCCGAAAAGCCCAGCCGCCGATGGGCCTGCTCGTCGCGCAGCGCTTCGAGGTTGTGCGGCGCAAAGTCGACCAGAATCAGCCGGCCGCCCGGGCGCAGCACTCGTGCGGCCTCGGCGATCGCGGCCGCCGGCCTGTCGGCGTAATGCAGGACCATGTGGATCGTCACCACGTCGAACGACGCCGTGTCGAATTCCGTGTGATACATGTCGCCCAGCCGTACGAGGCAATGGCGGGTTTCTGACGACTGAAGCTCCGCCCTGGCAACCGCCAGCATATCGCGTGACGCATCGATCCCCACGCCGCGTTCGATGCGGCCGGAAAACAGCCGCAGGATTCGACCGGTACCCGTGCCGATATCCAGCAAATCCTCGCAGCGGTCGGGGAACTGATCCATCAGCGCATCTTCGACTTCGCGCTCATCCACATAGAGCGACCGAAGAGAATCCCACTGGGCGGCGTTAGCGCGGAAATAGGTCCCGGCGGCGGCGGCGCGGGCGTCCTTTTCGCTCTCCAGGGCGGCGAGATCCCGGAGACGCCGCTCGTCGTCGGCGGGAATCATGGCCGCAAGGTCCCGCGCGACCCGGCCTTCGCGCGTCCGGGAATCCGCGAGACGATAAAAAACCCAGCTTCCCTCGGGGAACCGGTCGATCAGACCGGCATCGCAAAGGAGCTTCAGATGGCGCGAGATGCGCGGCTGACTCTGGCCGAGAATGCGCGTGAGTTCGGTAACGGTTACGTCTCCTTCGGCGCAAATACCGAGAAGTCTCAACCGCGTCGACTCCGCCGCCGCGCGCAGACAGGTTAACAGCGTTTCCATCCAGAATCCCTGACAGGAACCGGTCGGGCGTCATTGCTCCGAAACAATTGACATATATACATATAAGGATATGTATATATGTCAATTGTTTTCTGATGACACGCAACCGCCCCGGCCTGCCCGCTTTCACCTATTATGGTTACAGTCATTTAAGTGATTATTTACGCGAATGGGGTCCCATTATTCGGGCTCCCCGTTGACAGCCTCTCGGTCCTTGAAGCTATGATGATGCGGGGCTGGAGTGCCGGGGTCACCGGCCAGGGGGAGTAAGAACGAAAGGCCGATGTGCATGCGCACGCTCTCTACGGGATTTTTTACAGCGATTTTCCTCCTTGCCGCGTCACACGCCGTTGTTGCCGCGGATAACAGGACACCGGACGAGTTCATTCGTGCGGTCGGACAGGAGGCTATCACCTCCCTTACGGGCAAGGAGCTGACCGACAAGCAGCGCCAGGAAGGATTTCGTACAATTCTGGTGCGCACTTTCGAGGTGCCGCTGATTGCCCGCTTCACGCTTGGCCGGTTCTGGCGACGCGCCAGCGAGCAGCAGCAGAAGGAATTCGTCAGGCTGTTCGAGGATTTCGTGGTCCAGGCGTACGCCGCGCGGTTCAAGGATTACAGCGGCCATACCTTTACGGTTGGCAAGGTCCGTGAAATCGACGAACGCGATTCCTACGTACAGTCCACCCTGGCGCTGAAGGACGGACGGAATATCGCCGTTCTCTGGCGCGTTCGGGGCAAGAGCGACCCGAAGATCATCGATGTCGTCGTCGAAGGCGTCAGCATGGCCATCACCCAGCGCGACGAATTCGCTTCGATCATCAATCAGAAGGGCGGCAAGGTCGAAGGTCTGATCGCGGCGCTTCGCGAGAAAACCGCCAAGTAGGGGAAGAGCGATCATGAGCGAACTCGCCCTCGCCTATCAGGCGAGAACCTACAGCTCTGGCGTCACCGGCCGGTCGATCTGCAACGCGCGGCACCATCACTGGGTTTCCGAGAACCCCGGCGGCGACGCGCTGGGCGCCGGCGAGATGTTCTGCGCCTCCATGTCGGCCTGCGCCGTGAACATGGTCGAACGCATCGCACGAGCTGAAAACCGGCCCCTCGATGGCATGGAAGTCCATGTCGCGGTTTATCACGACAAGGATGCGCCGAAGGGCGATGTCTCGATCTATGACGCCTGCCGCGTTCAGTTCGAAATGTGGGGCGTCAGCGACGACGACGCGAAATTCCTGGTCAAGACATGGAAGGCCCGCTGACCGATCTACGGATCGGTCGCCGTGGCGACCAAAGACACCACCGTCGAATACACCGCACACGCCGAGGCGCGCGGGAAGTAAAATCGTTCTGGAAGTCGGGCGATTTTCAGCCGCTTTCGGCAAGAGCAGAGCTTTTTTCGGACTTACGTCAAAACGAACGGGGTCGAATCGACGCCGTCCCTGTCAGACCATTCCGCTCCCTGGGATAAAGCGGGCCCGACGAGCCTGTCATACCAATGTCTTTGTATAGCCGATGCGAGAAGTCGGCGTGTTTGCCGTCGATGTCCGAATTCCGACCAAGGCGGGACAGTGCGCCCTGGCAAGTAAGCGGCCTCCTCTCCATGATCAGATACTGGTCGGCCGCTGGACCACATGCGATCGATTGAATAATCTGTCACGCCGATGTGATCTGGGATGCATGTATGGCCGGGGAAGAAGTCGAGCGGCGGCTGGCAGCGATCGTCGCGGCAGATGTGGCGGGTTTCTCGCGCCTTGTCTCCCTGGACGAAGAGGCGATCCTCAATGAATTGCGCGCGCATCGGCGGGAACTGATCGATCCCAAGATCGCCGAGTACCGCGGTCGAATCGCCAACACGGCCGGCGACAGCCTGCTTATCGAATTTCCGAGTGTCGTGGAAGCTCTGCGCTGCGCCATCGACATGCAGCAGGGAATGGCCAGTCGCAACAGCGGGAAGCCGGTCGACCGGCGGATCGAGTTTCGCATTGGCATCAATCTCGGCGATGTCATCGCCCAGGAAGCCGATTTGCTGGGCGATGGCGTCAACATCGCCGCGCGATTGGAAGGGTTGGCCGATCCGGGCGGCATTTGTGTATCACGGGCTGCGCGCGACCAGGTTCGCGACCGCATGGCGATTAGTTTTGAGGACAAGGGGGAGATTGAGGTCAAGAACATCCCCCGCCCGGTGCGGGTATTTCGCGTCGCCACTCCTTCGGCAGCGATGTCCCCTGCCGAAAGAACCGGATTGAGAAGCCGCAGCTGGAGCTTAAACAGGCAGAAGTTTGTTCTTGCCGCCGTTTTGTCGGTCGTGCTCGCGATCGGCGCGATTTCGTGGCACGAACCTTGGAAACCGCACATGAAAGCCGCTTCAATGGAGGCCATGCGGTTGCCACTCCCGGACAAACCATCGGTGGCTGTCCTCCCGTTCGAGGTCTCTTCCTCGGGCGATGGCGACGTCGAGTTCGCCAACGCGGTTAACGAAGACCTGACCCGCGGGCTTGCGCGTGTCTCCGGCCTGTTTGTCATAGCCAGAGGTTCTACCCTTAAGTACAAGGGCGAGGACGCCATTCCTGCACGGGTCTCGGAAGAATTGGGGGTGCGTTTCGTCGTTCGCGCGTCGATGCGCCGGTCGAAGGACCGTGTTCGCATCGATGCCGAACTTGTCGACGCGCTGTCCGGGCGAATAATCTGGTCAGACCGTTTGGAGCGGGCGTCGGACGACGTCTTCGCCCTGCAGGACGCGCTGGTGCACGCGCTTGTTTCGCGCACCGCGCAAGGTCTGTCGAAGGCGGGCAATTACCGGCGCTTCACCAGCGACGTCGAGGCCTACTTCTCATGGTTCGAGGGTGATCGCGAAGCCTTGCTCAACGTGCCCGCCTCCTACGGCAAGGCGCGCGCACTGGCTCTCGCCGCGCTGGAGCGCGACCCGAAATTCGTGCGTGCCAGCGCTCTCCTCGCATTCGTCGATACCCAGACCGGGTACTTCAAGCTGGTCGACGATTTCGAGGCGGTGCTCGTGCGGGCGCGAAACGCCGCCGCCGCAGCCGTCGCCGCGCAGCCGGACGACTGGTACACACAATCCGTGCATGCCCAGACATTGTTGAACTTGCGCGATTACGAGGGCGCAAACCTGGCCTTCGCGCGGGCGATCGAACTCGATCCGGCAAATTCGGACTTGCTCACGCGATCGACATTGCCCCTAATATTTCTCGGCAAGGGCAGGGCGGCCGAAGCGCGGCTGCGCATCGCCATTCGTCTCAACCCCTATCACGACTGGCTGCCCCATCAACTGTTGGGACAGGCGCTGTTCCTGCTGGAGCGCTACGAGGAAGCTTCAGACCGGCTGCTCGCGGCACAGCGCGAGAATCCCAGCTTCATCGGAAATATGTGGTGGCGAGCCGCGACATACGGCCAGCTTGGCAATGCCGGCGAGGCGCGCAGGGCCGCAGGGGAAATTCTCTCGCGCATGCCGCAGACCTCAATCTCCCAGAGCTTCATTCAGATCAGGGACACGGCGGCAATGGAACGGTTCCGACAGGGTCTTCGCAGGGCGGGGCTCCCGGAATAGCCTTCGTTTGGTCAAAAAAGGGCACGACCGGTTTCGTCAGCCACGAAGTGTCATGTCATCCTTGGTCCGAATCCGGAAGTCAGGTCGAAAGGACCTGAGGTCCGAGACGGGTCAGCTGCCTCCCCTCTTCAACAGCGCCTGGAATGTCCGAAGAATGACAATGAGCGGACTGTGCAACAACCGCTTCCCGTTCAGGCCTACCGGCTCAGCGGCCTGTACTTGATGCGGTGCGGCTGGTCGGCGGCCGCGCCGAGCCGCCGTTTCCGGTCGGCCTCGTAGTCGTCGTAATTGCCCTCGAACCATTCGACACGGCTGTCGCCCTCGAAAGCGAGGATGTGCGTCGCGATCCTGTCGAGGAACCAGCGATCATGGCTGATGATCACGGCGCAGCCGGCAAAATCCAGCAGCGCCTCTTCCAGCGCGCGCAGCGTGTCGACGTCAAGGTCGTTGGTCGGCTCGTCCAGCAGGATCACGTTGGCGCCGGATTTCAGCATCTTGGCGAGATGCACCCGGTTGCGTTCTCCGCCCGACAGCTGGCCGACTTTCTTCTGCTGGTCCGGGCCGCGGAAATTGAACGCGCCGACATAGGCCCGGCTCTGCACCTTGCGCTTGCCGAGCTCGATTTCGGCCTGGCCGTCCGAGATTTCCTCCCAGACGGTGGCGTCCGCCTTCAACGCCTCGCGCGACTGGTCGACATAGCCGAGCTTCACCGAATCCCCGATGCGCACCTCGCCCTCGTCGGGCTGCTCCTGGCCGGTGATCATGCGGAACAGGGTCGTCTTGCCGGCGCCGTTGGGGCCGATCACGCCGACGATCCCGCCCGGCGGCAGCTTGAATTCCAGCCCGTCGATCAGCAGCTTGTCGCCGAACGCCTTGCGGACTCCCTTCGCCTCGATCACCAGATCGCCCAGCCGCTCGCCGGCGGGAATGACGATCTGCGCGCTCGTCGGCGCGCGGTCGCGCGCCTGCGCCAGCAGGTCCTCGTAGGCCGCGACGCGCGCCTTGCTCTTGGCCTGACGGGCCCGGGGCGACGACCGCACCCATTCAAGCTCGCGCGCCAGCGTCTTCTGCCGGGCCGATTCCTCGCGCTCCTCCTGGGCGAGACGTTTTTCCTTCTGTTCCAGCCAGGAAGAATAATTGCCCTCGAACGGCAGCGCCCTGCCCCGGTCGAGCTCCAGAATCCAGCCCGCGACGTTGTCGAGGAAGTACCGGTCATGGGTGACCGCAACGACAGTGCCGGCATAATCATCGAGAAACCGTTCGAGCCAGGCGACCGATTCCGCATCCAGATGGTTGGTCGGCTCGTCGAGCAGCAGCAGGTCCGGCTTCTGCAACAGCAGGCGACACAGCGCGACGCGACGGCGTTCGCCGCCGGACAGTTTCGTTACATCGGCATCGCCCGGCGGGCAGCGGAGCGCGTCCATCGCGATTTCGACGGTGCGTTCAAGCTCCCACCCGTCGACCGCATCGATTTTTTCCTGGAGTTCGCCCTGACGCTCGATCAGGGCGTTCATCTCGTCATCGTCGAGCGGTTCGGCGAACTTGTTGCTGATCTCCTCGAATTCCCTGAGAAGGTCATGAGTTGCCTTCATCCCTTCCAGAACGTTGCCGAATACGTCCTTTTCGGGATCCAGATCGGGTTCCTGCGGCAGGTAGCCGACCGTCGCGCCCTCGGCGACGCGCGCCTCGCCGGTAAATTCGGTGTCGAGACCTGCCATGATCTTGAGCAGGGTCGATTTGCCCGCACCGTTGACGCCGAGAACGCCGATCTTGGCGCCCGGCAGAAACGCCAGCGTGACATTGTTGACCACTTCGCGGCCGCCGGGGAACGCCTTGCGCAGCCCGTGCATGACATAGATGTACTGGTAGGACGCCATTAAATCTTCCGGCTTTCTGTGTTGCAGCGCGGCGGTTCTACTCTATCCGGCGCCGCCAGCGCAATTGTTGCGTCGGGTTCCGACCGTCTCTGGACATCGCACCGCCGCACGGCCACACTCCGCCAACGCAACACGCCAGGAGAAACCCAGCCATGTATACGCTTTTTTACTGCCCCGGCACCTGCTCGATGGCCTCCCACGTCGTTCTCGAGGAATGCGGCGCCGACTACGAAACGACCTCCGTCGCGCTCGCCAAGGGCGAGCAGCGGGGCGAGGAATACCGTAAAATCAATCCGCACGGAAAAGTGCCTGCGCTCGCCGTCGGCGACCGCATCATCACGCAGAACGTCGCGATCCTTCCCTATATCGCATCGCAGTATCCGGACGCGAACCTGCTGCCCAGGGATCCGCTGCAGCTTGCGGAGTGCATGCAGGTCGCGGGCTGGCTCACCAGCGCGGTCCATCCTGCGTTCGGCCTGGTGCTGCATCCGGAGCGGCCGGGCGGCGGCGCGGATATCGGCGAGGCCGCCATGTCGGCAATCGGCGAAACCGCCCGCAAGACGTTCTGGAGCAACATGCAGGAAATCGATGCCCGGCTGGCGGACCGGAAATGGATGATGGGCGACCAGTACACCATCCTCGACCCCTACGCGCTGGTGTTCTACGGCTGGGGGAACCGCGTCAACATGCCGATGGCCGACCTTCCCAACTTCACCGCGTTCAAGGATCGCATGATCGCGCGCCCTGCCGTACGGACGGTGCTGGAACGCGAAAACAGCCCGCTGCTGGCAGCGGCCTGACGGCAGCGCTGTCGCGCAGGCCCAGTCCCGCAAGCCCAGTCCGCAAGCCCTGTCTTACCGTCGGAAGAACCTGTAGAAGACCGTCATGCCTCACGACCTCGCAGACGACCCGCACTGGCATGAGCCGGGACGCGACACCTATGCCGGCACGTCCGTCTGGCCGCGCCGGCCGACAGCCTATGACGAGTTCATGGCGGCCCAGGAAATTCCTATAGTCCGTAATATCGCGGTGCCGCGGGTGCGCGACCTCCCGCTCGCCGTCTGGAACCGGATGGGAGGCCGCGGATGCTTTATCCAGCTGTTCGGCACCGAAGGGGCGTGGGGCAGCTATGTCGTCGAGATACCGGGCGCGGGCGCACTCTACGAGGAACGGCACCTGTACGAGGAAATCTATCTCGTCCTCGACGGGCGCGGCACGACGGAAATCTGGAACGACGGGCAGGAACGGCCCGAAGTCTTCGAATGGCAGAAAGGATCTCTGTTTTCGATTCCGATGAATGCGCATCACCGGCTGGTCAATTCTTCGGCGCAGCCGGCCCTGCTGCTGGCCGGCACCAGCGCGCCCAACATGATGAATCTGATCCGGAACGAGGACGCCATCTTCAACAGCCCGGTGTCGCTGAGAAACCGCTATCACGCGGGACACAACGCGTTCGAGGCGCGCGACGGGCTGCAGGAGGACGAGGCGCGCGGCCTCGCCATGTGCAAGACCAACGTCATTCCGGACGTATTTTCGACGGAACTGTATCTCGATAACCGGCGCACGCCGGGATATCGGCGGGTCGAACCGAAAATGGCGGAAAACGTTTTCTATCAGTATATCGGCGAATTCCCGGCGGGACGCTATTCGCGCGGCTATTCGCCCGGTCGCGCCGGCGCCTTCATCTGCATCGGCGGGTCCGGCTATTCCTACACATGGCCGCTCGATCTCGGGCCGACGCCGTGGCAGGACGGCAACGGCGACCAGGTCATGCGGCTCGATTACGACGACATCTCCATGATGTCGGCGGCCCCCATGGACGGCGCCTGGCTGCACCAGCATTTCGCGACCGGTCCAGAACCACTGCGGCTGCTGGCCTGGTACGGCCCCAACAACCACCGCGCACAGGCGGCGGGCGTTCCGGGCGAAGCGGTGGCGGACGAAGGCATGATCGACATCGACAAGCCGGGCGGCACCTCGATTCCCTACTGGATGGAAGACCCGCATGTGCGGGCGGAATTCGCTGCAGCGACCGCGACGGCGGGCGCCGAAAACCGGATGGAAGACCGGTTTTACGAACGCAACACGACCTTTTCGTTCGCGGGCGGCTGAGGCAGGTGACGGAAGACGACGAAGGCGGGCGCATCGTTTTCGCGCGCTCGCAAAGAAACCTGGAAGACGCCGAAAAGACGGCTCTGACCAGCGTGGGCGTCGATATCGGCTCCGCCACCACGCACCTGGTGTTTTCGCGGGTGCTGATGGAGCAGCGGGACGGCTGCTATGTCGTTGCCGACCGGGCGGTGATCTACGATTCCGACATATTGCTGACCCCTTACCGCGAAGGCGACACCATCGATGCCGACGCGCTTCGCGAATTTTTCGACGACCAGTACCGCACGGCGGCGCTTACGCCTGACGATATCGATACCGGCGCGCTGATCCTGACCGGCGTCGCGGTCCGGCGGCAGAATGCGCGGAGCATCGGCGAACTGTTCGCCATCGAGACGGGAAAATTCGTCTCCGTCTCGGCTGGCGACCAGCTTGAAACCGCCATGACCGCATACGGGTCGGGCGCAGTCCTCAATTCAGAACTGACGGGCGCGACCGTCATGAACATCGATATCGGCGGCGGCACGACGAAGATCGCGATCTGCGCGGAAGGCAAAATCGTCGGGCAGACGGCCGTCGACATCGGAGCGAGGGTCGTCGCCGCCGGTCCCGACGGAAGGATTACGCGACTTGAAGAAGCCGGACGGCATTTCGCCGCCGTAGCGGGACTCGCACTCACGCCGGGCGAGCCCCTGCCGGACGGCAGTCGCGACCGCCTGGCCGGGCATATGGCCGACCGGCTCATGGAAATCGTCTCGCTCGAGGATCTGTCGGCGGAAACCGAGGCCCTCCTGCGCCTGCCGCCCGTTGACTGGCGCGGCCGCATCGACGCCGTCACCTTCTCGGGCGGTGTTTCCGAATACATCTACGGTTATGCAGCCGAGGATTTCGGCGATCTTGGTCCTGCCCTGGCCGGGGCCGTCCGGTCCCGCGTCAAAGCCGCCGGCCATCGCATACTCGAACCGGTCGAAAGCATCCGTGCAACCGTGGTAGGGGCGTCGCAGTACACGCTGCAGCTCTCCGGGACGACCATCTTGGTTTCGCCCGATGACATTCTGCCGATGCGCAACATTCCGGTGATCGCTCCGGCTCTGCCGCTCGATGCAGATACGATCGACCCGGAATCGATCGCCGCAGGCATCGAGGGCGCGTTGCGCCGGTTCGAACTGGCGGATGGAGAAAAGCCGGTCGCTCTCTGTTTCGACTTTATGGGTTCGGCGAGCTACGGCCGGATCAACGATTTTCTGAACGGCGTCCTCCGGGGGCTCGCACCCGTTCTCGATGCAGGGCATCCGCTGGTTCTTGTCTGCGAAGGCGATATCGGCCGCATGTTCGGCATTCACGCGAAAGAGGAGCTGGGCCTGGATGGCCCCATCGTATCGATCGACGGAATCTCGCTCAGCGATTTCGATTTTATCGATATAGGCGCGGTTCGCGTTGACTCAGGAGCGGCGCCGGTCGTCATCAAGTCGCTTCTGTTTCCGGCCTCGGGCGGCGTCTGACGCGCCGGCGTGGAGAGCTAGCCCGGTTCAGCCGCCCCCGTCGGCCCGGAGCGTCAGGTCGTCCTTGCTCCAGACATGGGTTTCGCCGCACTCGGGACAATCGAGTTCCTCCTGCCCGATGTCGAGCGTTTCGAGATCGAGCCAATCGAAGTTCATGCCCACATACACGTATTTCTTGGTGCCGGGGCACAGGATGAATGCCTGCGCCATTTCTCCCTCCTTGCGAAGCCCGCTCCTTCTCAACCGTTCGAGATGTAGCCGTGCAACGCCTCCACCTCCGAAATGAGATCGTCAAGCCGCAGCTTGACGACATCTCCGATACTCACCATCCCGATCAGGGAGCCGCGATCGTCCACAACCGGCAAATGGCGAAGCCGCAATTCCGTCATCCGGGACAGCATGTTGCGCGCCGATGCGTTTTCGAGCGTCGTTTTCACGCTGACGGTCATGCATTCGCCGACGGTGCAGTCCAGCAGCGACGTCCCCTTGTCGCGGAGCCGCCTGACGATATCGCGTTCGGAAATGATGCCCTGAATGTTCTTCCCGTCATCGCTGACGACCAGGGCGCCGATATTGTGCTGCCCCAACAGATCGACGGCATCGCCGACGCTCGCTTCCGTCGTGATCGTTACCGTATCGCGGGACTTGTTTTTCAGAATTCGGGCTGCGGTCATTCCTGCCTCCAGTCGTTGACGCTGGCTCGACGAAGCCCCTCACGAAACCGTGACACGCCAAATTGCAGGCGGTTCCGCGACCGGCCTGTAAATATTCCGTGGCGTTTCGACCGGAAATGCAACAGTTTTTTTCGTCGCCTTAACGCCGGACGGCATTGAGAGAAACGGGAAACGGGGCGAAATCACCGTTTCGCCCCGTCTTTCCATGCTCCTCCAATGACCCTGGGCCGATGTCCCGTCAGCCGCCGGTTAGCGCTTTTCTCGCCTTGGCCTTCAGATCCTTGGGCGCGTTGTAGATGCTATCCACGATCTTCTGCACCCGCTCGCCGTCGATCGGATCGATCGTGAACTTGCGCCGCTGGGCATGGTCCAGAAGTTTGGCGTCCTTCGATGCCTGTGTGAACGCCTTTCGCAGCGCCGCGACGGTCGCTTTCGGCAGACCGGGCGGCGAGAGGAAGGGACGCGCCATTTTGACTCCGCCGAACACGAACTGAAGAATTTTGCGTTCCTCGTCGTTTCGCGCGAACTCGGTGACGAGGGGAACACCCTCGAGCTCCGGGTGCCGCTCAAGCGAAAGCTGAACGAATACATTGATGAATTTGTCGCGGATCCAGTGCGCCTGCCTCGTCTTGGTCACGGTCCAGGACAGTCCGCAGGCCCCGTCCACCTCCTTCTGATCGACCGCAAAATAGATGCCTTTTGCGCCCTTGTACCCGGTCACCAGCTTGAACTTGGTACCGAACATCTGGTTGAGAAGCGAACAGTACTGGTAGGACGTCGCCCCCTTTCCGGTGGACCCCATGGCGATCTGCTTTTTCTGCGCGTCGGCAATGGATTTCACCCCGGATTCCGCGCGGGCAAACGCAATCGCCGTAAAGCCTGCCAGGCTTCCCAGCCAGTTGAACTTGGATGAGTCGAACTGCACGCCCTTGGAGCCGAACGCCGCGTCGTAGACCGTCGTATGGTGGATGATCGCGATGGCCGAACCGTCCTTCGGCGCGGCATTGTACATGTAGTTGCCGAGCTTGCGCCCGCCGCCGCCCGGCATGTTGGACGCGATAACCGTGGGATTTCCCTCCAGGTATTGTCCGAGGCTCCCGGCGAGCAATCGACCGTACGCATCGTATCCGCCGCCCGGCCCGACCGCGATATAGACCGTGACGGTTCGGCCCTTGAAATCCTGCGCCGATGCCGGCGCTGCAAGGATCGCAGCGGCGACCGCCAGCGTTGAAAGTACGTTTCGAATTTTCATAATTGAAGCTCCCATGCTTTAAATCGTGTTTTCTGCGGTTTTAACCCGGGCATCATTGGTGTGCCGGTTGAATTTGAACGGTGCAATCCGCGCTAGATCGTAAACTGGGCATCCTCCGGAAACTCGCCGGCAATGAACAGGTCCGCCGGCAATTCGGTGCCGATCCCCTGTGCCCGGGCATTCTCGATAACCCGCTTGCAAACGGCCGCGAACTGGATGCCCATGCCGACGTTATTGCTGTGCACGGTGATCTGGGAATTTCCCATGCGTCCCGGAAACTTGCCGGTACAGAGGTCCGACAGCTCGGTGATGTAGTCCCAGGAGACCATTCCCTTGCGGATCGGCTTCATGATTTCGGGCTGCAAATCCTGTTTTACCTGCGACACGGAATTCACCACGATCACATCGGCCTTCTGCATCACCTCGTCGTCAAGCTCGCGCCGCGCGTCCCAGTAGGGCGCGCCGATCATGCCTGTGACATGCATTCCCTCTTCCAGCCATTCTCCCTTGATAAAGGGATCGGTGGCGGTCGTCGCCGTAAAGACGACATCGGAGCCACGTACCGCTTCCTCGGCAGTGTCCACCGCAACGGCGTGAACGCCGAACTTCTGGCCTACCCACTGGGCGAATTTTTCGCGTCGTTCGGGCCGGACGGAGTTGATCTTGACCGTCCTGATAGAGGGACGCACCGCCAGCAAGGCTGTGATCTGCCCGACCGCCTGCTGGCCGGCGCCGATCAGCCCTGCGGTCTCGACGTTCGGGCGCACCAGGTACTTGGCGGCGACGCCAGAGGTCGCGCCGACGCGGAGCGGCGAGATCGGTTCGTCCTGAACGATGCCGATAAGCTTGCGGCTTTTCATTTCCCACACCAGTACGAGGCCGGTCATGCCGCCGACATACCGCTTGCGCTTTTCTCCGCCGATAAACGGAAAAGTGACGTGGCGGACATTGAGCCTGACCGCGGCAACGTCTTGGCAAGGCACCGCGCCGGGAATCACGTTCATGAAAAACCAGCGCCTCTGCTCGTCGTCGGGCAACGGAATGTGAATTCGCCGCCGGTTGATCACCTGCGCATTGTCGTGCCCGAGATCGGCGTAGGCTTCCTCCACCACCTCGATCGCCTCCTCCATCGGCAGCAGCCCGCGCACTTCGTCGTTACGCAGGACAAGGACAGTATCGTCGCCCGCCATTATCGTTCTCCCTGTATGGTTATTAATAGGAGCGTACCGGAGACCGGGACAATTTGACAACGGCTCCGGGCATCTCGGTGGGAAAGCGCCGCTTGCGCCATCCGGGCCATGGGCGCCTCGAAGTCCCATTCGACGTCTCAGCACCCCCTGTCGGCATCTGTTTCGTTCCGGACGCTGGAAATCCACCCACCAGCCCCCCTATATTCCCCTCATGAACACAGTCATCGCCGAACGCCCGCCTGTGGGTGCGGCCGCCGATTTCCGGCTCGAGTCGGACTACACGCCCGCGGGCGACCAGCCGCAGGCGATCGAGGCGATCGTCGGCGGGCTGCAGGAAGGCGAGCGGGACCAGGTACTGCTCGGCGTCACCGGTTCGGGCAAGACCTTCACCATGGCCCAGACGATCCTCGCGCTGGGACGCCCGGCACTGATCCTGGCCCCCAACAAGACGCTCGCCGCCCAGCTTTACGGGGAAATGAAGGGATTCTTTCCCGACAACGCAGTCGAATATTTCGTTTCCTATTACGATTATTACCAGCCGGAAGCCTACGTTCCGCGCACCGACACCTATATCGAGAAAGACGCATCGATCAACGAACAGATCGACCGGATGCGCCATGCGGCAACGCGTGCGCTGCTGGAACGGCGCGACGTCATCATCGTCGCCTCGGTTTCATGCATCTACGGCATTGGCTCGGTCGAGACCTACTCCGAGATGACGGTGAAGCTGGAGGTTGGCGGCCGGATCGAGCGCGATGCGCTGCTGCGCCGCTTCGTCGAGCTGCAATACCGGCGCAACGACCAGAATTTCACGCGCGGCGCTTTCCGGGTGCGGGGCGACCTGGTGGAAATATTTCCGGCCCATTACGAGGATCGCGGCTGGCGGTTTTCGCTGTTCGGCGACGAGATCGAGCAGATCGTCGAGTTCGACCCGCTGACCGGCGAGAAAACCGGCACGCTGGATGCCGTCACGATATACCCCAACAGCCATTACGTGACGCCGAAACCGACGTTGCAACAGGCAGTCAAGGGAATCCGGGCGGAGCTCAAGGAACGGCTCGAACTTCTTCATGCCGAGAACCGGCTTCTGGAGGCGCAGCGGCTGGAGCAGCGCACGATTTTCGACCTGGAGATGCTGGAGACTGCAGGCCATTGCGCCGGCATCGAAAATTACTCGCGCTACCTGACGGGACGCGCGCCGGGCGAGCCGCCGCCGACCCTGTTCGAATATCTGCCGGAAGACGCTCTGATCTTTATCGACGAGAGCCATGTCACGGTACCGCAGCTGGGCGGCATGTTCCGGGGCGACTTCAACCGCAAGACCACACTCGCCGAACACGGTTTCCGCCTGCCCTCCTGCGTCGACAACCGGCCGCTCAAATTCGAGGAATGGGACGCAATGCGGCCCCAGTCGGTATTCGTCTCCGCCACGCCGGGCCCGTGGGAGATGGAGCGCACCGGCGGCGTCTTCGTCGAGCAGATCATCCGGCCGACCGGACTGATCGATCCGGTGTGCATCGTCCGGCCGGTCGAAAACCAGGTCGACGACCTGCTCGCCGAGTGCCGCGAATGCGCCCTCAAATCCCAGCGCGTTCTGGTCACCACCCTGACCAAGCGGATGGCGGAGGATTTGACCGAATACATGCAGGAAGCAGGCATTCGGGTCCGCTATCTTCATTCCGATATCGACACGCTGGAGCGGATCGAAATCATCCGCGACCTGCGGCTTGGCGCGTTCGACGTACTGGTCGGCATCAACCTGCTGCGCGAAGGACTCGACATTCCCGAATGCGCACTTGTCGCCATTCTCGATGCCGACAAGGAGGGGTTTCTGCGGTCGTCGACCTCTCTGGTGCAGACCATCGGCAGGGCGGCGCGCAACATCGACGGGCGGGTGATCCTGTATGCCGACAACATGACCCGTTCGCTCGACTACGCCATCGGCGAAACCAACCGGCGGCGGGAAAGACAGCAGGCCTTCAACGCAGCCAACGGGATCACGCCGGAAAGCGTGCGCTCCAGGATCGGCGACATCCTGGAATCCGTATACGAGAGCGACCATTTCACCGTCGATACCGGCGACGAGGGTGCGCTGCATCTGGTGGGAAACAACCTCACGACCCATTTGAACCATCTGAACGAGCGTATGCGCGAGGCCGCCGCCGACCTGGAATTCGAGGAAGCTGCCCGGCTGCGCGACGAGATCCAGCGTCTCGAAGCGGTCGAGCTCGGCATCGGCGACGCAAAACCGATGGGACCCAAGCGTCTTGCTGCCCGGATCCGCGCCGCAGACGCGAAGCGGCGCGGCAAATCGTCCTACCGAACCAAGGGCCAGCGCAAGAACGACGCCAGAAAGCGCATCGGAAGCTGATGCCGCCCGATCGTCGCGTTCGTGGATTATTAAGCATTATACCCGGATTTAGACATCCTCTGATGGCGACGACCCGGCCCCTATGAATTACATGATCATGATCGCAGGGCTGGCCCTGCTGCTGGCCGGCGGCGAGGGCATGGTTCGCGGCGCCGTCGGAATCGCCCGGCGCGCCCGCATATCGCCGATGATCGTGGGACTGACCATTGTCGGGTTCGGTACATCGGCGCCGGAGCTTGTGGTCAGCGTGGATGCCGTCCTCAGCGGGATTCCGGGCCTGGCCGTCGGCAACGTCATCGGCAGCAACATCGCCAACATGATGCTCGTCGTCGGCACCGCGGCGATTATCGCGCCGCTGACGGTGCATCGCGACGTTCTGGTCCGCGATTCCGTCGTTCTCGTCGGCGCAACGCTTCTGTTCGTCGCGATTGCGCTCGCGGGGACGGCCGGGACGGAGCACGGCTTGCTGATGCTGCTCGCGCTCGGCCTGTATCTGGGGTTTTCGGTCTGGATCGACCGGCGCCGCACGACCGGCGCCGCAGAACTGCACAGCGCCGAGAGCGAGGAAATCGAGACGGGCCTGCCGGACAACGTCCCGCTGCTGATCTTCGTCACACTGGCGGGCCTGGCCGCGCTGATCGGCGGGTCGCGGCTCGCCGTGGAGGGGGCAACCGCCATCGCCCGCGGCTATGGGATTTCGGAGGAGTTGATCGGGCTGACGCTGGTCGCCGTCGGCACCTCCCTGCCGGAGCTTGCCACCGCCATCATCGCGGCCAGGCGCGGCCATGACGACGTCTGCGTCGGCAACGTCATCGGCAGCTCGATCTTCAACCTGCTGGCGATTACCGGGGCGAGCGCCATCGTCGGCAAGGTACCGTTCTCCCCCGAAATCGTCTCGTTCGACATCTGGGCGCTTCTGGCGGTCACGGTCATCCTGATCGTCGTCATGCTGACGGCGCGGAAGATAACACGTGCCGAAGGGCTCGTTTTGCTGGCCCTTTACGCCGTCTATATCGGCGTGCACCTTTTCTGAGCCGCGAGTCCGTCCGGGCGACGCCTTGAAGCGCGGGCCCGGTTCAGCCATGTTCTGCACATGACAACAATGGAATACCGAAACGCGCTTGTGACCGGCGGCGACCGCCGCATCGGGGCGGCCATCGTGCGGGCGCTGGCTGCATCCGGGCTGGGGGTCGCCATCCACAGCCGAACCGGGAGCGACGATGCGACGGCGCTCGCGGACGAAATCGTTTCGGCAGGCGGCAGGGCCGCGGTGGTTACGGCCGACCTTCTGGACAGAGGCGAGACCGGCGGGCTGATGACCAAGGCATGCGACGCCATCGGGCCGATCGACTGCCTCGTCAACAACGCCTCGGTCTTCGAGCGCGACGACATCGGCACGGTGTCGCGCGAATCATGGGACCGGCATCTGGACGTGAATTTATGGGCCCCCGTGGTCCTGACCCAGTCCCTCGCGGCGGCGCTGTCCCCGCAATGCGGAGGCGCGGTCGTCAATATCGTCGACGAAAGGGTCTGGAACCTGACGCCGGACTTCCTGTCCTATACGGTGAGCAAGGCCGGTCTGTGGACGCTGACGCGGACGCTGGCGCTGGCGCTGGCGCCTCGCATCCGCGTCAATGCGATCGGTCCCGGGCCGACGCTGCCGAGCCCGCGCCAGTCCGCCGAACAGTTTGCCGCCCAGGCGGCGGCGACGCCCCTCGAACGCGGCGCGACGCCCGAAGAAATCGGTGCGGCGGTGCGATTTGTCCTTGAAGCGCCTTCGATGACCGGCCAAATGTTAGCGCTCGATGGCGGGCAGCATCTTGGCTGGGCCATGCCCGGTCAGCCCGAAGGCGCGATCGAATAGCAACCCGGCAGACCCTCTGCCTCCGGAAAGGAACCCGAAAATGAATTCTCCAGGCGTCGTGAGACCGCTGCACCAGCCGGACGGGGCGGGCATGCGCAAGGTATTCGTCCGGGACCTCATCCTGGATGCCAGGATCGGCGTGCACCGCCACGAAAAAAAGGGGCACCAGCGCGTCCGGATCAACGTCGATCTGGCGGTCCCCGAATCCGACGGAACCATCCAGGATCGCCTATCCGAGGTGGTCTGCTACGAGGAGATAACGACGGCCATCCGGGAAATCGTCGCCGCGGGACACATCAATCTGGTCGAGACGCTGGCGGAAAAAATCGCCGCCCGGTGCCTGGCCGACTTCCGGATCCACTCGGTCCGGATAAGGGTCGAAAAACTGGACGTGTTTTCGGATGCGACTAGCGTCGGAATCGAAATCGAAAGGGTCCGGTCGACCGCGCAATCTCAAGTTTCAACAATATGAACGATTTATTACCGGCCGAATCTGTCGGTAAATATGCACACCCGCCGAAAGGAAAGGCGGACTCCCCCGGTTTTTACGACGAAATCCACAATATAATCGTTTGTTTACTTGTCTTAACTTGAGACAGACAAAATAATTATTTTTTTCTCATTGTTTTCAAATAGTTACCAGGAACCCTGCCGTCGCATGCAACTGCCGGCGGGATTTGCACAGAAAACAGGCAATCCCGATAAAACGCAATGATCGCAACAAGGTGGCCCTGCAAACGCCGCGTTTTCTACAGACTTATCCACAGAACCCGGCCGTAAACCGGGGACCGGCAACCGGCTTGGGTCGTCCGCTGCGATCCGGTAATCTGTCATTTGCGGCAAACAAGCGAGGCGGAACGTAAACCATTGGCCACGACCGAGAAAACCTCGTCCCGCCGGGCTCCCTCGCTGGCCCGCGGCGCCGATATTATCGCGGCCGCCGTCAGGAATTTGCCGACCGCGCCCGGCGTGTACCGGATGCTCGACGAAGAGGGCAATCCGCTATATGTCGGCAAGGCAAAGAGCCTGAAGCGACGGGTGGTCGCCTATACCCGGCCCGAAAAGATGCCTGTCCGCCTCCAGCGCATGATCGCGGCAACCCGGTCGGTCGCAATCATACAGACCCATACCGAAGTTGAGGCGCTGCTTCTCGAAAGCAACCTGATCAAGCGGGAAAAACCGCGCTACAACGTGCTGCTGCGCGACGACAAGTCTTTTCCGCACATCCTCCTGACCGGCGGCACGAAGTGGCCGCAGCTGATCAAGCACAGGGGCGCGAGAACACGCGACGGCGAATATTTCGGCCCGTTTGCGTCGGCCGGGGCGGTCAACAGCACGCTGGCGGCCCTGCAAAGGGCCTTTCCCCTGCGCAACTGCTCCGACAGCATCTTCGCATCGCGTACCCGTCCCTGCCTGCAATACCAGATCAAACGCTGTACGGGCCCCTGCGTGGGCCGGATCGAGGAGCGAGACTACGGCGCGATCGTCGACGAGGCCCGGGCCTTTCTGACCGGCAGAAGCCGGAATCTGCAGGAAAGGCTGGGCGAAAGGATGCAAAAGGCGTCCGACGACATGGAATTCGAGGCCGCGGCGGTCTTTCGCGACCGAATCCGGGCGCTCACGCAGATTCAGGCGCATCAGGACGTCAACGTGGCCTCTCTGGGCGACGCGGATGTCGTCGCCGGCCATCAGGGCGGCGGCATGACCTGTATCCAGGTGTTCTTCTTCCGGGCAGGACAGAATTTCGGCAACCGGACCTATTTCCCGGCGCGCACCGCCGGCGTGCCGATCGACGAGGTGATCGGGTCGTTTCTGGGACAGTTCTATGCCGACAAGGTGCCGCCGCCATCGGTTTTGGTGAACGCCCGGCCGCCGGAAGCCGGGCTGATCGCCGAGGCGTTGTCGGATCGCGCGGGGCGCAGGGTATCGCTCTCCGTCCCGACCCGGGGGGCAAAACGCAAGATTCTCGACCAGGCGCACGAAAACGCCCGCGAAGCGCTCGCCCGACACCTGTCGGAAAGCGCAACCCAGCGCCGACTGCTCGACGGAGTGGCCGAAATCTTCTCCCTCGACGGACCGCCGGCCAGGATAGAGGTATACGATAACAGCCACATTTCGGGCACCAACGCCGTCGGCGGCATGATCGTCGCGGGCCCGGAGGGCCTGATGAAATCGGCCTATCGGAAATTCAATATCAGGGATCCGGAAACCCTGCCGGGAGACGATTACGGCATGATGCGCGAAGTGCTGACCCGCCGGTTCAAGCGGGCACTCGCCGAAGACCCGGACCGCGAATCCGGCAACTGGCCCGATCTCGTGGTGATCGACGGCGGCGAAGGGCAGCTCGGCGCGGCGCGGGAGGTCCTGGCAGATTTGGGAATCGACGATGTACCGCTGGTCGGCATCGCCAAGGGACCCGACCGGGATGCGGGCCGCGAACGGTTTCACCTGCCGGACCGGGCGCCTTTCATGCTCAAACCGAACGATCCGGTTCTCTATTTCCTCCAGCGCCTTCGGGACGAGGCGCACCGGTTCGCCATCGGCAGCCACCGGGCCCGTCGACGCAGCGCCATCGGCAGAACGCCGCTGGATGAAATTCCGGGCGTAGGCGCTGCGCGCAAGCGCACGCTGCTGCGCCATTTCGGTTCCGCCAGAGCCGTCGGCGACGCAGGCCTGCCCGACCTGCAGGCGGTGGAAGGCATCAGCCGGTCGCTTGCGAAAAAGATTTATGACCATTTCCACGCGGACGGTTAGTATGCGCCGGAGTCGGAACCGATCATGCTAACCAATCTCCCCAACCTGCTGACGCAGTTCAGGATCGCCTCGATCCCGGGAATCATCGCGCTTTTCTATCTGGAAAGCGCGATGGGCCAGTATCTGGCCTGCGGACTTTTCGGTATCGCCGCGATGACGGATTTCTTCGACGGATATCTTGCGCGGACCTACGGCCAGCAATCGTCGTTCGGTCGATTTCTGGATCCGGTTGCGGACAAACTGCTGGTCGCTGCCGCCCTGCTGATGATGACGGGGTTCGGACAGGTCTCCGGCCTGGTGTTGCTGCCCGCCGTGGTCATCATGTGCCGCGAAATCCTGGTATCCGGTCTTCGCGAGTTCCTGGCGGAAATCAATATCGGCGTTCCGGTCAGCGCGCTCGCCAAATGGAAGACTCTCATTCAGATGTTTTCCATCGGCTTCCTGATCGTCGGCGACCACGGGCCGGTAATTCTGCCGACGCGCCTGATCGGAGAAGTCGGGCTGTGGATCGCAGCGGGTTTCACCCTGGCGACCGGCTGGGATTATCTGAACGCAGGTTTCCGGCATATCCAGAAAGCCGATTCCCGAAATGACGACGGGAGCGGCGACCGGGGCGTCCGGTCGGACGGAGGCCGCTGATGGAAGTGTTCGGCCTCGCGGGGTGGAGCGGCAGCGGCAAGACCACCACGATGGAACGGCTGCTGCCCGCGTTTCAGGAGCGCGGCATCAGCGTCTCGACGATAAAGCATGCGCATCATGCTTTCGACATCGATCAGCCGGGCAAGGATTCGTTCAGGCATCGCGAGGCCGGCGCGAAGGAGGTGATGGTCTCCTCGGCGAACCGCTGGGTGCTGATGCATGAAAACCGGGGAGACACGGAGCCGTCCCCGGAAGAGCTTATCACCCGCATGAGCCCGGCCGACCTGATCCTGATCGAGGGTTTCAAGACCTGGCCGCATCCGAAGCTGGAGGTGCACCGTCGCGAACCGGGCAACGACCTTCTTTGCCTCACCGATCCGACGATAATCGGGGTGGCGAGCGACTATCCGGTCGAGGGGCTGACCATACCGGTCATCGATCTCGCCGACACGGACGCAATGGTCGATTTCATTCTCGACAGTCTGGGGCTTTCATCCCGTACCGAGGCGGGGGCCGCCTGACCATGGCCCAGCTTTCGGACGACTGCTTCGCGTTTGGCGGCGTGCTGATGACCGCAGCCGAAGCGCTTGCGCGCCTCAACGAACGGCTCGGGCCGGTCGCTGAATCCGAAACCGTGCCGATTGCGCGGGCCGCGGGCAGGATTCTGGCTTCGAACGTGACGGCCGCCCACGAGGTGCCGCCGTACGATAACGCCGCGGTGGACGGATACGCCGTCTGTTTCGACGATCTCGTCCCCGAAGCCGATACGAAGCTGCCGCTCGGCGGTCGCATCGCGGCGGGACATCCGCTCGGCACGGCGGCCCGGCCGGGCAACGCCTACCGGATTTTCACAGGCGCCCCGATGCCCGACGGCGCCGATACCGTTCTGATGCAGGAAGACTGCCGCGAAGAAGCCGGGCAGGTCGTCATTCCGGCAGGCATCAGGAAAGGCGCGAATCGGCGGTTCGCGGGCGAGGACATCAAGGCAGGGGCCCTCATTCTTGAAGCCGGACGCCGCCTTCGCCCGCAGGACCTGGGTCTTGCCGCTTCCGTCGGGCTGACATCGCTCGAAACCTTTCGTCCGCTGAAGGTCGCGCTGTTTTCCACCGGTGATGAAATTCGCGATATCGGCAGCGACCTGCCGGCCGGCTGCATCTATGACGCCAACCGCTATTCGATCGCCGCCCTGCTGAACGGGCTCGGCTGCGCAGTCGACGATCTCGGCATCCTCGAAGACCGCGCAGAACCGATCCGAAGCGCCCTTGAGAAGGCAGCTGCAACGCACGACCTTGTGATGACATCTGCGGGCGTCTCGACCGGCGAGGAAGACCATGTCCGCGCGGCCGTAGAATCGATGGGGTCGATCCATTTCTGGCGACTGGCCATCCGCCCGGGGCGGCCCATCGCGCTCGGCCAGATCGGGCGCGTACCCTTTATCGGCCTGCCGGGCAATCCCGTGGCCGCCATGGTGACATTCATGCGGTTCGCGAGGCCCGCGATCCTTCGCCTTTCCGGCTGCACCGATATCGATCCCGCCTTTTTCCGCGTTCCGGCTGCGTTTTCCTACCGCAAGAAACCGTCGCGCCGGGAATGGATCCGCGCCTCTCTCGTTCCCGATGAAAGCGGCTGCTTCCGCGCCGAAAAATTTCCCCGCGACGGGGCCGGCATCCTGTCGTCCATGGTCGCCGCAGACGGGCTGGTCGAACTCGCCGAGGAGTTGACGTCGGTCGAGCCCGGCACCATGGTGGATTTCCTTCCCTTCAGCGAGGTGCAGTGATGCAGCTTCTCTATTTCGGCTGGGTCAGAACGAGAATCGGCACCGGCCGGGAGGAACTGGCCCTGCCCGACGATGTCGGCACTGTCGGCGCGCTGATCGCCATGCTGCAGGCCCGTGGCGAGAATTACGCGGAAGCCCTGCAGGAAGTTGACGCCATCAGGGTCGCGGTCAATCAGGAGCTCGCCGATCTGGAGACCGCGGTAGCGGACGGGGACGAGATCGCGGTGTTCCCGCCGATGACCGGCGGCTGAGCGGAGCGTCCCGATGATCAGGGTCCAGGCCGAAGATTTCGACGTCGGCGCCGAGATGGCCCGGCTGACCGACGGCAGGACGTCGGTCGGCGGCGTCGGCTGTTTCGTCGGCCTGGTGCGGGACGTCGCGGGCGGCGAAGCGGTTTCCGCGATGACGCTCGAACATTACCCGGGCATGACCGAGAAACAGCTCGAAAAGATCGAGGCGGAAGCGCGCGAAAGATGGCCGCTGGACGACGTGCTGATCGTTCATCGCTTCGGGCGGCTTGAGCCGGGCGACAGGATCGTTCTGGTCGTCACCGCTTCGGCGCACCGGGAAGCGGCGCTTGAAGCGTGTCATTTCCTGATCGACTGGCTTAAGACCAAAGCGCCGTTCTGGAAACTGGAAGAAACCGGTTCCGGAGAAAAATGGGTTGCCGCCCGCGACGAGGACGACGATGCCGCGGACCGCTGGGCAGGCTGACCGCCGAGGCCGGGCCGTCAGGCCGCCGACGCCGCCTCCGGCGCGCGGACCATGGCCTCGAAATCTTCCATCAGGGACTTGGTAACCGGACCGACCGTGAACGTCAGGTCGCCGACCTGGCCGACGGGGGTAACCTCTGCCGCGGTGCCCGTGACGAAGACCTCGTCCGCCTTTTTCAGGTCTTCCGGCATGACGACGCGTTCGGTGATCTCGTAGCCGCGCTTCCGTGCAAGCCCCATCACCGACCGCCGGGTGATCCCGTCGAGGAAACAGTCCGGCGTTGGCGTATGAATGGCGCCGTCGATCACGAGAAAGATGTTGGCACCCGTGGTCTCCGCGATCTGGCCGCGCCAGTCGAGCATCAGCGCATCGTCGTAGCCTTCGGCTTCCGCCTGGTGCTTCGACAGCGTGCAGATCATGTAGAGCCCGGCCGCCTTCGCATGAACCGGTTCGCATTCGGGCGAAGGCCGTTTCCAGGGCGCCCATTTCAGCCTGATGCCCTTGAGCCTCGCCTCGGGCGAGAAATAGGAAGGCCATTCCCAGACCGCGATGGCCAGATGGATCTTCGACTGCTGGGCCGAAACGCCCATCATTTCGCTGCCGCGCCAGGCCACCGGCCGCACATAGGCATTGTCGTATCCCTGCGCCTTCACGGTTTCCATCGTCGCCGCTTCGATTTCTTCCAACGACCACGGAATGTTGAAACCGAGGATCTTGCCCGAATTGATCAGCCGCTCGGTATGTTCGCGCAGCTTGAACACACGGCCGTCGTAAACGCGTTCTCCCTCGAACACGCAACTCCCGTAATGCAGCCCGTGGCTGAGCACATGAAGATTGACGCTGCGCCAGTCGCACAGCGCGCCGTCATACCAGATCCGGCCGTCCTGATCGTCGAAATTGAGCATGGTCTTATGCTTTTCGGTTGCCTCCGCCGGGCATCCCCGAAACGATCCCGCAACGGCGGCAGACGCTTCGACAGAGCCCGAATTTTCTTGCCCTCGGTATCATTGGGAGGCATATATGTCAACATGACTGACATAAAATCGGGCGTAAACCCCCTTTTCCTCCGGGACGAGGAACTGCGGCAGGGCATCGAACTGATCTTTTACGCCTATCGGGATTTCACTTCGGAGCCCGATGCGATCCTTGCCAGGTACGGTTTCGGTCGGGCGCATCATCGGGTGATTTACTTCGTCGGTCGCAATCCCGGCATGACGGTATCCGAACTTCTCGACATCCTCAAAATCACCAAGCAAAGCCTGTCCCGCGTGCTGAGCCAGCTGGTGCGCGAAGGCTTCATCATACAGACGCCCGGCAAGCGCGACCGGCGGCAGCGCCTGCTAGAACTGACGCCAGACGGAATCGAGCTTGAACGCCGGCTCTCCGAGAATCAGAGAGAGCGTGTCGCCCGCGCATACCGGGACGCGGGCGCAGAAGCCGTCGAAGGGTACAGAAAGGTGCTCCTCGGGATGATAAACGAAGACGACCGCCGCAAACTCCTGACGCGCGGCGATGGCGGCCCGACCAGGAGCGGCTCGAACCAGGCTTAAGCGTTCGCCAATATTTGCCGGATAGGATGGCCGATCAGGCAACCGCTATCGAATTTGGGGGAAAGACCAATGCACAGGACAGACAGCGCGTTCGGAACCGAAATCGCTTTCGCCGCCGAGAACGGGGCCGGCGGCGCGTCGACGGAGAAAACCGCACCCGCCGACGACGGCGGACCGGCGGAAACCCCTCCGGGGGAAGCGCCGCGCCTGTCGGCAACTGCCGCGCTGCTGGGAGAAATCGTATGGCTGCTCGGGCGTTCCGACGCCCACAAGCACCTGTTCCTGACCGAGCTCGACTGGATGGTGATGCCGCCGATTCCTCTCCGCCAGTTCCGGATATGGCGCCAGAACAACCAGCCGGTCGCCTATGCGAGCTGGGCGTTCCTGTCGGACGAAGTCGACAAACGGTTCACCGACAACATCGCCGAAGGCCGGGTCAGTCGCGTCGCACCGGGCGAATGGAAATCGGGCGACAATCTCTGGCTGGTCGATTTCATCTCCCCGTTCGGCGGCGGCGACGCAATGCTCAAGGAGCTGCGCGAGAAGGTTTTTCCGGGCCGCAAGATCAAGTCGATCCAGCGCAAGCCGGACGGCAGCGGCATCGCCGTGGTCGAGCTTTAATTACGGCAATGCCGCATCAGCGCCAGTCGGCGTTGACGGTGTGCTGGTGATTGACCGGTCCGTGTCCCCGACCGAGACCGGGCGCGGTGCGGATCGCTTCGTGCAGATAGGCCTCGGCGCGCTCAACCGCGGTTTCCAGATCAATCCCCTTGGCGATTCCGGCTGCGATAGAGGATGCCAGCGTACAGCCGGTTCCGTGGGTATGCCGCGTGTCGATCCGCGCATTTTCGAATACCCGCATGCCGTCGGCGGATATCAGAAGGTCGCGCACCACATCCCCGTCCATGTGGCCGCCCTTTAGCAGAACGGCCCTGGGTCCGTAGTCGAGCAGTGCCCGGGCGATTCTTTCCATGTCTTCCGGCCCTGACAGCGCCATGCCGGTCAACGCTTCTGCTTCCGGTACGTTGGGCGTCAGCACCGTGGCGCGGGGCAGAAGAACCCGCCGCAGGGTCCCAACCGCTTCATCCTGCAGCAGGGCTGCGCCGCCCTTCGCGACCATGACCGGATCGACGACCATCGGAACATCGGGCGCCTCCCTGTCGATCGCCGCCCGGACGGTCTCGATCACGGCGGAATCGTGCAGCATGCCGGTTTTGATGCAGTCCGCACCTATGTCGGACAGAACGACGCCGATCTGCCGGTCGATGAAATCGAGCGGAACCGTCATCACATCATGCACGCCCTCGGTATTCTGCGCGGTCAGCGCCGTAATCGCCGTCGCCGCGTAGGCGCCAAGCGCGCTGACCGCCTTGATATCGGCCTGAATGCCGGCGCCGCCGCCTGAATCCGACCCGGCGATAATCAGAACCCGTCCCGTCACGGCCGCCCTTCTCCCGTTTTCGATCCGCTCAATGACCCGCCTGTTCGACGGCGTGGCAGATGTCGTCGACCACGCTCGCGATCAGGGCCTCGTCCTCGCCTTCCGCCATAACGCGGATCAAGGGCTCGGTGCCCGACTTGCGTATCAGCAGCCGTCCTGTCCCGCTCAGTCTTTCCTCTCCATCTCTGACCGCATCCCGGACCAGGGCGGTTTCGAGCGGCGGCTCGCCGGAGAACCGGACATTGCGGAGAAGCTGCGGAAGGGGTTCGAAGAGGCGGCAGATTTCGCTGGCCGTTCCACCGCTTCGCACGATCGCCGCCAGAACCTCCAGCGCGGCGATCAACCCGTCTCCGGTGGTATTGTAATCTGCGAGAATGATATGGCCGGACTGTTCTCCGCCGACATTGCAGCCGTGTTCCAGCATCTGCTCGACGACATAGCGATCGCCGACCTGGGCGCGTATCAGCGACAGGCCGATCCCCTGCAGATAGCGTTCGAGCCCGAGGTTCGACATGACGGTCGCGACAATGCCCCCTCCCGCCAGCCGGCCCGCCGACCGCCAGCTTCCCGCGATCAGCGCCATGAGCTGGTCGCCATCGACCTCGCGGCCGGTTTCGTCGACCATGATCACACGGTCGGCGTCACCGTCGAGCGCGATGCCGAGATGGGCGCGGTTCTCGACGACCGCCCGGCACAGATGGCTGGTATCGGTGCTGCCGCAATCGCGATTGATATTGAACCCGTCGGGGGAAACGCCCAGCCGGACCACATCGGCGCCGAGTTCCCAGAGGGCCGAAGGGGCGACCTTGTATGCGGCGCCGTTGGCGCAGTCGATCACGATCTTGAGCCCGTCGAGCCGGAGTCCCCTTGGAAAGGTGTTCTTGGCGAATTCGATGTAGCGTCCTTCGACGTCGTCCAGCCGCTTCGCCCGGCCCAGCCTCTCTGCGGGCGCAAGGTCGGGCGGTTCGTCGGCCGCGACCAGCTCTTCTATTTCGCGTTCGCGCTCGTCGGAAAGCTTGTACCCGTCGGGACCGAACAGCTTGATGCCATTGTCCTGGAAAGCGTTGTGCGAAGCCGAAATCATCACTCCGAGATCGGCCCGCAGCGAGCGGGTCAGCATGGCGACGGCCGGCGTGGGCATGGGACCGACGAATATTACGTCCATCCCCACCCCGATGAATCCGGCGGCGAGCGCCGGTTCGAGCATGTAGCCGGAAAGGCGCGTATCCTTGCCGATAACCACCGTGTGCCGATGATCCCCCCGCGTATAGAGCTTGCCCGCCGCCTGGCCGACTTTCAGGGCGATCTCGGCGGTCATGGGGAATGCGTTCGCCGCGCCGCGAATACCGTCGGTGCCAAAAAGCTTGGGCGTCATCGATATTTCCTACCTGGCGTTGCCTGCAAGTCTGGCGCCTGTGTTTACGCCCCGTGCGGTACGCTGTAAAGCAGCCGCCCGACGCGATAAGTCGCCTGAAGCATCATGTCCGCGCGAGGGCATCGATAAGAGCGAGAGCCTGCCGCGCCTCCGCGACATCGTGAACACGATGAATATGCGCCGCCTGAAATGCCGCCGCCGCGGTAAGGGCGACGGTGCCGGACAGACGGTCTTCCGTACTGGCGACATGCGCCAGGCGGCCAATGAGGCTCTTTCGGGAAACGCCGATCGCGAGCGCGCAGCCGAGCCCCTGGAACATCGCCAGGGACGACAGAAGCTGCAGGTTGTGCGCGTCCGTCTTGCCGAAGCCTATTCCCGGATCGACGGCGATGCGCGCGGGATCGATGCCTGCCTCAAGGCAGGCCTCCTTTCGGGAGGCCAGATACGCAAACACCTCATAGGGCGCATGGCCGTAGTGCGGTTCGTTCTGCATCGTGCCCGGCGTTCCCCGCATGTGCATCAGAACGACGGAAGCCTCCGAGCCGGCAACCGTCTCGACGGCGCCGGGTCCGGACAATGCGCAGACGTCATTGACAACGCTCGCCCCCCGCGCCAGCGCGACCTCCATGACGTCGGCCCGGCGCGTATCGACCGAGACTTTTACATGGCGGCCCGAGAGCGCCTCGATCACGGGGATAATTCTGGCGAGTTCCTCTTCTTCGGAAACCGGCTCGGCGCCCGGCCGCGTCGACTCGCCGCCGACATCGATCAGGTCGGCGCCGGCTTCGACCAGGGCAAGCCCCTGCTCGATCGCAGCATCGGGATCGGCAAACAGGCCGCCATCGTGAAAACTGTCCGGCGTTACGTTTACGACGCCCATGACGACCGGCCGGTCGAGATAAAGACCGGCGAAGGGCGGCCGGGCGGCCGACAGCGCGCCGCGGCTGGCGGCGACCGCTTCCGCCGCGACACCGCCTTCCCGCTCGGCCCATTCCTGGATATCGGCCACCGGAGCGGCGACGATCCGCACGCCGTCCTCGCCGTCGAAAAACGCTTCGACGGCAACAAATGCCAGCGGACCGCCCGCCAGCGGCCAGGCGACCCCTTGTTCAATGCATTCACGGGCCGCATCGCCCGAAACAGGCCCAAGCGGGCGGAGTACCACCGGATGGAGGCTGTCCGGTCGAAAAGCGAAGCCCCGGGGAAGGCCGGGGCTTCGAACAAAATTCATGGCAGTCGCGGCGAATCGTACGAGTGAAAGCTTCCGCCGGATCAGGTCCCGGGCTGCGGCTCGGGTTCGAAACCCGGAGCGTCGTCGTCGGGACGCTTGCTGGCGCTGCCGGACGTCGGAACCGAGGACCGCGCCGGACCGTCCTTGGTCGGCTCATCCGGATCCGGCCGGACGATCGTCTCGCCGCGCAGCAGCGCCTTGATCTCGGCACCCGAGAGCGTTTCGTACTCAAGCAGCGCCTGAGCAAGCATCTCCAGCTCATTGCCGTAATCGGTCAGAATACGTTCGGCGGTTTCGAGCCCGGTTTCGACGATCTGGCGCACCTCTTCGTCGATCAACTTGGCTGTTGCGTCCGACACGTTCTTGCGCTGGGCGACGGAATGGCCAAGAAACACCTCTTCCTCATTGTCGCTGTAGCGCAACGGACCGAGCTTGGTGCTGAAACCGTACTCCGTGACCATCGCCCGAGCGTAGGCCGTCGCCATGCGAATGTCGCTCGAGGCGCCGGTGGTGATGTTCTCTTCGCCGAAAATGATCTTTTCCGCGACCCGGCCGCCGAACGCCATGGCGATCTTGGACTCGAGCTCCAGCTTGGACTGCGACAGGGCGTCGCGTTCCGGCAGGGACATAGTAACGCCGAGCGCCCGTCCCCGCGGAATGATCGTGACCTTGTGCAGCGGATCGTGCTTCGGCACATGGAGAGCCACGATCGCATGACCGGCCTCGTGATAGGCGGTCAGCTTCTTTTCGTCGTCGGTCATTACCATGGACCGGCGCTCCGTACCCATCAGGACCTTGTCCTTGGCGTCCTCGAATTCCGCCATGGTGACAAGACGCTTGTTGCGCCGCGCGGCCAGCAGAGCCGCCTCGTTGACAAGGTTTGCGAGATCGGCGCCCGAAAAACCGGGCGTACCCCTGGCGATGACGCGGGCATCCACATCCGGCGCCAGAGGCACTTTTTTCATATGAACCCTGAGGATCTTCTCACGGCCCAGCACATCGGGATTGCTGACGACAACCTGCCGGTCGAAACGGCCCGGCCGCATCAAGGCGGGATCCAGCACATCCGGACGGTTTGTAGCGGCAATCAGGATCACGCCCTCGTTGGTTTCAAACCCGTCCATTTCGACGAGAAGCTGGTTGAGCGTCTGTTCGCGTTCGTCATTGCCGCCGCCGAGCCCGGCGCCGCGATGCCGGCCGACCGCGTCGATTTCGTCGATAAAGATGATGCAGGGCGCGTTCTTCTTGCCCTGTTCGAACATGTCGCGCACCCGGCTGGCGCCGACGCCGAC
>JAYOEY010000036.1:0-27367 GCA_038116945.1 Rhodospirillales bacterium
GAGAGCGGGACAAGCTGGTGGATACCATTCGCACAGTGATTGAAGCTGTCAGGGCTGGCGAACTGGATGCTGCGATAGAGGAGGCGGCTGGTACACGGGTTGGTTTGAAGCGCACTAAATCCCGCGCTACGGCCACTGCTTAGTCGCGCTCGCACAGCTGGAATAAGGGGCGTACAGCACTCACACGCAGGTGGCCGCTACACTGCCAGCCCCTCCCAGCGCAGGGCACTGTATGACCCTTAAAACACGTGCTAAAACCCTGGGGTGCCGTGTTTGACGTTGTCCAGGTGAAGGCTCGTTATCCTGTTGAAACTACTCAGGTTCGATAGTTCCTAGTGTGGCAGTGGCTTCTGGCATGACCTAGACATCACTTAGACGGTTATAAAATCTGTTATTTAGAACAATAGGTTATAACGTAGGCATTACTGAGTGGGAATAAGCCGCTTCAGGGTACCTCGGGGGTAAACAGCACGTCGAAATATTCCCGGTCCGTTTCGTCCAGCATTTTTGCAAGGACCTCGAAATCAACCGGTTCGAGACGGTCCTCGTCGGGCCACAGGATGGTGGCGCGGTAATCCCTGCCTTCGAAGAATGTCAGCAGAATGCGGTGGCCGCCGGCGGTGCGTTGCAGCACGCCTGGCGTGACTTCGCAAAGGACGTGCGGCCGGTCCCGGGTGATCGCCGCCGCCGCCCCGTTCAGAACGTCCATCTCGAACCCCTGAACGTCGATTTTCATGAGCGACAGTGTTCGTCCCGGCGCTTCGCGCTCCAGAAACCCGTCGAGCGCGAAAACCGGCACCGTTTCCGCTTCGCCTGAGTCTTCGCGGCGGTTCCAGTCGACGAAACTGTGGCCTCCCGGATTTCCGGCGTCGGTGAAAATCTGCAATTCGCCGTCTTCGGCAGCGAGACCGGCGCGGACAGGCCGAAGATTCGGATGGGGTTGCAGAGCGGCGTTGCGGGAGAGCAGTTCATGGGTGACGCCATGCGGTTCGAAGGCAAAGACGAGCCCATCCGGCCCGACGAAGTTGGCGGCGGTCATCGCGTAATGACCGAAATTCGCCCCGGCGTCGACAACCAGGGCGCCCGGTGACAGGAGTCCGATGAAGACCTTCGTTTCGAGCGGTTCCCAGTACCCGCGGCGGATAAGCGCCCTTGTCAGCGTGTTGCGTCCCGGGCGCGCTTCCGTCGCATAGTGGCGCGTCTGCATGACGAACGGCGCTTTCGGCCCGATCAGATAGAACAGGGTGCGCCAGATGGCGGCGAGCAGACGGTTCTCGTCCATCAATCGGGTGGGAAAACGTCTGGCGATCGTTTGAAAAAGGGAGTCGCGCATGGCAGCCCTACTATAGACCGTTCGTTCGATTCCGGGCCATCGCGCTTCAGCTTGCCTGCGAGACGCCTTGAGGGCATACAGGGTTTCGACAACACATCGGTGCGGCGCTGGCCCGTCGAAGAATCCGTTGTTCGGTATCCTGCCGGAGACGCAGAGTCCCTGTTGCGGAGCGCTGCGGAATTCGATTTAAACAGCAAACGATCGACTTCCGGATATCTACGGATAAGGGCATCAATCTTGAAATATCGTCCTGAAATTGATGGCCTGCGAGCGCTTGCCGTCGTTCCGGTTATTTTCTTTCATGCCGGTTTCGAGATGTTTGGCGGCGGATATATCGGTGTCGATGTCTTTTTTGTCATTAGCGGATACTTGATCACAACCATCCTGATCGAGGATATCGAAAATGACCGCTTCAGCATCCTCAAGTTTTATGAGCGCCGGGCCAGACGGATATTGCCCGCCTTGTTTGTTGTTATGGCAGTATGTTTGCCATTTTCTATTATGTGGATGCTTCCCGGTCAGCTCGAGTATTTTTCAAGGAGTCTGATTGCCGTCAGCCTGTTTGTGTCGAATATTCTGTTCTGGCGAGAGAGCGATTATTTCGGAGAAGCATCCGAAGAGAAACCGCTGTTGCATACGTGGAGCCTCGCAGTAGAGGAACAGTACTATCTGATTTTTCCTGATTTTTATTCCTGGCATGGCGGTTCGGTAAAACCAGGGTGTTCTGGTTGATTGCGCTGTTCTCCGTCACGAGCTTCGCTTTGTGCGAATGGGCATGGCGGAACTATCCGACGGCCAATTTTTATCTGGCGCCGACCCGGGTCTGGGAACTGTTTTCAGGCTCGATGGCCGCTTTCGCCGTGCAAAAGGGCGGTGTCCGGTCAAACGATTGCCTGTCGTTTCTGGGCCTCTTGTCGATAGTCATTTCCATTTTCATTTACGATGAGGGGACGCCGTTTCCAAGCTTTTTTTCGCTTCTTGTTATAGCCGGGACGGTTCTTCTTATCCTGTTTGCCGACGAGAATACGGTTGCCGCAAAAATACTCGGTGTTAAGCCGATTGTCGAGATCGGACTCGTCAGTTACTCGGCCTATTTGTGGCATCAACCGCTATTCGCGTTCGCACGGATCAGATCAATCGATCCGCCGAGCGCCGGGTTAATGGGCGTTCTCGCTGTCCTGGCATTCGTTCTGGCTGTGTTGACTTGGAAGTTTATAGAACGGCCGTTTCGCAACAGGTCGATGTTTTCGACCAGGACAGTTTTTACGGCCTCTGCGGTCGGAATAATCTGTTTCGTTCTTGTGGGGTATTTCACACCGAAAGGCCGACGGATATTTTTTACTCAGTCTCAGGAGAAAATATTCGAAGCGCGAAACGCCAACCGCGCGATTATGGAAGAAAACGCTTACGACCGGTTTGGGTGTTTTTTCGACTATAAACAGAAAGCAACTCAGCTTCTGGAACGGAAATGCATCCGCGCCACTGAAAAGAAGCGGCTGATCCTGCTTGGAGACAGCGAGGCGGCCCATTATCTCCAGGGCTTCAAGTCCCTGGAAAGGGAACTCGATGCGGAGGTGATGCAGTTCACGGGAGCGTCGTGCAGGGCCGTCGATTTTGACGGGAACACCGGTCGGTGCGCGGAGTTTTTCGAGATTTTCGAAAACCGGATTGTCCCTGAACTGACCGGCAGGGATACCGTATTTGTGAGTTCGAACTGGGGAAGTACGCACAGGGACATCGGAGACCGGAAGTTTCGCGCGGCGCTCGGACGCACGGTGTCGATGTTGAAGAGGTCGGCGGCGCGGGTGGTTCTGATCGGCAATGCACCGGGGTTCGGAAAGGATCCTTATGAAACGGCGGCGATCGTCATGGGCGGATAGGTCGCCGGGAATTTATATCTGCGTCCGGAAAAATTCGTGGCATCGGATGCTCTGATCCGGGAGATCGCTATCGGTGAGGGAATCGAATACGTGCTTCCTGCGGAGATGTTGTGCAAAGGGAGCGATCGCTGTCTGTTCAAGGACGGTGTCGATTACCTGTATTTCGACAAGGGTCACTTCTCATTCTACGGAAGTCGCATGATGGCCGAATATATTATGAGAAAGATCGGGGTCCGGAACTGAAGGGCTTCCGGAACGGAAAATCCGGACAGGTTTTGACGCATCGTTCGTCGGCGGGATTGTGTTTCAGCCTGCTGTCGCGCCTATGAATTGATACCGGGCCGTATTACGCTTCCCTCATGAACGAAGCGAAGAAAACCGAAACCGCCGGGACGGAAGCGCGCAAAAGCGACCATATCGAAGTCGTGCTCGAAAAGGACGTTGCCGCCAAGGGGGTGACGGCCGGGTTCGAGCGGTACTCGTTCGAACATTGCGCGCTTCCCGATCTGGCGCTTGACGATATCGATATTTCGACCTCTCTCTTCGGCAAGACCCTGCGCGCGCCGTTCCTGATTTCAAGCATGACGGGCGGCACCGAGTCGGCCCGCGGCATAAATCTGAAGCTGGCGGGGGCGGCACAGGCCCTAGGTGTTGCGATGGGGCTGGGATCCCAGCGGGCCGCGATAGAGAATACGGCGCTTGTCGATACCTACAGGGTGCGTTCGGTCGCGCCCGATATTCTCCTGTTCGCCAATCTTGGCGCGGTGCAGCTCAATTACGGTTACGGCGTCGAGGAGGCCCGGCGTGCGGTCGACATGATTGAAGCCGACGCGCTGATCCTTCATCTCAATCCCTTGCAGGAGGCGGTGCAGCCCGGTGGAGACCGGGACTGGCGCGGACTGTTGAACAAGATCGAGGCCATTTCCAGAGCGCTCGCGACGCCCGTGATCGTCAAGGAAGTGGGAAACGGAATTTCCGCGTCGGTGGCGAAATCCCTGTCCGATGCCGGCGTCGCCGCCATTGACGTTGCGGGAGCGGGCGGCACGAGCTGGAGCGAGGTGGAAGCCCATCGCCAGCGGGATCCCGTGGCCAGGCGGGTTGCGCATGGCTTCGCCGGCTGGGGGATTCCCACCGTTTCGGCGATTGTCGAGGCGGTTCGGGCTGCACCCGGCGTTCCGGTGTTCGCCAGCGGCGGGCTGCGTTCCGGTATCGATGCGGCAAAGGCCATCCGGCTCGGGGCGTCTCTGTGTGGAACGGCGGCGCCGGTGCTGGGGTCTGCGACCGATACCGCGGAAGCCGTTTTCGACAGGATGAATGTCTTTATCGAAGAGCTCCGGATCGCCTGCTTCTGCACCGGCTCGGCCGATCTGGTCTCTCTTCGCAAGGCGCCGCTCCGAAACGCCGGAGACTGGTCGCTTTTTGACGACAGAGCGCTCTAGGCGGGTTTACAGAGACCCGGCGTGCGGGCAGTTTGTTGGGATGGCAAATGACGGAAATACAGCCCAACCCCTGCCCGATGAACCGGTGCGGGAAAAAGGTACGAAGGCGCCCCGGCCGCGCGATGCGGCGACCCTGATCATCTACAGGACGCGCGGCAAACGCGTCGAAGTGCTGATGGGGCAACGCCATCGCGCCCATAAATTTCTGCCGCAACGCTACGTTTTTCCCGGTGGAGGGGTCGACCGGACGGATAGCCGCATCCGGTTCGGGACGCCCATTTCCGGTGAAGTCGAAGAACTGCTGACCCGGACGGCCACGCCGTCGCGCGCCCGCGCCCTGCTGGCGGCGGCCGTACGCGAAACCTTTGAGGAGACCGGGCTTGTGATCGGGGCGCCCGATCCGCAACCCGGGAAAAAAGTGCCGGACAGCTGGCGTCCGTTCTTCGATCTGGGGCTGGCCCCCAGCTATGAGCATATCGATTACATCGCCCGCGCGGTGACGCCGCACTGGCGGCCGATCCGGTTCAATGCGCGGTTTTTCATCGTAGACGATCGCTACGTGTCAGGCGATCTGGCCGGCAGCGGGGAACTGCTCGATCTGACCTACGTGCCGTTATCGGAAACGGGCGACCTGGAACTTCCGCTGATTACGACCCGTGTGCTCGAACTGATCGAGGACCATATCTGCAACCCGCCGATGCCGGGTGCTCTTCGCAAGGTGATCAATTTCCGCCATAACGGAAAATTTCACGACATGCTTCCCGAATAGACCGGAAAGGGGGCTATCTGGAAACCAGCCGGAGTTCCCTTTCTATCGGCGCGAGCACTTCCAGCAGCGATCGGCCACGCTTGACGAGATTGCCGGCCGCGCCGAGCACGTAATCACCGCCGCGATGGCTGCCCTTGGCATATTTGTACACCGTAAAGGCCGGCTGGGTTTTCGAATCCCGGTAGATGGAAAAGGCCGACATGCCCTTGCCATGGTCGATGGCGTAATCCCGCCATTCGCCGCTGATGACACGGCGGCTGTAGAGGGAAAGAAGCTGGTTGAGTTCGATACGGGTAAAATAGACCTGGGACGCCTTTTTACGCCGATGATCCGAAATCTTGATCACCTGGGTCATGTCGTGCCCGACGAATCCCGCTTGTTTCAGTTTTATCTCCATCGATTATATTCCCGACCGCCAAACGCCGTAAACCCGTAGAACACACCCGGCGGCCGACCTCCGCCCGATTTCTTTGTCTTTGCCTATGACGGGGCACATGGCTATTGTAGCCCGCCTCAAACCGGCATTTTGAAAGATCGGAATCAGCCCGTGGGCGATATTTTTCGGGAAATCGACGAAGAGCTGCGTCAGGAGCGCTATGAAAAGCTCTGGCAGCGATACGGACGTCACTTTATCGGCGGTCTGGCGGCGATCGTGCTTGCGTTCGGCGGCTGGCAGGGATGGACGCATTACGATCGGTCGCAGCGGGAAAGCGCCAGCGCGCAATATGCGGCCGCGCTTCGACTCGCCCAGGAGAACAAGACTTCCGAAGCGGACGCGATGCTGACGAGCCTGATCGGCAAGAACAGCGGAAGCTATGGCGTTCTTGCAAAGTTCCAGCGCGCCGCGCTGAAATCCGGGTCGGGGGACCTCGCGGGCGCGGCTGCCGCGTACAAGGAGTTGGCGGCCGACACGTCTCTGGACTCTTCCATGCGGGATGCGGCGCTCGTGTTCTCGGTCTCCCATGAGATGGACGCACCCAACGCCGATTTGAAAGCCATGCAGGACAGGTTGGCCAAGATCGTTTCGGGCAACGGCGTCTGGCGTCATTCCGCGCGGGAACTCAGCGGCTTGATCGCCATGAAAAGCGGTGACGAAGCGCGCGCGAAAGAGATTTTTCAGAAGCTTGCCGACGATCTCGACGCACCCGCAGAAATGCGGGCCCGCGCGACGCAGTTGATTACCGTACTGGGCGGCTGATACCGGATCTGCGACAGATGGGGGCCAGGCACATTAAATCGGCGGCGGCGCTGCTTCTCTTCGGGGTTGCCCTGTCCGGATGCTCCGGTTTCTTCGGCGAAAAGGCCAAGCCGCCGCTGCCGGGAGAGAGAATCTCTGTTCTTGCGCTGCGGACGGTGCTGGAGCCGGACCCCCGCCTGTCCGATCTGGCCGTCAGGCTGCCAAAGCCTTTCGTGAATCCCACATGGTCTCAGGCTGGCGGCTTTCCCAACCACGCAATGCACCATCTCGCGGCGAGCGGTCCGCTGGCGAGAATCTGGTCCGAGGCCGTCGGCGAGGGCGACGGCAAGAACGGGCAACCCATCGCGCCGCCGGTCGCTGCTGGCGGCAGGATCTATACCGTGGATGTCGAGGCCCAGGTCCAGGCGACCGATGCCGAGACGGGACGGCGCCTGTGGCGGGTCGAGCTTGCGCCAAAGGACGACGACGAGGGGCTGCTGGGCGGCGGGATCGCGTATGCCGACGGCAGGATCATCGTAACCACCGGATTCGCGCAGGTAATCGCGCTCGATGCTAATTCCGGTGCGGTCCAGTGGCGCCGAAAACTTTCCGCGCCCGTCAGGTCGGCGCCGACGATTTTCAGGGGGCGCGTTCTCGCGACGACCATCACGAACGAGCTGAATGCGCTGGACGTCGCGAGCGGCGACATTCTCTGGACGCATTCGGGGATCACGGAGGTGGCCGGGCTTCTTGGAGGCGCTGCGGCTGCCGCTGCGGGGTCGACGGTTCTCGCTGCCTATTCTTCGGGCGAGGTTGTTGCGCTGCGGATCGAAAACGGCCGGGTTATCTGGTCCGATTCCCTGACCGCCCTGCGCCGGTCCGACCCGGTTTCCACGCTTGCTCATGTGCGGGGGCGTCCGGTAATCGATCGCGATCTCGCTATCGTTTCGTCGAATAGCGGCCGTACGCTTGCGATCGATATCAGGACCGGCAATCGACGCTGGGAGCAGGGGATAGGATCGTCCCATGGTCCCTGGGTAGCCGGCGATTTCATCTTTCTGCTGACGAACTCGAACGAGGTGGTCTGTCTGGCGCGGCGAACCGGGGGCATCCGCTGGGTGGCGCAGCTTCAGCGGTTCGAGGACGAGGAAGACAAGGAAGATCCGGTGTTCTGGTCTGGCCCGATCCTGGCCGGAGACAGGCTTCTGGTCGGGGGCAGCCACGGAGAAATCTGGTCGTTATCGCCCTATACGGGGAAATTGCTGGGCAGGATCGATGTCGGCGACCCGATCTATCTTGGCGGCATTGTCGCCAACAACACGGTTTATTTTCTGACCAACAAGGCGAAGCTGATCGCATTTCGCTGATCTCCGCCGGCTTTTGCAGACAGGCGTCTTTCGGATATGGGCGTAAATATCGCAATTCTCGGACGTCCCAACGTCGGGAAGTCAACCCTGTTCAACAGGCTGTGCGGCGTTCGCGTCGCGCTGGTCGATCCGACGCCGGGCGTGACCCGGGATCGCCGCTTCGGCGCTGCCCGTCTGGGCGATCTCAGATTCGGCATTATCGATACCGCCGGGCTCGAGGAGGCCGCCAGCGATACGCTGGAGGCCGGGATGCAGCGGCAGACGGACATGGCTCTGGATCAGGCTGACGGCGTTCTTCTGCTGATCGACGCCCGCGCGGGCATCACGCCGCTGGACCGGCATTTCGCCGACCGGCTCCGGCGCGCGACCGTTCCGGTAATTCTGGTCGCCAACAAATGCGAAGGCCGGGCGGGGGAAGCCGGCCTGTACGAAGCCTATGAGCTTGGATTCGGAGACCCGGTAGCGATATCGGCCGAACATGGCGAGGGAATGGCCGATCTGCATGCAGCCCTGGCGGGCATCGTGCCGCTGGAGGAAGACGAATCCGGACCGGTCCCGGAATTCGAGGGAGAGCCGGACGACGAAGAATCGCCGGGTGGCCCCTTGCAACTTGCCATTGTCGGGCGACCCAATGTCGGGAAGTCGACCTTGATGAACCGTCTGATCGGCGAGGAACGCGTTCTGACCGGTCCGGAGCCCGGCGTGACGCGGGATTCCATCGCGGTCGAATGGTCGTGGCAGGAACGGCAGGTCAGGCTCGTCGATACGGCCGGTCTGCGGCGACGGTCGCGGGTGACGGAAAAGCTGGAACGGTTGTCAGCCGCCGATACGCTGCGGGCTGTGCGGTTTGCGAATGTCGCCGTGCTCGTTCTCGACGGGACCGTGATGGCTGAACGACAGGATCTCAGCATCGCCGATCATGTCATCGAGGAGGGGCGCGCACTGGTCATCGCGGTGAATAAATGGGATCTGGTGTCCGATCCGACGGAGGCGATGAACCGGCTTCGCGACAGGCTGGAGCGATCGCTGCCGCAGATTCCCGACATTCCGGTCGTCACCTTTTCGGCGCTGACCGGACGCGGCGTCTCCCGGCTGATGCCCGCGGTTTTCGAGGTATACGATCTCTGGAACACGCGGCTGTCGACCGGGCCGCTCAATCGCTGGCTCGAAGGCGCGCTTGAACGGCATCCTCCGCCTCTGGCCGCCGGACGCCGGCTTCGCCTGCGCTACATCACCCAGGTCAAGGCCCGGCCGCCGACCTTCGTCATATTCGCGAGCCGGCCGACCGAGTTGCCGGAGGCCTATCGCCGATATCTGGTCAACGGGATACGGGAGCGGTTCGGGCTGCTGAAAATAGCCATCCGGCTGCAACTGAGGCAGGGACGAAACCCTTACGCCGGGGATGAACGGTAGGATTATTGCGCGCTCAGCACAGCGCCGTGGCGCTTGCAAGACGCAGCTCCCAGCTCGACGAAGATATCCAGCACGGCGTCCGGCGCCGGGAGTGTGTCAGGGTCTTCTCCGGGATAGGCCTTGGCCCGCATGCCGGTACGAACCGCACCGGGATTGACGGTATTGATGCGGAGTGGCGTGTTCGCCATTTCCTGCGCCCAGGTTGTCGCCAGCGCCTCGACGGCGGTCTTGGTCACGGCATATCCGCCCCAGTAGGCCCGTCCGCCCGAGACACCGGACGTCAAGAAGATCGCCCGGCCAGATTCCGAGGCGAGGAGCAGGGCTTCGAACGCCCGGATGAGCCGCCAGTTGGCTGTCAGATTGACGGCGACCACTTCGTCCCAGTCAGCCGGGTCGGTATGAGACAGGGGCGTCATTTCCCCAAGGACGCCAGCATTCGCGACGAGGATGTCGAGCCGGCCGAACCGCTGGGCGACCGCAGCGGCGAGACGGTCTATGTCGTCCCCGATTCTGAGGTCCAGCGGCACGAGCGTCGCCTGACGAGCGCCGTCCGTCGCAGAGCGGATTTCGTCGTCGACTTCTTCAAGGCCGGCTTTTGTCCTCGCGGTCAGGATGACATGCGCGCCCTCGCGGGCGAAGCGTCTGGCCAGCGCGGCGCCGATGCCGCGCGATGCGCCGGTGATGAGCGCGATGCGGCCCTCCAGACTTGCCGTCATCGGATCAGCCGAAGCTCGACAGGAAGGAGAGCTGCGGTGCGGCTTCGCCGCCGTCTCGGTCGGCGAGCGCTACCGGGTATTCTCCGGTAAAACAGGCGTCGCAATTCTGCGGCAAGCGGGAATTCCGTCCTTCGTGCCCCATGGCGCGGTACAGGCCGTCGATGCTGATAAAGGCCAGGGAATCTGCTCCGATAAAAGCACACATTTCATCAACCGACTGGTTGGCTGCGAGCAACTCGCTGGTTTCGGGCGTGTCCACGCCGTAAAAACACGAGTTTGTCGTGGGCGGGCTCGAAATGCGCATGTGAACCTCGCGAGCGCCCGCTGCGCGCATCATTTCCACGATCTTGATCGAGGTTGTGCCACGCACAATGCTGTCGTCGACAAGGATCACGCGTTTGCCCTGAATCACCTCCCTGTTGGCGTTGTGTTTGAGTTTGACGCCGAGATGCCGGATGTGATCCGAAGGCTCGATAAAGGTTCGCCCGACATAATGATTGCGGATGATGCCGAGCTCGTATGGCAGACCGGTTTCCGATGAATATCCCATGGCGCTCGGTACGCCGGAATCGGGGACCGGAATGACGACATCCGCATCGACATGGCTTTCCCGTGCGAGCTCGGCACCGATACGCTTGCGCGCTTCATATACGCTTTTGCCATCGACGACGCTGTCGGGCCTGGCGAAGTATATATATTCGAAAATGCACATTCTCGGCGGCACTTTCGGGAAGGGGGTCAGGGATCTAAGGCCGTTTTCGTCTATTACCACGACTTCGCCCGGGGCAACGTCTCGTATGAAATCCGCGCCGATAATGTCGAGGGCACAGGTTTCCGAGGCGAGGACAAAGGCGCCATCCAGCATGCCGACGACCAGCGGACGTATGCCCATCGGGTCGCGGACCCCGATCATGCGGTCGTCGGTCATGGCGACAAGCGAATAGGCCCCGACGACCCGCCGCATCGCGTCCAGCAACCGGTCGACAGTGCCGACCTGTTCGCTGATGGCGATCAGGTGAATGATGACTTCCGTATCGGTGGTCGACTGAAACAGACAGCCCCGCCTGACGAGTTCGCGGCGCAGAATGGTCGCGTTCGTGAGATTGCCGTTATGGGCAAGGGCAAAACCGCCGGACTCATAGTCGGCGAACAACGGCTGTATATTGCGTAGCGCGGTTTCGCCGGTGGTCGAATACCGGTTATGGCCTACCGCCGCATCGCCCGGCAGTCGTTCCATGACCTGCGGGCTGGAAAAGATGTCGCCCACATGTCCGGGGGCCCTGTGGCTGTAAAACTGTTTCCCGTCATAGGTAACGATCCCCGCCGCTTCCTGCCCCCGATGCTGAAGCGCGTGAAGACCGAGCGCCGCAAGCGCGGCGGCATCGCCATGACCGAAAACGCCAAAGACGCCGCATTCTTCATGCAGGCTGTCCATTTCGAGAGTTCCGGCTTGCCTGCTCGATCCCGCGTTCACGGTCGTTGCCCCCTGATCAGACGGTCCATTTCCCGACGTTCCTGTTCGGAATATCCTTGGCGCTTCTGTTCGTCGGGTTTTCGGGTCTCTGGTTCATTCAGTTTCAGAAATCGTTTCCGCGTGTCTTCCAAAGACGATGGAATACCCTGATTTGTCCCCCCGAACTCAGGCGGCGCGAGGGACTTCAGCTTTGTCGAACCCCATTCCAGCCAGGGTCTCGTTCGAGCGGTCTTGATCCATTCCGGCTGCTGTGCGGCGTCCTTCGACAGATCGGTAAGCGCGCCAATTGATATATAGCCCAACGATGCGATGACCGCGCCCAAAAAAAGGCCGAACGCCAGGCCTACCGATCGATCAAGCGCGCTCAGGACGCTGCTGCGGACCCGGCGCCCGATTGCATGGCTTACGATGGTAAGGATGATCAGCGTTACAAGAAATATGGAAAGGCCTGCGGCGGCGTCGGCGAGGAAGCCGACCGATATCCACTGCTGCGCCAGCGGCCGTACATATGAAAATCCGTAGAGGGTTGCGAATGCTGCGCCGACCCAGCCCAGCAGGCCGAGCACGAGTCTGACGAACCCCATCGAGAAGGCGATCAGACCGGAGATCAGGATGATGGCGACGACGCCGATATCAAGTGCGCTCATACCGCGTCCGCCATGCGTGCGGGAGGCGTCGGCTGTCCCGGAACACCGACGAGCGGAATCAGGTCGTTCAGGTGTTCAAGCATCGAGACGTCGATTTCGGGCACGGACGCGGCCTTCTTCTTTCCAGCCGGTTTCGGCGAGAAAGCGGTACGGAAACCGAGTTTCGCTGCTTCCTTGAGTCGCAGGTCGGCCTGGCCGACGCCACGAATTTCTCCCGACAGGCCGATTTCGCCGAACACGACCGTGTCGGCCGGTACGGGCCGGTCCGCGACGGCCGACAGCAAGGCCGCGGCAACCGCGAGGTCGGCGGCTGGCTCGTTGATGCGCAGCCCGCCGGCGACATTCAGGTAGACGTCCTTGCCGGACAGGCTGATACCGCATCGCGCTTCCAGAACGGCCAGAATCATGGCGAGACGGTTGGAATCCCATCCGACGACGGCACGTCGCGGCGTAGCCAGGGCGCTGGGCGCCACCAGCGCCTGAATTTCGACCAGTACCGGCCGGCTCCCTTCTATTCCGGCGAACACTGCCGCACCGCTCACATTGCCGCGCCGCTGGGCGAGAAACAGTGCGGACGGGTTGGCGACTTCCATCAGCCCTTCGCCGGTCATTTCAAAAACGCCGATTTCGTCGGTCGCGCCGAAACGGTTCTTGATACCGCGCAGAATGCGAAACTGGTGACCCCGGTCGCCTTCGAAATAAAGCACCGTATCGACCATGTGTTCGAGGACGCGCGGACCGGCGATGGCGCCTTCCTTTGTCACGTGTCCGACAAGGACCATGACTAAACCGCGCCGTTTCGCGAGGCGGATCAACTCCTGTGCGCTGGTTCGCACCTGGGCCACCGTACCGGGTGCCGAATCCAGGGAATCGACGAACATGGTCTGTATCGAATCGATTACCACAACGCCGGTCGCTTCGGGAACGTCCAGTGTCGTCACAAGGTCGCGAACGCTGGTGGCAGCCGCGAGGGCGACGTTTGCGCCGGCCAGCCCGAGCCGTTCCGCCCGCATTCGGACCTGTTCGACCGATTCCTCGCCCGATATGTAGGTGCAATTCGTGCGAGCGGCGAGCCCGCCCACCACCTGAAGCAGCAGCGTCGATTTGCCGATGCCCGGGTCTCCGCCGACGAGGATTGCGGATCCTGGCACCAATCCTCCGCCGCAGACGCGGTCGAATTCGGCGATGCCGGTTTCGAACCTGGGTGGAGGCTTCGGCTCTCCGGCGAGCCCGACGAGGCCGATCTTGCGTCCGCGCGCCGCACCGAGACCTTTCGGCGCCGATTCTGCCGCGGTTTCTTCGACGATCGTGTTCCATTCACCGCAGGAATCGCATTTGCCCGTCCATTTGGACGCAGCGGCGGCGCAACTCTGGCAAACGAAACGGGCAGGCGATCTTGCCATGCGCTCTCCCTACAGGGCGCGGACTTCCATCTGGATCGGGCCTTCGGCCCGGCCGTTGATAAACTGGTCGACATACTCATTGCCGCTGTGGTCGATCTCCGAAACCGGGCCGACCCAGATGATTTTGCCCTTGTAGAGCATCGCGACACGGTCGGCGATTTTCCGTGCGCTGGCCATGTCATGGGTAATCGACAGCGTGGTGGCGCCCAGGTCTTTGACGCACTCCACGATGAGGTCGTTGATCACGTCGCCCATGATCGGGTCGAGTCCGGTGGTCGGTTCGTCGAAAAAAATTATTTCCGGTTCGGCGGCGATGGCGCGCGCCAGCCCGACCCGCTTGCGCATGCCGCCGGAAAGCTCCGACGGCTCCAACGCGCCAACCTCCGGACCGAGCCCGACGTTAGCGAGTTTTTCCATCGCGATTTCCTTTGCCGCGGTACGATTCATGCCGCGCCCCTCAATCAGGCCGAAGGCTACGTTTTCCCAGACCGAGAGGCTGTCGAACAAAGCAGCGTTCTGGAACAGCATGCCGAATTTCCTGAGTATGTGTTCGCGCTCGGACCAGCCCATGCCCACCACTTCCTGGCCGTCGACGGAAATGCTGCCGCGTTCCGGCGTCAGCAGTCCGAGTACATTCTTGAGCAGGACGGACTTGCCGGTGCCGGATCCGCCGATGATTACCATCGACTCGCCCTGACGAATTTCCAGATCGAGCCCGTCGAGTACGATTTTAGGCCCGAAGGATTTATGCAGGTCGCGAATGCCGATTTTGACGGTGGCATCAGTCATGTCAGACCGCGAAAAACAGTTCGGTGATGACGTAGTTGGCGCCGAGGATCAGGACAGAGGCTGAAACAACGGCATTTGTGGTGGCCTGCCCGACGCCCTGTGCGCCGCCGCGCGACGAATACCCGTGATAGCAGCCCATCAGAGAAATGATGAATCCGAAGACGGCGGCCTTGGTCAGTCCCGACATCACGTCGAGAGGCTGGAGAAATTCCCATGTCCGGTGAAGGTAGACTGATGGATTGAAGCCCAGCTTGTGAATGCTGACCAGATAGCCGCCGAGCACGCCAATGATATCGGCGACGAGGACAAGGAGCGGCAACATCAGAATTCCCGCGATGATACGCGGTGCAACCAGGTACTTGAAGGGGTTGGTCGACAGGGTTACCAGCGCATCGATCTGTTCGGTGACGCTCATGGTGCCGATTTCGGCAGCCATCGCCGCGCCGATTCGACCGGCGACCACGAGGCCGGTCAGAACGGGGGCCAGTTCCCGGGTGATCGACAGGACAACCACGTTTGCGATCGCGCCTTCCGCATTGAAACGGGCGAAGCCGGTATAGCTTTGCAGCGCGAGTACCATGCCGGTGAAAATGGCGGTCAAACCGACTACCGGCAGCGAATAATATCCGATTTCAATGCATTGCCGCGCCAGCAGTCTCAGATAGTAGGGCGGCAAGAAGCAATGCAGCACCGCTCGCCCTGTAAAAATCGACAGGCGGCCGATTGTCGCCAGAAAGGCGAAGGAGATTTGTCCGATCGTTGCCAGCGGATTCATGTTCTAAGCCGGGGTTCCGACATTGCCATTGACGTAACTCCGGCGATAGCGCCGTCCCAGCGCGGTCAGGATTTCGTATCCGACGGTTCCGGCCTCCGCAGCCAGATCGTCGACGCTCTGGTGCCGGCCGATCAGCTCGACCATGGCGCCCGGGCGGCACGCTGATTCCGACACGTCCGTAACGTCGAACGTCACAAGGTCCATCGATACGCGTCCTACCATCGGAACCCTGGTGCCGCCGATATAGCCGTACGCCTGGCTTTCGAGAGATCGTAAGAGTCCATCTGCATATCCTGCGCCGACCGTGGCGATGCGGCTTCGCCGCTGAACGCGATGCGTGGCACCGTAGCCAACCGTCTGACCGGTGTCAACGAATCGGCATTGCAGGATTTTTCCTTGTAAATGAACCACTTGTTTCATCAAATTCGAGTCGGATTCGAGCGGTTGTACGCCATAGAGAGCCACGCCGGGCCGGGCCATCGAATAATGAAAATGCGGTCCGAGAAATATCCCCGACGAGTTGGCGAGCGAAGCCGGTACAGACGGAAAACGTCGCCGTACCGAGTCGAAACGCCGCCGTTGCTCCTCGTTCATGGGATTCCGGAGATCGCCCGCGCAGGCGAGGTGGCTCATGACGTAACGCAGTTCTATCCCTTCGGTCCTGTCCGAAGGTTCGAAGACAGCGGGAACTTCTTCCGGCGGCAGGCCGAGCCGCGCCATGCCGGTGTCGAAATGGAGGATGGCCGGCAGCGGCGTCCGCCCGCTCCGGCCGAGAGCTGCCCAGCGGTCGATTTCATCGAGCCTGTTGATCACCGGCCAGATCCGGTTTTCGACGCAGTCGCGCTCGGCGTGTTCCGGAAGCCCGTTGAGAATGTAAATTTCTGCATCCAGGCCCGATCGGTCGAGCGACTGACGAAGGGCGATCGCTTCTCCGAACTGCGCCACGAAGAATTCGCGGCATCCTTCGCCGATCAGCCGGGCGGCCACGGCTTCGGCGCCGAGACCGTACCCGTCCGCCTTGACGACGGCCGAACAGGCGGCAGGGGAGACGCGATCGGCCAGAAAACGGTAATTTTCGGCGATAGCGTCCAGGTCGATCGTCAGGGTGGCGCTGGCGGTGTCAGGTGCCGCCATGGTCAGAAATCGTGTTCCCCCGGCGTGTAATCGTCCTTGGCGAGATTGCCGAACTTGGTCAGCATCGCATTGAACTGCAGATTGACTTTGCCGGTCGGCCCGTGCCGCTGCTTGCCGACAATCACTTCGGCAATGTTGTGGACACGATCCATCTCTTCCTGCCAGGCGAGGTGCTCGGGCGTGTCCTCTCGGGGCTCCCGTCGTTGCACGTAATATTCTTCCCGGAAAATAAACAGGACAACGTCCGCGTCTTGTTCGATGGTTCCCGATTCACGCAGGTCGGAGAGCTGGGGTCTTTTGTCGTCGCGCTGCTCGACCTGGCGGGAGAGCTGCGACAGAGCGATAACGGGGACGTTGAGCTCCTTGGCGAGTGTCTTGAGGCCCCGCGTGATTTCGGAGATTTCCTGCACGCGGTTGTCGCCCCGGTTCGAACTGCCGCTCAGCAGCTGGAGGTAATCAACCACGATCAAGCCGAGCCCATGCTGCCGCTTTAGCCGCCGAGCGCGCGTCCTCAGCGCCGAAACGGTCAGCGCTGGCGTGTCGTCGATAAAAATCTTGGCGCGCTGAAGCTCGTGCGATGCCTCTACGATCTGTGCGAATTCGGCGCTGCTGACCTTGCCGCGGCGGATATAGTCGGAGCCGACGCCGGATTCCTCGGCGAGAATACGGGTTGCGAGCTGCTCGGCGGACATTTCCAGGGAGAAAAACCCCACGACCGCGCCATCGGCAACGGCCTCGTTGCCGAATTCGTCGATTTCGGTCCGGTATGCCTTGGCGGCATTAAAGGCGATGTTCGTGGCGAGGGCCGTTTTTCCCATCGACGGGCGGCCGGCGAGAATGATCAGGTCGGACGGGTGCAGCCCGCCCAGCATGTTGTCCAGATCGATCAGACCGGAGCCCACGCCGGTCAGTTTGCCGTCACGCTTGTAGGCGGTCTCGGCGATCTTGATCGACTCGACCAGCACCGAAGTGAAATCGCGGAATCCGCCCTGGTAATCGCCGACAGTAGCGAGATCGTACAGCCGTTGCTCGGCGCGTTCGATCTGGGACGTGGCGGTGTTTTCGATCTCCTGGCCGTACGCTTCGTTGACCGTATCCTCCCCCAGAGCGATCAGCTGCCGGCGAAGGAAGAGGTCGTGAATCGAGCGGCCGTAATCCCGGGCGTTGATGACGGTGATGGCGCCCGCTGCCAGACGGTCCAGATAGGCGGAGCCGCCGAGGTTGGCGAACAGTTCGTCATGCTCGAAATAGAAACGCAGCGTATGAGGATTCGCTTCCTGTCCGCGTTCGAGCTGTTTGCTGATCGCCTCGTAAATGCGGCCATGGGCGGCTTCGGCGAAATGCTCGATACGCAGGAAATCCGACACCTGTTCGTATGCGCGGTTATTCACCAGAATTGCGCCCAGCAACGCCTGTTCGGCCTCGACATTGGATGGCGGGGCGCGCCAGCCGATGGCCGTAGCGTCATTGTTTGTACGAAGCCTGGCGACGCTGCCTGTCTGCTGATTGGATTCCATCAGTCATCATTCCGTTGGTCGAGGGCGACCACGATAGACCTTTAATGGTAGGCGGTCTTCATACGGAATGCGAGAATCACGGGGATAAGCCGCATTATGCAACCGGTTCCTCTGTGCATAACTGCACCGGCGGATTTCAGATGCAGGGATGCCTCCGGGAGAAGGCGACAGCATCGAGGGGCGTGCGCTCAATCATTTTCAGGCGGAATGAGGGATATCCACAGGGTTATCCCGCTTAGTCCCCAGAAATCTGGCCCCTTGCTGTCATTTTCCGTTGTAACCGCCTCCCGATGCACAAAAATAGGAATCACAAATCGCATCGAATCGGACGGTGTAATAAACAGAGAATGTGATTCTGGGGAGTGTCGCATGTCTGATGATGAAATCGATATGGATCGGGTCATTTCCGATCCGCGCTATCGCCGGGAAGTCATAGAATTTCTGAATTCTTCCACGGCCGGTCTGCGGGAAGGCGAATTACGCCCGTCGGAACGGGACGCGCCAGCAGGCTCTTGACGGCAGGGGTGCGTCGTCGCGCCTAGTCCCGTCCGTAATTGTCCTCGTAACGGACGATATCATCTTCGCCAAGATAACTGCCTGACTGGACTTCGATCAGGTTCAGCGGGACGCGTCCCGGGTTCGACAGCCGATGCAGAACTGTCGGCGGGATGTAGGTCGACTCGTTTTCGTTCAGTGTAAATTCGCGTTCGCCGTTGCGGACAAGGGCCGCGCCATTGACAACGACCCAGTGCTCGGCGCGGTGATGGTGCATCTGTAACGACAGGCTCGAACCCTGATTGACCGTAATTCGTTTGACCTGAAATCGTTCGCCTTCGTGAAGAGTCTGATAGTAGCCCCAGGGCCGATAGACCCGGGGGTGGGCCACGGCCTCGTCCCGACCTCGCAGTTTCAGGGAGTCGACGATCGTTTTGACGTCCTGCGCCCGGTCGTGCGGCAGAACCAGCACCGTATCCTCTGTCGCGACGACAATGAGGTTTTCTATTCCCAGCGCAGCGACAAGCGGTCCGTCGCTTCTGACATAGGAGCCTTTCGAATCGAGGGCCACGACGTCGCCCAGAATAACGTTTCCGGCCCCATCCTTCGACCCGATGTCCCACAACGCGGTCCAGGAGCCAACATCGTTCCAGCCGATTTCCACCGGAACCACGGCGGCCTTGTCGGTGCGTTCCATGACTGCGTAATCGATCGATTTGGCTGGTGCGGCGGCAAAGGCGTCGGGATCGAGCCGCAAAAAATCGAGATCGACCTGCGCCTTTTCGATGGCCTCCCGGCACTGTGCAACGATGGCGGGTTCAAGCCGTTCGAGTTCTTCGATATAGGCTGCCGCCGAAAACATGAACATGCCGCTGTTCCAGGCATGCCGTCCGCCGGCTACGTATCTTTCGGCGGTCGCGGCGTCCGGCTTTTCGACGAACTCCGCTATTCGGTATACGCCTCTGTGTTCCTTTAGCGCCGGCCCGCGGTGGATATATCCATAGCCGGTTTCGGGCCGCTCCGGCGTTACGCCGAATGTGATCATTTCGCCCGCGGCAGCGGCGGACATCGCCGTTTCAATCGCGGCAAGGAATGCGGGGCGATCGGCGATGACGTGATCCGACGGCAGGAGAAGAACAAGGGAGCAGGGGCTGTCGTCAGCCAGCAGAAGCGCAGCGATTGCCGCTGCCGGAGCGGTGTTTCGTCCGACCGGCTCCAGAATGATCGCGCGGGGTTCGATCTTCAGTGACCGCAACTGTTCGGCGACCATGAACCGGTGTTCGGCGTTGCAGACGACGACAGGAGAACCGAACTTCTCGGTGCCGCGCACGCGGAGGGCGGTCTGCTGCAGCATCGAAGTGTCCGAGATCAGCGGCAAGAACTGTTTCGGATAGGATTCGCGGGACATCGGCCACAGGCGCGTGCCTGAGCCGCCTGACAGGATCACAGGGGTAATTGTCGTCTCTTCGGCCATTTGATACCTCGCGCGATATCCACCTGCTGCCGTGTTAAAGCATCGCGGCGCCGTTCGCCAGACGATATCCCGTCGGGGTTAACGGGCCGCTATCCACATCATGGCGACGCCTATGATTCCGAACAGGACCGCGATCGCTTTCTCCATTGTCCGTTGGGCGATGCGGCCCTGCAGCCAGGGGCCGATCTGTCCGCCGATGATCACCGCCGGCACCGTGTAGCATACCAGATTCCAGGGAATGGCGTTGATTCCGCCTGCCGCGATCAGCGCCGTAACCTGTGTGAAGGATGCGGACGCGATGGTTACGATAACCGTGAAGACCGAGGTTGCCGCGGCGACCGCTACGGGGACGCGGTTCCGCTTGACCAGCTGCGGCATGATGACTTCCCCGATGCCGACGCCGAGAAGGCCGGTGAGGAACCCGCCGGTTGCAGTGACGAATCCGCCGAGAATCCCCTGCCTTGGGGCCGGGTAACTGTACGTCTGGCCGGCTCGGTCGATGACGGTGCGTTGCTCGCGACCCCCGCCAGCCTTGTCGCCATTTCCGTTTTTCGCCGCCTCCGGCTGCGGCGGCGTATGTCGGAGAATGACGGGGCACAGTACGATCATCAGAATCGCATAGGCTGCCTTCAGAAATGTCTCCTGTTCCTTCAGCACGGCCAGCATGAGAGCGCCCAGTATCGCGACCGGAACGGACACGACGATGAAAGGCATCGCGCTCTTGAAGTCGATCAGTTTCTTTCGGTAATAGCCGATAAAGCCCGACGAAAACCCGAATACCTCGGTCATCAATGCCGTGCCGATTGCTGCAGCGGTATGTAGCGGATATTCAGGGCCGAGAATCGGAAATATTATTATGAAAATCGGGATAAACATCGCCGCGCCGCCGATCCCGCTCAGCATTGCGCTGGTAGCGACACAGATCGAGACCGGAAACATGAACCAGTAGATCGTCCAGTCCATTTCGTTCTTTCATAAAATTGGCGGTTGGAATTTGCCCGGAGCGGATTCTGCCGGACGACTTCGGGGGCGTTTGTCAGGCCAGTATAGCGGTCGACCGGGGTACCGAAAAACAAATCATTGAGAGTGGGCACAAACCGGGGGACGCCCCGCGAACGACCTCCTGCCGCCCCGCGGGGGCCCGATGCGACGGCTCGGCAACGTTCGTCGCGTCCGTAAACCGGCGACGGCAACGGCGCCGAGACGGGGCTCGGGCGTAAAGCAGGACGTCGAACAATATGTTGCGATCCGACGTTTTTGCGGGCCCCGCCGTCAACAGAAGTTTAACAAACCGTTACAATTTTCCTCCGGAAATCAAAGACCTGCTGGCATAATTGGAAAAATTGATGTATGTATGCTGGCGTACCTGGAAAGCCTTGCCCGGGTGGGAATAAAGCAAGGACCTTTTGGAGGAAGACATGAAATTTGCAAAGACGCTGATTGTTGCAGCCGTACCGCTTCTTTTCACCGTCGGTTGCGAGACTGCGGGAACGGACCAAGGGTCGTCCAGTTCGGCGAGCAATACGGCGGCTGAGGCACAGGCCGCCGCGCAGCGGGCAGCGGATGCGGCCAACAAGGCGGCGGCCAGCGCGGCTGCCGCAGCACGTGCGGCTGAGGCGGCTGCGGCCGAGGCAAAGGCCGCGGGTGACAAGGCTGATCGCGTATTCCGCCGGGGCATGCGGAAATAAGGCCAGAAGGCCTGTTTTTCCATTAGGGACAGATCTAACGAGGCGCGACGCGAGCGGTTTTGCGTCGCTGCCTCTTTGTCCTTTTACGCCCGTTTCAGTATCGGTACGGGAATGCCGCTGCGTTCCAATGCGGCGGCCGTTACGCGTTCCCAGTCAACGCGTTTGATCTCGTTGCCTGCTTCCTGCGCAATTCTGTAAGCCAGTTCCGGAACGGGGGCCGGGGTCAGTTTGCCCGTTTCCTCGAGTTCCAGATTCTGTTTCGGGTTCGGATGAATTTCGAGATAGAGCACTCCGTCGCGCCATCCGGTTTTCGCTTCCTGGCTCACCACTGTCACCGGGGTCCCGACCGACACCTGCGGAAACAGTTTTTCGATTCCTTCCGGATACATGCGTATGCATCCGTGGCTCACCCGCCGACCTACCCCCCACGGACTGTTTGTGCCGTGAATCAGGTATGAGTTCCATCCGAGATACATTGCATGCCGCCCGAGCGGATTGTCCGGTCCGGGGCGCACCACGGCGGGCAGTTCCGGCTGTTCCTTGCGAATTGATTGAGGCACGTACCAGGTCGGATTTCGCTTTTTGCGCATGATTTTTGTATTGCCGACCGGCGTGTTCCAGGCCTCCTGTCCGGTGCCGATCGCATAGGTCTGGATCGGCTTTCCGTCCGGCGGGAAAAAATAAATTCGTTGGTCGATGAGGTTAAGCAGAATCCCGTCTCGCGGTCCTGCGGGCAGGATATGGGCGGTGGGCAGGACAATTCTGGCGCCGTCGCCCGGAAGCCATGGATCCATGCCCTTGTTTGCCGTAACGGTCTCCACGAATCCGAGCCCGTTCGCGCGCGCGAGGTCCAGCAGCGTATCCTCGTGCCTGGCGACGATTTCCCTGACCTCGCCGACAATATCGGGGTATCCGGTCCTGTTCCCGGCCGGAACTGGCGGTTTGGCGGGCATGGCGAAAACGGGCATTGCGGCCAGCCCTGCGAAAGCGCCGATCCCGGCGCAGAACTGTCGCCGGTCGTATCTTCTACGCGGTTTTGGCATGTACCGTTCCGTTCCGATCGGGATTCCGTCTGAACACCCGACCAATGATTTAAGGCCTGATTATTGCAAAACCAATATAAAAGACGTTAACGGCGCTGGAGAACGGAGAATTCCCGACTGTCATGTCATCGACACCGGGCGCGAAATTTCGTAAGAACGGTGTCCGGACATAAGGATCAGTCGATTATGAAACGTGTAATTATCGGGATTACCGGGGCCACCGGGACGATCTACGGCTGGCGTCTGATGGAGATGCTGAGGGACGAAGGGGATACGGAAATACACCTCGTCATGAGCAGCTCGGCCAAGCTTACGCTTAAAATGGAACACGATGTCGAGCCCGACTACATCAATTCGCTCGCGCACGAAGTGCATCAGCCCGGCAATATCGGCGCTGCGATTTCTTCAGGTTCGTTCCACACCGAAGGCATGATCATTGCGCCATGCTCGATCAAGACGATGTCGAACATCGTCATGGGCAATACTGGCGACCTGATCAGCCGTTCGGCTGACGTGATCCTGAAAGAGAAAAGGCGTCTGGTCGTCGCCATCCGGGAAACGCCGTTGCATGCCGGTCATCTCGACAATCTGACCCGGCTGGCCAATCTCGGCGCGGTGATCTTCCCGCCGGTACCGGCCTTTTATAACCGGCCGAAAACGCTTCAGGATATCGTCGACCAGAGCTGCATGCGCATGCTCGACCAGCTTGGCATCAATCTTGAAACCGCGCCCCGCTGGGGAGAGGAGGGCGGCGTTCCCGCCGTCGGCCAGGCAATCGAAGGCGGCAAGGCCTGACTTTATTCACGTAACCGGCGTCTCGTCTTCGAACGCGCCGCCGGCGAGGCGCATTTCCGCTTCGATTCGGGCATCCACCGCGGCGCGGGCATCGGCGTCGTAGATGCTGGGCGGATAATATTCCTGAAAATCCTTCGCGACCCGATCCAGCGGGAAATCGGACCAGACCCCGTGATCCGTCACATACTCCATGTGGTCGCGCCCCAGGGCATCGACAGGCTGGAACAGCGCGTGATGGACGCCGTCGAAATCGGTCGGCAGGACGTGGAACTTCTCGCACAGCTCGATATTGAAAGCCGGGGCAGCCTTTACCCAGACGCCGCCCACGTGAAGGACCGCGTATCCGTGATGCAGGAACAGTGTGCGGCCTCCCATCATCCGGCGCAGCCGTTCCGTACACAAATGATTGAGGACATCCGACAGCCCGATTCCCGCGGGAATGCCGACGGCCCGCGCGCAGGCGATCAGGAGGTTCGCCTTGGGAAGACAGTAGGCGCGCTTCGTTTCGAGCACGTTGCTTGCGCGGTAGGGCTCCGGATCGAGACTGATGCTGTAGGGATCGTATCGGATGGAATCGCGTACCGCGTAGAATAGCGCGACGGCCTTCTCGCGGTCGTCCGCCGCTCGGCCGATAGCCGCACTGGCGAAGTCGCGCACCGATTGCTGGTCGAAATCGAAAAACGGCGTGGGGCACAGAAATTCGGGTCCGACATCGGGATATCCGCCGGCGACATGGATCATGAGCGTATCGGCGCCAGCTCTGCTTCGATCGCCAGCCCGATCGCCAGCAAGGCCCGGTCGCCCAGCGTTTCGCCCGCGACCATCAGCCCGGTCGGCGGTTCGTCGGGGCGATGCATCGGGATCGAGAGCGCGCAGCGGTCGAGGAAATTGAAGCAGAACGTGTTTCGCAGCATCAGGATATTGGTGCCGACATACAGCTCGTCGTCCGCTTCCAGCGCCGATATCGGAGGCGCCACGATCGCTGTCGTCGGCAGGATCACGGCGTCGTACGGCGCAGTCGTCGCGTCCGCTGAGCGGATCAGCGCCTCGCGCGCCGCCAGCATGTCGACAAAATCCGCCGCACTGTAATCCCTGACCCGGAGGATGCGGTCCCGGACGCGGGGGTCGTAATCGTCGCCGTGCTTTTCGAGAAGGCCCCGGTGGACGGCATAGGCTTCGGCATAGATACCGCCGCCTGCATTGATGCCCGGAATCTCGCCGAGCTCCCGGAAGGCAATGTCGCTGACGCGGGCGCCTGCGGCCGACAGCGTGCTTACGGCGCGGTGGAAGGCCGCGGCGACATGATCGTCGACATCCCACATTACCAGCGTCTGCGGGACCGCAAGCCGCAACCCTTCCAGCGGCCGGATCGCCGGCACGTTCGCCCCTTCGCCCGCCATGATCGAATCGAGCAGCGCACAGCAGGCGACGGACGGGGCGAGGGGGCCGGCCGCATCGAGACTCTTTGACAGGGGAAAGGCGCCTGTCGCCGGTACGCGGCGCGTCGTCGGCTTGAAACCGGCAATGCCGCAGAGGGCGGACGGAATTCGTACCGACCCGCCGGTATCGCTGCCGATCGCCGCCGCCGCCATGCCGTCCGCGACCGAGACGGCGGCGCCCGAAGACGAACCGCCCGGAATGCGCCCGGTGGCGCGGTCCCACGGATTTCGCGGCGTTCCGTAATGAGGATTGATGCCGAGACCGGAATAGGCGAACTCGGTCATGTTGGTTCGTCCGATCACGATCGCGCCGGCCTGACGAAGACGGGCGATGGCGGGCGCATCTTCGGCTGCCGGCGGAGCGTTTCTCAAGGCCTTCGAGCCGGCGGTCGTGGTCTCTCCTGCCAGGTCGAACAGGTCCTTTACCGAGATCGGGATTCCGGCGAGCGGGGAGAGGGGGATGCCGCCGGCGCGGAGCGCGTCGAAGGCGTCGGCCGCGGCTTTCGCCTGGGCAGCGCAGGTCGTTATATAGGTGCGGCTTCCTTCTCCGGATGCGTCCTCGATCCGTGAGATCATGGTCTCGACCAGGGCGCGGCTCGTCGCCTGTCCCGTCCGGAGGTCTTCGGCAAGCGAAGCAAGCGTTGCAATTTCCGTCATGTCCGCAGTCTCTGTCGTGGCCCGGCAATGTGAACAGCCGGAATTATCGCGTCAACCGGCGATACGCCTCCCCCTGCGAGGTTGCGGCCGGGCTGTTTGCAAAGTAGACCCGTAATCCAACCGCGAAAAGGCGCGCCGTGCCGACGTCCGTTTCCCCAAAGCCGTTTTCCACCCGCAGGATCATATTGACGGTGCTGTTGCCGTTCGGGCTCGGCTATTACCTTTCCTACCTGTACCGGACGGTCAATCTGGTCATATCGCCGCGCCTGGCGCGGGACCTGTCGCTTACTCCGGATGATCTTGGCCTGCTGACGGCGGTCTATTTCATAACCTTTGCTGCTTTTCAGACGCCGCTCGGCGTTTTGCTGGACCGATACGGTCCCCGGCGCGTTCAGGGGTCATTGCTGCTGTTCGCCGTCGCCGGGAGCGCGATGTTCGCCGTCGCCGAGGATTTTTTTCTGCTGGCGGTCGGACGGGGGCTGATCGGTCTCGGCGTGTCCGGTTGCCTGATGGCCGCTCTGAAGGCAAACGTCATGTGGTTTCCGCGGGAACGGCTTCCGCTGTTCAACGGTCTGACGGTTGCGTTCGGCGCGTTCGGCGCGCTGTCGGCCACGGTTCCTGTCGAGGAGCTTTACAACGAGTTCGGCTGGCGGTCGATCTTTACCATCCTGGCGATCATGACGGCGGTTACGGTCGTTGCAACCTTCCTCATCGTACCGGACCGGCAGTCGGGTTCGACGGCGACGACAGGCGGGCTGTCGGCGGTCTTCGAGCAGTTCAGGGGATTGTCGTCAGTCTACGGGAACGCCTTCTTCTGGCGGGTCAGCATCGTGACGCTTGTCCATAACGGCGCCTATCTTTCATACCAGTCTCTCTGGATGGGGCCGTGGCTGAGAGATGTCGCCGGGTTCGATTCTTCCGCGATCGCCGATACGCTTCTCTGGTTCAACACCGGCATGTTCTGCGGTGTCGTTGGCATCGGCGTCATTGCCGACTGGTTGCAGCGGTTTGGCATCAAGCCGATCGCCATGGTGGGGATCGGGATTTTCGGGTCCATCGCCGTGCAGGCGTCGTTCGCTCTTGAAGCGGTTTCCTATGCCGTGCCCCTTTGCGTGGCTTTCGGTTTCTTCGGTTCGTCGACGCTCCTGGCCTATGCCGTGTTCGGTCAGCATTTTCCTGCGGAGGCTATCGGGCGGGTGAATACCGCCCAGAACATGCTGACGTTCATCGCCGCTTTTGCCGTTCAGTGGGGAGTGGGCGCAGTCATCGGGCTCTGGCCTGTGCTGGCGGACGGGCGATACGATCCGGCGGGGCATCAGGCGGCGATATCGACCATGGTCGGGTTGGAAATACTGGGGCTCCTGTGGTTCTTGTGGCCGAGGAAAGCCGAGAGGGAGATGGAGGACGCATGACGGAGCAGGATCCGAGAGCTTATCCCGACCGGCCGTTTGTCGGGGTCGGAGCGGTCATTTTTCGCGGCGATGAGGTGCTTGTCGCCATGCGCGGCAAGCTGCCCCGCCGGGATGTCTGGAGCATTCCCGGCGGCGCGCAGGAGATCGGCGAAACCTATGTCGAGGCCGCCATTCGCGAAGTGAAGGAAGAAACCGGTCTCGACATCGAAGTACTCGGGCTGGTGGACGTGGTCGACGCCATCAATCGGGACGATGACGGACGAGTCCGCTATCATTATACGCTTGTCGATGTCGTTGCCGAATGGGTTGATGGCGAAGCCGTCGCCCAGGACGATCTGGCGGACGCCAGGTGGGTGAAGATCGAAGAAATAAACGAGCTTGAAATGCGTCAGGCGACCCGCGATGTCATCCGCATGGCGGCGGAACAGCGGGGACGCGCCAGGGGCGGCTGGCCCCTGCGGTTGTAGTCAGGCGGGAAAAGAAAAGGGGCAGCTTTCGCTGCCCCTTTCCCGGACCGGCGATCGAACGGTC
>JAYOEY010000037.1:0-26696 GCA_038116945.1 Rhodospirillales bacterium
GCGTAGGCGCTCGAGCTCCACCTGTGTATTACTCATGTGCCGCATCCTGCAAATTTCGTCGCCCCTACTTGGGACTGCCCGATCGCGCTTCCGGAAAGCCGGAGTCGCGGTTCACGGGTTTCGTCGATAACTCTAATGCGGCACACGTTTCTATTTTGTTAAAGCCATTAAATACAATTTGAGAAAAGTTAAGTTCTATTAATGTTAATTCGGCGATTTATAGATTTATATTATTAATTTACTTGGTTAATTTTCTTATTTCCGTTAATGATTTCGATATTTCTATTAAAATATCTTGAAAATCTCCGAATACTGTCCAATATGACAGCGGAACGAGCGAGGCAGACATGCGTATTGTTTCAGTTGTCAATCCGACCCGCGGCATCCGCGGAAATATGCCGGAAAATCCGTCGGCGGGAATCGTGCGACAGGTTGCGGCCCCGTCCCGGGCGGTCGCCACGCAGCGCGACGCGGATCTGTTCCAGAGGGAACGCATCGTCGGATCCGGAAACGGAACGTCGTCCCTTGTTGCAGCCCAGCAGCTCGGTCAGACCTACCCGAATCGACATGCGCCGATTTCAGTGGCCAAACATTACGACGTCGCCGGCGATCCGGCCCCGGACACCTATCGGCGGACAATCGGGATCGCCTGACAACGTCTAACGACCGCCGGCATATCCGCACCGTTTCAGCGCGTCGGCGATCTCTTCGATAACTTCGGGCGCCTCGATGGTCGCGGGCAGGGTCCAGGGTTCGCCATCGGCGATCTTCTGCATGGTTCCGCGCAGGATCTTGCCCGACCGCGTCTTCGGGAGTCTCCCCACAACCGTCGCGGTCCGGAAAGACGCGACGGCGCCGATGCGGTCGCGGACCAGCGCCACCGCCTCCGCGACGATCGGCTCGTGATCGCGATTGACCCCGGCATTGAGCACCAGAAATCCGAACGGCACCTGCCCCTTGAGCTCATCCGCAACACCGATCACGGCGCATTCCGCAACATCGGGATGGTCCGCCAGAACTTCCTCCATGGCGCCGGTCGACAGCCGGTGGCCCGCCGTGTTGATGATGTCATCGGTTCGCGCCATGACGAAAACATAGTCGTCTTCGTCGATAAACCCGGCATCCGCAGTCTTGTAGAACCCAGGAAAATCAGCGAGATACGCCTCGCGGAACCTGTCATCGGCGTTCCAGAGCGTCGGCAGCGTACCGGGCGGCAGGGGCAGCCGGGCGACAAGCGCGCCGATTTCTCCCGCCGCGACTTCTTTCCCCCCGTCGTCGAGAACGCGGAGGTCCCACCCCGGTACAGCGCGCGTGGGCGACCCGTGCTTTACGGGCAGGGATTCGATCCCCAGGCAGTTCGCCGCGATCGACCAGCCCGTTTCGGTCTGCCACCAGTGATCTATCACCGGCACCCCGAGATTCCGCTCTGCCCAAGCCAGCGTGTCCGGGTCCGATCGTTCGCCGGCCAGGAAAAGCGCCCGCAGGCTGGAAATTTCGTGATCGGCGATCAGCCTGCCGTCCGGGTCCTCCCGCTTGATCGCCCGGAACGCGGTCGGCGCCGTGAACAGGGTGCAGACGCCGTGATCGGCGACGACGCGCCAGAAAGCGGCGGCATCCGGGGTGCCGACAGGTTTGCCTTCGTAGAGCACCGTCGTATTGCCGTTCAGCAACGGCCCGTAAACGATGTAGGAATGGCCGACGACCCAGCCGATGTCCGACGCCGCCCAGTAAACCTCGCCCGGCTCGACGTCATAAACCGCCCGCATCGTCCAGTTGAGCGCCACCGCATGACCGCCGTTGTCGCGTACGACGCCTTTGGGCGCGCCGGTCGTTCCCGATGTGTACAGGATATAGAGCGGATCGGTCGCCGCGACAGGAACGCAATCATGGGGCAACGCGCCCGCCATGGCCTCGTGCCAGTCGAGATCTCGGCGCGGATCGAGTTCCGCCCTGAGTTCGGGCCGCTGCACGACGATGCAGCGATCGGGCCGGTGGCTCGCCATCGCGAGCGCGGCGTCCAGCAAGGGCTTGTAGGCGATCGTCCGGCCGGGCTCCAGGCCGCACGACGCGGACACGATCACCTTCGGCGTCGCATCGTCGATGCGCACCGCCAGCTCCCTCGACGCGAACCCGCCGAACACGACCGAATGAACCGCGCCGAGCCGCGCGCAGGCCAGCATGGCCACGACGGCCTCGGGAATCATCGGCATATAGATGACGACGCGGTCGCCCTTCGATACGCCCTGCCCGGCAAGCACGCCGGCGAACTGCGCCACCGTATCCCGCAGTTCGCCGTAGGTCAGGCGGTCGACCGCACCCGTCATTGCGCTGTGATAGATCAGCGCCACCTGATCGGCGCGGCCGCCGGCCACGTGTCGGTCCAGAGCGTTATGGCAGGTGTTCAGCAGGCCGCCGGAGAACCAGCGGTAAAAGGGCGCCTTCGTGTCGTCCAGCACCCGCTCCCACGGCCGATCCCAGTCGATCGACCGCGCGGCATCGGCCCAGAATTCTTCCGGCGCTTCCAGGGAACGCCGGTAAACGGTCTTGTAGGCGCCGGCCATGGTAATGCCTCCCTGCCCTGTCTTCGCCGCGTTCCCCGGCGAGGCCCCGTCCCGACAGCGGGCGCGAAACGCCGTCTTGAACGCAGCGAAATTCGTGCGATGGAAAACGCCTGCCGCGCCCGCGAATCTTTGCTAGTGGGAAGAATGCCCTTCCATCTCGTCCTTTATTCGGAGTTTCTGTTTTTTCAGGTCCGCAATCAGAGCCTGATCTGGCATGGGACGGGCAAGTTCCTGTTCAATCTGCTGTTCGAGTTCCGCATGGTGGGTCTGAAGCGATTCCAGGGACGTTTCCGTCATCATGGCATTCTCCTGCGATTACGTTTCGATAACGCATTTATTGTAACCACACCCCCGCGCAATGCCCAAGACAAACCGGTCTCGGCCCTTTCGCTGCGAAGGCAGGCAAATTCGAATTCAACATGTCTCCGGAATTCTGCTAAATATCCGATACAGAGAACGGTCCGAGAGAAGACCATGGAAGAATTTCACGATGAGGAGCAGCAGAGGCTGCTTCGGAAAATCTCCGAACTGGAATCGGAACATCGCGATCTGGACGATGTCATCGCGCGCGTTTCGGAGGAGGTTGCGTTCGACCAGCTTCAGATGCAGCGGCTGAAAAAACGAAAGCTGCTGCTGCGCGACCAGATTCACCTGTACCGCAGCCTGCTGATCCCCGACGACATCGCCTGAAACAGGCGCTTTATCCGGTCTTCTGGCGGCGGCCTGCCATTTTCCGTTCGTACATGGCCCGGTCCGCCGCCGCGATGGCGTCATGCGCCGAATCGCCGCCCCGGAACGTGTAGGTGCCGTGCGCTACATGTATGGCGATATCGATCCCGTTCCAGTCAAGCGTCCGCTCTTCGATTTTACGCACAAGATCGTTCGCCTTTTCGACCGCCTGATCCTCGTCCGCCTGCGACAGAATGACTGCGAACTCGTCGCCGCCGAGCCGGCCCACGACGTCCGATTCCCGAACGTTCTCAACCAGAACGTCCGCAACCTGCATCAGGGCGGCGTCGCCGGCGGCATGGCCGTACGTGTCGTTGATGGGCTTCAGACCGTTCACGTCGAAATAGATAAGGCTGCTCGCCGTGCCGTAGCGTTCGGCGAACGCCATGATTCGCGACAGTTCTCGGACGAAAGCGCGCCGGTTCGCGATCGGTGCGAGCGTATCCTGATCGGCCAGCTGTTCCAGATAGGCGATCCGCTGGCGCGATTGTTCGATTTCCTGGCGCAGAGATTCGACCTCTTCCATCAGCCGCATGATGGCGCCCTGCACCCTGGGCGTCAGCTCCGACTCCGGAATTCCCAGAACGGAGGAGGTATCGCCGACAACCCGCGCCTGGGGAGCGCTCGCGCCGGCGCGGCTGTAGGCCGCCGTGGACCGCGCCACCGGTGTCCTCGATCTGGTCTCGGAAATTTTCATGCGCTGCCTGTCGCGTCGCCGCGATTCCCTTCTGGGTCGTCAACGCACAGTAAAATGGGGTTTTATTAAGGAATGATTAGAATGAGGCGCCGATCGCCGGCATTGCGCCGGTGTTCTGCCTTTCTATAATGCCGGCCAATCAATCTTCCGACCGCCCGAGGACGTTCCGTATGGCGAAAACGCCACCCCGCCGCAGAAAAAAGGACGCCGCGCTCCCCGCCATTGGCATCGTCATGGGGAGCCAGTCGGACTGGGAAACCATGCAGCACGCGGCGGAAACGCTGGAAACGCTGGGCATACCCTGCGAAACCCGAATCGTGTCGGCGCACCGGACGCCGGACCGGCTGGCGGCGTACGCAAAGGAGGCCCGGGGCCGCGGGCTGAAGGTGATTATCGCGGGCGCCGGCGGCGCCGCGCACCTGCCGGGCATGATGGCGGCGATGACGCCTCTGCCGGTCTTCGGCGTTCCGGTCGAAAGCCGGGCCCTCAAAGGCATGGACAGCCTGCTCTCGATCGTCCAGATGCCGGCCGGAATTCCGGTGGGAACCTTGGCCATCGGCCGCGCCGGCGCGGTGAACGCCGCCCTGCTGGCCGCGGCGGTGCTGGCTACAGCGGACGAAAAAATCGCGTCCGCGCTGGATAAATGGCGCGCGAAGCAGACGGCGGCGGTCGGCGATATTCCGGTTTCCGGAAAATGATGGACGACGCGGCGGTCCTGCCGCCCGGCTCGGTTATCGGTATCATGGGCGGCGGACAGCTCGGCCGCATGATCGCGATGGCGGCCTACCGGCTAGGGTATCGCTGCGCGATTTTTTGCGAATCGGCGTCCGATCCGGCGGCGCAGGTCTGCGACACGGTGATTGCCGCGCCGTACGACGACAGCGGGGCGCTCGAACGATTCGCCGATTGCATCGACGTCGTCACCTTCGAGTTCGAGAACATACCTGCCAGCGCGGCGGACTGGCTGACCCGGCACGCGCTGGTGCGCCCCAGCGCGAAAGTGCTGGAGATCTCCCAGGACCGCATCGTCGAAAAATCGTTCCTGAACGATCACGGCATCGGCACGGCGCCCTGGACGGAAATTTCCAACCCGGAGAGCCTCGCCGCGGCAGCGCACAAAATCGGCGCCGGCGCGGTCTTCAAGACGGCCCGTCTCGGATATGACGGCAAGGGACAGGCGATGGTCCGGACGCCGGAGGAGCTTGCGGCCGCTTGGGAGGAGGTGGGCCGCGTGCGCGCCGTGCTCGAAGGATTCGTCGATTTTTCCTGCGAGGTTTCGGTCGTTGTCGCGCGCGGCGCCGACGGTGCGATGGAGTGTTTCGACGTCGTCGAAAACCGCCACGCGAACCATATCCTCGACGTCACGATCGCGCCGGCAGAGGTCGGCGCCGATACCGCCGGCGAGGCGCTGGCCACTGCACGTGCGGTCGCTGAGGCGCTGGACCTCACCGGATTGCTGGCGGTCGAGATGTTCGTCACCCGCGACGGCGGTATCCTGGTCAACGAGATCGCGCCGCGCCCCCACAATTCCGGCCACTGGACAATCGACGGGTGCGTCACCAGCCAGTTCGAACAGATGGTGCGCGCGGTCTGCGGTCTGCCGCTGGGAACGCCTGCGCGCCATTCCAACGCGATCATGCGCAATTTGATCGGCGACACCGCCCACCGCTGGCAGCACTGGCTGGACAGCCCCGAAACCAAGCTGCATCTCTACGGCAAGGCCGAGGCCCGTCCCGGCCGCAAGATGGGGCATATGACGCGGCTATACGATCTGGGCCTGTGGAAGCCGGGAGCGGTCGATTCCGCGCTGAAGGGCTGGGATTAGGCCTTTATCCGCTCACGCGGAACAGGAAACCGGATCAGACCGGATTTCGGAAACGGCTGCGCGCGCCGCGCAGGATCCGGAACGGGTCAGGCAACCCGCGGATCAGCCTTTCTCCTTGAGCGCGCAGCTTCGGTATCTTCAGAACGTCCGCAAGACGCCGGTCGAGAAACGCCCAGCTTTCCGAACTGTCTTCGCTGGCATCATCAAGCCAGTACAGCGTCGTCGCGGAAACCACGCCCGCGAGCAGGGCACGTTTGGTATAGAAACTGAAATCGACCGACCTGTCCCCCACCGCGCGCCACATCTCGTCGATGGTGCGATAAAGCATGCTCATGCCGGCCGTCGCGTGCGGCGGAAGCGCCATGAAGGCGATTGACCGCCGTACCGCCTCCCGGTACGGCGCAACCGCTTCCAGACGGGCCCGGACCGCAAAGGCAATTTTTTCGCTGTGGCGCAGGGCCGACAGATCGGCCGCGGCGACCGCTTCTGTCATCCGCCGGTCCGCCCAGGCGCTGAGCGCGATCACCGCCTCGCATGCGCCGCCGGGGAAGAACCTGGCGACATCCGCAGGGTCGTATCCCGCATCGGCAGCGCCAGCTTTCAGGGCCGTTTCGGTCCAGCCGTCGAACGTCACGTGCGGCAACGATGCAAGCAGGAGCCTGTACCGGTCGTTGTCGCGGTTCCCCATGAATTCGTCTCCCGTCGTCGCGTTCAGGCGTCGCGTTCAGACGTCGCCGCCGGGCCGCGGGGCGGCGGACCGTCGGATATCCGGCAGCCCGTGATTGCGCGCTTCCTCGGTAAACACCAGGAACGACAGGTCCGTCATTCGCTGGGGATACAGGATGCCATCCAGATGATCGAATTCGTGCTGGAAAACCCGCGCATGAAACCCGGTGGCTTCTCGGTCGATCGCCTCGCCCCGGGGAGTCATGCCGCGATAGCGAATACGGGTGTGCCTCGGCACCGCGCCGGTCAGCCCGGGCACGGACAGGCACCCCTCCCAGCCAATCGCCATCTCGTCCGAGAGCGGCATCCATTCGGGATTGACCAGAACGGTCATGGGCGTGAAATCGCTGTCTGGCCCCTCGTCCGGCGGGTCGTCGTCGCGCGGCGCCGCAAAAATAACGACGCGCTGCGATACATGCACCTGCGGCGCGGCCAGCCCCGCGCCCGAAATATCGTCGAGCGTCTCAAGCATGTCGTTGACGAGCTGACGCACCTCCTTCGAGGTGGGGTCGGCGACCTCCTGGGCGCGGACGCTCAGGACCGGATGACCCATACGGGCGATTTTCAGAATGGACATGTCGGCAATATGGGCCGTGATAACCGGCAAATCAAATGATCAGAAGGAAACCGTTCCCCGTGCGACCGGCCAGCGCTAGAGTCCTTCACATGACACCCGAGCCCCATCGCGACACCGACCCGGTCATCGCCAGTCTTCGCAAGGAATTCATCGCCACCGCCGGTGCGACCGTGCTGTCGCTGATCGACATTCTGAAGGACGGGGCAACCGTGGACGGGACGGTCCCGATTACGGATATTCGCAAGCTGAAAAAAGAGCTTCACGTTCTCAGGGGCCAAGGCGGTTCGTTCGGTTTTCCGTCGATTACGGCTCTCGCGGCCGGTCTCGAAACGCATATTGCGGAAGCCGACATTTCGGACGCCGGCCTGGTCGCGGGGAGCCGCCGTTACCTGTCCGCGATGAAAGCGATTCTCGACGCCGGCGACGATCCGGGGGAAGAGGAAACTGCCAGTATACTTTCCGGACTGAGCAGCGGTAACGCAGCGAACCTGTCAGGGAATCAGTCGAGCGCCTGAAGGATTTCTTCCGTCATCTTCTTGGCGTCGCCGAACAGCATCATCGTGTTGTCGCGGAAGAACAGCTCGTTATCGACGCCCGCATAGCCGGACGACATGCCACGCTTCACAAACAGGACGGTCTGGGCCTTTTCCACGTCGAGAATCGGCATGCCGTAGATCGGGCTCGTCGGGTCGGTTTTCGCGGCAGGATTTGTAACGTCGTTGGCGCCGATAACGTAGACCACGTCGGCAGTGGCGAACTCGTGATTGATTTCCTCGAGCTCGAACACCTCGTCATAGGGAACATTGGCCTCGGCGAGCAGCACGTTCATGTGACCCGGCATGCGGCCGGCAACAGGGTGGATCGCGTACGAGACCTTTACGCCCTCCCCCTTGAGCAGGTCGGACATCTCGCGCAGCGCATGCTGGGCCTGGGCGACCGCCATACCGTAACCCGGCACGATAATGACCTTGCCGGCGTTCTGCATGATGAAGGCCGCGTCCTCGGCCCCGCCCTGGCGGACGCTGCGATCTCCGGCGGCGGCTGAAACCGCGCCCTCTTCCGCGCCGAAGCCGCCCAGAATGACATTGAAGAACGACCGGTTCATTCCCTTGCACATGATGTAGCTCAGGATGGCGCCCGACGACCCGACCAGCGCGCCGGTGATGATCAGCAGGGTGTTGCCGAGCGTGAACCCGATGCCGCAGGCTGCCCAGCCGGAATAGGAATTCAGCATGGAGACCACGACAGGCATGTCGGCGCCGCCGATGGGCAGGATCAGGAGAAAGCCGAGCGCAAGAGAGAGCGCCACGATGGCCCAGTAGGCGGTATAGGATTCCGACGTCGAGAACCAGACCACCAGGCCGATGGCGGCAATGCCCAGCAGGGCGTTGAGCGGATGCTGGCCGGTAAACACCAGCGGCGCGCCGGACACCAGCCCCTGCAGCTTGGCGAAAGCGACGATGGAACCGGTAAAGGTGACCGCACCGATGGCGGTGCCGAGCGACATTTCGACGAGACTCGCCGTCGGGATCGCGCCCACCGCGCCGAGTCCGTAGGCGCCCGGCGCGTAAAGCGCGGCCGTCGCGACGAACACGGCGGCGAGGCCGACCAGAGAATGAAAAGCGGCGACCAGCTGCGGCAGCGCGGTCATCTGGATCTTGAGCGCGATGACGGTGCCGATCGCGCCGCCGATCAGGATGCCGCCCGCGATCCATCCGTAATCCAGCACTCCCGGGCTCGCCAGCGTGGTGCCGATGGCGATCACCATGCCGATGACGCCGGTCGCGTTGCCCTGACGGGCGGTGACCGGCGAAGACAGTCCGCGCAGCGCCAGAATGAAACAGATCGCGGCGATCAGATAGGCGAGACCGGTGAGTTCCTCAGACAACGCCGCCCCCTAACCCTTCTTGCGGAACATCTGCAGCATGCGCTGCGATACGATGAACCCGCCGAAAATGTTGATGGAGGCCAGCACCACCGCGACGAACCCCATGACCTTGGAGAAATTGACATCCGTCGGCCCCGCAGCGATCAGCGCGCCGACGATAATGACCGACGAAATCGCGTTGGTGACGCTCATCAGCGGCGAATGCAGCGCGGCCGTCACGTTCCAGACGACGTAATACCCGACGAATACGGCGAGCACGAATACGGTAAAGAGCGCGACCAGCGAGTCTCCGGCGGCGGATGCCCCGGCCGCCTCTATCGCATTTCCGAGTTTTGCGGGTTCCATGTCAGACAGCCCCTTCCGCCTTCCCGGCTGTTTCGTTGAGCATCGGATGAACGACCTTCCCGTCGCGGGTGACAAGGCATCCATCGATGATTTCGTCTTCCCAGTCGACGGAGATCGCACCGCTTTCGGCATCGACCATGGGCGTCACGAAATTCAGCAGGTTTTTGGCATACATCGCCGTGGCGTCCTTCGCGATACGGCTCGGCACGTTCGCGTAACCCACGATCTTCACGCCGTGTTTTTCGACTACCCCGCCGACCTCGCTGAGCGGGCAGTTGCCGCCCTGCTCGACCGCCAGATCGACGATGACCGAACCCGTCTGCATGGACCTGACCATCTCTTCGGTCACCAGCACCGGCGCCGGACGTCCGGGAATGAGCGCGGTGCAGATCACGACGTCGTTCTTGGCGACCGCGTCGGCCAGAACCTGCGCCTGCTTGGCCTGGTATTCGGCGGACATTTCCTTGGCATAACCGCCCGCGGTTTCCGCTTCCTTCGTCGCCTCGGGATCCACCTCGACGAATTTCGCGCCGAGGCTTTCCACCTGTTCCTTCACAACGGGTCGGACATCGTAGGCGGAAACCACCGCCCCCAGCCGCCTTGCCGTTGCGATCGCCTGCAGCCCTGCAACGCCTGCTCCCAGCACCAGAACGCGTGCGGGTCGGATGGTTCCCGCTGCCGTCATCATCATCGGAAAGGCGCTGGTGAACACGTCGGCGGCATCCAGCACCGCCTTGTAGCCGGCGAGGTTGGACTGGGACGACAGGATGTCCATCGACTGAGCCCGGCTGATCCTGGGCAGGAGTTCGAGTGCAAAGGCCGTAATGCCGCAGTCGGCGCAATGCTTTATTTCGTCAACGCCCGACAGCGCGCCGAGACTGCCGACCAGCATCGCGCCCTGCTTCATCGAGCGGAGCACATCGTCGTCCGGCCGCTGCACGCAAAGCACGATATCGGCGCCCGACAGCGCCGCCGCCGAATCTCCGGCAATCGTCGCGCCGGCTTCCGCAAACGCCGCATCGGGTATCGACGACCCGCCGCCGGCGCCTGTTTCGACCACGACGTCGAAACCAAGGGCGAGATATTTTTTGACGGTTTCCGGGGACGCCGCGACCCTCGCTTCGTTGGGCCGCCGTTCCTTGGGAATTGCGATTTTCATCGGGGATTAAACGCGATTTTCATTTAGCAAATACACAATACCGCCGAAACGGCCGGGAATTCCGCCACAATGCCGCGCCCGCGCGAATTTGCCAAGGGGGATGTCGCGAATTGGTCGCAGGAATTGACTGCCGGACCCTATAGAATTTCCGACTGCCGTTGCGAAGGAGTTCCACATGGTCGCAGGAAAAATCATCGCGGGTTTTCTCGCAACTCTATTTACCGCGACGGCGCCGTCGGCAGCCGCCGAGCGCGAAGAAACGATCCCCACGCGCGAGGGCGTGACGATTTCCTTCGTCGTCACCGAACCGGCACCCGAACCCAGAGCCGCCGCGATCCTTTTCATGGGCGGCAACGGCAAGATGAGGCTGTGGCGCGGCAGGGGAGCGCGAAACAGGAATTTTCTTGTCCGCTCCCGACAGCTTTTCGCCGACCGGGGCATTTTCACCGTAACAGTGGATGTCGCCTCGGACCAGAGAACGGACGGCCTGATCGATATCCGCGACGGCGCCGACCACCGAAAAGACATCGCCGCCGTCGCAGACTGGATTCGCGATCGGACAAGAGTCCCGCTCTGGCTTGTCGGCACCAGCCGCGGCACGGTATCGGTAGCGCACCTTGCAGGCGTCCTGCCGGTCGATGGCGCCGTGTTTTCGGCCACGGTCACCGAGCCCAGCTCGCGACGCGCCGCCAATGTGCACGACGCCAATCTGGACCGAATTCGGGTTCCGACCCTTGTCGTTCATCACAGGCACGACGAATGCCACGTCACGCCCGCTTACGGAGTTTCGCGTCTGGTCTCCGGACTCGGCAATGCGCCAAAGGTCGAGTCCATGATGTTCGAAGGCGGTAAAGCCCCGATCTCCGGCCCCTGCGAGGCGCGATCGGCGCACGGGTTTTTCGGCATAGAGGAAAAAGTCGTCGATGCGACGGTCCGCTGGATGCTGGCGAACGGCGGTCGTCGATCAGGAAAATAGAATCCGCCAAATGTCGGGATCGCCGGGCGGCGCATTGCGCGGCAGGGCGACAACCGGCACGCCGCCAGCAAAATTTTCAATCGTGGCGACGGTTTCCTCCAGGGTCACCGGGTTCTCTGCCGACTGGCTGACCACGATTCCGCCGATCGTCAGACCGCGCCCCTGGAGAGCCGCCGCGGCCGTCAGAAAATGGCTGAGCGCCCCGAGATAGGACCCGGCGACGAGCAGCACCGGCCAGCCGAGATACCCCATCCAGTCGAGCACCGTTTCTTTGTCGTTGAGCGGCACCATGACCCCGCCGATCCCCTCGACCAGCACCATGCCGTCCTCGCCGCCGGGCGCCGCGTAGCGGCAGAAGGTCGCAATCTCGCGCGCGTCGAGCCGGCGCCCTTCGCGGGCCGCCGCCATGTCGGGAGAAATCGGATCAGCGAAGCGCCAGGGCGACACCGCGCCGATCGCCGCCGCATCGACCGGCTCTTCCATCGCCGCCAGAAGCAGGCCGGTATCGCTGTCGGCCGGATGGTCCGGATCGAAACCGGATATGACGGGCTTGATCGCCCGAACGTGTTTTCCGGCAGCCCGGAGTTCCCGCACCAGACGGCAGGTCACGTAGGTCTTGCCGATCTCGGTCCCCGCGCCGGTGATAAACCAGCCGGTCATGCGGCCAGCCCGGTTTCTCGGACGGCCTCGCACAGAAGGTCGACATCCTCGTCCCGATGGGTAGCCTGAAAGGTAAAGCGCAGCCGCGCCGTGCCGTCGGGCACTGTGGGCGGGCGAATCGCCGTCACCAGAAACCCCTTGTCCGCCAGCGTTGCGGACGCCTCGAGCGCACGCGGCGCATCGCCGACGATCAACGGTACGATGGGACTCTCAGGGTCGGGAAGGCCGAGCGCCGCGCAGAAGCGCCGCGCCTTTTCCATCGGCGCCGCGACCAGCGCCCTGTCGGTTGCTATCAGGTCGAGCGCGGCCGACGACGCGGCAACGGAAGCGGGCGGCAGCCCGGTGGCGTAAATCAGGCTGCGCGCCCGATTGACCATCAGTTCGATCACGGCGCGCGACGCGCACAGATAGCCGCCATACGAACCCACTGCTTTCGACAGCGTCCCCATCTGCAGCGGTATGCGCCGGGCGACGCCGGCTTCCGCCGCGCTGCCCCTTCCCTCGCCCAGCACGCCCAGCCCGTGCGCATCGTCCGTCATCAGCCAGGCGTCATGCGCGTCCGCCATGTCGCAGAGGGCGGCCAGCGGCGCCCGGTCGCCATCCATGCTGAAAACGCCTTCGGTCATGATCAGGCAGTACCGGAAATTTCCGCGCTCTTCGGCGAGAATCCGGCCGCAGGCAGTCGCGTCGTTGTGAGGGAAGAAGCGTACCTCCGCGCGGCTTGCCCGGATGCCCGCATGCATCGACGCATGCGCCAGCGCGTCCGCGATGATCAGGTCTCCGGCCCCGACCAGCGCCGGCGGAATGGCGAGATTTGCCAGATAACCGCTGCCGAACACCAGCGCCGCCTCGGTTTCCTTGAGCGCCGCCAGCCTGCGTTCGAGATCGTCGTAAAGAGGGTGATTGCCGGTCACCAGCCGCGACGCACCCGCGCCCGCGCCGAACGCGTCGATCGCCCGGTGCGCCGCGTCCTTTACCGCGGGGTTCTGCGACAGGCCAAGGTAATCGTTGCAGCAGAAAGACGTCAGAACCTTGCCGCCGCGCGCGGCAACCGCGTCGTCGGACCGGGCCGTCGCGGCAAGCCGACGGCGGAGCGCCTTCCCTTCGAGCGCTTCCAGCCGGCCTGCCGCCATCCCGTCAAGGCTCGCTTCAGGAGGTCGTCCGTTCATTGCAGTCCCGTTCCGGTCCATTTTTGCCGATTCGCGTTCGCCGTCTTGCCGTAACGGCAGCGACCCCTACTATAGGCCGAAACCGGACGAGACGGATGACGATGAACACTACATTAGCAGCGGAAACGAAAAGTGCCGACGGCGGGCCTGGTACTGTGCGACACGACTGGACCGCCGCGGAGGCCGAATCGCTGATCGCAATTCCGTTCTCCGATCTGATTTTCCGGGCGCAGACGGTCCATCGTCGGCATTTCGATCCCGTCGAAGTTCAGATCAGCACGCTGCTGTCGATCAAGACCGGCGCATGCCCGGAGGACTGCGCCTACTGTCCGCAAAGCGCCCATTACGACACCGGCGGCGAGCGCGAAAAGCTGCTGGATCTCGATACGGTGCTTGCCGCGGCGAGAGCCGCCAAGGATTCGGGTGCCAGCCGTTTCTGCATGGGCGCCGCCTGGCGCAGCCCGACCGATCGCGATCTCGACGCCGTTTGCGCCATGGTGGAAGGCGTGGGCGCGCTCGGCATGGAAACCTGCGTCACGCTCGGCATGCTGACGGACGCGCAGGCGAAGCGGCTCAGGGAATCCGGGCTGGACTATTACAACCACAATATCGACACCTCTGAGGAATTTTACGGCGAGATCATCTCGACCCGACAGTTTTCCGACCGTATCGAGACGCTTGCCAACGTGCGCGATGCGGGAATCAACGTCTGCTGCGGCGGCATCGTGGGCATGGGCGAAACGCGCACCGACCGCGCCGCCATGCTGGCGACGCTCGCCAGCCTGCCGACACACCCCGAAAGCGTCCCGATCAATGCGCTGGTGCCGGTGGCGGGGACGCCGCTGGAGAACGCCGCCCCGGTCGACGCCATCGAATTCGTCCGCACCATCGCCGCGGCGCGCATCATGATGCCGAAATCGGTGGTGCGGCTTTCGGCTGGGCGGACCGACATGTCGGACGAGACCCAGGCGCTGTGTTTCCTCGCCGGCGCGAATTCGATTTTCTACGGCGATACGCTGCTGACGACCGAAAACCCGGCGACGCAGGCCGACCGCGCCCTGTTCGAACGGCTCGGACTCAGGCCGATGGCGGTCTGACGGATCGCGGCATGACCGAGCCGGGCGCCCATCGCCTCTGGCGGCCCTACACCCAGATGCAGACCGAACCGCCACCGTTCGAAGCGGTGGAAACGGCAGGCGCCCGCATCCGTCTCGCCGACGGTCGCTGGCTGATCGACGGAATCGCGTCCTGGTGGACGGCGGTCCACGGCTACAATCATCCGCATATCGTCGAAGCGATGGAGCGCCAGCTCCGCGCCATGCCGCATGTCATGTTCGGCGGGCTGACCCATCGACCCGCGATGACGCTCGCGGAACGGCTGGCTTCGGTCCTGCCCGGCGCGGGAACCGATGCCGCGCTTGCCCATGTCTTCTTTTGCGATTCCGGATCGGTCGCAGTCGAGATCGCAATGAAGATGGCGGTCCAGTACTGGCGCAACCAGCGACGGCGGATGCGCCGGAAATTCGTCTCCTTCCGCCGCGCCTATCACGGCGACACGATGGGCGCGATGGCTTTGTGCGACCCCGACGACGGGATGCACGCGCTGTTCAACGGCTATTTCCCCGAGCAGATTCTGACCGATATCCCGAGGACCGGCGAAGACCTGCTCGAATTCGGCGGTCTGCTGGACGCGCGCCGGGACGAGATCGCGGGCGTGATCGTCGAACCGCTGGTGCAGGCGGCGGGCGGCATGGCGTTTCATTCGCCCGAAACGCTGAAGGCGATACGCAACGCCTGCGCGGCGCGCGACATCCTGTTCATCGCAGACGAGATCGCGACGGGATTCGGCCGTACGGGGACAATGTTCGCCTGCGACGCGGCCGGAGTCGCGCCGGACATCATCTGCATCGGCAAGGCGCTGTCGGGCGGCGCAATCAGCCTCGCGGCGACCTGCGCCAACGACCGCGTGTTCGAGGCGTTCCTCGGCGACGACGAAGGGACCGCGCTGATGCACGGGCCGACCTTCATGGCCAATCCGCTGGCCTGCGCGGCGGCCAACGCCTCGCTCGACCTGTTCGAGGACGGCGAAAGGCTGGCGCGCGCGAAATCGCTTCAGGCGCAATTCGACGAGGCGCTGGCACCCTGCCGCGACCTGCCCGGCATCGCCGACGTGCGCGCGCTGGGCGCGATCGGGGTTGTCGAGATGGACGCGCCGCGCGACGTATCCTGGCTGCGACAGCGGTTCGTGGAGGAAAGGGTGTGGGTGCGGCCGTTCGGAAGGGTGGCCTATCTGATGCCGCCGCTGATCTTGGACGACAAGGAAGCCGCGACGCTGACCGGCGCGATGGTCGCGGTCATGACGGAATGGGCAGAGAGGGAAAACGCCTGAAGCGTTTGTTTGTCTGCGGCACCTGTTCTCTCCCCCAGGAATCGCAAAGGCCCGCCTTCAGCGAAGACGGGCCTTTGCTTGAATCTCTGGACGAAGGTCAGAAACCTTCCATCTGCATCCGCTTGCGGTCCAGCTTGCGCGTCCGGCGGATCGCTTCCGCCTTTTTGCGCACGCGGAGCTCGGAGGGTTTTTCGTAGGAGCGGTGGCGCTTCATTTCGCGCCAGATGCCCTCACGCTGCATCTTCTTCTTGAGGGCCTTGAGCGCCCCGTCAACGTTGTTGTCGCGAACGAATACCTGCACGGTTCTCCGCTTCTCCTTCCCAAACGCAAAATCAGTTGCAAACAGGCGCCTTCGCGCCTGAGCGGTGCGGTTGTCTAGCAGAAAGACACCGCGAATGGAACCGCTTATAGCACATTCCTTAAGTTTTCGCCATGCACGTGCAAGCGCCTAGCCGGAAGACGGCACTTTCGCCTTTTTCAGCGCCGATTTCTGCCGTTTCGCCAGAACGTCGACATCGAAATCGCCGATCAGGTCGTGGAAAAGCCCGTGCCAGTTGAGCTCGGCTGCCAGATGGGTAAAGACAGAGCCCAGCCCGATGGCGGCGCGGTCCATGAGTACGAATTCGCGCGGCGGCCTGACCCCGCCGAGCCGGTGCAGTTCGCGATGGACCTTGGCCGCGACATGGGCGCCATACATCGCTCCGTCCCCGTCCTGGATTTTACGCACCTTATCTTCCAGCAGAGGCGCATACAGGAATTCGGCCCACATATTGAGGACGTCGATGACCTCCTGCGTCAGGCTGGCGAAACCCCAGGTCTCGTAGGCATGGACGGCGAGATCGGGATCGTCGGTTGCGAGCGCGGTATAGAGATCGATCACGCCTTTGACGAAATGCGGCGGAAATACCCGGATGCAGCCGAAATCCAGCAGATTGATGTCCCCGTCTGGCCGCACCGAATAATTGCCGAGATGCGGATCGCCGTGGATCACGCCATACTCGTAGAACGGCACGTACCAGGCGCGGAACATGTTTTCCGCCACCCGGTTGCGGTGTTCGAGCGGCGCATCCCTGACCGTGAGCAGGTTCTCGCCGTCGAGCCAGTCCATCGTCAGCAGCCGGCCGGTAGAGAGCGCGGGGACCGGTTTCGGAAGGCGCACCGCCGTCACCTTTTTCAGCATCGCGCCGTAGAGCCGCATGTGGGCGGCCTCGCGCTCGTAATCGAGCTCTTCGTGCAGCCGGTCCGATATTTCGGCGTGGATTTCCTTGGGATCGATCGCCCTGTCGTAACGGCGGTAGACCGAAAAGATCAGCTTGAGCTGGCGCAGATCCGCCTCGACCGCTGACTGCATGTCGGGATATTGCAGCTTGCAGGCAAGCCGTTCTCCCTTCGGTCCGACCGCGCGATGCACCTGGCCGAGAGAGGCCGCCGCCGTGGCGTCCCGTTCGAACGATTTGAATTTCTTCTGCCAGTCCGGTCCGAGTTCCGCCGCCATGCGGCGGCGCACGAACAGCCAGCCCATCGACGGCGCGTTGGACTGCAAATGGGCGAGTTCCTCGACATATTCGGGCGGCAGCATGTCTGGCACGGTCGACATGATCTGCGCGACCTTCATGAGCGGCCCCTTGAGACCGCCGAGCGCCTCTTTCAGGTCGCGGGCGTGGGCATCGCGGTCGATCTCCATTCCCAGATAGCGCGATCCGGCCAGCCGGGCCGCGAGCCCGCCGACCGCGCCGCCGACCCGGGCGTAGCGCTTTACCCGGCCGGCGAGATTGCTGGATTCGTCGTCCCGCGCCACGGGGCCTCAGCCCAGACTTTCCAGCTCGTCGATCAGGCCCGACACGATGCCGAGTCCCTTCGACCAGAATGCCGGATCCGACGCATCCAGCCCGAACGGCGCGAGCAGTTCCCTGTGGCGCAGCGTTCCGCCGGCCCTGAGCATGTCGAGATAGCGCGCCGCGAACCCTTCCTCGGCGTTCTCGTAAACCGCGTAGAGCGAGTTCACCAGACAGTCGCCGAACGCATAGGCGTAGACATAGAACGGCGAATGGATGAAGTGCGGAATGTAGGTCCAGTAGTACCTGTACTCGTCGTGGAACCGGATGGCGGGGCCGAGCGATTCTTCCTGCACGGCGAGCCAGTGTTCGCAGATGCGGTCGGCCGACAATTCGCCCTGCCGGCGCTCGTTGTGAACCCGCAATTCGAACTCGTAAAACGCGATCTGGCGCACCACCGTGTTGAGCATGTCCTCGACCTTCGATGCCAGCATCGCCTTGCGGCGGGCCGGATCGGTTTCGTTGGCGAGCAGCGAACGGAAGGTCAGCATTTCGCCGAACACCGACGCGGTCTCGGCCAGCGTCAGCGGCGTGCCGCATTTCAGTTGTCCCTGCGCACCGGCCAGCACCTGATGCACGCCGTGGCCGAGCTCGTGCGCGAGCGTCATCACGTCGCGCGGGCGACCCATGTAGTTGAGCAGCAGGTAGGGATGCGCCGACGGCACCACGGGATGCGCGAATGCGCCGGACGCCTTGCCCGGCCGGGCCGGGGCGTCAATCCAGTCATTGTCGAAAAATTTCTTCCCGACCGCGGCGAGTTCCGGCGAGAATTTTCCATAGGCTTCCAGCACGATGTCGCGCGCCTGGCCCCAGCCGTAATCGCGCCCGCCCGCATCGGGCAAGGGTGCATTGCGGTCCCAGTAATCGAGCCGCCTCTTGCCGAACCATTTCGCCTTCAGCCGGTAATAGCGGTGCGAAAGATCCGGATAGGCCTTCTGCACGGCGGCGGACAGCGCGTCGACCACCTCGTCCTCGACCTGGTTGGCGCGGTTGCGGGACGATTGCGGCCGCGGATAGCGCCGCCAGCGGTCCTCGATCTCCTTGTCCTTGGCAAGCGTATTGGTGATCAGCGAGAAAAGCTGGACGTTGTCGCCGAGCCCCTTGCCGAGCGCCTTGGCCGCCCGTTTGCGCTTTTCGCCGTCGTCGTCGGACAGGAGATGCAACACCTGCTCGCTGGTCATCTTCTTCCCGTCGAGATCGAACCTGAGCCGCGCCATGGTCTCGTCGAACAGGCGGTTGAAAGCGCCGCGTCCCGCCACGCGCTTTTCGGTCAGCAGACGTTCCATCTCTTCGGCAAGCTCGTGATCCTTGAATGCCCGGACGTCGCGAATCCAGGACGCATAGACCGCCAGCGCCGGGGTCTTGAGTTTCTTCGCGAGATCGCGATCGGAAATCGCGTTGAGTTCCAGGGTAAAGAACACCAGTCGCGACGCCGTAGCGGTCGCCGCTTCCTGGGTGGTCTGATAAAACCGCCCGATCTCGGGATCGGCGACGTCGCCGGCATGAACCAGCTGGGCGTAGCTCATGATCTTCGAGAGACGTTCGTCGATGGTCTCGTACCGGGCAACCGCGCGCCCGAGCGCCGCGCCGGACAGCTTCGCGACCTTGCCGAAATATTCTTTGTGAAACGCGGCGGCGTCACGATCCGCTCGGGCGAGGTCGTCCTTCAGCGCCTTGCTGTCGGTTGCGGGATAGAGATCGCTCAGATCCCACTCCGGAAGGCCGGATTTCGATTTTCGGTTCTTTTCTCTTGTCTGTGCGGCTCTGGCCATGGATGACTCCTTCGGTTGCAGGAGGATATAAGACCCGGGACGCGCCAATCCAAGCGCCGAGACGAAATCGGGGACGACGAGACGCCCGCCATGCAAGACAGTCCTAACCTGGTCGCCATGTTTTTTCGCCAGGCCGCCGCCCGGGGCGACGCCCCGTTTCTGTGGCGGAAGCAGGAAGGCGAATGGAAATCGACGAGCTGGTCCGAAGCGGCCAGAGCGGTGTCAGCGCTCTCAAAAGCGCTAGGCGCGCTTGGGATCGAACCGGGCGACCGTGTCGCGCTGATATCGGAATCGCGTCCCGAATGGCCGATCGCCGATCTCGCCATCATGGCGGCAAGGGCGATTTCGGTGCCGGCCTACGTCACCAACGGCATAGAAGACCACCGACATGTGCTCGGAGACAGCGGCGCGAAAGCCGTGATCGTCTCCAGCGCCCGGCTTGCCGAAAAGGTCCTGCCTGCGGCGCTGCAGGCGGGCACGGTCGACTTCGCGATCTCGTTCGAGGACATCGGCGACACGGAAACCGGCATCCCCGTACGCAGGCTCGCCGACCTGCTCGACGAACACGGCGACGGCGAAGATCCCGAGATCGAGTCGATCGAGCGCGACCGGACGGCGTGCCTGATCTACACGTCAGGCACCGGCGGCGCGCCCAAAGGCGTGATGCTGAGCCATGCCGCCATCCTGTGCAATTGCTGCGGCGCGACGGAAATACTGAAGCCTCTGAGACTGGACGACGAGGTGTTCCTGTCCTTCCTGCCGCTGTCGCATTCCTACGAGCACACGGCGGGGCTGTTCTTTCCCATCATGATCGGCGCGCAGATCTATTACGCCGAGGGACTCGACCGGCTGGCCCAGAACATGGAGGAAGTCAGCCCGACCGTCATGACAGCGGTGCCGAGGCTGTACGAATCGATGCATGACCGGATCCGGCGCGGCATCCGGCAGACCGGCGGGCGGGCCGAAACCCTGTTCGAGAAAACCGTCGCTCTGGGACGCAAACGGTACGAGACGCCCGACGCGCTGACGCTGGGCGACAGGCTTTTCGACAAGGCGCTGGACCTTCTGGTGCGGCGCAAGGTCCGGGGCCGGTTCGGCGGAAGGCTGAAGGCCATGGTGTCCGGCGGCGCGCCGCTCAACTACGAGGTCGGCGCATTCTTCACCGCGCTGGGCGTCCAGCTTCTTCAGGGGTACGGGCAGACCGAATCGGCGCCGATCGTGAGCTGCAACCCGCCCTGGCGCAACAAGATCGCCACAGTCGGCATTCCGCTGGAGGGCGTCGAGGTCCGCATCGCCGAAGATGGCGAAATCGTCGTGCGGGGCGATCTGGTGATGCAGGGCTACTGGAACCGGCCGGAAGAATCGGCGGAGACCGTCGTCGACGGCTGGCTGCATACCGGCGACATCGGCGAATTCGACGAAGACGGCCATTTGCGCATCACCGACCGCAAGAAGGACATCATCGTCAATTCGGGCGGCGACAATATTTCCCCGCAGCGCGTCGAAGGAATGCTGAATTCGCGCATGGAGATCGGGCAGTCCATGGTGATCGGCGACCGGCGACCGCATCTGGTCGCTCTGATCGTGCCGGATGAAACCTTTGCGAAAGGCTGGGCGGCGCAGAACGGCCGCGCCGACGCGAGCCTTGAAGAGTTAACGGCGGATGAGGATTTCCGGAAGGAAATCGCTGCCGCCATCGACGAAACCAACAAATCGCTGTCCGTCATCGAACGCGTTCGCCGCTTTACCCTGACGGCGGAACCCTTCACCATCGACAACGCCATGATGACGCCAACCTTGAAGATTCGCCGTCATGTCATACGTGAACGGTACGATTCCGAACTGAACCGACTTTACGGAGGTTAGAATGGCGAAGCGGATATGGGCGCCTGCGATGATCGTTGCGGCGGCGCTGGCGACAGGCGCCTGCACGACGCCGACCGGTCTGATCGATGCGACGACAACCGTCGCCGAGGACCGTTCGCTCGAACAGCTGGCGACCGACGCCGAAATCCGGCTCGACCTGACCAAAAAGCTGCTGGGCGACAAGTACCGGGACCTTTTCTTCGAGGTTTCGACCAATGTGTATGAAGGCCGGGTGATGCTGACCGGCTCGGTCAAATCGGTCGAGAACAAGAACCGGATCACAGCGCTGGCCCAGAACGTCACCGGCGTCCGCACGATCTATAACGACATGCAGGTGACGGATGTCGGCGGTTTCAAGAACACCGCCAACGATGTCTGGATCGAGAGCAAGATCAAGGCGCGGCTGGTCGCGGAAAAGGGCGTACGGTCCATCAACATGCGCTGGCGCGCGGTGAACGGCGTCGTCTATGTGATCGGGCGGGTGCGGACGGATGCGGAGCTGCGCAAGGTGATGACGGTTCTGCGCGACATCGACCATGTGGAAAGAGTCGTCAGCCACATCGTGATCAAGCCGGCGCCGACGCAAAGCTGATAATCAACCGAACGAGGGAGGGACCGCCATGGCTGAAACCGAAACCGCGCTGATTGTCGGCGCCGGCGCCGGGCTGAGCGCATCGCTGGCGCGGCGATTTGCGAAAGACGGCGTCAGGGTCGCGGTCGCGGCGCGCGATACGGCCAAGCTCGCGGGTCTCTGCGAAGAAACCGGTGCGAAGGCCTATGCCTGCGACGCCATCGACCCCGCCGGGGTTGCCGGCCTGTTTGCAGCCGTGACCGCCGAGTTCGGGGAGCCCGACGTGGTCGTCTACAACGCCTCGAACCGGGTGCGGGGACCGATCACCGATATCGATCCCGAGGCGGTGCTGACGGCGATCAAGATCAGCTGCTATGGCGGCTTCCTCGTCGCCCAGCAGGCGGCGAAGCAGATGGTGCCCCGCGGCAACGGGACGATCCTGTTTACCGGCGCATCGGCAGGCGTAAAGGGCTATCCGAACTCCTCGACCTTTGCGATGGGCAAGTTCGGATTGCGCGGCCTCGCGCAATCGCTTGCGCGCGAGCTTCACCCGCAGAACATCCATGTCGGGCATTTCGTGATCGATGGCGGCATTCGCCGCGAGAACGATCCGCGCGCCGACCGGGGCGAGGACGGGCTGCTCGACCCGGACAGCATCGCCGAGACCTACTATCAGTTCTGGCGCCAGCCGCGCGACAGCTGGGCGTGGGAAATCGAGCTCAGGCCCTGGGTCGAAAAGTTTTAAGGCGGATTTTTACGGGGCGTTATTCGGCCGCTTCAACGGTCTCTCCCGGCTCGACCGCCATGCCGAGCGCCGCGAGGTAGGTGTCGAGCACGTATTCCTGCTCCTGCCGGTCGGACGGCTCCATCTTCCGGATGCGCACGACCTGGCGCATGATCTTGGGGTCGAATCCCGTGCCCTTGGCCTCCGCATAGACCTCCCGGATATCGGCCATCAGCGTGGCCTTTTCCTCTTCGAGCCGTTCGATTCGCTCGATGAAGGACCGGAGATGATCGCGGGCGATGTTTCCGCTGGCGTCGGGCATGGGGCGTCTCCTGCTGCTTTATTCGATTGGGGCCAGCTTAGAAACGCCCGGGCGAATCGGGTACGCCGCAGCACGCGGCGCCCCGAAAAACCTGTGGATTAAACGTCAGCCTTCGGTGGTGAGGTCGGGATTCGCCATGACGTCCTTGAATTTCGCCTGCTGATCCTCGGAGGCTTCCTTCTGATATTTGCCGCGCCAGTCGTCGTACGGCATGCCGTAGACGTATTCGCGCGCATCGCCCATGTCGATCTGAAGCCCGCGCTCCTTGCCGGCCGCGACGTACCATTTGCTGAGGCAGTTGCGGCAGAAACCGGACAGGTTCATCAGGTCGATGTTCTGTACGTCGGAACGTTTCTGCAGATGACCGAGCAGCGTCCGGAACGCCGCCGCCTCGAGTTCGATCCGGGTTTTTTCGTCAATATCCGCCATTTTCGGTCCTCATCCGGTTTGTGATCGCGATGCGCCTAATCTTGTACCTTTGCGCGGGAAAATCCAGTGGAAGCCGTCGACGGCCTGCCAATCCAAACGGGTCAGCACTTTAGTTAAATAATCAGCCAGCGCCAGATGCCCACCAGATCGACAACCAGGAACGTCCCCTGAAGCACCACGAGGCTATGATCCCGGATGACCATCCCGGCGACCGTCCAGGCGGCTGCCGAGATGGCGAACAGCAGCCATCCCCATCCGCTCACCGGGATATTCAGGGCAAGAATCAGCGCACCGACGACGCCGGTAACCGTGCCGAACCACCGGAGGGCGGCAAAGGCCGGCGTTCCCTGTGTCAACAGGCTGGGGCGCTTCATGGTCTCATCTTCCTTCCCGGCCGGCGGCATTTCTCCGGCGGCGCTCGTCACGCTATGGCGGATCGCGCGTCGCTGGGCTGTAATACCGCCATGATCGCCGATCCCGCCGCCTTTCTCCACCGCCTGTACGACAGCGCCGTCTGCGCCGTGAGCGCGGAACGCTGCATGCCGCCTTTCGTCCCCCCACCGCCGGCCGGCCGCACGGTCGTGGTCGGCGCGGGCAAGGCGGCGGCCGCGATGGCCCGGACGCTGGAGGACCGTTTCGACGGAAAGCTGTCGGGCATGGTCGTCGTCCCCTACGGTCACGGCGTTCCCTGCCGGTCCATCCGGGTCATCGAGGCGGCGCATCCGGTGCCGGACGGCGCGGCCGAAGACGCGGCGCACGCCATGCTCGACGCCGTCGCCGGCCTTTCGGGCGACGACATGGTCATCGCCCTGATGTCGGGAGGAGGGTCCGCCCTGATGGCGCTGCCGGCGCCGGACGTATCTCTGGCCGACAAGCAGGCCGTCACGCGCGCCCTGCTCGCCTGCGGCGCCCCCATCCACGAAATCAATACGGTTCGCCGCGCGCTTTCCCGCATCAAGGGCGGCCGGCTTGCGGCGGCGGCGAGACCCGCGCGCATCGTGACGCTGGTCGTCTCGGACGTACCGGGGGACGATCCGTCAGTCGTCGCATCCGGGCCGACGATTGCGCCGCCGCCCGGCGGTTCGTCCGCCGCCGACATCGTTTCGGCATACCGGCTCGACCTGCCGCCGAATGTCGTTGCTGCGCTCGGGACCGCCTCTCCCGACATGCCCCGGCCCGAATTCGCGCGCGACAGCGTCTCCATCGTCGGGCGGGCGGCGGAGGCTCTCGACGCCGCCGCCGAAACGGCGCGGGCGGAGGGCTGCCGGGCAATTATCCTGGGCGACGCCGTCGAGGGCGAGGCGCGCGAAGTCGCCGCCGATCATGCGAAACGGGCGCTGGAGACCGCCGGCTTCAGGAAACCGGGAGAGCCGCCGGTCGTGCTGCTGTCGGGCGGCGAAGCGACCGTGACGCTGCAAGGCGGGCTCCGCGCCGGCGGCAAGGGCGGGCCGAATACGGAGTTTCTGCTCGCGCTGGGGCTGACCCTCAACCGCGATCCGAGATTCTGGGCGCTTGCCGCCGATACCGACGGGATCGACGGCGGTTCGGGCGCGGCGGGCGCCGTTCTGACGCCCTGGACCATCGCGGGCGCCAGCGACATGGGGCTCGATCCGACAGGCATGCTCGCCGCGCATCGGAGCGCGGACCTTTTCGGGCAGATGGGTCAGCTGCTTCCCCTCGAGCCGACCCGCACGAACGTCAACGATTTCCGCGCCATTCTGATCGGCGCTGGCGAACCGTCGCGGGTTGATCTATAAGCGCAGCATGCGCCGTCACCGTCAGGCCAAGATCGTCGCCACGCTGGGTCCCGCGAGCGAATCCGCGGCGGTGATCCGTACGCTTTTCGAAGCCGGAGCGGATGTTTTCCGTCTGAATTTCAGCCATGGAACGCACGACGATCACGCAGAGCGGATCGCCATCATTCGCGCGCTCGAAGCCGAAACCCGCCGTCCGATCGGCATCCTGACAGACCTGCAGGGTCCCAAATTGCGGGTCGGCGATTTCGTGGACGGCAAGGCCATGCTGGAAGAGGGCAGCACGCTGCGGCTCGACCTCGACGAAACGCCGGGTGACGCAACACGCGTCTTCCTGCCCCATCCCGAAGTGTTCCAGGCCTTGACCGAGGGCACCAACATTCTGATCGACGACGGCAAGCTGCGCCTGAGAATCGTCGAACGGGGCAAGACGTCGGCCGTTGCGGAAGTGATGGTGGGCGGGCCGATATCGAACCACAAGGGTTTCAACGTCCCCGACGTGATCCTGCCGATCTCGCCGCTGGGAGAAAAGGACAGCGAAGACCTTCAGTTCGCGCTCGACCATGGCGCGGATTATATCGGGCTGAGCTTCGTTCAGCGGGCCGAGGATATCGACGATGCGCGCAAGCTGATCGGCAACCGCGCGGCCATCATGGCCAAGCTGGAAAAACCCGCCGCCATCGAACATCTGGAGGAAATCGTGACCCTGTCCGACGCCGTCATGGTCGCGCGCGGCGACCTCGGCGTCGAACTGCCTCCGGAAGACGTGCCCAGCCTGCAGAAGAAAATCATTCGCGCCTGCCGTGCGGAGGGCAAGCCGGTCGTGGTCGCAACCCAGATGCTGGAATCGATGATCGATTCGCCGTCACCGACGAGGGCGGAAGCCTCCGACGTGGCAACCGCGATCTACGACGGCGCGGACGCGGTAATGCTGTCCGCGGAAACCGCGGCGGGCCATTATCCCGTCGAGGCGGTGACCATGATGAACCGCATCATCCGCCGCGTTGAGCAGGATCCGGATTTCTGGGAAGCCGCGGAATCGACCCACCAGGCGCCCGAGCCGAACACACCCGACGCGATTACCGAAGCGGCCTGGCAGGTCGCCAGGACAATCTCCGCCGCCGCCATCGTGACCTATACGACCTCCGGTTCGACAGCGCGGCGGGCGGCGCGGGTCCGGCCGTCGGTGCCGATCCTGTGCCTGACCGAGCGTATCCGGACCGCTCGCAACCTGGCCGTCGCCTGGGGCGTCCAGAGCGTCATCGCCGAAGACGTCAGCGACTTCGCCGACATGGTCGACAAGGCCTGCGCCATCGCGCTCGAATTCGAGTTCGCCGAGCTGATGCAAATGCTGGTTGTGACTGCCGGCGTTCCGTTCGGCACGCCGGGGGCGACCAATATCCTCCGCGTCAGCAGGATCAGAAACCAGATTCCCACATAATAATTGTGGAATACAGGTGTCGGTCAGATTTACACTTCACAATATTGTGATCCGGCCCTTCGTCGTAAGTGTCTGGAATATATGAATTTCAGAAATTTGGCCTGAATCTTGCAAAAGAGTTAACGTGTAAGGGAGCGTTGATCGCGCCGCGAAGGCGCGAACGGTGAAGGGGATTGGTTATGGCAACCCGCTGCAGGAAGGCGATTGTCGTCGCATCAGCCGCCATTGGCCTTGACCCTTTGTGCTGGTCCGTTCTGAGTGCGATTTTTGGGGTGCATTTC
>JAYOEY010000038.1:0-21159 GCA_038116945.1 Rhodospirillales bacterium
AGAAACTGGACCACTTGGATCAAGCCGGTCAGTTTTGATTGCCTTTTTTTACGGCGCCAACCTGTATTCCAAGAAAAGTCCTGCCGCCCCGAGTGCGCGCACCCCTGCCGCCGGGACGCCGCAAACGCTCCTCTCTTCTTGCTGGCCTGCGATCCGTATTCCTCGTGTCTCCGGACCGCCTCCCCTCTTCCTGTGACGCGTCGACCGCAACGTCTCTCTGGGAACGTATTCTGTTCCTGTCCCAGACCCAGTTTACCTTTCCGATCGCAAACAAGGGCCCCTGCGATCCGGCCAGCAGATTGAGCAGCTCGACGCGCGGAAGAGAGACCGCTTCGCTTCATCCGCGCAATGGACAACGGCACTGGCGACGGGAATCTTCAGTCTCTGCGACAGCCACTCGTTCAGCCCCCTTATCTGATCCCCCAAGCCGTGGACCGCGAGATTCTTACCTCCGTCCGCCAACACGGCGCGCTGACCCGCAAAGAATGACATCGACGTTTCGATTTCTTCGGCAAACCTGCGGAGGAGCGGACCCAGAACCCGTTCGAACTGGCTCGGGACGTCGGAAGCGTCGCTGTCGAATTCATCCAGGCGTATCGATTCCATGCAGTTGCGGCGCTTCATTTCTTCGAGTGCCTTATCGATTCTCAACCCTTGAGTCTCGGCGAGCGCCGCCGCGATCGTATGAGTCCCCACCGGAATCGATCTGACAACAGCAACCGCATGGCGCGGGTTTGATATCGAAATCACCGACGCCGACGCGCTGACGAACAGATCGCAACGCGTTTCCTCCGCGCCCGTCCCGTCTCGACCGGCCATGATCGTGACGAACGGCGCTGGCGTCACTGCGACCACCTTCTGCGCGATATCGCCGAAAGCCGCGAGGTAATCGCGAAGGTTCTCGATATCTATGAAGCCGTACATCCCGCTGCTGGCGGCCGCGGTCGCCGGCAGCGCCGGCTCCCTGCGCCGCATCTGGAAGTAACCGAATGAAATCTCGTCGACGCCCAGATGTTCCTGACCGAAATTCCGTATTGCGGAAACGTTGGTCGGGGAAAATCCCGACGCGGCCCCGCCATTTTCGACCATGGCGATCTTCGGATCGTTGAGCACAAGAACGACAAACCCGATACTGGCGAAGGTACGCTTTCCGATCTTTTCGATTGCCTGTCGAATAACGTCTTCGATGGCAGGCGGTCGCCCCTCTATCGGGCGAACGGCTTCCTCGCCAACGGGTCTTTCGGCCGGGTCGCCATCGGCGCTGACGAATCGCGCCTGCCAGGACGTATTCGAAACGTACAGGTACAGGCCGTTGCCCCCGCGACCCTTCTTGCCTTTAGAGGCAGCGGAACCGCCGTCAATAGCTTCATCGCCGCCGCCGGAAGACTCCGATTTTCTCCCGAAAATTCTTGTCCCGAGTTTCATCGAGGATTGGCCTCGGCCCGCAATTGTGCGTTGTCACAAGATATTAACCATCGACTGCCTTTTGTCGATACGATTCCAAGGGCTTCTCCCGTTTGGCCATTGCCGCGCGCTGTCGGGAAATGACGTTGCGGCCGGGTTCCGGCCCGTTTCGACCGGTCGGCACCTATTCCTGACGGGCAGCCTGGTCGGCGGTAAGCTGGATCGATCTCCGGTTCCGACAAAGATAAACACGGTTGCCCCCGACATTGAAGACGATCGCATCGCAAAGATCTCCATAATAAAACTTTATACCCTCTTTGGTTGTCGACATTGCCCTGCCATCGGCCATCATGAGTTTTCGGTTTTCGGCGAATATGGCCTGACTTGCAAGATTGATGGAGTCCGCCATCAGGTCTTTCCGGGAAGCCTTTTCCGCCCGAAAAACAGCGGCCAGCGAGCTGGCGCATACGGGTTCTTATGGGAACCGCCCGCGAGGAAATCGGCGGCTCCCTGCATCCGACCGACAATATGGCGCCGAACGGATGCCAACCCTGCCGCACTGCCGATTTCTCCGGAATCATGGCCTCCTACGCCGTCCGCACCATGAAAAGCCGGTTCTCATGATCGATGAGAAAATTGTCTTCGTTATTGGAACGGCCTCATCCATTGTCGGTTCTGCCGAAAACCTGCATTCCCGGAACCATTTGGCGACGGGTACCTTCATCGACGGGCGCCGCACGATCCATGCGGTCTTTCAAAGTTAACGATCCGTGAGGAAATTCTTCAAGAAATTGTACATTGGGCGGCAAATGTCGTATCAGGTATTATCGATCGTTCGAATGTCACATTTGCAGACGAGGTTTCGACGATAAAAAATTCGCCCGGTTTACCAACTCAAAAAATTGTTCTGTAATGATCGGGCGACAAAGTTTTGGCCCAGATCCGATACGACGAGTCCCGTTCGTATCCAACCAGGTTAGTTTCGTCGTCTGAAAGAATAGTCGCCCCATGACCACGAAGCGCGATCCGCGGCAACTCAGGATTGTTGTCGCCATAAGTATTACCCGGAAAACGGATGACACCACGCCTGCCGGCAGTCCGGACGATGTGACGCTTGTTCCCTATTTCGAACTCGCCCGGGACTGTCTTGGCCAGTTCGAAAACAACATCCTTTTGAACTTCACTCCGCTGGCGATCATCGAATTCGGAAGCGCGGTCGAGGCGTTCGACTGCCTCTCGCAGGTGCGGACGATCATTACAGGGCTGACCCGCGACAATCCCGACATCCAGACCAGATTCAGCTGCCATATCGGAGAAGTTTCCGGGCACTCGCCGCCCCTCGAAAACAGTGTGGTGTGGCGGTCGATGGAAATGATCGAAACGGCGGCAAGGGACGAAATCGTTGTCTCGGACACGTTTTACGATGCACTGGTAAAATATCAGGGCCTGTTCGAAAAACTGGATGACCGTACGTTCGTAATGCGATCGACCTCCGGGGCGCACGGGATCGATCAGTCCGGCAGGGCCGGGGACGGTGACGTCGGAAAAGCTGCAACGGGAAGCGCCGCCGACACGGTCCCTGCGACGTCGACAGATACTTCGGCGCTCGATCAGGAATTCGGGGAGATCCTGTCGGGCGGCATTGACGCCGCTGCGGCCGGCGACGTCGACTTCTGCTACCGGATTCTTGGCGCCATTGAAAATTCGATGGACGCCGCGTCGCCGGCTGAAGCCGTGTCTCTGGCCGGTTGTCGCGAAAACCTCGAGCGATTGATCGGGATTTCAGAACCCGTGGCTCTCATCCTGCAGAACCGGCCCACCTTCATTCACTTCGCGGAATCGATCGAAATCGGCCGCCGCGTGTCCGCTCCTTACCACGGGGTCCATGTCGGTTGCCGGCTCGTGTCGCAGATGGGGCGACAGGCAAAGATCGAATATCGCGACAACGAATACCATCTTATGGATTTGGGCAGTACCAACGGTACCTTTCTCGATGAGCGGCATGTCGAAACCGGACAATGGGTTGTCGTTCCAAATCGCACGGTGATCAGCATGGGCGGGGGGCTTAATCCTCCCCGCCCCGGCCCGTGTTTTCTGGCATGCAGCCACGGAGAGGGCGCCAGGGCCGCAATGGCGATGGCAATCGAAACGAGACACCTGTCGCCGGCCGAAGTCGCGGGCCTGGCCGCGAACTGGCAATCCATCCATCTTGACGGCGCATACCGGTGGATACTGGCGCCGGGAGATGTCCTGCTGGGACAGTCTGCCCAATGCGCTTTCAAGCTGCCGGGCGAAAACCGGACAGCCGTGGCGCGAATGTACCTCGACGGCCGGTGTTACCTCGAGCCTTTGGGCGATGCGGAACTGATCGTTGCGGGGATTCCGTTTCGCAAACGTGTCGCTCTCGCGGACGAAACCGACATCGTCGTCAATGGCGTCGGAATCCATGTTTCAACGGCCTCGACCTATTTTTCCCGACATCCGCCTGGTACGGGAATATAGGAATACGGCGACGTCGCCTAACGGGGCCGGGCGGAAAACCCGAGAATGTAGGGTTGGACGCCCTTCGCCGTTTCTTCCTCAAGCCTTACTGCCTGGGAAGAAATTTCGACAATCCGCATATTCCCGAGCGATTTGCCGACTTCGTATTCCCGGCCGTCGATAAACGCGATTCTGTTCGACCCGTGCCGGGCGATACCCGAAAGGCGAAATTTCGTGGAGATATCTATTTCCGGCAATCGCTCGGGAGCCGAGTTCACCCAGAAATCTCCCGTTCTTTGGGAAGACGCCTCGGTCTTTTGACGCGGGCCTTGCGGATTTTCGACGCTGGCGGATGCCGCCGTCGGCCCTTTCGTTTCCGGGAAATCCGGCTTCTGAGCAGGCCGGATCTTCGGAACCGGCGCGTCGCGAAGTTCCGGTCTTCTGGCGACCGACCGGGGCATTTGTCCGGCAATGCCGATAGTTACCGTGTTGGCGACCGCATCGAACCGGTGGTCCAGCCCGTTCCGCGCCATCAACATGTTGAAGGCGCCTTGCAACGGCATGTTCGCGAACCGGAAAGAAATCGTCCCTTCTACGCCGGGCAGGAAAGCGATCTGGTTCCCGTTCTGACGGACGATATTCCGCAACACGTCCTTGATATCTTCGTCATGGCTGTATCGTTCGAAGACATTCGGTTTCCAGAGGAGTTTGTCGGCAGCCAGTCCGTGGCCGGCCAGAAGCAGCATCGAAACCGTTAAGGATACCACCTTGCAGATATCGGCCATCCGCGCTCCCCCGCCCCCCAGCATACGCCAATTCCCGCAATTCTTGCAGGCCTGACGATTTTCCGGTCAGTGCGAAGCCGCAGCGGGAAGCTCGACCTCGACCCTGAGCCCGCCAAGATTGGCCTCCAGCAGCCTCAGGTCGCCGCTGTACATTGCGACGATATCAGACACGATTGACAGGCCGAACCCTGTCCCCGGCGGCGCCTCGTCGAGGCGCCTCCCCCAGTTGAGCGCCGTTTCGCGGAGTTCGGGCGAAATCCCCGGGCCGTCGTCGGCGACCCAGACACGCAAACCGCCTGCGATCCGCACGGCGCCGATCTCAACCCGCGACTCCGCGAACTTGTGGGCATTCGAAACCAGATTGCTGACGATGGCTTCGAGATCGTGCCGTGCGACGGGAAAGGTCAGCCCGTCCTCGCACTCGCACTCTATTTCAAGCGGGTTGCGGCGGTAGACGATGGCAAACCCTTCCGCAACATCGCGCAAAAGGGACGAAACGTCGGTGCGCCGTTGTATCTGGCTGTCCGGACCGATCGCCCTGGCAAGGCTTGCATACCGGTCGACCAGCCCGGCCATTCGGTCCACCTGTCGTCTGAGCAGGGAGGCGTCGGATCGCTCATCGTCCAGCCCGTTCCTGAGAATCGCCAGCGGATGATTGATGTCGTGCGCGATTTTACTGACATACTTGCGCGTCCGGTCGATCAGCATCGCGTTCTGTTGCAGCAGCCCGTTCACCCGGTCAGCCAAACGCTGCAGTTCCTGGGGGAAACGGCCTTCGATCTGCTGCGTATCGGCCGCCTCGTACCGGCCGATGGCGGCCGCCAGACGCCCGAGGTCGCGCCTTAACGCCAGCAGGATCACGGCCAGCATGCCGAGCGCCGCAACGGAGACCGGGATCAGCGCGAGGAGGAAAAGGCGACGGAGCCGGGACGCATGCTGCGCCACATCGTCGCTGTACTGTTCGGCGGCAATACCGACGAGATAATGGACCGTTACCGGGGCCGATCCGGAGGCTCCCTCGTCAACCAGCCGTTCCGCAATCCGCATCGGGCCGATCGGCGTTACCCGGTTGCCGAAAACGAACTCCCCAGTGTTCGTTTTCACGGCCGCCGCGATGACCGTACCGGTCAGACGCAACAGTTGAGACCGGTCGACGACGCGGTCGCCTTCCGATATCTGCCATATCCAGCCAATGTCCTGGCTGCCCGGCGCAGAACTGGGACGCGGCGAAGCGGGCCGGTCGGGGGCCGGCACCGCTCCTTCCGCAACCCGGCTGGCGCGATATCCCCGGATCTGGTCTCCGAACTGAACAAGCCGCGTATCGACGATTTCCCGTGAGACCTCGTCCGCCGCGACGTCGAACAATATCCAGAAAAGCGCGATGACGGCGCAGAGCAGCAACACGGCCCACAGGGTCAGCCGTCCGACCAGGGACGGCGGCAAGCGTGGAAAACCGCTCATTCGCTGCCGGAGGCCTGGGCCGCGTCCGGTTCCACCAGCCGATAGCCGTACCCGTGGACCGTTTCGATCAGGCGGCGCCCGATCTTGTCACGCAGGCGACTGATGAAAACCGGTATTTCGTTGGCCGTCTTGATCACGTCATTGTCGAAATTATGCTTCACCAGCTCGTCCGCCGGAACCGGTCGGCCGGCATTGATCACCAGATAGTGCAGTATCCGATATTCGGTGGGCGAAAGTCGCACCGGCTTGCCATCGACCCAGACGCGCAGGCTCTGCGTATCGATTCGTATCGTCCCATGTTCGATGACCGGCTGACGCACGGCGGGTCCTCCGGAATTGACGACGCTGCGCACCCAGTCGAGCAACAGTTCCAGGTCCACCGGCTTGGTCAGATAGTTGGTCGCGCCCGCTCGAATGCCCTCCTTCATGTCGCCGACCTCTTTCCGGGACCCGGTAAGAACGATAACCGGCATGGCGAGATCGTTATCCCGCCACCGTTTGAGAACGCTGAAACCGTCCATGGTCGGCAGTCCGGGATCGAGGATCACGGCGTCATAGGCGTTCGCCAGCCCGAATTCGAGCCCTTCCTGCCCGTCATGGCTGACGTCCACGGCAAAGTTCTCATCGCGCAGCATTCCGGCAATCTGACCGGCAAGGTCCAGATCGTCTTCGAGAATGAGTATGCGCATGGCCGTTCCCCTCTTATCTGTTCCAGCGCCCTCTCGAGCGCGCTGGCCTGTCCCGGCGTCCCTTGCCATCGTCCGCGTCGCTGTCGTTTCCGTCGCGCGCATTCGACCGGCGACGCTCGGAATCGCCTATCACGCCTCCCGTCGCGGGATCTATATAGACGAGGATCACCCGATCGTCCGGCCGCAATATGCGGACCTCGTACACATAGCCGCGCCTCTGCTGTCGGACATGAACGCCCAGAATCCTTCCGCGGTACCGCGGGTTGTTCTTGAGGCGAGACAGGGCGCCGGCGATTTCGCCCGACGGCTGCGCGTATGCGGCGCCCGAGCCGGGGAACGGCGATGGGCAGCCCAGCGCCAAGAGCGCAGACAGGGTCAGTATGGTCAGGGTTCTTCGCATGCGACGGAGAACTTAGATATGTCCCGATAAATATATAAGTTCCATTACGTTAGGACATATTCAGGTTCCTTAACAAAAAATAACAGCGCCGGCATGCAAACGAAATCGCATCCGGCCCAAATTCCTTCGTGACGCAAAGAGATGCGTTCCCCGAATTCGGCGATGCCGTATCGGGGCACACAGCAAACGAAGGAATTGAACAATGACCAACAATACCAGCTTCATCGCAAGAGCAGCGATCACGACCGCAGGTATCGCGGCAGTCCTTCTGTCGAGCGCCGCATCGGTATCCGCCGGCCCATGGAACGAGAGCAACGGCTGGCGCGGCAAAAAGGTCGTCGTCCATCACTATGGCAAGCAGGACTGGAAGCAGACCCGGGTCCGCAAGGTGGTGCATCGCTACCGCCCGGCCCGCACCCGAGTGGTCCATGTTCATCACTATCGCCCCGATCCCCGGCCGCGGGTAACGGTCGTTCACCACAATCACCGGCACGACAGCCGCCCCGCGTTCGGCATCACGAATGAAACCGGCGGCACCATTCTCGGCGGGTTGATCGGAGCGATAACCGGCTCCCGGTTCGGCAAGGGATCAGGGCAGGTCGCCGCGGTAATCGGCGGCACCGTCATCGGCGCCGTCATCGGCGGCCAGATCGGACAGTCGATGGACCGTAACGACCACGCTCACGTCCAGAGCACGTTCGAGACAGCGCGCACCGGTCAGGCCGCGGAATGGCAGAACCCGGACTCCGGACTGAAATACACAGTCACGCCGACGCGGACATTCACCGCCAACAGCCGTCCCTGCCGGGATTATGAAGCCTGGGCATTCGTCGACGGATACGAGGAAAAGATCACCGGGACGGCCTGTCGACAGGCCGACGGAAGCTGGAAAACCGTGACAGGCGGCAGCACCGTCGCCGACAACCGGTGGCGCGGCTAGGTCATGGCGCGGCACGCCGTGACGGTCCGTCGTAAAGCCATGCGATCGCACACAGCGGCCATGGATCCGGGGATCCTCCGGGGAATATCCCGGGGGATCGCCCGAACGATCGCTCTGGGGATCGCCCTCGGAGCGGTCTCCGCTCCGGCGCTGGCGGACCGGCTGTTCGGCCCGGTGGCGGAGGAAATCCTTGTCGAACTGCGCAATGCCGACATTCGGCGGATTCCCGCCGCCAGCGGGTACAGCCGCCCGACCATTCGGATCCGGTCATTCCGGGAGAACGAGGTCCCTGTCCCGAGCGATGAAGCGAATGCCTGGAACCGACGCCTCGTGCGGGAGATGCAACTCCGTGGCAGAGGGGATTTCGAGTTCGTCGAAGAAACGGCTCTGGCCTCCCTTATCGGAGAAATAGAGCGCTCGGAAGATGGCGCGGCCGAAAAATCGGCCCGCATCCGCGACCTGAAATCGAGCGCCCGGGCCGACATCGTGATTTCTGGCTCGGTCACCATGTCGGGCGTTACGCCGATGCTGGCGTATCAGGGCATCGCCATGGAAAGCGGAAGGATCCTCGCTACGACAGCGCCCCGGCGGATGCCGTTTCCGGAGATTGCAGGAGCAGGGACGAACGAGCCTTCGACCGGCAATTCGATGACGACCGCCCACGACCCGTCAGCGCTGCACCTGGTCGCCAATGACGGCAGATACCGCGAAACAATCAAGGAAGCGGAAGCCCTTCTTCGCAGGCTCGGCTACGACCCGGGACCGGTCGACGGGGTCATGACCGAAGAAACCCGACGTGCAATCCGCGCCTATCAGCTCGACTCGGCACTGCCGGCGAGCGGTCGAATGACGCGGCAAACCGTCGAAAACATGCGCCGTGACCGGCGCTAGAGCGGAAGGATCGAGATGAAACCGTTCCAGACCAATAGCGGACCTGCGCAGGAAAACGCGATGACGGAAATCGCACTCGCCCTGGCGATGGGCTTCTTCAGCATCATGGTTCTGACGATGATCTTCATGGGCGCCGGAAAACAACGCGCGGACTCCGTGCAGAGTCCGAGGAGCCCAGCCCTTCTGACCATTGCGCCGTCGACCCCGTCGACAGGAGCGCATGCCGCGAACCGCGCGCCGGAGAAAACGGACGATTTCTTCGTCATCTTTTACCGGGGCCGCTATCTCGATGCGGCGCTCAGGCCCGTCGATGCACGAACCGTCGCCGGGCGCCTCAAGTCTCCCGATCAGCGCGTCGTACTCGCCATGGATCCCGGCCTGTCAGTCAGGGAAGCGATGGAAGCGCGCAACGGGTTCGATCTCCCCAACCTGACCGTAGCGGGTCTCGACAAGGGCTGGCTGCGGGCGCTTGCCGACGGAAGGGATACCGCCGATGAACGATAACCGTCGCAACGCTGGCGGACCCGGATACGGGCGCCCCGCTCTTTCGGTCATCGTCGCTGGACTGCTCCTGACGGCCGTTCAGAACCAGGCGTCCGCGGATTACCCGACCCGACTGACGCGCAGCGACGTCATGCAGCTGGTCATGCTGGAAGCGCGCGCAATGGACGTCCCCGCCCACCTTGCGCTGGCAGTCGCACATGCGGAGTCGAATTTCGACCCCGCGGCAACCAGCCATAAGGGCGCGCGGGGAGTCATGCAGATCATGCCGGCAACAGCGCGCGGCGAGTACGGCATCGCGCCGTCGCGATTGTGGAATCCCCGCATCAACATCCGGCTGGGGCTCCATTTTCTGAGACGTCTGATTGTGCGCTACCGGGGACGGACGGACCTCGCGCTGTCCTACTACAACGGAGGCTCCCGCGTCGGCCCGCCGGGCCGCGCCCGGGTCCTGCCGGCGACAAAGTCATATGTGCGCAAGGTTCACTCCCTCGCCACCCATTACCGGCGCCTGCTCGCAAAAGGAAAAGTGTGACATGCGCCCGAACAGCCATACCGAACCGACTATCACCGACCAGAAGGAGGATTTCAGAATGGTCAACCGAATTCGACACCACGGGAAAAAGCTGCTTGCGGCGGGCGCGCTGCTGAGCCTCGCGGGTTGCGTCACGGACGGCTCCCCGTCGTTCGACCCGGACTTTCATCAGGACCGGTTCAATCAGATGCAGAGGCTGCAAAGCTTCGAACAGTGCCGCAATCAGGGGCTTCAGCTCGATTCGGATGCAAGAGCGCGGGCGTCGGTCGGTGCTTTCAGGACGAGCGCGGACGTACTCGGCAAATGCGCCGATGAGCTCGGCAAGGCCGCTCGTTCGGTCCCAGCCGAAGAACGCATGCGGATCCACGCACTGAGCATCGTCAACTACATCCGCGGCGGCGATGTCGAAATGGCGCGCCGCCGATTCGACGCATTCAAAAGCGCATGGCCCGACAACGATCTGTATCTGGCGGGAGGCGTTTCGTTCATCGCAACGGTCGAAACCCTGCTGGGACGCAACGAGTCCCAGACCTTCGGCCGCTTCATGGCGCTCAACGTTACAGACGACGTGAAAAGCGAAATGCGCCGCATGAACCACTGGAAGAACAAATAACGGGACGAAGAGAGGAAACGAGATGACCGATGCAATCCCGAACAGTCGCTGCGCCCTTGCCGCCTTTGCGGTGGCGGCGACACTGATCGTCGCCGCCCGACCCGCAGTCGCCGAAGAAAACTGGTCGCCTAAAGCCAGCGAGCAGCTGATCAAGCTTCCCGGCGACTTCCTGAAGAAGGCAGTGAACAGCAATTATGCGCGATCCGGCCTCGCTGCCGCGCTCACCAAACTGGACGAGCAGATCGTTCTCAAGAAGAAGACACTGACGGACCTTCACGGCGCGGTCGAACGGGCGGACGGCGCGCTGCGCGTCGAACTGCAGCACCAGTTGCTGGAAGAGAAACGCGCATTCGTCGAGCTTTCGAAAAAACATCAGGAATTACGGACCAGGCGGGCGCGCACGAAAGTCAGGCTTTATGAAAACCTGCTCGCCAGGACCCGTCAAAAGGCACGCGCGGGGTCGCCGCAACGGAAACAGCTGATCGAGCGGCAAGCCGCCGCCCGCGACCGTTTCGAAGCGAGCATGCAGGCGGTCGATACCGGCCTGTTGCGTTCGTCCTTCGCATCCGAAAGCCGGTATGCGGGCGAGTACGCCAAAAACTTCGCCGCGATCGAGTCCCTCGCCCAGGCGATCCGCGCGCACCCGATGAACCAGACGCCGCAAATAGACGGCGTACCCGTTACCCGCGAAGAATATCTGCGGCAGCTGATCGCCGAAAATCAGGCAGATCTGTCCGTGATCGAACAGGAGCGGACGCTCCTCGGATACATGGCGAAGCTTGTCTCGCTGGATGCGCTGGCGCTTTCGGAAAACGTCGCCGGAAACGAGGTGACGGTTACAGCCGACGCAGACCTTCCGAAACAGGAAAGCCTGTCCGGCGCCATCGATCTTTTCGCAGCCCGATAAACACAGGAGAAAACGATGAAGAACATCCTTTGCCCATTGATCCTTGCAACTGCCTTGGCCGCCGGGTCGGCCGGCGCCGGCACGCTCGAAAACATGGAACGGGAGCGGGCGATCCTGCTCGAAACAATGCTCTCCGGAGACCTGTCCCCCGAGGAACGCCACAGCCGCCTTCGCGTCGCGCGCACAAGGCTGGTCGATCTCGAACGCATGGTGCTTCGCGACAAAAGCCTTGTCGGCAGGAACACGCCGGCGGTGCGCGCCGCGTTCGAAAATTACGACCTGACCTTCCTCGTTCATGCATCTACCGAAAAAGGCCGCACGATCTCCGATCACTGGCTCGCCGAAATCGGCCTTTCGACGAACAGCCTTCTCAACGGCCATCGGGGACGGCGTTAGGATGCGGTACAAGACACGATTTCTGACGCAGGGAATTCAGGCCGTCAGCTACCTGCTCGGCGGCCTGGTCCTCTGTACCGCGCTCGCGGTGGTTACGGTCTCCCGGGATGTGAGCGCGGTCGCCGGATGGGCGCTTGACGTTCTGGGCGCGGGCTTTCTGTGCCTGCTGGGAGGGCTGATCTTCCTCGCCGTCCTCGCGCTGATCCGGATTAACGACTCGGCGGCCGACGAGAAGACAAAGGGCCTGTGGTTCGAAGTCGGCTTACAGGCTTCGGGCGGCGTGACAACCCTCGCGCTGACTTTCACCCTGCTCGGAATCAGCATCGGGATCGGCAGCCTCGCCGGCCAGCCGCTGACTCCGGAAACCGTACAGACCGTCATCCGCGATCTGACCGCGAACTTCAGCCTCGCATTCATGACCACGGTGGTCGGATTGCCGGTTTCATCGGCATTGCGCGCGGCGCTGACGATCGCGGCGAGGAAGCAGACCCAATACTGAGAAAACGAAAGGATCATTCAATGAAATTCCTGCTCTTCAACATCGTCGTCGCCGTCGCACTGGTTTTCCTCTTCAACAGCGACCGGAGCGACCTCCACGCCCTGGCCGACAAGGCTCATGATGTCGCCTCCGCCGCGAAGGAAACAATTCGCGACAGCGCGAAACCGGTTGCGGAGAAAGTCGTCGTGGCGGCGCCCGACAGACCGTCGAATATCGCGATGGCCTCCGCCAGCCGCGTTTCAGTCAGACAGGCCGTCGAGGGCGCCTCTCCGGGAAACGTTCCTTCGACCGTGACACGTCATGTTGCGACCGGGCCGCTGGACGAGGCGAAGACGCTTCCCGCCGACGTATCGAAGCGACGGGCCGAGGTCCTGGGCGACATCGCCATTCCTCAGGGACCCGGCAAGATGATCGATGTCGACGTTCGCAAATTCATGTCGGGAAGGGACCGCCGCCGCGATCTCATGCAGCTGTCGGAAGAAATGGAACTGTTCTCCGCCGAGGCGATCGGCCGGTAATGGCAATGGGCCGCCCCTGGACCGCCGGTACCGCCTCCGCTGCGGTTACACTAGGGCTTGCTGTCCTGCTGCTGTTGTCTCAGGGGCGCCCGGTTCGACAGATCGAGGCGATACCGACCCCGCCTCCACCCGAGACACGGAGGCCGGCCGGTCCGGCGCCAGTCGTCCTGCCGCCTCCTCCGGCGCGCGCACCGGCATCGCCCGAGGCTGCTCGGGCGACGCGAAAGGCGCTCGTGCCCCGCACCGATCACGACAGGGGAACGCCGCCTGCCCGGATCGAGCCCCTGAAGCCGCGCCCTGTCCAGGCTCCGAATGTCGAAGCAGCGGTTCCTCCCGTCGACATGCAGCCGCGCAGACCGCTGGAGACGCCGCCATCGAAAGAGGCGGCGCCGGATTCGACGGAAACGCTTCTGCCAACCCGGCAGAACGCTCTCGAAGGCCGCGTTCTCCTGCGGCTGATGGAGGCGGGCAAGGGACCGCTTGTAGAGATCGCGTGGCCGGCGTCGCAGAACGATAGAGCCGTCCTCTACGCGAGGCTGATATCCTGCCACGGCATGCGAAGCGCCCTGCTCGCGCCGGATTTCGGGATTTTTCTGAATGAAGGCCCGCCGGGCAAACCCCTTGCCCTCGACCTCGACCGGTTCAGCGGATTCGTTCGCCATCCGGCCGGGGCCATGAGCCGGGCGGAAAAAGCGAAGATCGACGAAATCGGCCGACGCCACGGCGCTTCGGGCAAGCGGCCTGTCCGGCTGTTTCCCCGATCGGTCGATGCTGCCCTGCTGGGCGGCCTCAGCACGTCGGTCGGTCCCGATTATCTGGCCGCCCGGTCGATCAGGGCTCACTACCGGCTGGAAAATCTCCGCGTGATCGTGGAACGCATCGCCATCGACCGCAAACCCGTACCCGGTCGCATCGTCCTGCCGCAAATCCGCGGCAGATCGTGTTGACCCATTCCCGTCGGACTATCGGTTCGGCGTCAGCAGCGGCCACAAACCGTCCAGCGCCGATTCCGGCTGCAGACCGCGCAAAAAGACGTAGAGCGCCTCCGACGATTGCGGGTCCAGCACCCGGGCCGCGCAATCGTCGAACTTGGCGCGGAACACCGCTTCCGTCATGGGAACGGCCTTCGATCCGCTGGCGTCCAGAACCGCCTGTTCCACCGCCTGGCCGTCGCTGAAAACGATCCTTACACGTCCCGGGCTGCCGCCCTCTGCGGTGGTGTCGGGAAATTCCTCGTCGACGCCTGTCGAAACCTTTTCCGACAAAGCGCGCACCGCCGCATCGTCGAGCGCCTCTTCGGAAAACGTGGCAAGCGTCGGCGCGCCATGGATCAGGGCATAAGGCACCAGATATTTGAGGCTGAACCGGGATGAGTCGTCCGACCAGGGATAGCTGTCGATCACCCGGTTGGCCGCATGATTCGTCGCCGTGACGCGGATTGTCCGAATCCGGTCGATCCTCGGCAGCACCTCGTCGCGCAGCTGGAGCGCCGCCTCGATCGAAGTATGAAGAAGACCTCCACAGGCGAACGGCTTGACCCGGTATCCCGGCTCGACCAGGTTGAAAACCCTGCCCAGATCGTCGAACGGAGCGGGGTCCCATTCCAGACCGCGGGCGTACAGCGCCAGAAACCCCTGCCGTCCTTCGATCGCCGTATCGCTCGCCGTAAATCCGCGCGCGCCCAGAAATGCCGCCTGCATGCCGTCCCGCGCTGCCCGTCCCGGATGAAGCGGCTTCGTCATGGTGCCGTAATTCTCGCCGAGCCCCGACGGCATCGAAGCCGCAATACCCATGACGGCCGGGATCCGCGCTTCGTCCACGCCCAGCAGACGCGCGCAGGCTGAAGCGGAAGCGAACACACCGGCGACTCCTGCGGCATGCCATCTGCCCTGGCTCGACATCGCGGGAAAGGCGCGCACGATGCGCGCAGCGACCTCGCACCCGATGGTCCAAGCGCCGATCAGATCGCCGGCATCCGATTTCAGGCTCTCGGCAAGGGGCAGGATCGCAGGGATCACTGCCGCCGCCGACTGCCCGCTCATGAAAGAGAGATCGAAATCGAGCGCCTGCGTGGCCGTACCGTTGGCCAGCGCCGCATTCAGCGGCGAAGTCCGGATATCGCAGCCGACCACGCCGGCGACCGGCGCCGCCTGCTCCGCCGCGATCACGTCGCCGACGATGGTTGACGCAGGCTCCCGGCTGCCGGCCAGCATTACGCCGATCGTGTCGACGAAGGCGGTCTGCGCGAGACCGGTCAGTTCCGGAGGCACGGTCGAGAGATTGAATCCGGCGACGAATTCCGCGACGCGTTCACTGCAGGTCATCGCCGTGTTTCCTCCTGCTTCCGGACCGCCGGACCGCTGCCGGACTTCGCGGCTTCCATCAGGTCCCAGATCTTCATTGGCGTCAGCGGCAAATCAAGCGGCTGAACCCCCAGCGAGGAAAGCGCGGCGGCGACGGCGTTCGCCATCAACCCACCCATCGGCAGGATACCGCCTTCGCCGCCGCCCTTGACGCCCATGGGAATATGGGGCGACGGGTGCTGTTCGAGCATCACCGCTCGAAGGTTCGGGAAATTCGCCGAAAGCGGCGCCAGATAGTCGGCGAGGCTGACCGTCACGAGTTGCGCCGCCTCGTCGTAGATGGCGTGTTCGAGCAGGGCGCCGCCAAGCCCCTGCACCATTGCGCCGATGGCCTGCCCGTTCAGGGTCATCGGATTGACGATTTTTCCGACGTCCTCGACCATCACCAGATCGATCAGCGACACCTTGCCGGTTTCCGGATCGACCGTCACATGCGCGGCGGCCGCCCCGTTGGCATAGGTGTGCGTGTGATTGTGGAAAGTCTCCTCGACAGCCGGCACCGAAGGAGCAAGATCGGCGAAGGAAACCGCCTGCCCGCCAGGCGCCGTCGCGACGCCATCGGCCAGACTTACCTCGTCCGCCGGGCAGCCGAACAGGTCCGCCGCCGCAGAGCGGATTTCGCGACGAAGCGCATCGACGGCCAGCAGGATGGCGGAACCGCCCATGACGGTCGAACGCGAATGGTAGGAGCCATACCCGTCGGACAGAAACGTGGTCGAACCGTGGAAGAGACTGATGGCCTCAATCGGGAGTTCCAGCGCATCGGCGGCGATCTGGGTCAGGATCGTCAGAACGCCCTGCCCTACCGCGGTCGAACCGACATAGACATGGACCGAGCCGTCTGGCTGCAGCGCGGCCTTTGCATTTTCGCTGGGCCCTGCGCCGCCACCCTCGACGAAACACCCGACCGCGATCCCGTGATAGACGCCGTCGATCAGCTTCCCCTTAAGCCGTTCCTTGTCTGTCCAGCCGAATGCCGCGAGGCACCGGTCGAGCACCATCGAATAATCGCCGCTGTCGAACTCCTCTTCCCGGTCGACCGGGCTGATGCTGGCGATCCGGTAGGGCATCTCGTCGACGGTCACCAGATTCCGGCGACGGAAGGAAACGGGATCTATCCCGAGATCGCCTGCGACCAGATCGAAAAACCTTTCCCGAAAAAAATCCGTCTCGTACCGACCCGGCCCGCGATAGGTACCGATTGGCGCCTTGTTGGTCAGCATCGCGTGTGACCGGATGTGAATGTTCGGCACCCGGTAGGGGCCGGACATGAACTGCGCGACATTGCGCGGGCTGATCGTGCCGTTTGTACGGTAATAAGCGCCGACATCCACCCAGACCTCTCCGCGCAGGCCGAGAACGGTCCCGTCGCCGGCGCAGGCGATCTCGATGTCGCAGTCCATTTCCCGCGCATGACCGGTCGTCAAAAGGTGGTCGCGCCGGTCCTCGATCCATTTTACCGGCCTTCCGGCCTGTCGGGCGGCAAACGGGATCAGGAAATCCTCGGCGAAAAACTCGCCGCGCGCGCCGAACCCTCCGCCCACATCGCTCTCGATCATGTCGATGTCGGACTCATCGATCCCCATCATCGTCGACAGAATTCTGCGATTGGCAAACGGAACCTTGGCCGCGCCTTCGACGGTCAGGCGACCCGTTCGGTCGTTCCAGTCGGCCAGAATTCCGCGCGGTTCCATTGGCAGGGCGAGGTGCCGGTGCGTTGCGAACCGTTCGCGCCTGACATAGGACGCGTCGCGAAACGCAGCCTCGGCATCGCCTTTTTCCGCTGTGTACGTAATCGCCCTGTTGCTTCCCCAGGCGTCGAACAGCAGGGATTTTTCGGCAAGGGCGTCGTGCCGGCTGGCGATGGGAGGCAGAGGGTCGATTTCGACCTCAATGAGCGCCCGGGCGTCCTCGCCGATTGCCGGACTGTCTGCCAGAATGACGGCAATCGCTTCGCCGACATAGCGGACCTTGTCCCGGGCGAACGCGGGTTGCCCCAGAGGCTCCAGTTCCTTCATCGGCATCAGGCGCAACGGCACCAGGGGAATTTCCCCCGGAATGTTCGCCGCCGTAACGACCGAATGGACCCCGGGCAGCGCCATTGCGCGGGAAGCGTCCACGGACCTGATCCACCCATGCGCGACATCGCTTCGGAGAATGACGGCATGCAGCAGATTGTCGCGGCCGATGTCGTCGACATAGCGGCCGCCGCCCGTCAGCAGCCGACTGTCCTCGAGCCGCCGAACCGGCTGTCCGACAAGGGTATTGCGTCGCGAAGGCTGCACCGTAGACATGGCATAAGAATTTCATCTTGTCAGGAGAGAGACAAGGCAAAGCGAGCGTCGCGGAAAAAAGTCCGATTACCTTGCCAACGTCTGTCGGGAAGTCATACCGTTACGCGTATCACGTCCGTCAAGGAGATCTCCGATGCCTGAAATGAAGCTGGGCCTGTTCATCCGCCCCACCGGCCATCATATCGCTTCCTGGAGGCACCCGAATTCGTTCCACGACGCCAACGAGAATTTCGACCGGTTCATCGACATGGCGCAGACGGCGGAGCGTGGGCTGTTCGACATGATGTTTTCGGCGGACACCCCGACCGCCTGGACCACGGTCGACAAGGCACTCAATCGCCAGCATTACTCCGCCTGGCTGGAACCGTTTACGTTGCTGACCGCGCTTGCTCCCCTCACCAAACATATCGGGCTGGTGTGCACGCGGAGTACCAGCTTCGATCCGCCGTTCACCGTGGCCCGCATGTTCGCAACGCTCGACCTGATCTGTCACGGCCGCGCGGGGGTGAATATCGTGACCACGGGCAACCCGCGGGGCGCGCTCAATTACAGTCAGGAAGCCCATCTCGCGAAACCCGAGCGCTACGAAATCGCGGAGGAATATATCGATGTCCTCAAGGGGCTGTGGGACAGCTGGGATGCGGATGCGTTCGTGCGCGACCGCGAGACGAGCACCTTCTTCGAGTGGGACAGGATGCATGTGCTCAATCACAAGGGTAAGCATTTTCAGGTCGAAGGCCCGCTGAACGTGCCGCGTTCGCCGCAGGGCCAGCCTGTCGTCGTACAGGCGGGCGCTTCCGAGCCGGGACGCGAACTCGCCGCGAGATCGGCCGACGTCATCTTCGGCGCCAGCCAGAGCATCGATATCGCACAGGCCTTCTACAGCGATGTAAAGGCGCGGCTCGCAAAGTACGGCCGCCAGCCGGACGACCTGAAGATCCTGCCCGGTCTTTCCGTGACAGTGGCCAGAACGGAGAAGGAAGCGAAGGAAAAGTACGACGAGCTGCAGGAGCTGATCCACCCCGATCACGGGCTGGCATTCCTGTCGCGGCGGCTCGGCCACGACGTGACGGACAGGGACCCCGATACGAAAATGGCGGACCTCGACCTCGATGCGGTCGACGACGTCGGAACGCGTTCCGGGCAGATGCTGGACCTTGCCAGGAAAGAAGGCTGGACACTGCGTCAGCTTTACCAGCATTTCGCGGCGGCGCGCGGTCACATGGTGCTCGTCGGCACGCCGGAAACGGTCGTCGACGCGATGCAGGACTGGTTCGAAAACGGCGCCTGCGACGGATTCAACATCATCCCCTCGATGTTCCCGGACGAGTTCGAATCGTTCGTCGACCTCGTCGTGCCCGAACTGCAGAGCCGCGGCATTTTCCGCAAGGCTTACGAGGGCAGGACGCTGCGCGACCTGCTCGGTCTGCGGGTGCCGGCAAGCCGCTACGCCTCGACCGCGGCAAGCGCGGCGGAGTGAACCGGAACGGTTCTATTCCGCAACGCCGCGGAGCTGTTCCAGATAGTCGTTGAACTCTTCGCGCAGCGAGGCGGGCGCCTCGATCTTGACCTGGCCGAGCCAGTCCGGATGGCAGAGTTCGTGGATCAGTTCGCGATGCCCCTGGCAGCGCAGGCGGACCAGCAGCCCGTCCCGTCCCTGCCGCATTTTCTGGCTGGGGTGGAACAGGACCTTCGCCGCGCGCCGCGCGGCCTCTCCGGTAAATCTGAGCCGGATGTCGAGAATTTCGTCCCCGTGATAGATGCCGAAGCTGCGGGCCGCCCATTCCTTCATGTTCCAGTCCGATCGCGCCGCGAAAATGGTTCCGGTCGTGCGAACATCCTCGATAAGGTCTAGACGGTAGGTCGCAGGCCGTCCTTCGCGCGCCGCGACCAGATATCCGAAGCGGCCGAACAGCAGCCCGAGCGGCTCGACCGTCCGCCAGCTCGCGCGGCGACGTCCCAGCGACCGGTATCGAATTTCCAGCCTTTCGAATCCCTGTATGGCGCGTTCGAAGACCGCCATGTGGGCCTCGTTCGCCTGGGTCCGGGGCCCTGTGCGGCCGGCATGGGCGGTACGGCTGATCAGCTCTTCCTGGTCGACGGCCAGATGGGTGGAAAGCGGCGTCTGGTTCGCCAGAAGCTTGGCGAGGGCGCGTGCGGCGGCGCCTTCGGGAAGAGTCTGCAGATGACGTTCCAGCGCCGCGCGCTCGTTGGGCCGCAAGGCCAGAAGCGGGCCGGGAAAGGATGCGCGCAGCCGCCAGCGCTTTGTCAGGTGATGATCGCTTTCCAGCCGGCTCGGCTCCGCCTCCAGCCCGATTTCGGCGAGTCCCTGCAGCATCCGTTCGACGGTCTTGCGGCTGCGCCCGGTGCGCGCCATGAGCTGCCCGATGGTGAGACCCAGCGAACTGGCCTGCAGCTCCAGAGCCAGATCCAGCATGTCGCGCAGCCCGGAAAATGCCATGGCGAAATCCTCCTGCGGCTTTATACCCCGTTTTATGACGAATAAGGCGTTTATTCTTCAGACATCGCACAAGCGATTGCGTTGTCACATCAGTACGAGGAAAAACCATGCATACCGATTTCCTGCCGACCAGAAAGATTCCCGTCAGCCAGCTTTATGCCTGGAACAGCCGGCGCGCCTTCCCCCTGGAAATCAGCCTGACCCATCGCGGTTGCGCCATTCGCGACAAGGTCTGCGGCATGGCGTTCCTGGCCTCGACGGACGATGACGGGTTCATTCGCGGCGCAACGCTGTCGGGCGAAACCAGGGATCATCTGGTTCATTCGTTGCTGTCGGAGATGACCGGCTGCGACTGGGTCAACGAATATTCGGAGGAATGGCCCCTCTATCGGTGCTGGAGCGAGGAAGAACGCCGGGCGCACGCCCGCCGGGTTGCGGCCGACCTTGCCGAAGACAGGGCGGAGGCAGACGGCATCTCGCTCCGCGAAGCGTTCGAGATCGAATACCGAGCGGTCTATGCGATGCACCCGGTAACCGTCGGTCAGTGGCAGGTCGCCGCCTGACCGGCGGCGGCGCCGCAGGCACCCAGGGCGGCACTCCGCCGCCGGAATGACATCTTCCTACAGGGGGAGATAGCTGGGGCGATGGCAGTGACAGCGAGCCCTCGAAAAACGGAGCAACCTTCAGGGGGAGGAAGCTGGCGGTGGTGTCAGTCTTTGACGAATTTGTCTCTGATGGCAAGCCGGCTTCCGGTAATCACGTCGCCACCTGGCGCCATTCGTCAATTGCCACCGAACGAGCGATTTTGACTTCGGTTCTGCTGATTAGATGTCGGTCATGGTTGAAGTGGTTATGGATAGAGGCGTTGCGAGACAAAGTCCTTCAGGACCTAACCTACGTGATCGACAGTTCGCCAAAGGTTGTGCGTCTCGCCGTTTGTCTTCACGAAGACTTCTTCCAGGTGCCTGTCCCTCCCATTTATTCCATCTGCGGCGGAAATCTTGGAATTATTCATCGCCAC
>JAYOEY010000039.1:0-19724 GCA_038116945.1 Rhodospirillales bacterium
CTCACTCTCCGCCATCCTCGCCTCTGGAGCCTCGTTTCGAGACTCCCTCTATCCTGAACGATCCAACGCGTCCCGCATTGGTCGATTCGTGCCCGGCGTTCCCTTTCATTGGACGCATTTCGGAGCAGCGGCGTGAACTATTGATAGTTTCGATTTCCCCAGACAACTCATTGCAATTCATAAGTAAAGATATTTAATTAATTTAATATATATGAAATAAAATAGTTAAAATATAATGATTTTTTTAAATAAAAATCATTATAAATTGTAATAACCAATTTATACACCATGTTATATTTAGCAGGAAATAGTTTCTGCTAAATCGAAGGATTTTAAAATGTCATTTAAGAAAGGGTCTGCCGCACAAGCTGATTCCGGCAAAAATAAATCCGATGACACGGAAAAAACCGCGCCGGTGGCATCTGAGACAGCGACACAGCCTGAAAAATCTCAGGAAACCGTATCGGTCCGGAGCGGCCCTGCAAAAAACGCCTGACCTCCGAAGCGGAGGAGGCGTCTGCCTCCTCCGTCGTTTATCGAACAGGCAGTTGGATTATTAGTCGGGAGCCGGAATATGACGCTACGCACACACAGCAAAACCGTCACTTTCAATCGATCGTTCCGACTCTCCGGTTTGGACAGAGAGTTGACGGCAGGAGACTATCAGGTCGAAACGGACGAAGAGCTTCTGGAGGGGATTTCGTTTCCGGTTTACCGGCGCATCGCGACATTGATCCATTTGTACGCACATTCCGGTCTGAAGCAAACACTCTCAATCGATCCGTTGGAACTCGACGCGGCGCTGAGACGAGACGAGGCGCCTGGCCAAATATCGGCGCGGATATAGCGGATATCGCTGCTATGCGACCGGAATGCCTTGACCAGTTCATGCGAGTGGCGGTCTGAATTGACGGCGGCAACATCGCGCGAACCAACGGAAAAGGGACGAAAAATTGAATAGTACGAACGGACGCCATATGCCCGGATCGCCAAATGATCGGGCTGTAAAAGATGATTCCAGGCAGCGCAACTGCCTCAGATGCGAGACCTCCTTTCGAAGCCAGTGGGCTGGCGAGAGGGTTTGTCCCCGTTGCAAAAGCACGGCTACGTGGCGCGCCGGCACACCCGCGCCGACCTATCCGGCAGCCACGCGGCGCAAATAATAGCCGCTCTGCATGACGCGCAATTCCGGCGCCGTTCTTCGGCGCCTTAACCCCGAAATGGAGATCCTGAAATGCTGACTGACGACGAGAAAAAGAGCGCCGCATCCCTCGAACCGGAAGACACGGAAGGCCTGGCTAAGCTGGGCATTACCCGTGTGTCGGTTGATTTTTTCCATTGCGGCGGGTTCCGCTACACGAGTCTGAAAGATGCAGTCGCGCAGGCAGGACGCCAACAGCCTTCCGCCTGAACAGGGCGCAGAGGGAACGCCGAACGTCCCGACGCACCACTAACCCATTTTCCCTGCGGCCGGCATTTCCGCTGGAATGAAAGAAAACTGCATGACTGAAAAGAAATTCGGATGGCGCAGAGAACAGTCTTCTGCTGCACCCATGGCGCCCAAGAAAACCAACATCTATGCACAGGCGAGGCCCGCCGCCCTTTCCGCGATGCCGGATAAATGGACCGATATAAGAAATATTGCAGACGTCCGGAAAAAGAATCCTTCGCGGTGGGTGGCCAAGCCTAAAACGTAACAACGCGCTAAAGCGTCAAATCGCCAAGAGCAGATTGTTCAGGGTCTATGTCGGCTCAGGCGAGGGACGATCCGCGGCGGCGCTTTTGGCACTGAAAGGAGGCAGAAATGGCCTTGCGTTCTGAATACGCTCTCGGTCATTCCGAGTTCAACGATTTTCTTTTCGCATTCGTCGGCGAAGAAGAAAACGGATCGCAGCTTACTGTACTCTCCGCGCTGGCGCGACTTGATCTTGATCCCTGGGGCGAGGCTGCCGATCTGTCGAAGCGGACCAGGAAGGCCGCGACAAGCGAGCTGGCGGCGAAGATTGCCGTTCTTCCACAGGGCGACTGGAAAAAATCGGACTTGCCATCAATCGCCGGCCGTCTGGTCGACCTCCTGCCAAGACATGCTTTGTCGCCCTCCGGCGCTTTACAGGCGAAAACTCTCAGCGATTCGACATCACGGTCCGATGGCCGAAAAAGGCTGATCTGGATCGGTGTTGCCGCAATGGTTGGCTTTGCCTTATGGCGCCTGTTCAGCGGGTAAAAAATATTGCGCGAGGAAGCGACGAAATCATGTCGTTGTCCTGGCTGAGTACCCAAGTCTGAACCGTCAGTTTCTATCCGATCGTAGTGGACCGCACGCCGATCCTTTCGATTTCGATCCTGTTTCCGGGCTTCATAAACCGTTCTGGATCCCGTCCGAAACCGACGCCTGTCGACAGAGCAAACTTTCCTGCCCAAGACAAAGTCCAACAGCAACGTCCCCTTCCACCAGCCGCAAACGTCTTTGACTCCCGGATTTATCTGGTGCCTGATACGGCCAGCGCCCGATTCCGCGCTGGCCCGAACGTCACAGAGCAGAGACTGTCATGTCAGCCCGTGAAACCATCCACCTTGCCGCCGATCTTTCATTTCTGCACACCGATTTTCTGTGGCGGATGCCCGGGTCGTGGGTCGGTTACCCCTATTACAGCACGTCGGATTTTTACGAGGACATCGCCAAGATCGCCGAGCGCGGCAAGATGGATCTGCTGTTTTTTGGCGATACCGGCGGCACGTCCGAGGATTATGGCGGTAATCACAATGCGGTCGTCAGCCACGGGGTGAAATGGCCCCGGCACGATATGACGCCGATGATTCCGATCCTGGCGCGCGTCACGAAACAGATCGGCTATGCGCTGACAATGTCGACGACCTATCATCACCCGTTTCACTGCGCCCGGACTTTCAATGCGCTCGATCATGTGACCCGCGGGCGGATCGCCTGGAATGCCGTGACCTCCGCCTATAAATGGGAGGGTATGAACTGGGGATTCGACGTCATGATGGAGCATGATGAGCGCTATCGCCGGGCCCAGGAGTTCCTTCAGGTCGCGTGCCAGCTGTGGGACAGTATCGAGGCGGACGCGCCGGTGCTGGATCGCGAAAAGGGTCTCTTTCTCGACCCTGAAAAAGTGCACCGGCTCGATTTTCGGGGCGATTACTTCAACGTCCGTGGCCCGCTGCCGGCTCTGCCGTCGCCGCAACAGCGGCCGGTGATCATCCAGGCAGGCCAGTCAGGGCCCGGCATGGATCTGGCGGCGAAATACGCCGATCTCCAGTTCAGCACGCGGCGTACGATCGACAGCATGAAGCAGCATCGCGCCGCGATCGACGAGAAGCTCGTATCCTTTGGCCGGACGCCGCGCGACCTCGGGATCTTATGGTCGGTGCGTATCCAGGTGGCGGACTCACAGTCCGAAGCCCGCGCAAAAGAAAAAGCCTTCCTGGACTCTATCCCGCCCGAGGGCGGCCTGATCGAAATGTCGCAATGGTTCGGCGTCGATTTTTCCGCCGCCGATCCCGATATGACGCTGTCGGATTTTGCCGATCAGGTGCGCGAACAGAACGGCAATCTCGGCACTTTCGAAGAAATTGTGAAGACCACCGATCCGAAGACCACTGTGCTGGAGCTTGGCCGCGATTACCTGACCAAGCGCATTATGGCCGCAGAGGGCACGCCCAAGGAAATCGTCGACAAGCTGGAAAAGATCCATTTTGAGACCGGCGCCAATGGCGGGTTCATTCTGGGGCGCGGTTATCATGCGATGGACAATATCCGCGAATTCGTCGAACGCGTCGTGCCCGAACTTCAGCGCCGCGGCCTGTCCAAAAAGGAATACAGCCCGGGGACGCTGCGCGACAATTTCAACGATTAGGGTCGAGAAGGCTTTTCGGCGTCGGCATTATTCAGGCCGCCGCAGCTCCACCATCACGGATGAAACGAAATAGCTGCCGATAAACGGCAGGATTTTCAGCGCCGTGCCGACGAAATTCCGCAGGGGCGGCCCGCCGAAGCTGCGCAAATCCATACGGTCGACCACAAATCCGGAATCGATCGCCATACGTCGGAACCCCCGAATGCTCAGATCGTTGATGAAACCCCGCTCCTCAAAACTTGACCAGGCTTTCCACTTGTTGGGTTTCTTCTGTCCGTGCTCGTCCAGATCCCAGTGACGCGGCACGAATTCCGGTCCGGTCTCGTGGCGCCGGAACCTAATTCCCCCGCGGGCAGGTGACGTCGACTGTGGCGTTCCTGTTTGGCCCTGCGAAATCGAATTTCGTGCCCGCCAGAGGCTCGCGCTCGGCCTACAGTCGTTGCTTCAGCGAGTCGAGGCTAGGCATCACCAGCCCGATCCGGCCCCGCAGTACCCGGGGCTCGTTTGTGGGCCGGTGGAACTGGCTGGGCCCCGCATTGATCCACATAGTCGTGACATTGACCTGAAGGTAGGGGCGCGCGGGTCAGGCCGAGGCCTGTCACGTTGAACAGCGTTGCCAGCCGCTGGTCGCCGACCTGAACGTTGACATGTTCCAGCCCGACGATATTGCCGGGATCTTCTGCAGAACGGTCAAAGTCTTCAGGCGTGATTTTCTCCAACTCCGACAACGGCCCTGCTCCAAACGTCAGTTTCGAAAGGGCGTCTCGATGAATATGTCAAAGTGGTTTAGTCACTCGCCGGCGACTCATCGAATCCAGCGACGATACCATGCGACCTCTATAGCTGCACAAAGAGGTCGTGCCGACCGGCCTGGTCCATGTAGCGCGGATTCCATGAGAGAGCTCGTTTCCTGATCCGCACCGTTATTTTCCGGTTCCGATTGCACGCGGACCGTGCCCATGTTGCTAAATACCTCAGAAAAGGGCGTTATTCGGGTGTGAGCCTGCGTTTGGACTCGGAACGGGTTTTGTCTGGCGATAACCTGAGCGGCCGGCCCGCGCCGGGTCCTTCCTAATCCCGGATATCCTGCAGGAACCATTCGGTGGGCAGGTCGCGCGCCGTTCCCGCCGCCTTTGCCTTTTCGTACAGCAGGCCGCCGACGGACGAAAACTGCAGGCCCTGGTTTCCCAGATTGCGATAGAAGGTGATCTGCTCCGGCCCGGTCCTGCCTTCCGCGCGGCCCGTCACCATGTCGGCAAAATCCGGCAGGACGAATGCCGAGCCGGACCCGCCCGCCCGCGTCTTCGGTCGGGGCAGGCGTTCGCGCTCCTGTTCCGTCCCGGCGACCCAGGCGACGGCGGAATGGCCGATGCCCCTGACCGCGCCCGGCGCTTCCAGCCCGCCCTCGGACGCCTGGGCGATGCGCACGTCGCATACAGCGAGCACCGCGTCGTCGACTTCGGACGGGCCGAGAATCGTGACGTGCTGGCCCTTCGACAGCCATTCCGGCTTCAGGGTCGGGGTCATCGAGCTGGTGCAGGTGGCGACGATGTCGGTGCCGCAAACCGAGTCCTCCGGCGCGCCGACGGGCGTTACCGGAATGCCGAGCCGGCTCGACATTTCTTCCGCGAACCGTTCCCGGTTCGCCAGCGTCGGGCTGAACACCCGCGCGCTCTCGATGTCGCGCACGCAGCAGAACCCTTCCAGATAGGTGCGCGCCATGCCGCCCGAGCCCAGGATGCCGACCGTCTTCGCGTCTTCCCGCGCAAGGTAGCGCGCCCCCAGCGCCGCGCTGGCGCCGACCCGCATGTGCTGGATGATTCCGTCATTGATCAGCGCCAGCGGCTCGCCCGTCGCCGTCGCGTAGAGGATGACGAGCCCGCAATAGGTGCCGGGTTCGATGCAGTGCTTGTCCTCGGTCAGCCCGCCGTCGGCCGTTCTGGGCCAGGTGATGATGTCTGACTTTATGCGGACCGCGAAATAGCCGTTGGCGTATCCTTCGACCGTGCCCCCGCGATAGTAGCCGTCGGCCAGATCGCAGGGCGCGTAGATGTCGGATCGGGGCTTCTGCGCCGCCGTCCCCACGGCCTGCGCGCGAAAGGCGACGTCCTGTATGTCGATACAGTCCGACATGGTCAGCAGGTCGTGCGCTACGTCGTTATGGATAAACAGCACGCGGAGGGCTCCTTCTGTCAGATGGTGGACTAAACGGCTTTTGTCGTGCGCCATTCTCGCTGGTCGTGGACGGAGGCGGCCAGCCTTCGGGTTAACCTGTCTTGCCCGCGCCGTGCCGCCCGATTTTCCAGCCGATCGCTGCCAGGTTTTCTTCCGCGAATTTGCGGGGCTTGTCTTCGAGCGAAAGCGCGAGGCCGGACTGCCAGCGCGTGAGGAACCCGAACAGCGATATCACCGCCAAGATTTCCAGCATCTGGTCTTCCGAATAATGCGACCGCAGCGCATCGAACAGATCGTCGCTGACAGATGCGGGCGCACGGGCCGAAGCGCGCGCCACGGCGAGCGCCGCGCGCTCGGCATCGTCGAACTGCCGGTCGGTCTCGCTGTTCAGCACTGTCCGGATTTTCTCGACCGGAACGCCTGCTTCGAACGCCGCTTCCGCGGTGTGGGCCATGGAATAGGGGCATTCTGCGATCCGGGCGACCGTATGGGCGACGAGGCGCTTGAGCGGCGCCGGGACCTTGCCGGGTTTGAGATAGACCTCCGAGATCAGCCGGTACCAGGCGTCAAGCATTTCCGGCCTGTTTGCCATGACCCGCAGCGTCATCGGTACGAAGCCTAGTCGGGCGTCGCACTGCTCGAACAAAGCGGCCTGCTCGGCGGTCGGTTCCTTCGGGGGCGAGATGCGGGTCATGCGTTCGCGTCCAGCCGCAGCAGGCGGCTTGCGTTGCCGCCGAGGATCAGCGCCTTGGCGTCTTCGTCGAGCGCGGGGTGATCCGAGACGATTTCGACCGGATAGTCGTACCCCATTCCAAAACAGTAATCGCTGCCCAGCATCACCCGGTCGGCGCCAACGCGCTCGATCAGATAGGCGAGCAGCGGCCCGTCATGGGTGATGGTGTCGTAATAGAACCGCGTCAGATATTCCTCCGGTGCCCTGTCGGGAATTTTTTCGCGCAGCGCCGGAATGTCCCGCCACGCGTGCGACATGCGGCCGATCACCGAGATCAGCGCACCGCCCGCGTGCGGCAGGCAGACCTCCAGCTTCGGAAAGCGGTCGAGGACGCCGTCGAAAATCAGGTGGGCGGCAGCCACCGCGTTGTCGAACGGGTTGCCCAGCGTGTTGACGAAATGCCAGCGGCTCAGCCGTTCCGCCCCGATCACCCGGACCGGATGGAGGAACAGCGGCAGTCCGTATTCTTCCAGCCGCTCGTAGACCGGGAAGAACGCCTCGTCGGACAGTTCCCGGTCCCGCACATGGGTGGCGGCATAGATCCCGCGCATCCCCGGCATGTCCGCTATCCGGTCGACCTCCGCCACCGCCAGGTCGGGCTCGTGCATCGGCGGCACGGCGAAGCCGATCAGCCGGTCGGGATGCGCCTCGTGCGCCGCGGCGATGCCGTCGTTGAAGGCCCGGCACAGCTTCGGGCCCAGATCGCGGCCCGCCCAGTAGACCATCGGCACGGTGAGCGACAACGCATGCACGTCGACGCCGCGCTCGTCCATGTCGGCGATGCGGGCTTCCAGATCGGTGAAGCTCGCCTGCAAAGGCGGCATCCGCATCTTGCCGAGACCGATGCTGAACCCCTTGGGATTGCTGCGGTCGACGAAAGCCCCGAAGGGCTCCCCTTCCGTCTCGATCAGCTTGAGAAACTCCTCGGGATAGTAATGGGCGTGAATGTCGATGGTCCGGGGGTCGGGCATGGCGTGGTTCTCTCCCGTCAGTTTGTTCTGCCGCGCGACAGCACGGCCCATACTTTCTGCGATGTGATCGGCATGTGCAGACCGCTCGTGTCGTACTCGCGCAGCGCATCGGCGACCGCGTTCATCGCCGCGCCGAGCGAGGGTGTGGTGCCTGCTTCGCCGCCGCCCTTGACGCCCAGCGGGTTGCTCTCGGTCAGCGCCGCCTCGCAGGTCTCGATGTTGAAGGACGGCAGCTGGTCCGCCCGCGGCATGCCGTAATCCATGAAGGAGGCGGCGATCAGCTGGCCGCTCTCGTCATAGACGTTTTCCTCCCAGAACACCTGGCCGACGCCCTGCGCGATGCCGCCATGCACCTGGCCCTCGACGATCAGCGGGTTGATGACGCGGCCGACATCGTCGATGGCGCACCAGTTTTCAAGGCTGACATGGCCTGTCTCGGCATCGATCTCCACCTCGGCGACGGCGCAGCCGGTGGGGTAGGCGGGGAGGCGATGCCACATCTCATGCTCGTCGGCCAGCGGGCCGCGCAGTTCTTCCGGCACGGCGTCGGTCAGCGCGATGCCGGCCAGTTCGAACAGCCCGATCGTCCGGTCGGTGCCGGCCACGCTGAAGGCGCCATCGGCGAATTCCACGTCTTCCTCGGCGGCTTCCAGAACATGGGCTGCGAGCTTCCTGCCCTTTTCGACGATCTTGTCGGTCACCCACACCATCAGCGCGCCGGCGAGCCGCATCGAGCGGTCGGAATGGCTGCCGCCGCCTTCCTTGACGATAGCGGTGTCTCCGGTGATCAGGTTTACCGACTCGAACGGCACGCCGAGCTTAGACACGACGACCTGCGCGAAGGTGGTCTCGTGACCCTGCCCGTGGTTCTGGGTGCCGAGGATCATGTCGATCCGTCCTTCGGGGCGGACCGTGATTTCGCAGCGCTCCTGCGGCCAGCCGACCGGGGTTTCGACATAGTTGGACAGGCCGATGCCGCGCAGCTTGCCGTTCCTGGCCGCTTCCGCCCGTCGTGTCTCGAACGTTTCCCAGCCGGCCAGTTCTGCCGCGCGCCTCATGTTGTCGTGGAACGTGCCGCAATCGTAGGTCACACCCATCGGGTTGGTGTAGGGCAGCTTTTCCGGCGCGATCAGGTTCAGCCGCCGCAGGTCCAGCCGGTCGCGGCCTGTCTCCGCCGCCGCCCGGTCGATCAGCCGTTCGATCACCAGCATGGTCTCGGGCCGTCCCGCGCCGCGATAGGGTGCGGTCGGCAGCGTGTTGGTGATGACGCCCCGCACCCGAACATAGGCCGCCGGCACGTCGTAGATGCTGGAAACGATCCTCACCCCGTTGGCCAGCGGCACGAACGAGACCAGGTTTCCGCCGATATTGCCCAGATGGTCGATCCTGAGGCCGAGGATCCTGCCGTCTTCATCCAGCGCCAGCGACGCGCGCGTAATCAGGTCGCGCGCCTGGTAGTCGCTGAGAAAGGCCTCGGTGCGCTCCGATGTCCAGCGCACGGGCTTTCCGATAACGCGCGCCGCCCACAGCGCGAGCACGAACTCTGGGTAGACCCAGTTGCGCATGCCGAACCCGCCGCCGACTTCCTCGCATTTGACGCGCATCTTCTCGGCCGGCACGCCGAACATCTGCATCAGGGTCCATTGCTGGCGCACGACGCCCTGGCTGCCGGACAGGAAGGTGTAGGCGTCGGTCGCCGCATCGTAGGCGCCGACGCCCGCGCGCGGCTCCATCGAGACGGCGGTGATGCGGTTGTTACGGACTTCGACCGAGGTCACGTGGGCGGCGTTTGCGAAAGCGGCATCGGTCGCCGCCTCGTCGCCCAGCTCGGAATCGAATGCCGTATTGTCCAGTGCGCCGTCCCAGATCACAGGCGCCCCCGGCTCGATGGCCTTTGCGCTGTCGGTCACGGCGGGCAGGACGTCGAAATCGATTGCAACCTTCTCGGCGGCGTCCTTTGCCTGGGCCAGCGTGTCGGCGACGACGAACGCGAGTCCTTCGCCGATATGGCGCACCTTGCCGAGCGCCAGCGGATAATGCGGCGCCTCGAAAATGGGCGAGCCGTCGCGGTTGGCGAAGGCGGGTTCCTTCGGGTTGTGGATCTGCGGCGGGTTGACGACATGCGGGATCGCTCCCATCCCGTCAGCGAGGTAGTCCTCGGCGGTGAACACGCCATGGACGCCGGGGGAGGATTTCGCGGCGGTCGTGTCGATGGAATTGATGACCGCGTGTCCGACATTGGCGCGCAGCACGTAGCCGTGAAGCTGGCCCGGCATGGTGTAATCGTCGGTGAAGTTTCCCGCGCCGGTCAGGAGCCGTTCGTCCTCCTTGCGCGGCAATCTCGCACCGATGCCCTGATCCATCGTTTGGTCTCCCCGTTTCTTGCCATCATTGTGTCGCAGCTTCGGAGCCTTGCAAACCGGCGCCGATTGTTCGCCTCGCACGTGACCGCTATCCTTTTCGGCAATATCAGGGAGACGAACCATGGACGATGCCAGACAGACCTCTGCCGCAGTGGATTTCGACCGTTTCCGGCTGCGGCGTTTCGTCGAGGATCAGATCGTCGCCGGCGAGGTGCAGGTGATCGACGATCCGGTCGCGCTGATCGATGTCGCCGGACACATGGAAGGCAATCCGAAGGCGGTGCTGTTTCGCAGGGCCGGCCCCGAGCAGGCGGAGCTGGTCGGCAATGTGCTGGGGCCGAGCCGGCTGGGGGCGGCGTTCGGCGTTCCCCGCGCCGGGCTGGCGCAGGAAATCATGACGCGGATGCATCGTCCGCAGCCATTTGTCGAAGTCCGCCGCGACGAGGCGCCGGTGCAGCGCATCGTGCTGGAAGGCGACGATGCCGACCTGACGCGCCTGCCCGCCAATTTGCAGCACGGGTGCGACGGCGGGCCCTATATTTCCTCCAGCATCGATTACGTGATCGACCCGGAGACCGGCTGGACCAATATCGGCGTCCGCCGGCTGATGCTGCGCGGCCGGCGCGAAACCGGCATCGATCTGGTCGCGCCCAGCGATCTGCGGCAGATCTATCTGGCGAGCGCGGCAAAGGGCGAGCCGGTGCCCATCGCCTTCGCCGTCGGTTCGCACCCGATCGATTTCGTCGCCGCCAACATGCGCGTGCCGGTGGATGAGCTGCCGTTACTGGCGGCGCTGCGGGGCGAGCCGTTGCCGCTGGTCAAATGCGTGACCAGCGATATCCGCGTCCCCGCTGACGCCGAAATGATCCTCGAAGGCTGGCTCGACCCGCGCGGCCATGTGGAGCCGGAAGGGCCGTACGGGGAGTTCTTCGGCTATTACGGGGTGATGAAGGAAAATCCGGTTTTCCATCTGACCGCGATTACCATGCGCGAGGACGCCCTGTTCCAGACCGCGACGATCAGCGGGCGTAGCCTGAATACGACGGAGACCGCCAATCTCGGCACGCTCCGGACCGAGATCATGATCTGGCGCGCGCTGCAGACCGCGGTGCGCGAGCCGGTCGCGGTGCATGCCGTAGCGGAGAGCAATGGCTGCAACCATGTGCGCGTCGCCATCCGCCAGCGCGTGCCGGGTGAGGCCCGCAACGCCATCGCCGCCGTGTTCGGCGCGTTCGCCAACGTCAAGCATGTGTTCGTGGTCGACGACGATATCGACGTGACCTCCGACCAGCAGATGGAATGGGCGCTGTCGACCCGGTTCCAGGCCGACCGCGACCTGGTGGTGCAGAATGGCTTCCGCACGCTGCCGCTGGATCCGTCGCTCGACGGCGCCAGGACGGGCGCCAAGGCCGGGTTCGATCTCACCCTGCCGTTCGGCAAGCGCGACGTGCTGGCCTTCACCGTGCCCGAGCCGCCGGTGCGGGGCACGGCGCGGTTCCAGACGGTGCGCGAGGCGCTGTCGTCCGGCCCGATGATGTTCGGCGAGCTGATGGCGGCGCTGGGCAGCGACGACGGTCGCGAGATCGTGCTGGAGCTCGAATCGCTGCGCAAGGCGGGGGAGCTGACCCGGCTGGAAGAGGGGCAGTACGTGCTCGTCTGACGGGCGCAAATTCCCTGCCTTTTTTCGGTAATTAATTTGCTCTTAACCATAACGCTTCCTTTACGGGCGCTCACGGCTGTGTGACTATTCCCATAATAGGAGGGTGGAATTTGATCTTGCCCCCTCGCCGCACCGTGCGGAAACACGAGCCAGATCGCGGCCATGGAAGGTCGATCGGCATGACGGACTCGAAACCAGTCGCGCGGCGTCTCACCGCTTCGAACAGAACGGGTAATTTCCGACGGCAACTCGCGCTGACGACCGCGCTGGCGACGGTCGCGTTCTCCTATGCCGGGCGGACGGCCTATGCCGGCGTTTGCACCACGGGCGGCGGCGGGGTTTTCACCTGTAGCGGCCCCCTCAACGCCGGCACCGACGTGACGCAGACGCTGAGCGGCAGTCCGCTGTCGGTGACGACCGATCCCGGTTTTGGCATCGATACCTATGTCAGCGGCGGCAATGCCTTGACACTCTCGGGTAACGGCGGGGTTACTTTTACCGATAGCAATTCCTCGACCATTATCGGCTCCAACGATGCAATTAGAGCGACCAACAATTCGTCCGGTGATCTGAGCATCACGACAACCGGGTCACTTAGCACTGATACCGGAGACGGAATTGACGCCTCAAATTTTTCCGGGACTGCGAATTTGTCTGTTTCGGCGGCATCGGTCGATGGCGGGGGGCGAGGGATTGCGGTCACAAATTTGGGCACTGGAAGTACAAGCGTCACCGCTACAGGTATCGTGTCAGGAGGGGCAGGAGGGGGAATCTTCGTAAATAATTCGGGCGACGCTACCGACTTAACAATATCTGTCGCGACTGTGAATGGAGAAGGTGAGGGAATTTTCGCCCAGAACACAGCAAACGGTGCGATCGATATCACGGCGACAGGAACGGTTACTTCTGCGACCGATGACGGGATTCGCGCCACTGTGGCGTATGGAGCGACAAACGTGGAAGTGTCCGCGATAGACGTCGAGGCTGCCGAATTTGGGATCGCCGCCGTCAATAACGGTACTGGATTTGTGTCAGTAACCTCGACCGGCCTCGTCAACAGTACCGGTGCTGCAGGTATATTTGTTTCCAACAACAACACCGGCCTTTCCGGCGCGACCACCGTTTCCGTACACGATGTCAGCAGCGCCTCGACGGACGCGGTTGTTGTCTCGCATGACAGCGATGCGGCCTTGTCCATAACGGTCGACGGCGCGGTCAGCGGCGGCAGCGGCATCGGCGCCGACGGGATAGAAGTCCAGAACAGCAGCGCCGCCGGCGCGACCACGATCACACTGAATTCGGGCGCTTCGGTCGGCGCCCTGTCCGGGCGGGCGATTTTCGACACAGGCGCCTCCAGCAATGCGACGGTAACCGTCAACAGCGGAGCCTCTGTTACAGGTACAATTCTGTTGCAGGGCGGCAACGACAGCCTGATCTTCGACGGCGGCGATTTTTCTGGTGTCACGAGTTTCGACGGCGGCGCGGATACCGACACGCTGACTTTCCGCAACGTCACAGGCACTGTCGCCGGGGGCGATGTGACCGGTTTCGAATCCGTGGTGGTCGATACCGGCTCGGACGTCACCTTCACCGGCACGCTGAATACCGGCGAGTTGACGGCGACGAATTCCGGGTCCGGCGCGCTGAAGGTGACCTCGACCGGCACGGTGACGGGCACGACGGGGCATGGAATAAACGCGGACAACAGCACCGGCGGGACGAATACGACCATCTCCGTCGCCGCGGTCACCGGCGCCGACACCGGGATCTTTGCCCGGGAGACCACCGGCGCGCTCAACATCACCTCGACCGGGACGGTGACGTCAACCGGCACCGGCGGATCCGGTTATGCAGGAATAGGAATCCGTGCCGTCGGCGCCGGCACCGATGTGACCCTGTCGGCAGCATCGGTTGCGGGTACGCTGGCCGGGATATCTGTCGTCAGCCTCGCTACGGGCGCAACGAATGTTACGACGACGGGTACGGTGACGGGAACGTCGTCCACCGGCATCGATGTCAGAAACGATTTTCTCGGTTCCGGCCTGACAATTTCGGCCAACGATGTCAGCGGCGGCGGAGTCGGCATTAACGCCTACAATAATGCGGGCGGCGTGCTCAGCGTTACCGCGACCGGGACGGTTACCGGAACGGCCAATGACGGCATAAATGCCTCCACCAGCACGAATTACGGCGCCACGAACGTCATCGTATCGGCGGCCTCGGTTACCGGTGGCAATCACGGCATTAGCGCTGACGGCAGGGGATCCGGTTATGTCGACGTGACCTCGACCGGGACGGCAACCGGAACGGCGTATTACGGGATATTCGTTCGCAGTCTCTCCACCGGCACCAATGTGACCGTTTCGGCAGCGAACGCCGATGGTGGCATAAGCGGTATTCGTGCCGTCAATCTTGGTTCCGGCACAAATAATGTGACGGTCAGTGGCACTGTGACAGGCGGATCGGGCGCCGGCATCAGTACTTATACGAATGGCTCCGGCAACCAGTCCAATATAACGCTCAACTCGGGCGCGGCGGTCAGCGCAACGTCCGGCACCGCGATCGACAACAATAGCGGCAATTCCGCCGTAACCGTCAATTCCGGCGCCAGCGTCACCGGCGCGATCAGCCTCGGCGGCGGGACGGACAATATTACGATCAACGGCGGGAATTTCTCCGGCGTTACCAGCTTCGATGGCGGGGCGGGAACCGACGGACTGACCTTCACCAACGTTGCCGCGACGCTGGCCGGCGGCACGGTCGCCAATATCGAAACCGTCACCATCGGCAGCGGCGGCAATATCGCGGTCAGCGGCACGCTCGACACCGATACGGTCAACGTCACCGGCACGCTGGGCGGCGCGGGGACGATCAATGCAGATGTCAATGTTCAGGGCTGCTGTCGATCGTGGGCAATCTGGATCTCGGCGTGTCGTCGAATACGCTGATTGAAATCGCAGGACTGACGGCTGGCACTGAATATGATCAGACCGACGTCAGTGACGACCCCGGCACTGGCGGGCTCGAGGGCATTGCAACCCTGTCGGCCGGGGCGATCTTCAACATCGATTTTTTCGGCGGGTTCAACGGCGCGCTTGGCGATGTGACCGCCGGCAATTTTTTCGACGTTCTGGTGGCCGACAGCATTGTCGGCGATATCGGCACGCTGATCTTCGACTTCTCCGGCGCGGCGCTGGCATCCGGCCTTGCCTGGCAGACCTCGTTCGAGACCGTATCGGGCAGCCGCCAGGCGCTGCGCCTCAGCGTCGTCAACCAGGAAACCCTCGCCCTGCCCGCGCCGGGCGCGCTGCCGCTGTTCCTCGCGGGATTGCTCGGGATATTCGGGCTCGGTCGGCGGGCGCGATCCCGTATGGCGGGATGAAGAAAAGCCCCTTCCCGCGAAGGGAAGGGGCGTTCCTTTCCTGAATATTGCGGGCGGGTTACGCCGCGCGGATCTCGATCTTCTTCGCCGCTTCCTTCTGCGGCCCGGCCTTGGGGACGCGGAGCGTCAGCACGCCGTCCTTGAAATCGGCGGTGATGTCGTCAGCCCTGATGTCGGGGGGCAGGCGGAAGGTCCGGCGGAAGCTGCCGTAGGCGCGTTCGCTGAAAAAGTAGGTCTTGCCCTTTTCCTCCCGCTCCGTCCGTTTTTCGCCTTTCACCGTCAGAACCCCGTCATGGATTTCGACATCGACGTCAGCCGCTGCGACGCCGGGAAGCTCGACATTGATTTCGTAATGTTCGCCGGTGGTCGCGGCGTCTGCGCTTGGCGCGAAGAAACCGGCGATGCGCTCGCCGACATTGCGCAGCGGCTGGAAGAATTCCGGCCACCAGGCGCCCTGAAGCTGTTCCGTCTTTTCAACCATCTTGTCCTCCGAAAGTGCGGACCGGATGCGGTCCCCATAACCTGCATCTGGGCGCGGCGTTGCCGTTTTCAAGACGTGAAAATCCTTTGAGTCGTTCCCATATGTAAAACGATTCCGCCGACAATACGGGCTGTGGCGTAACGTTCCGGCTGCGGGGAGGGGGCGTGTGAACAAGGAACCTGAGGTCGGGCTGAAACGCGCCCTGTCGCTGCCCCTGCTGGTGCTTTACGGGCTGGGAACGACCATCGGCGCCGGTATCTTTGTCCTCACCGGAAAGGTCGCCGGCGCGGCGGGCGGGCTGGCGCCGCTCGCCTTCCTTCTGGCGGCCTTGCTCGCCGGACTCGCGGCATTGTGCTTCGCCGAGATGGCGGTCCGCTTTCCCGAGAGCGGCGGCGAGGCGGTCTATGTCAAGGAAGGTCTGGGCTCCGACCGGTTCGCCCTGCTGACCGGCTGCATGGTCGTGCTGGCGGGGCTGGTGTCGACCGCGACCATCGTCACCGGCTTTGCCGGCTATGCGGCGGACCTCGTGCCGCTGCCGCCGCTCGCGCTCAAGATCGGTGCGGCGGTCCTGCTCGGCCTCGTCGCCTTCTGGGGCGTGACGGAATCGGTGACGATCGCGGCGGCCGTCACTTTGGCCGAGCTGGGGGTTCTGGTCGTCATCTGCGCGTTCGGCATTCCCGGACTCGAACTGTCGGCCATCGGACGCGCGCTGGAGCCCGCAACGGTCGACGCCGCGGTGTGGGGCGGGGTGGCGTCGGGCGCGGTGCTGGCCTTCTATGCCTTCATCGGTTTCGAGGACATCGTCAATGTCGCGGAGGAAACCCGGAACCCGCAACGCGTCCTGCCGCAGGCCATCGTGGTCACGCTGCTCGTGACGGCGGTCCTCTATGTCACGATTTCCGTGATCGCGGTAACTGCCGTGCCGCTCGCGGAGCTCGCCGCCAGCGCCGCGCCGCTGACCCTCCTGTTCGAACGCGTCAGCGGCCTGCCCGGAGAAACGATCAGCATCATCGCGATTTTCTCCGTGCTCAACGGCGCGCTGATCCAGATCATCATGGCGTCGCGCGTGTTTTTCGGCCTGGCCCGAAGGGGCTGGTTGCCGGCATGGCTGAAGGTTGTGTACCCGGGGACGCGAACGCCGGCCAACGCCATCCTGCTCTGCGTCGCCACGGTCGCGGTGCTGGTGACCGCGTTCCCACTGGAGGCGCTCGCCCGGACCACCTCCTTCATCACCCTGGCGATCTTCGCAATTGTTGCGGTTGCGCTGTTCAGGTTCAGGATGACGGCTGCCCCGGGGCCCGAACCGGCGTTCCGCGTGCCGATCTGGATGCCGGTCGCGGCGGTGGCGGCAATCGGTTGCCTCGTTCTGGCTGAACTCTATAACCGGTTAAGCTGATCCTGGAATTGTCCAAGAAACGGAAAGTCGAACATGGCATCGCAAAACCTGTCCTCTCCCCCGCCCGACGACGCGATCAATGCGTACCGTCCCCAGCGCATCGCCGAACTCGTCGAAGCGGCAGGCGTCGCCAAGGCCAGTCTCGGTTTTCTGGAAACCCTGACTCTGGCCGTTCTGGCGGGGGCGTTCATTTCGTTCGGCGCCATGTTTTTCACCGTTGTGACGACCGAGTCCGGCCTCGGTTTCGGGATGACGCGCCTGATGGGCGGAATCGTCTTCTCGCTCGGGCTGGTTCTCGTCGCAGTCGCCGGCGCGGAACTGTTTACCGGCAACAACCTTATCGTCATGGCCTGGGCGGATGGCCGGATCGGCATCGGGCGCGTGCTGCGCAACTGGGGCGTCGTCTATGCCGGCAATTTCGTCGGCGCTGTCGCGTCGGCGGTTTTCGTCTGGTGGTCCGGAATTTACGGGCTCCACGACGGCGCCGTGGCGACGACCGCGATGAAAATCGCATCGGCCAAGGCGTCCCTGTCATTCGATCAGGCCTTCGTGCGGGGCATTCTGTGCAACGCGCTCGTATGTCTTGCGATCTGGCTTTCCTATGCCGCGCGTCACGTCGCCGGCAAGATCCTGGCGATCGTCTTTCCGATCAGCGCCTTTGTCGCGCTGGGGTTCGAGCACAGCATCGCCAACATGTATTTCTTCCCGGTCGCCATGTTGACGGGCGGCGAGACGACCGTCTCCGACCTTTTCATGAATCTGTTGCCGGTGACGCTCGGCAATATCGTCGGCGGGGCGGGGCTGGTCGGGCTGGTGTACTGGATCGTCTATTCGAGGAACCGGTAACTATTCCTCCTCCGGCCGTCCCGCCATCATGCGGACGGCGCGGTAGGTCATGACCTTCGTGCCGTCCTGCTTGAACACATCGTTCTGTGTGGTGACGATACCGCGGTTGCCCTTGCTGGTGGGGCGCACGGCGGTGACCTCGACCTCGGCATGGACCGTGTCGCCGGCGAACACCGGCCCCAGCACCTTCTTTTCGACCTCCAGCAGGGCGAGGCCGGTGGTCTGCATGGTCGACTGGCACAGCAGCCCTTCGATGATCGTATAGACGCAGGCGGCGGGCGAAACGCGCCCCTGGATCACCCCGCCATGGTCGGCGAAGGACAGGTCGGTAAACAGCGTCTCCACCATGCCGGTGACGCCGATGAAATTGACGATGTCGGGTTCGGTGATGGTGCGGTTCAGCGTCTTGAACCTGTCGCCGACCGAGAGATCGTCCCAGTATAGACCGATGCCGACGGTTTTCATGATGTCTTCTTCCCCGTGATGTCTTCGATTTCGTCGTCTGAACAGCCCGCTTCGCGCAGGATCTCCGCCGTGTGCTCGCCGAGCTTCGGCTGGAAACGGCTCAGCTCCGGCTCCGTCCGGGAATAGCGCACCGGGAAATCCGGCAGCACGATGTTGCCCTCGGTCGGGTGCGTCCGGTGGCGGAAGAAATCGACCGCCGCAAGATGCGGGTCGTTCTCGACCTCCTCCAGCGTGGTGATCGGTGCCGACGGAATGTCCAGCTCGGCGAACCGTTTTACCCAGTGCGCGGTCGTCTCGCCGGTCAGGCATTCGCCGGCGATGCGGTACAGCTCTTCGATGTTGTCGCTGCGGTTCGACAGCGTGTCGAAGCGCGGGTCGTCGGCGAGTTCCGGCTTGCCGACTTCCGTCCAGAAACGCCGCCACTGGATGTCGACATAGGCCAGCATGCAGACATAGCCGTCGCTGGTCTTGTAGGGCCGCCGCCAGGGCGCGAGGACTCGGGTATAACCCAGCGACGCCTCCGGCGGGTCGAAGGTGTGGCCGTAGAGATGTTCGGTCATGTTGTAGGCGACCATGGTCTCGAACATCGGGATTTCCACGAACTGTCCCCTGCCGGAGCGTTCGCGCTCCAGCAGCGCCGCCATGACGCCGTAGGCGGCGACCAGCGCGCAGGTCTTGTCGGCCATGATGGTCGGCAGGTAGCGCGGTTCGCCGACAAGGCGCGCCATCAGATCCGCGCCGCCGCTCTGCCCCTGGATCACGTCGTCATAGGCGGGCGCGCCGGCATAGGGGCCGCGCTCTCCGTAGCCGTGAATTCCGGCGTAGACGATACGCGGGTTGCGCTCCTGCACGGAGGCGTAATCGAGCCCGAGCGGGACCAGCTTCTGCGGCCGGATCGAGTGGAAGAACACGTCGGAGCCGTCGATCAGCCGCCACAGCGCGTCGCGCGCCGTTTCCTTCTTCAGGTCCAGCACGATCGACCGTTTGTTGCGGTTGAGCCCCATGAAGAGCGCCGCCATGTCCTTCGAGCGCGCAGGGCCGGTATAGCGCGTAGTGTCGCCGGCGGGCGCTTCCACCTTGATCACGTCGGCGCCCAGATCGCCCATGATCTGGGTCGCGAGCGGTCCCAGCACCACCGAGCTGAGATCGAGGACGCGGAACCCCGAAAGCGGACCGGCCATGGCGCGTCCTATCCCCGCTTGCCGCGGAAATCGGGCGCGCGCTTCTCGCGGAACGCAGCCGCGCCTTCCTTCGATTCCTCGGTGTTGTAGAACAGCGCCAGCGCCTCGAAGCCGAGCGCGCCGATGCCCTTGATATGATCGGTGTCGGCGTTGAAGGAGCGCTTGGCGATGGCGATGGCGGTCGGGCTGCGCT
>JAYOEY010000040.1:0-18357 GCA_038116945.1 Rhodospirillales bacterium
TTGCACGCCTGCTGGTTTTCAAGACCAGTGCCTTCAACCGCTCGGCCACCCGTCCCTGTACTGTCTTCGGTTCCGGACTTCTGGTTTCGGTGTCTCAAAACCGCGTCTTGTAACATATCGCGAACCGATCCGGTTCAATTTGAGATGCTTCCCGCGGAAAAAATTATCGCCGAACGCCCGATTCAGTCGACGCTTTTTCATCGGATCGCCGATGCCGACGATTTTTCGCTTTATTAATATATATTTACAAAATCGTCATTCGCGCACAGGCGAACAATGCGGTGTTGGCACGGCTTTTGCCTTGGTTAACGGGACTCCGCGAAACCTGGTTTTGCGGGGTGGTTTCAGACCAGCCGGGCCGGCGCAGGCCCCTCCGACTCCCCCAATGCGCCGGTCCGGCTGTTCGACTTTTCAGCCCCCTCCAGCCCTATCCGAAGCGCAGATTGACGTTGAACGCGATGGATATGCGTTCGCCCCCGCCGCGAAACGGGTTGACGTAGTGATAGAGCCAGGACGGGAAGATCACCATGGTTCCGGGCTCGGGTTCGATACGCAGCTTGGGCACCGCATCGGGACCGGTCAGGCCGGTCTCCGTTGCCCCCATCCGGGGGTCGAGAAACTCGATCTTGCCGGCGTCCGGCGGCGCGTCGGGATCGGGAATCCCCACCGATACGTAATACACGCCCGACCAGGTGCAACCCGGGTGGTTGTGGATCTTGTTGTATCCGCCGTCGCGGCACAGATTGACCCACGCGCCGCCATCCATCTGGACATTCCGGTTTCCGTCGATCTTGCCCTCGAGATCCGCGTTGGTGATCTCGCCGACGGCTTCTCCGACCCAGCCGCGGAACGTGGCGATCTCGGGGTAAGGCCACTCGAAAAAATCGTCGTTCGAGTGCCAGCCGCCGACATTGCTGCGGCCTGCGCTGGGCATCGTCTTCTCCTTTTCGAGAATGATCCGCGTCAGCCCCTGGTTGACGGAATCGGCGCCGCCAAACGACCGTTTGAGGATGGGGGTGGCGAATGTCAGAAGGACATTTCCAGGCCCGGGAAAATGGTTACGCACGGTCCTGTCAGTCTTTCTCTTCCACGACCGTCTTCAGGACGTCGCCTGTCTTGAGTCCGGCATCGGCGGCGAATTGCGCGCCGGTGATTTTCTCCCGCGAACCGCTGCGAACGCGCTGGATCTGAATGCCGCCGGCACCGGCCGCCACGGTCATGCCGCCATCATCGATGGAGACGACTTCGCCCGGCGCGCCTGAGGCGTCCGGCGCCAGGCGGCTGTCGAAGATTTCGACCACGCGGTCCCCGAAGTTGGTCCAGGCACCGGGTTGGGGATTCGCGCCGCGGATCATGTCGTAGACCTGCTGCGCGGGCTGGGACCAGTCGAGACCGACATTCTCCTTGCGGCACCAGCTCTCGTAGGTTGCCTTCGATTCGTCCTGAACGATTTTCGGCGCCTTGCCATCGCGCACGAGGTCCACCGCTTCCATCATGGCCTCGATGCCGAGCGGGAACAGCCGATCGAAATAGATCGAACCCAGCGTGTCGTCGGGTCCGATCTCGACTTCCTTCTGAAGAAGGACAGGGCCGGTATCGAGCCCGTTATCGGGCCAGAAAATGGTGAGACCGGTACGCTTCTTTCCCATGATGATGGGCCAGTTGATCGAACTCGGTCCGCGATGTTCGGGCAGCAGGGAGGGGTGATACTGGATGGAGCCGAGCTTCGGAACGTAAAGGAAGCTCTCCGGTACGAATTTCAACACATAGGCCATGACCTGCAGGTCGGCATTGAGCGAGGCAACATGTTCCGCTGCCTCGTCCGTTTTGAAACTCTTCGGCTGGAAAACCGGCAGTCCGTGGTCGCGCGCCGCCTGCGTCAGCGGATCGACGCGGCCGTCCTTGTCTTCCGGACAGTAGACCCCGACGATTTCCTCGCCGCGCTCCACCAGCCTGTCGAGCACCGCCTTGCCGAAAGGCTGCATTCCGTTGACCACCAGTCTCATCGTTCAAATCTCCCTGAAATGGTTCCGCCGGTCAGACCAGGTTGCCGGTCTTGGCCGCCAGTATGAAATCGTTTTCGTGCAGGCCGGCGATCTTGTGGGTGAAGATCGTGACATTCGCGTAGCCCCAGCCGAAGCTTATGTCGGGATGGTGTCCTTCCTCCTCCGCCAGCGCGCCGAGCCGGTTGACGAAGTCGAGCGCACCCGCGAAATCGGAGAATTCGAACCGCCTGTGCAACCGGTCGGCGGATTCGGACAGTTCCCAGCCCGGTACCTGTGCCATCAGGGCGCGGGCCTCTTCCGGTTCGAGCGGCGGAATACCGCCCTGGCAGGGGACGCATGTTTTCTGTGTCAGGCTCATGGCGGTGGCCCCGGCATCTGTTTCGTTCGATGCAAATCTACAGCGATGATGCGCTCCGGGCCAGAGCGCCCGTCAGACGGCGATCGCGGTTGCGCGGCGCACGGCTGCAATGCAAACTTGAGCAAATCTAGCAGGGGGGGAGTATCCAGATGCCTCAGGACGTCGCGACCGACAAGGTCTTTCTCGATTACACGCAGGCAGAGCTCGACTGGCAGTACGATCACAGCAAGCGTTTTCCGGACACCGGCGTTTTCCAGGAGGAAAGAAGCAGTGCGAGTCGCGCGGCACGAGAAAAGGTAAAAGGCATTCTCAACGTTCCCTACGGCGATCATGAGGACGAGGTCGTCGATATCTTTCCCGCCGAAAGCGATGGACCTTCGCCGGTGGTCGTGTTCTATCACGGTGGCGCTTGGACCCGGGGGAGCAAGAACGGTTACAGCTTCCCGGCCGCCGAATTCGTGCCGCGCGGGGTGTCCTGGGTTGCAACCGAGTTCACCAAGGTGCCGCAGGGTACATTGTCGAACCAGGTACGCCAGAACCGCGATGCGACGGCATGGGTCTATAACAAAGCGGAAAAGTATAATTTCGACCGCGACCGGATCTACATCGCCGGCCATTCGTCTGGCGGGCACATGACCGGCATGGTGCTGGTAACCGACTGGGAGAAGCTGTACGGGCTGCCGAAGAATCTGCTGAAAGGCGCCTGCGCGATCAGCGGCATGTACGATCTCGAAGCCGTCTGGCTGAGCTATCGCAACAAGTATCTGAACCTGTCGGAAGAGGAATGGAAGGCAAACAGCTCTATCTTCCAGATCCCGCAGAATTGCGGCATTCCGCTCCTGATCGGTTGCTCCGAGCACGATACCGCCGAATTCCACCGGCAGCCTGAGGAGTTTCTGAAGGCCTGGAAGGCGGCCGGCAATGAAGGCGAATGGATCGAAATCATGGGCCGGAACCATTTCACCGGGTCCATGTGCTACGGTGAACCGGATCATCCGCTGTTCCAGAAGCTCTGCGCGATGATCGGGGTGAAGTAGGCGGCTTTTTCCGAACGATACCTCGGATATGCGTTTGTCTGTCCGGTTGATGTGATGGACAATCGCAACTCCGCGAGGGACGCTTTGCCGTCCGGAGGAGTTGTCGAATGACCGACCACTACGACCACGATCACAGCCACTCTTCTGCGCCACCGTTCGAGGCGCCCGTCGTCGACGAGCTTGCCGTCAGGGTAGTCGTCGATTCGTCTTACGAGCGCTTTTTGCCCAAAGCAGAGCATAAATTCGTCAATATCGAACATGTCGGGAAGATCCCCGGGCGTCAGATGACGACGCTTGCCTGCGAATGGGGCCTGTCGCTTCATCTTGAAGCGCGGAGCAGGGCGGCCAGCGCGCAATATCTGCTCGATTTCGGCTACACGCCGGAAATCCTCAACCGCAATGTCGATCTCCTTGGTATCGATCCTGATCGTCTGAAGGGCCTGATTCTGAGCCACGCCCATCGCGACCATTTCGGCGGGCTCGAAGGGTTCGTCGACCGTTACAGCCACAGGATGGCGGACGACGTGCCGTTCATCATCGGAGGAGAGGGTATCTTCCGCGAACGATGGACAAAGGGCGAAGGCGACGAGTTTGTGTCGTGGGGCGCGGTCGATCGCCTGAAGCTGACCTCGAACCGTGTCCGGCCGGTCGCCTGCGAGACACCGACCGCGTTCGAAGGCGCGTTCACCACCGGCTACATCGCACGCAACAGCTTCGAAGAAGTCACTGGCGGGTCAATGGTCGCAGCCGAGGATCATTTCACCGAAGAAGAGCGAAGCGGCAAGCTGGTAAAGGACAATCACCCCGAGGAACACGCCACCTGTTTCATTGTAAAGGGCAGGGGGCTGGTGGTGATTTCCTCATGCGGCCATACCGGCATCGTCAACACGGTGAAGACCGCCATGGCGGTGACCAATGTGGACAAGGTTCATGCCGTGATCGGCGGATTCCATCTCGGCACATCGAAGCCGGACTATATCGAACACACCATCGACGCATTCGAGGAGATGGATCCCGACGTCGTAATTCCGATGCATTGCAGTGGCGCCCGCTTCATCGAGGCGATGCGCCGGCGAATGCCGGAAAGGCTGGTTACGACCAACGTCGGCAGCCGGTTTACGTTTGGCGTCTGACGACGCGGGATCCTGCAGAAAAAAAGGCCGCCGCGGTTTCCCGCAGCGGCCCTGATTTTGGATTTAGCCGGTCTTAGTTGAGCGTCACCGCCTTCTTGACGCGCGCCACCAGTTCAGGCGACGCATTCACGATCTTGTTCACCAGTTCCGTCGTTTCCTGCCATTTGCGCGGCCGGATCAGCATCTTCCGTTCCTTGGCAGCGCCAAGGAAATCCTTGTCGGCCATCGTCTTGTCGAACGCAGCACGCATCGCGGCGACTCGGTCGGCGGGCACACCCGGCGGGTAGGCCAGCGAGCGGGCGATCGGCGTCGCGTTGACCAGGAATTCCGCAACCGGGCGGTCCTTGGCCGACACGAGTTCGAGAATGGTCGGGACGTTTGGAAGCTCCGGCAGGCGCTCGAATGCGTAGAGCAGATGCAGCCTGACCTTCTTCTCCGCCAGCCAGTGCGGCTTGGTGCCGTTCAGATTGCCCCAGGACGGGACCCAGCCGTGGGTTTCGCCCTGTTCCATCGCCTGGTTGTTGCGCGCACCGCCGCGATAGCCGACGACGATCTTGAACTTGGTGCCCAGCAGATTATTGGCCATTGCCACGTACTGATAGGTCAGGTGGTTCTTGGAGAAGGCGCTGATCAGACCCTGTTTCTTCTTGGCGTCGTCAAGCGACTGGATCGGCGAGGTATGCCAGGTCGTCAGGATCTGGGTGATCGCGGCGAACGAGCCGAGCCACTGGAAGTTCTCCGCTTTGAACTTGAGCCCCTTCGGGCGAAGCATCTGCGGCAGCGGAATTGCGTGCGACATCAGCATCTGGCTGCCGTCCTTGGCGGCCGCGGCGTAGAGATAGTTTGCCGCCTTGGTGCCGCCCGCGCCAGGCATGAAGTTGGGCACGATCTTGGGGCTGCCGGGAACGTGTTTCTCGATGTGCTTGGTGAGGAGCTGCCCATAGACCTGGAAGCTTCCGCCCGGCCGCGTTCCCATCGTCATGGTGATCGTTTTGCCCTTGAAATAGGACATGGCGTCCTGGGCCGCAGCGGGCGTTGTCATCGCCGCTGCGCCGATGAGTCCGGCGATGCCGAGCCCCAAACCGCTAACCGTATATTTCATGGAAGTCTCCCTGTTTCCTGAAGGCGGTTGATTAAAAGAAATGCAGGACTCCGGATACTGTCCGGCAAGCCTGCGCTTCGAGCCAAATCGTTTCACAGCCAGTTGCGGGGTTCAAGGGAAGAGTATGGAGCGCTAGGAGCGGTCGGGGATCCTGTCGGCCTCCAGACCGAAGACCGCGCTGTAGCGGCTGGCCAGTTCCATCGCACCGACGAGTCCGACGATTTCGACGATCTCCGCCGTTTCGAAATGGGCCTTGAGCGCGTCGAAGATCGCATCCGGCACATGACCGTCGGTCGCCACCATACTGTCGGCGAATTCGAGCGCCGCGCGTTCGTTCTCCGGCAGACCGCCATACTCCGACAGTCCGACCGCCTCGATCTCCGTTTCCTTGACGCCGTGATCGAGCGCGTATTGACGGTGGGACGCCGAGGAATAGGCCGAGCCGCGCAACCTTGCGACCTTGTAGGCGATTTTTTCCTTCAGCGTACGAGGCAAAAGCCCGGCATCCAGCGCGGCGTGGAAATAGGCCCGGTGCGCCGCAAGAACGTCCGGCTGATGGGCCAGCAGCCGGTACATGCCGGGAACGCGGCCGCGCGTGGCGCGGAGCTGGTCGAACACCGGTTTCAACTCGGCGGGTTCGTTTTCCGGCTCGATGAAGGGGAGGCGGGGCATGGACGTCTCCTATCCTGCAAGGTCGGGCAGCTTGACGCCTGCGCCGGTTTCCAGCGCTTTTTCGTAGGCGCGCGCGGCGAGGGCCACATCTTCCAGCGCGACGCCGAGCGATTTGAAATAGGTGATGTCGTCGGCCGATTTCCGGCCCGGGATGTTGCCGGCGACGATATCGCCCAGCCGGACCACGTGGTCCCAGCCGATCACGCCTTCCGATACCGGGGCGACAAGGTCGGTCGCCTCGTACTTCACCTGCTCGGTGTCGTCCGTGGCGACGATGGAGGTCCGTCCGACGGCGGCGGAATCGGTCTCGCGCCGGTACTCGTAATTGGCGCCGATGGCGTTGACATGCATGCCGGGCGAGAGCCATTCGCCCAGCAGGACGGGTTCGGTGGCGGTGGTGGCGGTCACGACGATGTCGCTGCCGCGGATCGCCTCTTCCGAACTGGCGACCGGGACCATCTTCGCGCCGGTAAAGGCCAGATCGTCGCAGAACGCCTTGCGGTTATCCGCCGACCGGCTGTGGACGCGGATTTCCCGGATGTCGCGCACCTTGCATATCGCTTCCGCCTGCGTGCGCGCCTGTCGCCCGCTGCCGACCACGCCAAGAATCTTCGCGTCCTCGCGCGCCATGTATTTGGTGGCGACGCCGCTCGCCGCCCCGGTGCGGAGCGCGCCCATAGCGAATACCTGCACGATGGCGGCGAGTTCTCCCGTATCGGCCTTGTAGAGCGAGAACACGCGGCCGGCGCTTGATTCGAAAATCGTGGTGCTCGAGACCTTCACCCCGTAATAGCCGCGATAGTTCAGGACGGCGGCGGTAATGCGGAGCGTCCCGTCGGCCAGAGGCGCGCGGACGCGCGGCACGTTGGTGACGTTGCCGCGCCCGACCTCGGCGAAAACCTCCTCGACCGCCGACAAGGCATCGTCCATGCGGACGAGTTCCGCGACGCATTTCTCGTCGATGAAAAGGGTCATGCGGACGGAACCTCCTCAGTATCCGGGACGAGCTTGTCTCCGTCGCTTTCCTGCTGCCGTTTCCACATCGCCGCATAAATGCCGTCCGATGCCAGCAGCGCCTCGTGGCGGCCGCGCTCGACGATGCGGCCTGCATCCAGCACCACGATCTCGTCGGCATCGACCACGGTCGAGAGGCGATGCGCGATGACCAGCGTGGTGCGGTCGGCGGAGACCTTGCGGAGCGCCGCCTGGATTTCGCGCTCGGTATGGGTGTCGAGCGCAGACGTGGCCTCGTCGAACAGCAGGATGCGCGGGCGCTTCAGGATGGTGCGGGCGATCGCGACGCGCTGTTTTTCGCCGCCGGAGAGCTTCAGCCCGCGTTCGCCCACCATGCTTTCGTACCCGTCGGGCAGCCCCATGATGAAATCGTGGATCGCGGCGAGCCGCGCGGCTTCCTCGACCTCCGCCGGGGTGGCGCCGGGCCGTCCGTAGGCGATGTTGTAATAGATCGTGTCGTTGAACAGCACGGTGTCCTGCGGAACGATGCCGATGGCCGCGCGCACGCTTTGCTGCGTCACGTTGCGGATGTTCTGCCCGTCGATGCGGATCGCGCCGCCTGTGACATCATAGAAACGGAAAAGCAGCCGGGCGAGGGTGGACTTGCCGGCACCGCTTGGCCCTACGACGGCCAGCTTTTTTCCGGCGGGAATCTCGAACGAAATGCCGTGCAGGATCGGCCGTCGTTCGTCATAGGCGAAGGTCACCTCCTCGAACCGTACCGCGCCCGGGCCGTTATCGAGGGCGGGCGCGCCTTCGTCGTCGGCAACCTCCTGGTTGATCTCCAGCAGGTTGAACATCGCCTCCATGTCGATCAGGGCCTGCTTGAGCTCGCGATAGGCGTAGCCGAGGAAGTTGAGCGGCTGGAAAAGCTGGATCAGGTAGGTATTCACCAGCACGAAATCGCCGATGGTCATCTTTCCATCGACCACGCCGTTGCCGGCCATCACCATCATCAACGTCAGCCCGCCGCCGATGATCGCCGCCTGGCCGACATTGAGGGCCGACAGCGAGGTCTTGCTGAGGACGGCAGCGCGCTCGTAGCGCTCCAGCGCGTGGTCGAACCGGCGCGCCTCGTGTTCCTCGTTGCCGAAATACTTGACCGTCTCGTAGTTGATCAGCGAGTCGATGGCCCGCGTATTGGCCTGCTGGTCGGTCTCGTTCATCTGGCGGCGGAACTTGATGCGCCACTCGGTCACCAGGACGGTAAAGAAGATGTAGCTGCCGACCGTCAGGAAGGTGACGAAGCCGAACCAGAAATCGAACAGGCTCCACAAGATGCCGCATACGAGCGCGATCTCCAGCAGGGTCGGCAGGATGTTGAACAGCATGAAGTTGAGGAACAGGTCGATCGCCTTGGTGCCGCGCTCGATGGCGCGCGACAGCCCGCCGGTCTGGCGTTCGAGGTGAAATCGCAGCGCCAGCGCGTGCAGGTGACGAAAGGTCTTCAGCGCCACGGTGCGGATGGCGCGCTGTCCGACCTTGGCGAAGATCGCGTCGCGCAGCTCGGCGAAGGCGATGGTCAATACGCGGGTGATGCCGTAGGCCACCAGCAGCCCGAGCGGCAGAGCGATCACCGCGCCGGTTTCGCCTGCCAGGAGGTCTACCGCCTCCTTGTACAGCACCGGCACGTAGACATTGGCGAACTTGGCAAGAGCGAGACAGGAGAGCGCCGCGACCACGCGCGTTTTCATCTCCGAGGCACCCGGCGGCCAGACATAGTGGCACAGGGTCCTGAGCGCGCCCCATTCGAAGCCGCCGTCCTTCCTTCGTCCCGACAGGGATCGCGCGGCCGAACTCATGAATTCGCCTTTCCGGTCATGGGGGACCGATATAGGGCCTAATGGCCGGCGGGACCAGACGCCAATTCGCGCTGGAAGGGCGGGGGCGCAATTCGACTTGAGCCGGCGCCCGGCGGGACCTATCAAAGAGGCATGTTCGTCTTTTCCAAGATCGTCGCTTTTCTGTTGAGCCCCGGCGCCTGGGTGCCGGCCCTGCTTGCGATCGGGGTCGCGCTGCTATGGACCCGATGGCGGTCGCTCGGACGCAGGATTCTCACCGGGCTGACGGTATTCCTCCTGCTGATCTCGACACTGCCGATGGGCCAGCTCCTGGTGGGACCGCTCGAAAACCGGTTTCCGGTCCAGAACAGACTCGACGGTGCGGTAGACGGGATCGTCGTGCTGGGAGGCGCCATCCGGCAGCATCTGACCCGCGACCGCGGGCAGCCGTCTTTCACGGATGCAGCCGAGCGGATGACCGAGTTCGTCAAGCTGGCCCGCCTGTATCCCGACGCCCGCCTTATCTTCAGCGGCGGATCGGGAAGCGTGTTTCACCAGAACCTGAAAGAAGCCGACACGGCGCGCCAGTTTTTCGCGGAAATCGGCCTCGACCCCGCACGCGTGCAGTACGAATCCGGCTCCCGCAATACCTATGAAAACGCCCGGTTCGCCTACCGGCTGGCGATGCCCCGAAAAGGCCAGCGATGGCTGCTTGTGACATCGGCCAGCCATATGCCCCGCGCGATAGGGGTCTTCCGGGCCGAAGGATGGAATCCGGTCGCTTACCCGGTCGATTTCGATACGGTCCGCGAATTCGAGGGCAAGCCGGGGTTCAACCTGACCAGCGGCATGCGGGCGCTGGGGGCAGGGCTCTACGAATGGGGTGCGCTTGTCATGTACCGGGTTCTCGGACGCACCGACGAGCTTTTTCCCGGTCCGTTGCCGGTTTCAGGAGAGGAACGCTGAAATCCGCACTGATTGCCCGATTCGGTGGCGTGTGGCACAACCTAGCAACCTCATGAACAGGGTGCATCGACATGCGCCAGGCAAACTTCCGCAATTTTTCGGTCGGGAAACCCGTCCTTTCGACATGTTTGGCCGCAACGGCAATGGTCGGCGCTTGGCTGATGCCGATTACCGGGCTGCGCGCCGAAAATCCGCCCGGGTTCGACAGCTGGCTTGAAGAGGTCCGGGTAGAAGCGCGACAGAAGGGTATCCGCGAAAACATCATCGCGAGCGCCCTCGGCAACGTCGTTCCCGTTGAACGGATACTGAAAAGAGACCGCAACCAGGCAGAGTTCAAGCTGACCCTCGACACCTATATGAAGCGGGTCGTTACTGCCCAGAACATCCAGCGCGGTCGCCAGAATGCGCAGAGGCATCGCGATCTGCTGGAAAAAATCGCGAGCCAGTATGGCGTTCAGGGGCGTTTTATTCTGGCCATCTGGGGCATCGAGACGCGTTTCGGACTGGTCAAGGCGGACATGCCCGTGATCCCCGCGGTAGCCACCCTGGCGTTCGACCGGCGCCGGTCGAGCTATTTCCGGCAACAGCTTTTTTCCGTCCTGACGATGCTGGACAAGGGATATATCGACCTGCCGAACCTCAAGGGGTCATGGGCCGGCGCCATGGGACAGCCGCAATTCATGCCATCGAGCTATCTCGCCTACGCGGTGGATTTCGATGGGGACGGCCGCCGCGACATCTGGAACAACACCGGCGACGTTCTTGCTTCGATCGCCAATTACCTCGCCAAGCACGGATGGCGGTCGGATCAGACATGGGGCAGGGAGGTCCGCCTCCCCGCCGATCAGACCGGCATCGGAGACGCCACGGACCGCCGGGCGGCGCGTGGATGCCGGGCCCGGACGTCGGAGCTTCGCGATCTGCCGCAATGGCAGGGTGCCGGCGTCCGCAGGCTGAATGGCGCCGATCTTCCTGCCCGTAATCTGCCCGCGGCGCTGGTCCGGCAGGACGCGCGGGCATTTCTGGTTTACCGGAATTACGCATCGATCATGTCCTATAACTGCGCGCATCTGTACGCGCTCACCGTCGGGATGCTGTCCGACAGGATCGCGGAGCGATGACGGCGCGGCGTATCCGCGCCCTGGTCTGGATTCTGCCCGTATCGCTGCTGCTTGGTGCGTGCGCCGAAACCGAATTCGTGATCAACACCGCGAAACAGATCGCTGCGCCCGGAGAAAAGGATCTTCTCGGGGATTACAAGATCGGCCGGCCCTACCAGATCGCCGGCGTCTGGTACTATCCGGCCGTCGATTACCAGTACGAAGAGAGCGGCATCGCGTCCTGGTACGGGCCGAAATTCCACGGTCGAAAGACCGCCAACGGAGCGATTTTCGACCAGAACGAAGTGACGGCAGCCCACCGCACCCTGCCACTGCCGAGCATGGTTCGCGTTACCAATCTCCGAAACGGACGGTCGCTCAAGGTGCTGGTCAACGACCGGGGACCTTTTGCCAGGGGAAGGATAATCGACCTGTCGCGGCGGTCGGCGCAGCTGCTCGGAATCATTCGTTCCGGAACAGCGCCAGTCCGGGTCCAGGTCATTGCCGATGAAAGCCGACGACTGGCGGCGATAGCCCAGGGAGGACACGCGCCGAAGGTAGCGGCCGCGCCTTCCGCCCCGGTTTCCGTTGCGACGCTTCCGCCTGACGGAAAACCCGCAGATCAACCGGCCCCGCCATCCGCCGCGGCGCGAACCCGGCCGGTCGAGTTCGAGCCTGTCGCGCCGGACGTTTCGACGGAAGCGGTTACGACGAAGCCGACATATTTCATCCAGACCGGCGCGTTCGTTCATCGCGTTCTGGCCGAAAAGATGCGCGGCCTGCTTGCGCCTCTTGGGCCGACGGAGATCAACCAGGCCATGGTCGGAACCCAGCGCTATTACAGGGTTCGCGTCGGCCCTGTCCGGTCTGTAAAAAAGGCCGATCAGCTCCTCGAGCTGGTAGTTGCCAGCGGTTATCCCGAAGCGCGACTTGTCGTAGAATAGGGGCCACGGTCATGCAAAGACCGTATTTCGATCCATAATGGATCGCTTTGCGGATCAGGAAACAGGAGAGGGCTCGTGCGTTTTCAAGCCATCTGTCGCGTTTTGGGCGTTGTCGCCATCATGGCGTCTTTAGCGGTCGTGAACGGTAATTCCGTCCGCGCCCAGGTCGAAACATCGGCGCGGCACGCCATCATGATCGACATGACGACGGACAGCATCGTTCTCGAGAAAGAAGCCGATACCCCGATGCCGCCAGCGTCGATGAGCAAGCTCATGACGGTTTTCATGGTGTTCGACCGGCTGAAATCCGGAAAGCTCAGCCTGAACGACAAATTCCTGGTGAGCCGGAAAGCATGGCGCAAGGGCGGTTCCAAGATGTTCGTGATGGTGAACACCCGGGTTTCGGTCGAGGACCTTCTCCGCGGCATTATCGTCCAGTCCGGCAACGATGCCTGTATCGTAATCGCAGAAGGAATTGCGGGAAGCGAAGATGCTTTCGCGGAAATGATGACGCGGCGGGCAAGGGAAATCGGCCTGACCAACAGCAGTTTCAAGAACGCGACCGGATGGCCCGCAGAGGGCCACTACATGTCGGCCCGGGATATCGCCACCCTGTCGATGAAGCTGATCCGGGATTTCCCCGAGTATTATCCGATCTTCGCCGAAACCTCGTATACCTATGGCGGGATCAAGCAGGGCAACAGAAATCCGCTGCTCTATAAGGATTTCGGCGCGGACGGGCTGAAGACCGGCCATACGGAAGCATCTGGATACGGTCTCGCCTCATCGGTCGAGCGCAAGGGACGGCGGCTGGTCCTTGTGGTCAACGGATTGCCGAGCATGAGAGCGCGCTCGTCGGAGTCCGCCCGGTTGATGGATTGGGGATTCCGCGAAACGGCGTCCTACGCCCTGTTCAGGAAGGGCGAGGAAGTCGATACCGCGGATGTCTGGCTCGGACAAAGTCCGAAAGTGAAAATGCTGGCGGGACAGGACGTCGTGCTGACCATGCCGCGGACCGCCCGCCGGGACATGAAGGTCAGGGCGGTCTATCGGAATCCGGTGCAGGCTCCGATCGTCGCCGGCGCGCCTGTCGGCCGCGTGGTCATTTCATCCCCGGGGCGCAAGGACCTCGAAATTCCTCTGCTCGCAGCGAGTTCGGTCGAACGGCTTGGACCGTCGGGCAGGATTGGCGCCGCGATTCAGCATCTGATCTGGGGCAAGTCCGGGCGCTAGGGCGGGTGTGTTCAGGTGCCAGAGGGAAAGTTCATCACGTTCGAAGGGGGAGAAGGCGCAGGCAAATCGACGCAGATCGGTTTGCTCGCCGAAAGACTATCGGGGACGGGGTGTCCGGTGACGCGGACCCGCGAACCAGGCGGCGCACCGGGCGCCGAACGAATCCGTTCATTGCTTGTCGAAGGAGATGCCGATCGGTGGGAGCCTTTCACGGAAACGCTTCTGCACTACGCTGCGCGCCGGGAACATCTCGAACGAACGGTAAGGCCGGCGCTCGCCCGCGGCGACGTGGTACTGTGCGACCGGTTCGCCGACTCGACCCTCGCTTATCAGGGTTATGGGCAGGGCGTGTCCGCGGCCCGGATCGCCGCATTGCACGAGCTTGTCGTCGAAGGGCTTGCGCCCCACGTTACTCTGATCCTCGACATGCCGGTGGAGGAGGGGCTCCGCCGCGCCGAAGCGAGGGGCGACAGCGCCCAGCGGTACGAACGGATGGGCGCGGCATTCCACAACAGATTGCGACAGGGGTTTCTCGCGATTGCGGCGAAAGATCCCGGTCGATGCGCGATTATCGATGCGACCGGCGGGAAGGAAGAGGTCGCGGCCCGGATTAATACCGCGATCGCCGAACGACTCCCTGACCTGGCGTCCCGGGCTGTGTGAGCGACATGGCCGACCTTGAAGCGGAAGACGATCCTTATGCGCCGCGGCGGAATTCCCAACTGCTCGGACACGAGGTCGCCGAGCAACGTTTTCTCGCGAGCTGGCATTCGGGACGTCTGCCCCATGGCTGGCTGATCGCCGGTCCGAAGGGAACGGGAAAGGCTACGCTGGCCTTTCGAATTGCCCGATTTGTCCTGTCGTCAGGCGACGCGGCCCCGGACGCAGGGCCCGGTCTGTTCGGCGCCGAACCCGCCGTGCCGCCGAATTCGCTTTTCGTCGATCCTGAAAATCCCGTTGCCCGGCGGGTCGCAGCCGGCAGCCACGCCGACCTGATCACGCTGCAGCGCGAGATCAACCCGGACAGCAACGTCCTCAGAACGTCGATTTCGGTGGAAAGCGTCCGTAAAGCCGGGGAATTCATGCGCCTGACGCCGGGGGAAGGAGGCTGGCGGGTCGTCATCGTGGATTCCGCTGACGACCTCAATCCCAATGCCGCCAACGCCCTTTTGAAAATGCTGGAGGAACCTCCGGCTCGCGCAATCCTGCTGCTAGTCAGCCATTCTCCCGGGCGCCTTCTCCCGACGATCCGTTCCCGTTGCTGCCGTATCACGCTCACTCCGCCGGGTCCGGAAGATGTCGCCGCCATAATCGAAAGGCAGCGCCCCGACCTCTCGCCCGGCGATCGCGTTGCGCTTTCCGCCCTCTCGGAAGGAAGTCCCGGCCGGGCTCTTGCATTGGCGGACGAGGACGGACTTTCGCTCTATCGGGAACTCGTCAGTTTGCTGGCCCAGCTGCCGAACGCCGATACGGCCTCGCTGCATGCTTTCAGCGATAGTCTGGCAAGGCGCGGATCGGAGGAAAAATTTCGTACGGCGAGCACCCTGCTTTCCTGGTGGATCGGCCGACTCGCGCGGGCCGCGGCGCGCGGCGAGCAGGCGGAGATTGCGCCGATCGTCGCAGAAGAGGAGGGGTGCGCCGCCCGCCTGCTGGCCGCAGCCGGGGTTGATCGGTGGATGGAGGTATGGGAGAAGGTCAACAGTCTGGCGGATCAGACGGATCGGCTGAATCTCGACAGAAAACAGATCGTTCTCAACATGTTTGCCGCGATGCAGGGCGCGATGCGCGCCTGATCGGGGACAGGACTGCAAACCCGTAATGTCGGACAAGAGTTTCTATATCACGACCGCGATCGCCTATGTGAACGGCCGCCCGCATCTCGGGCATGCCTATGAGGTCATATCGACGGATGTCTTGGCGCGGTTCAAGCGGCTGGACGGCTACGATGTCTGCTTTGTGACCGGGACGGACGAGCATGGTCAGAAGGTCGCCAAGTCGGCTGCCGACGCGGGGGTCGACCCGAAGAGTTTTTGCGATGAAATATCCGGATATTTCAAGGAGATGGACAATCTTCTTGATATATCGTTCGATCGATTCATCCGCACGACGGAGGATGTCCATTACGCGGCGTCCCAGGAAATCTGGCGGAGGATCGCCGATAATGGCGATATCTATCTCGACAAGTACGCAGGATGGTACTCGACACGCGACGAGGCGTTTTTCGACGAAAGCGAACTGACCGACGGCGAGGGCGGCAAAAAAATCGCGCCATCCGGCGCCGAATGCGAATGGGTCGAGGAACCGTCCTATTTCTTTCGCCTGTCGGCCTACGGAGACCGCTTGCTGGAACATTACGAGCGGAACCCGGATTTCATTCAGCCGGATTTCCGGCGCAACGAGGTGACCAGCTTTGTCCGCCAGGGTCTCCGCGATCTTTCGGTCTCGCGCACTACGTTCGACTGGGGCGTGCCCGTACCCGGCGACCCCGATCACATCATGTATGTCTGGCTCGACGCGCTGACCAACTACATTACCGCCCTCGGTTTTCCTGACGACGCCGATGGGAGAATGGCGCGCTTCTGGCCGGCGGACGTCCACATCATCGGCAAGGATATCCTGAGGTTTCACGCAGTTTACTGGCCGGCCTTCCTGATGAGCGCGGGGATCGAACTGCCGAAACGCGTATTCGGCCACGGGTTCCTCAATGTCGAGGGTGCGAAGATGTCGAAATCGCTCGGCAACGTGCTGGCGCCGTCGGACATGGTGGAGGAGTTCGGCCTCGATCAGCTTCGCTATTTCCTGCTGCGCGAGGTTCCCTACGGAAGCGACGGTTCGTTTTCGCGGGAACAGATCATCAATCGGATCAACAGCGATCTTGCGAACGACCTTGGCAACCTCGCCCAGCGCGTCCTGTCGATGGTGCAACGCTATTGCGACGGCGTGTTGCCCGAACCCGGCCCTGCATCCGATGACGACAAGACGCTGACCGTGGCTGCGGACGCCATGCTGGCGGAATGCAGGAGCCATATCGAACGGCAGGCCTTTCATGACGTGCTGGAGACAGTCTGGAGGGTGGTTCGGGCCGCCAACAGCTACGTTGACGCCCAGGCGCCCTGGAAACTGAACAAGGAAGACCCGGACCGCATGCGGTCGGTTCTCTACACGCTGGTCGAAACCATCAGGAATATCGCCCTTCTTCTTCAGCCATTCATGCCGGGCGCGACCGCGGCAATGCTCGATCAGCTGGCGATTTCCGGACAGGACAGGTCTTTCGACCGGTTCGGTGACGCGGGACGCATGGTACCGGGCACACCGTTGCCGAAACCCGAGGGCGTGTTTCCGCGCTTCGTTGAGGAAGAGACCGCCAGGACCGGGAGTTGATCCGCATGCTGGTCGACAGCCACTGCCACCTCGATTTCGACCGTTTCGACGGGGACAGGGAAGAAACCGTACAGCGGGCTCTCGATGCCGGGGTCGGCACGATGGTCACCATCTGCACCCGCGTCAGCCGTTTCGAGCAGATCAGCGCCATTGCGCGGAGCAATGACAGAATCTGGTGTTCGGTCGGGGTGCATCCGCACCAGGTCGCGGAAGAGGGAAGGGTGCCGGCGGCGGAACTGGTCCGGCTCGCGGAGGATTCCAGGGTCGTCGGGATCGGCGAAACCGGCCTCGATTATTTCTACGACACCAGCCCGCGCGACGACCAGAAGGACAGTTTCCGCGAACATATCGCGGCGGCGAGAGAGACCGGGCTTCCGCTGATCGTTCACACAAGGGATGCTGACGAGGATATGGCCGATATCCTTGAAGAGGAGTATGCGAAAGGGCGGTTTTCAGGGGTTCTGCACTGTTTCGCAAGCGGCCGAAATCTCGCTGAACGCGCGCTTGCCCTTGGTTTCTACATTTCCCTTTCGGGAATTCTGACCTTCAATAACGCCGAAGACATCAGAAACATCGTTCGGGATGTCCCGCTCGATCGGCTGCTGGTCGAAACGGATTCGCCGTTTCTGGCTCCCGCGCCCAATCGGGGCAAAAGGAACGAGCCATCCTTCGTGATCCATACCGCGAACAAAGCGGCCGAACTTAAAGGCATCGATCCAGAAACACTGGCGGCAACGACCACCGAAAACTTCTTTCGCCTGTTTTCCAGGGCCCGGAAACCCGCCGATTCATGAAAGTTACGGTACTCGGCTGCGGACCTTCGAGCGGCGTGCCGCTGGTAACCGGTAACTGGGGGGCCTGCAATCCCGAGAATCCAAGGAATTTTCGCACCCGGCCGTCGATCGTCGTCGAAAGGGACGGGTTCCGAATTCTCGTCGATACGTCTCCCGATCTTAGAATACAGTTCCTGCGATGCGGGATCGAGAGCGTCGACGCGGTGCTATATACGCATGAACACGCCGACCATGTGATGGGGATCGACGATTTACGCGGTATCTGGCGCCAACGGAAACAGCTGCTCGACGTGTATGGACCGTCCGATGTGCTTGATCGGCTGAAACAGCGGTTCGGCTATCTGTTCGAAGATACACAGGATCCGTTCGATCTGTACAAACCGATCATGCGGACCCATGCGTTCGATAATAACGATCCGATTTCGGTGGGACCATTCGATGGCGTGGTGCCGTTCGAACAGGATCACGGCATCTGCCGGTCCTGGGGGTACAGGTTTGGGCGTTTCGCTTATTCCACGGATGTGGTCGAACTGGACGATCGTGCTTTTGACCTTCTATCGGGGATCGATACATGGATCGTCGATTGTCTACGGGACGGCGGTCCGCACCCGACGCACGCTCATCTGGAGAAAACTCTGGCGTGGATCGATCGGCTGCAGGTCAGGCATGCCGTGCTGACCCATATGAGTTTCGAAGCGGATTACGATGCGCTGGCGGCGTCCTGTCCCGAGGGGGTCGAGCCGGCGTTTGACGGGATGGTTCTTGATATTCCCGAAGAGCCCGGATTTTCCCGAAACACGGACACCTAACTTATTCATAATATACATTATGCGACA
>JAYOEY010000041.1:0-16749 GCA_038116945.1 Rhodospirillales bacterium
AACCCCTGTTTTCGCCGTGAGAGGGCGATGTCCTAGGCCACTAGACGAAGGGGACGTCTGGCCGTGACGACTGTCAGGAGCGCCCTAAATAGGGAAATACGGTCCGGCTTTCAAGGGAGAAGTGACGCGTCAGTCGCCGCGCGGGTCGAGCCGGATCAGCCCCACCCGCTCGCCTGTCGTCCCGTCGATCACGAGGAGGGCGTGACCGCCGCCCGCGAGACGCAGCCTGACGACGATGCGGTTGCCGTCGATGCGGGTCTCAAGCGGCTCCGCGCCACGGGGTACGGGCACGTTCCGGTCGCCGAAACCGCGCTCCACAGGCACCGAAAGGCCCGGCCGCGCCGTCTGCGCGCCGCCTGCCTGGCCGTCATCCGCGCCGTATCTGCGCATGACTTCGACGATCACCACCGTCAGACCGACGAGGATCAGGATTCCCATGGTAATGACGGAAGCCTTGAGCAGTTTCATTTTTTGGGGTCATCTCCGCATATGACGAACAACCGGCCCGGAAAACAGCAGACCGTTAAGGCCTCCCGCGACGGCGAACGGCTCGACCGCACGCTGGCCGGCGCGCTCGACGGTCTTTCCCGCTCGCGGATCAAGGCGCTGATCGAAGACGGCCATGTCCGCGAAGCGGCGGGCGGGACGATAACCGACCCCAATTTCCGGGTCAAACAGGGCCAAAGTTTCGCCATCTTTGTGCCCGACCCTGTGGATACGACGCCCCGGGCACAGGCCATCGCGCTCGATGTCGTGTACGAGGATTCCTCGCTGATCGTGATCGACAAGCCCGCCGGGCTGGTCGTTCACCCGGCGCCGGGCAACATGGAGAACACGCTGGTGAACGCCCTTCTGGCGCATTGCGGAGACAGCCTGTCCGGAATCGGCGGCGTGCGCAGGCCCGGGATCGTACACCGTCTCGACAAGGACACCAGCGGGCTGATGGTCGCCGCCAAGACCGATGCGGCGCACCGGTCGCTTTCCGAACAGTTCGCGGCGCACGACATGGAACGCGCCTACCGGGCGCTCGTGTGGGGCGCGCCGAGCCCGCCGTCCGGCGATATCGAAGGCAATATCGGCCGCAGCGCGCAAAACCGGAAAAAGATGGCCGTCGTCACCGGACGCGGCAAGACGGCGCTGACGCGCTATCGCGTCGAACAGCGCTTCGGTGCAGGACCGGAGGCCGCTGCCAGCCTCGTCGAATGCCGTCTGGCGACGGGAAGGACGCACCAGATCCGTGTACACATGACCCATATCGGCCATCCGGTCATCGGCGACCCTGTCTATGGCGGGGGCGCACGCCGGGCGCGGCGGCAGCCCCTGGGAGTCGCCGGGACGGAAGCGGTCGCGATGCTCGAACGCCAGGCCCTGCATGCCGCCACGCTTGGATTCCGCCATCCGGAATCCGGTGCTTCCGTCAGATTTGAATCGAAATTACCACGTGATATTACTGTATTAATAGATATTTTTGAGAAATTATAAAATAATTGAACCCGTCCCGATCATTGGATATAATGCGCCATCATGAACGATCAGACATCGAACACTCGAGCGGCCGATGACGCCGGTTCCCCTGCGGCAACCGGCCGCCGGGCCAATCTTCCCGTCGCGGCGACCAGCGTCGATCCCGCCAGCAACCTTTCCCGCTACCTGCAGGAAATCCGCAAGTTTCCCCTGCTGTCGGCGGAAGAGGAATTCATGCTGGCCAAGCGCTGGACCGAGCAGGGAGACGTCGATGCGGCGCACCGCATGGTGACCAGCCACCTCCGTCTGGTCGCCAAGATCGCCATGGGGTATCGCGGCTACGGTCTGCCGCTGGGGGAGCTGATCTCGGAAGGCAATGTCGGGCTGATGCAGGCGGTCAAGCGTTTCGATCCGGACAAGGGGTTCCGGCTCGCGACCTACGCGATGTGGTGGATCAAGGCGTCGATCCAGGAGTACGTCCTCCACACCTGGTCGCTGGTCAAGATCGGCACCACAGCCGCCCAGAAAAAGCTGTTCTTCAACCTGCGCAAGATGAAGGGCCAGATCCAGGCGATGGAGGACGGCGACCTGTCGCCGGAAAACGTCGAACAGATCGCCACCGCGCTCAACGTGCCGGAACAGGATGTCATCTCGATGAACCGCCGCCTGACGGCGCCCGACAGTTCGCTCAACGCGCCGCTGCGGGTCGATGGCGAAGGCGAGTGGCAGGACTGGCTGGTCGACGATTCGCCGACCCAGGAAGACCGGCTGGGAGAGCGGGAAGAACAGACCAACCGGCACAGGCTGCTGGTAGCAGCGATGAAAACGCTGAACGATCGCGAACGGCGCATCTTCACCGAACGTCGCCTGTCGGAAGATCCCAGGACCCTCGAAGAGCTCAGCGAAGAATACGATATTTCCCGCGAACGCGTCCGTCAGATAGAGGTGCGGGCGTTCGAGAAAATCCAGAAATCGATCCGCAACGCCGTCATCGACAGCCAGATTTCCGACTAGGCGCCGCGGCGTCCGGTCAGCCGCCCGCCTTCTGCAGCTGCGCGCCGTCGGCGGCCGCTTCCGGATCGAAATCCTTGTCGCCGGCATCCTGCCCGTCTACCGCCATACCGGGCGGCAGGATGCATTCGCCCCATTCTTCCAACAGGGTCTTCTGCTTCTCGCGCAGGAAATAGATGCGGCGCTTCGCGTTCAGCGACCGGCACGTGGCGACCGCGCTGGGAAAACCGAAAAACAGCAGCCAGCCAAGCCCGGCGGAGGCATACATTATGAAGATCACGAATATGTCCGTGACTGTTTCGAGCGCGCCATGAAGATCGTGCCCGGTCGACCACAGACGATGCAGAAAGGGCACGACACCGGCAAAATTCATGCCGGCCACGCATTTGGCGAGATAGCGGCCGGGCGTGACATCAACGATGAGCGCCGCAAGGGTGGGCGCCATGCCGATCGCCAGAACCGTCGCGGTCGGCAACGCCGCAAACAGCAGGACCAGTGCGAACGTGGCGAAAAACAGGGGTTTTCGAGCGTCTCGCTTTGCAGGCCGGGCCATGACTGCTGCTCCCCGAACTTATCCGAACGCGACGAAGAAAACGGTCAGGAACGACACGGAAGTACTCATGCCGCTCGCGATCTTCCATCCCGACCGCTGGGCGCTGTCCCTGAACTCCTGGGACTCGAGCTGCGCGATTTCCTTCGCGGCAAGGGCGAATTCGCGAGCGGCTTTTTTTCGCGCGTTGTCGTCCTGCCGAAACGCCTTGTCGTTGCTGAGACAGGCATGAAGCTTGAAAAGATTGCCGCCGGTCGCTAGCGCGCGAACGCGTTTGCGCATCTGCTCCCTGAACGATCTGCTGTTGATGCGATTGACGGCCGGCTCGACCTGCCGGGCGAACCAGGCGGTCAGTGCCGGCAGTTCCATGGGTCCGTGTTTCGTCTGAATGCGGGCGCAGATCGTCAGCATGGCGAGCTTGACGGCCAGATCGTCGTCCGGATCGTTTTCGAGCGAGGCAAGCTGCCGGTCTATATTGATTTTGAAGCGCGTGACGATGTAGGCGATCAAATGACGGTCGACGACGGGAGACAACTCGCCGGTTCGTTTCGCCACCTGTTCGAGCGCAGGCAGCAAATCCCGCGCCTCGCCGACATGTTCGCCTTTGACGATCCTGCTTCGGCACGCGTGATGGGGATCCAGCACATAGAGACAGCGTTCGATGCCGTACCCTAGCGATTTGTTCGCCAGGAACTGCTGCATCCGGTCGAACTGGTTTATCTCCTGCTGGTAGATCACCGTCTCGGTATCGCCCTTCAGCCTGTACCAGTCCGCCCCCGCACCATCGGTCAGGCAGTTCCGCACGGCGTCGATCGCCGACGTATCGTTCCGGATAAAGGCATCCGACAGGACATTGCCCAGACCGGTCGGCATGGCCACAACGCCTTTCGCGCGGATCGGTCCGTAGGGGTCCAGCAGCATGCAGACGCGCGATACCTGGGATGCGCCCGGCCGGCCGGAATTTTTCGAATCCGAACCGAAATGGAGAATCGACTTGATCCGGTCCGCCAGCACATGATCGTTCAGGCCGCGCCGCAGCCATTCATCGAACTGCGGATCGGCGATGGCGGTCGCGGCCTTCTTCATGTCCCTGCCGAACGCGTCTGCAAGCAGGCGATAATTAGAATAGTCCTTTCCGTCGAATTTGTAGGACCGCGGCACCGCTCCGGTTCGCACCTCCTGAACGGAAGACCTCTGCCCGTCGGACCGCCACTGTTCGAGCTGCTCGAGACCCCAGCGGTTGTAGCTGTCGTCGGACAGAAGGCCGCGCAGCAGTTCGCGAAGACCGAAGGGCGGGCGTTCGCCTTCCATCAGGGCCGAAAACGATCCGTGTTTCAGTTTCTCGCGAATGATCTCGTCCGGGGTCAGTCCCTGCAGCGGAACCCTGCCGGTGGACAGGATGAGGGTTGTTACGCCAAGAGCGTAGAAATCGTCCGCTATGGTGCCGGGACCCCGTCCGATCGGCGGCGTCATGCCGGATTCGATGGATTCGAAAAGCACCGGCTGCAGCATCGCAGGCCCGGTCGACAGACAGTCGCCCAGGATGATCGAAGTCTTGAGCAGGCCGTCCCAGTAAATGTTGTCGGGCCGGATGGCCCGATGGGTCAGCGAGCGCTGCGCCATGTATCCGAGCGTCAGAATGGCGGGGCCGAGGACGCAGCGCGTAATCTCGTCCGGATGCATGGCGTTTATCGTGGTGGCATCCGGCTTCATCAGGGCTTCATGGGCCGGCTGTTTGTAGATCAGCGCCGTGCAGTGTCCTTCGATCCCGGGCCATTTTACGGTGTCGTAATCGAGCGGCCGCATCAGGTTGGTCTCGGTCAGGTTACGAACCGCGCCGATGCTGGACATGCGGGGCATGGCATCGGGAGGGCAGATGCGTGCGAACAGGTTTTCCCGTGGCGTACGGTCGTCGCGGACCGCGTAGGCCTTGACCTTGCCGAGGTCCAGCCCGGGCATGCGTTCGCCGGCGAGCACGTGATAATTGCCGCCGACGACGATTTCGAGGCCGCCGGTCGCCTGCGCCGAGCCTGGGTCCTTGTTCTGAATGTCGTCCGCCATGATCAACAGGCCCAACAGCCAGTCGAATTTCCGGTTAAAATCAGGATAAGACTAGTCCGGCAAAGCGAACGGACGGTTAACGGAAATAATTAATGCGGCAGAATTCCTGCCATAACGCCGTTCCCCGCGGGCCCTGGCAAACGGACGGGCCCGAGCCGATTTCCGGTCAGCCCGAGAAAGGATCCTTCACAAGGATCGTATCGTCGCGTTCGGGGCTGGTGGACAGCAGTGCGACCGGCGCTTCGATCAGTTCCTCGATGCGGCGGATATATTTGACCGCGGTCGCCGGCAATTCAGCCCAGCTTCGCGCGCCGAAGGTGCTTTCCGACCAGCCATCGAGCGTTTCATAGACCGGTTCGACTTCGGCCTGCGCGTCTCGTCCGGACGGAAAATGGGAGATCGTTTCGCCGCGATACCGGTAACCGGTGCAGACCTGGAGCGTTTCGAGCCCGTCCAGCACGTCGAGCTTGGTCAGCGCAATCCCGTCAATGCCTCCGACCCTGATGGCCTGACGCACCATGACCGCGTCGAACCATCCGCAGCGACGTGCGCGGCCCGTAACGGTGCCGAATTCCCTCCCCCGCTCGCCGAGAAGCTGGCCGATTTCGTTCTCCTGCTCGGTCGGGAAAGGCCCGCTCCCCACACGCGTCGTATAGGCCTTGGTGATGCCCAGAACGTAGCCGATCGCCTTCAGGCCGATTCCGGACCCGATGGCGGCCTGCGCCGCAAGCGTGTTGGACGAGGTGACGAACGGGTAGGTCCCGTGATCGACGTCGAGCATGGCGCCCTGGGCGCCCTCGAACAGGATGCGCTTGTCGGCGCGGCGCGCCTCGTCGAGCCGCTGCCAGACCGAACCGGCATAGGGAAGAAGCCTGGGCGCCAGCTCGTGCAGCCGTGCGAGCAGGTCCTGCCGATCAATCTCCTCGGCGCCCAGCCCGCGCAGAAGCGCGTTGTGATGAACCAGAAGCCGGTCGATCTTGTCGCCCAGGGTGGCCTCTTCGCGGAGATCGCAGACCCGGATTCCACGCCGCGCCACCTTGTCTTCGTAGGCAGGACCGATCCCGCGCCCGGTGGTGCCGATCTTCCCCGCGCCGCTCGCCGCCTCGCGCGCCCGATCGAGCTGGCCGTGCAGCGGCAGGATCAGCGATGCGTTATCGGCGAGGCAGAGCGAGTCCGGCGTAACCGCGACTCCCTGCCCGGCGAGGGTTTCGATCTCGGCCAGCAGGGCCCACGGGTCGACCACCACGCCGTTGCCGATGATCGACAGCTTGCCGGGACGGACGACGCCGGACGGCATGAGACTGAGCTTGTAGGTAACGCCGCCGATGACCAGCGTATGGCCGGCATTGTGCCCGCCCTGGAACCGCACGATGACGTCGGCCCGGCTCGACAGCCAGTCAACGATCTTGCCCTTGCCCTCATCGCCCCACTGCGCGCCAATCACGGCTACGTTCGACATCGTCTTTCCTTGTATTCGGAGTTTCGTCAGACGGGTTGAGGCGCACCATCGCGCAGCACATGGCTGCATGCAAGCCGTCTCGCTTCATCCGCCGGATCGCCGGCAACTTCGAGCGCCGCCACAGTGACCCACCCTTCGCCCCTCAGCGCCGCGGCGATGGCCGCCGCAGTGCCGGCAGGCAGCAACAGGCGCCGGTTTCCGGCCGGCCCCGCGACGATGCCGAGGATGGTGTCGACGTAAAGCGTCACCCCTGTCGCCCGTTCGCCGCCCGGATTGCCGACACCGTCCAGAACGCGATATCGCCCGCCGCGGGCCAGCTCGGTCGGCACGCCGCGCGCGAAGATCGTAAACCCGACCCCGGTGTGATACTCGAAGCCGCGATGCTCGACCGGATCCAGCGTTATCCGGATATCCGGCACGGCCCGGCACAGCAGGTCGACAACCTCCGCGATGCGTTCCCGTTCCTTCGCCGCGCCGTCGGGGAGATCGAGCCCGCGCAGCGCGGCAAGCGCCTTGTCCGCCGGCCCCGTCGCCGAGAGGAGAGCCGTCAGGATATCCGCCGCGTCGCCGGCGCATTCCCGAACACCGGCGGAATCCTTGCGGTCCAGGGCGGCTCGAAGCCGTTCGGCGGAATCCCCGGAAACATCGTGCGCAGCCAGAACAGCAGGCACCAGACGCGGCGCGGTCAGGTCGACGCTCACGCCTTCGATCCCGAGCTCTTCGAGCGCCTCGACCGCCATCGCGATAATCTCGGCGTCCGCGGCCGGCGCCGCCGACCCGATCAGCTCCGCGCCGACCTGCGCGATCTGACGTTCGGGACGCAACTGACTTCCGCGCACGCGCAGGACGTCGCCGGCATAGGAAAGCCGCAACGGCCGCGGCGCACCGGACAGCCGGCTTCGCGCGATTCGGGCGATCTGCGGCGTTATGTCGGCGCGGACCCCCATCATTCTCTGCGATCCGGGATCCATCAGGCGGAAAGTCTGGGGCGCCAGCGCAATTCCCGCACCGCTCAGGAGTCCTTCCTCGAACTCGATCAGCGGCGGCTTGATCCGGTCGTAACCGCGCGCCTGAAAACTGGCGACCAGCTTTTCGACGATCTCCGCCTCGAATGCCGCGTCCGGCGGGAGAACGTCGCGCAGGCCGGCGGGCAGAAGGGCGTTTTTTTGCTGTTCCGTCATGAATTTGGACTGTCTTCGGGCGATTTTATGGCGGCGCGAGGCTATCTAGCGTTTTTCGGCGCTCGCCGTAAAGGGTAAACCATTTTTGCGGCCCCAAACATCGCGCTTAACGATCAGAAGGGAATGCTGATGCCTTCAAGCATGCCGTCGCTGTTGATAAGATCAACCCGTTTCCAGGCGATCCTGAATCCGTCCTCCGTCCGTATCAGCCCGTGCCGCACGCCGCCGGCGAAGATCCGCTGCCGGTCGCGGCGGAATTCAGCCATCTGAAAGCGCGACGACACGACCTGTTCTCCGTCCCGACCGGCATCATCTTCCAGCACGATATTGCCGACGATGCGGCTGGTGCGAGTGCGCGGCTCTTCGGCGTGAATATTGGGGTTAAGAAGCCGCCTGACGCGGGTCTCGAGAAGGCGGCGATCGTCATAGATGATGGAAACCGAGTCGAACGGGTCGGGCTGATCGGGCCCGATCGGCACCCAGTACCAGGCGGATTCGGTAAAAAGCGCGAGCCATTCCTCGAACCGTGCCTCGTCCAACAATCGCGCTTCGTGAAACAGAAACTGCTCAATGAGACGAATGTTCGCGGTCATCGGGCGGCCTCGCCCATATAGGCAGACCAGCATCTGAACATGTTGCGGATATGCAGCTCGCTCAGCCCGTTTTCCGCCTGCCAGCCGCCATTGCCGTCTTCAGCGTCCTTTCCCAGCCCGCGCGACGTCGGGACCCAGTCATTCCCCGCGGAGTCGAGGCCGCAGCGGAGCCGGAAATAGGTTTCCAGGTCGTCGGTCAGCACGGGCGACGCGACGGCATTGGTGACGTTGGCGAAACGGATGGTGTCGCGAAACATCGCCTCCGGCGCGCCCTTAAGCCGGAAACAGAACCCGAGCACCTCCGTCCGGTCGACCGAAACAGGCCGGATCACGCGAATCTGCCGGAACTGGCTCATGAAGCTCAGGCTGGGATAGATGTTGGTGTTCCAGCGCAGCACGCCGAGAATTTCGCGCGTCCGGTCCGCTCCCTTGGCAGCTTCCATCGCAGCCAGATACTCGTCGAAGGACGGATCGCGCTGCGCCGCGACCAGCTTCGCATCGTCGTGATAGTCGCCGAGATAGGAATGCCCGTTAGGGTAGGCCCACAGGCCGATCTGATTTTCCCACATATCCCAGGGAGCGCCGTTCTGACGCATCTGGCGCACCGCGATTTCGCCGGCCCCGTCGCTCCAGGCGCTATCGTCCTGGTCGCGCGCCGCCTCGATTGAGGACTGATGCACGGTCAGCGGATGCAGGCCGTCATTGACGTTTTCGAAGATCAGCTTCCAGTTACCGTTATAGGCGTGACGCGCAATGCCGCCCGCTACCTCGATTTCTCCGTCCGGCGCGCGGTCGACGAGGTCGTCGAACGAGGTCGTCATATATCCCAGAAACTCGACAAGCGACGGCCCATCCGGCGACAGCGAAGCGAAGACGAACCCGCGATAGTCGTCGACGCGGGCCACCGGCGCCATGCCATAGACCGGATCGCCGGGCGCAACACCGTTCTCCGGATATCCCTGGCGCTGCGGCACTGACAGCAATGTCCCGTCAGTGGCGAACCGCCAGCCGTGATAGCAGCAGCGGAACGCATCCTCCACGCGACCGCTCTCGCTTCCAACGACGAGCGCGCCGCGATGGCCGCAGCGGTTATGGAGAACATGAATGGTGCCGTCGTCGTGCCGGGTCATGACCACCGGTTCGCGACCGATCCGCGTACAGTAGAAATCGCCCGGCTGTCTCACCTGGCTTTCATGGCCGACGAATATCCATGCCCGGCCGAACAGCCGGTCCATTTCGAGCTCGAAAAGCTCGGGGTCGCTGTAGACGCGACGATGCACCCTGTCTGGGTAAACGAGATCGTCTCCCTGGATGGAAACCGGCATTTCGTCCTGCCCTGAAGTTGTTCGTCCGCAATATGTAACACGTGACACGGGGGCAACACACAGCCGTCAGGGTTGATCCCGAAACCGCGAATGACCGGACCATCTGCGGATATGCCGCGCGCTGTACCGTTCAAACGCCGTTCCCGAATGATTTGCGACAGCAATGCCCTACTCCATCCAGCCGTTGGAAAATTCCCTGGATACGAGCCCGTATCGATTAATTTCGGGTCATAAAAACAGTAACTTGACTGGAAAATGTTCGACGGGTGCCGAGGACAACTTGTCCGCGGGATCGAAATCGGCGACCTTGCCTGCATGGCTGATATCGGTGCATGGCTGGCCAACGCCCGGCAAGGGCTGGCGTCGCTGGAGGATCGAGACTCCGGCAGGTTCCGGGCGCTCGTCTTCGCACCGCCGGACCTCCCGGTCGAACCGCACGCGCTGTGCGGCGCACCGCCCGGCGCGTTCTACACCGTCCGCATCGCCGGCGGGCTGGTCCCGCCCTCGGCGGGCGATGCGGCGGACGGCTCGGTCGCGGCGTCGCTCGAATACGCGCTCGGGATCGCCGAAATCGATACGATCCTTATCCTGACCCATTCCGAGTGCGGGCTGCTGCGCGGGTTGCTGGACGAAACCGCGCCGCGCGCCGGTCTGATGCTCGAGGGCGAGTTTCTACCCCGCTGGTCCCGGCAAATCGCGCCAGCCATCGCACGTGTAGCTCGGGCGGACATATCGCCGGAAGAAAGGAAACGTTTCTGCGCGCAGGAAATGATCCGGGTCTCGATCGAAAACCTGATGACCTACCCGTGGGTGATCGATGGCGCCTATTCCGGCCGGCTGGGCATTCACGGCTGGCATATTGACGGGCTGACGGGAACGATTTCCAGCTTCGACCCGTCGGAAGACCTGTTCGTCGCCGGCTGAAAGCGCCGCTCAGAACCGGTAGCCGTAGCGCAGCCCGGTATTGTCCATCCCGTCGTTCCGGTCGTCGAACAGGCCGCCGTGCGAAACGTGATCGAGATAGATCGAGATATTGTGCCGGTTGTCCCGCCCGAACAGCACGCCGAGCGCGATCGATTCGCGAAACAGCACGCGCGAGCCGAACTCGCGGTTGCGCCCGGTGGGATCGTTCAGCTTGCCGTCGTGAACCGCGAGACCGAAGGTGAATTCGAGAAAGATGCGGTTCCAGAAGTCGCGTTTCCAGGCCAGCCCCGCCCAGAGCTGGCTGGTATCGCCGACGGTATTGATGTGGACTCCGACATGAGGATGCGGCGCAAACATGAACTGCAGGAACCGCGGAGATACGAACAGAAATTCGAGATCGATATCGGGCCCGTCCTCAACGTTTCGAGCAAACGGACCGACATTGTGCAGGGAAACCCCCGCCCGCACCTCGTATAACAGATGAAAATCGGGGAGGGCGCGGTTTGCGGGCGGACGGGCCGCAGGCGCGCGCGCCTTGTCCGACATCGCCAGCGAGCCTCACCGGGAGACCCCGCCGGCGCCGGACACCATCGGCGCCGCGTCGGGAGCGACAACCTGGCCGAACGGCCCCGGTCCCGCGTCGAACGGGTGGGGTTCGTAAAGGAGCCGCGTCATGTCGTAGATGCTGGCCTGCGCCGGCAGGCAGACGAAACAGGCGATCGCCGCCGCCAGCACACTGCCGCAGATGCCGCGCCGGTCAGAAGGCATAGGTAACACCCAGAATCACGTCGTGAGACGTAAAGGTGTCGGTCGACACGCGGCTGCCGTCGCTGAACGTCCCGCTGGATATGTCGCCAAGGTAGCTGTAGCGATAGGCGCACTCGAACCGCCAGTTGCGTCCGAGGCGGTAATTCACGCCGGCATGCAGCGCCCAGGCGAAATTGTCGGTCGATTCTTCTCTGGTTTCCTTGGTCCCGCCGATCAGCTTGGTCTGTTCGACATCAGAGGTATTGCGCGCCCAGCCCAGCCCGAAACCGACATAGGGAGAAAATTTGCCGTATGTCCAGAAATCGTAATAAAGGTTGGCCAGCACCGAATGGGTGCTGAGGTTGTTCTCGAAATCGGCGTTGGTGCCACCGAAAATCCGGATGTCGTAGTCAAACCGAACCCGGTACGCGTATTCGATGTCGCCGCGGAACGGCAGACCCTTTTTCGAGAAATCGTACCCCAGCGAAAGGCTTGCGCCGCCGACCAGGTCGTCGACGTTCCGTTCGACCGTGGTTCCGCCGTTGACCACATCCGTATCGCCGACCCCGGAAAAGCCGCCGATCACGCGCAGCGTAAGAAGGTCCCCCGTATGGGACAAATCTGCCTCGGCGCACGCTGCGTTGGCCCATATGAATGCGCAGACCGCGCCCGCCAGCGCACTTGCCGCCCTGAATGCCACTTTTTCCCCCCGGTTTTTCCCGAATCCCCTATCGGGAATAACGGGAATAACGGGAGCTGTCCAGACAGCCCCCGTTTCGGGGCCCGGTTTCAGGCGATTTCAGAGAAGCGGAGCGGCGTTGCTTCGAGAACGTTGGAAACGCCCCGAACCTGCTTCAGCATCTCGCTGGAGATATCCTCGTCGAGTTCCAGCAGGGCCACCGCCTGTTCGCCCGGCGCGGTGCGGCCGAGGATGAAGTTGGCGATGTTGATGCCGGCATTCGACATGATCGTGCCGAGACCGCCTATGATGCCAGGCGCATCATGGTTCACGGTATAGAGCATGTGCCGGCCGAGCGCCGCCTCCATCGGTACGCCGTTGATGTCGACGATCCGCGGCTTGTCGCCGGCGATCAGCGTACCCGCGATGGTCAGCCTGCGGTCGCCCGCCGCTACCGTCAGGCGAACCAGGGACTGGTATTCGCAGTCGCGGTCGTGGCTGACCACGGAAACGTCGATATCGCGTTCGCGGGCGATCACAGGCGCATTCACCATGTTGACGCTTTCCAGCATCGGCGACATGACGCCCTTGAGGATGCAGGCCGTGATCGGTTTCGTGTTGAGCGAGGCCGCATGGCCCTCGAACTCGATGGTGACCGAGCCGAGACCGGACCGGATGACCTGTCCGGCGAAACTGCCGAGCTGTTCGCCGAGCTGCATGTAGGGCCTGAGCCGGGGCGCGTCCTCCGCGCTGACCGACGGCATGTTGATCGCGTTCACCACGGCGCCGGTCAGGAGATAGTCCGACATCTGCTCGGCGACCTGCAGCGCGACGTTTTCCTGCGCTTCGAGCGTCGCCGCGCCGAGATGCGGGGTCGCCACGACGTTTTCCATGCCAAACAGGCTGTAATTCTCGGGCGGCTCGACCGCGAACACGTCGACCGCGAAACCGCCGACCTGGCCCGATTCGAGCGCCGCCTTCATGGCGCCTTCGTCGACCAGCTCTCCCCGGGCGCAGTTGATGACGAGAACGCCCTTCTTCGTGGTCGCAAGCGACTCGGCGCCGAGGATGCCGCGCGTGGACTCGGTCAGCGGCGTATGCAGCGTGATGATCTCGGCGCGCTTCAGAAGCGCGTCGAGTTCGACCTTCTCAACGCCCATATCCATGGCCCGTTCGGGCGTCAGATAGGGATCGTAGGCGACCACCTTCATGCGAAGGCCGATGGCCCGCTCGGCGACCCGGCTGCCGATATTGCCGCAGCCGATCACCCCCAGAGTCTTGCCGGTGAGTTCCATCCCCATGAATTTGGATTTTTCCCACTGTCCGCCCTGGGTCAGCCGGTCGGCCAGCGGGATCTGACGCGCCAGCGCGAACATCATGGCGATGGCGTGTTCCGCCGTCGTGATCGCATTGCCATAGGGCGTGTTCATGACCACGACGCCATTGGCCGATGCCGCTTCGATGTTGATGTTGTCGACGCCGATACCGGCCCGGCCGACCACTTTCAGGTTCGTCGCCGCTTCGAGAACTTCCGGCGTGACCTTGGTGGCGGAACGGACGGCGAGCCCGTCATATTCGCCGATGCAGGCGATCAGCTCGTCCGGCTTCATGCCGACCTTCATGTCGACCTCGACACCGCGGTCCTTGAAAATCTGGACGGCGGCCGGGCTCAGCGCGTCGGAAATCAGTACTTTCGGCATTTCTATCTCCTCAGGCCGAAACGAGTTCGGCTTTAACCGTTGCGAAGGCCCAGTCGAGCCACGGGAACAAAGCTTCGAGATCGCTCTGTTCGACCGTGGAACCGGCCCAGATGCGGAGCCCCGGAGGCGCCGCGCGGTATCCGTTGATGTCGTAGGCCGCGCCTTCGGCTTCGAGCAGCGCGTCCATTTTCTTCGGCACGGCCGCCTGCTGGTCCTCCGGCAGGGCGGCGATATCCGGATCGACGATCTTGAGGCAGACCGACGTGCAGGAGCGGATCGCCGGGTCCTCGGCGAGGAAATCCACCCAGCCGGTGCGCGCCACCCAGTCGGCCATCGCCGCGAGGTTGCCCTCCGACCGGGCGACCAGACCGTCGGCGCCGCCGATGGTTTCGGCCCATTTGAGACCATCCAGCGCATCCTCGACGCACAGCATCGACGGGGTGTTGATGGTATCGCCCTTGAAGATGCCTTCGCTGAGCTTGCCGCCGGAGGTCATGCGGAAGATTTTCGGCATCGGCCAGGGCGGGTTGTAGCCTTCCAGCCGTTCGACGGCGCGCGGGCTCAGGATCAGCACGCCGTGCTGCGCCTCGCCGCCCATCACCTTCTGCCAGGAATAGGTCACGACATCGAGCTTTTCCCAGGGCAGCTTCATGGCGAACGCCGCCGACGTCGCGTCGCAGATGGCGAGCCCTTCGCGGTCATCGGCGATCCAGTCGCCATTCGGCACGCGCACGCCCGAGGTCGTCCCATTCCAGGTGAAGACCACGTCGCGCGACCAGTCGACCTGGGTCAGATCGGGAATCTCGCCGTAGCCGGCGGTAAAGGTGCGGACATCCTCCAGCTTCAGCTGTTTCAGGATATCGCTGACCCAGCCTTCGCCGAAGCTTTCCCAGGCGAGAACGTCGATGCCGCGCGGGCCGAGCAGCGACCACAGCGCCATCTCGACCGCGCCGGTGTCGGACGCCGGCACGATGCCGATGCGGTAATCGTCAGGCAGGCCGAGGAGCGCGCGCGAAAGGCCCATCGCCTCGACGATCTTGGCCTTGCCGTCCTTGGACCGGTGCGACCGGCCGAGCTGCGCATCGGAAAGCACGTCAGGCGACCATCCCGGGCGCTTGGCGCAGGGGCCGGATGAAAAACACGGATTGTTGGGGAACCCGGCAGGACGCACGGGTTTTGTCGATTCTGTCATGTAACTCTCCCTTCCAGAAGAGCCGCGACCCGTTGGGGGGTCGTAGCCCACGGCCTATGTAGTGATCCGGCGGGGCGGCGTCAACGGGTTATTTTTTGCGGCGCGGAATATTAGATGGCGACGGGCCGAACGGGGCTCCGGCAGGGCTAACGCCCCTAAGACCGTCATGAACCGTCAACCAGAGGCGGGTATTGCGACAGGAATGGTCTGCAATTAGCCAGAAGCGGTCGTTGCCAAATAGTTAGCTTGCAATAACAGTAATTATATTTAGCAAAGAATGCTCTCTTGCCGCGCCAAGACGCTTAGTGCGCGCCTAGGTTTTTATAGGAGGTTAAGAAGTGGCCAAGGAAGCGTGGGACACGTTGACTCCGCCAATTTATGGATGCCTTTCAGGGATCGAACTCTCGAAAGAAAAGGTCGAGATATTGCCTGGCGTCGCGCTTAGGCGAGTCTACGTCGATACCTTTGGTGCTACCATGATGGCATTTGGACCTCCGCCTACTGTGACGTCGCCACATCCTGCGCCCTGGGTCGCTGTGCAGGGAGGGTTTATCTTTGAAAGTCGGGTGGAGGTTGCACTAACTGATATGAGGGCTTTCGATGGATTGGTGCCATCAGTTGCATTATGGCTTGTCGCCGCTGTTTTGCGGCTTCGCGTATCAGCACCGATTCGTCTCGCTGTTATAGGGAACATGCCCTTCGATAATATGAGAGAGTTATCGCAAAAAGCGCATGCGGTTGCATTCGAGAGTGCACCACATCAGTTTGGGATGTTCACGGCCGCGCGTTCCGAGGCCAGTGAGGACGAAATCTTATGGCTGCGTGAAATGCTGCCGATTGCGGCGCGACTTTATCATGACGAACGATTTTTTCGGGCTTTCTCCGTCTACGATCAAGCCCAATGGACTCCCACGCCGGAAATGGGAACCGTGCTTGTTTGGACCGCCATCGAGATTCTCTTCGATCTGGCCGGCGAACGGGAGAAGACGAAGGAGATTTGTGGCGCGCTATCTGACTATGTCGCGGTAGACCGACCCGACCGGGATCGCGCATATCAGGTTATTCAGAGCCTATACTACAAGCGAGGGCAGACAGTACACGCGGGTCGCGGCCTTGCCCCGGAAGATGTGATGCAATCGTACCGCCTGGCGAGCACTGCGTTTCAGCGGGTACTCATAGATGGTAGTTTGCCTTTGTCTCGCAGCAAGACGGTTCACTAGTACAATTTGCCATGGCGTGGAAAATTGAACGATGGCTCGCCGACGTGTTCCCCGGAGAAACCAATATCTACTCTGAGTATCGGAACCTTTCTCCGCGCGAGCTCGCGGTGGTTAGTACAGCAGTGCTGGACGGCGCGTTGGCAGAACTGCTGACTCTTCGCCTCGCAGACAAGGGCAAAGAAATCGAGGATTTTCTTGGATTGGACGGCGATGGAAGAGCGCCGGTCGGCTCATTTGGCGCAAGAATTCAGCTTGGCTTGCTCGTCGGTCTTCTTACGCAAAATGATGTAGCGATTCTCCGAGCGATCAAAGATCTCCGGAATCAGTTTGCTCATCGCGTAAATTTGGATTTCTTGTCACCGTCCGTATTGAAGGTAACCACGAAACTCCATTCGCTTTGGGTGGCGAGAATTAGTGCCCTTATCGAAGCCGGCGTCATATCGGGCTCAACTTCACAAATCAACGAACTTGGCTACCATCTCCCTCATCGTCCGGAGGCAGGAGAAGGCTTGCTCTTATCAATATTCACCGTCTACCAAGCGTATTTCCACCGCATGCATTCTCGAGTTGAGCGGATCGGCTCAGCACTTGCCGAAACCGAGGAACGACCCGATGCAAACCTCCATTGATTGTTAGGCCGCCC
>JAYOEY010000042.1:0-16420 GCA_038116945.1 Rhodospirillales bacterium
AGATCCTCCGTTAAATCAGGCGATCAACTGGCCCAAAAATTTTGACGACGGACAGTCCCACAGGCGCTGACGGCAGACACTACGATCCGCAGGACCTCCGTTCCGCGCTCCGCTTCGGGGGCGACACCGGGGGGCGGGACTACGACATAGGGTTCCGAGTTTCGAGGACGCTTTCGCGCTAGCGAAAGCTTACCCTTTTCCTTTTCACCCTTTTACCCTCTGGGGGTCCAGGGGGCATAGCCCCCTGACGATTTGTTAGACGTATGCTTCGGGGTTTTTCCATTACGTACGTTCCCTTCAGCAGTGGCGAAAATTCTTTTGCCAACATACCTCCGTACGTTTGAAAAACGCTCTCGCTCGGGCGAATGCGATTCAAAATTCAGGTACTCAAGCCTCGGAACAAACCGCAGGGGCGCTCAATTCAAGGCCGCGTACTGGGGCCGTCAAGGTAAACGGCTGCAGAGAAAATCCGCGTGTAGAGAATAGCCAGCGAGCCCTGTAAGATTTGGGCGGTAAACGGCGCCCGCAATAGTCCGCCAATTCAGTGGCGCTTTGAGCGCGACTGGTCGAAACCGGAGAAATATCTGGGTGGGAACTGGCGGAGGGAGAGGGATTCGAACCCTCGATACGGTTACCCGTATACTGATTTAGCAAACCAGCGCCTTCAGCCACTCGGCCACCCCTCCGCCGTGGAGTGGTGATGTTTCACGCTGTATGCAGGGGCCTATCTAGGCCGCGCGCCGGGCGCTGTCAATGCGGTGTGTTGGCCAATTTCAGGGAACCCCGTATTCAGGCCGCCGACCAGCGCAGATAGGCGTCTTTCATGACCGCCAGGCTGGCGTCGGCCGCAGGAGAACCGGCGTCGCCGCGGTCGCAGGCCAGCCGGTATCCGTCGCGCGCATCGACGAAGGCGACCCAGAGTTCGGCCCGCTGGAGCGGGGCCGTTCCGTTCCGCTTATCGCCCGGGAACGCGGCCTCGGCGATCTTCTCGTTTTCGGTGAGAGCGTCGTGCAGCTGCCGGGCGATCCCGGCTTCCCCGGTGGCGTAGGCATGGCTGAAAGCCGCCAGAATCTTGTCGCTCAGCCGACGCCCGTTCCGGACGTCCCGGTGGGCGGAACCGTTGTCGGCCATTGCATGGTTGATGTCGAATCCGTCGAGCGGGCTCATGGTCGGTCTCCCCTTCTGCGTCGCGTTGCCCAGACAGCATAGGAAACCGGGGTTAGAGACCGATTAATGACCGGCTGAAAAATTATGCCGCGGGCGCCGCCGTTAAACGATTTCTTAAGCATCCGGGACCGAAGCTACGGAGGACCAACAGAAGGGGGTTAACCATGCAACTATCCAGGCAATCGGTCGAAAACCTGATCGACCTCGTAGAAATCAAGCTGAGCTGCATTCAGGTGCTCGACCGCGAGGATCAGCGCGAGCTGGAGCATCTCGAAACATGCCGCGACGAGCTTCTCGAAATCAGGCAGGAGCTGGGTTCGCAGCGCCGGCGCGGGCGTCCGCGCGCGGCCAACGACTGCGCGCCGCGTCTCGTCGCCGCACACTGATTTACTGCCTTTGCCGCGCCGGCCCGGATGGGGAGTGGGCCAAAGCGGTGAACCGGCAGCGGACGCTGACGAAAATCAGTTCTGCTGCAGTGCGAGGCCCCGCTGTACGCCCGGGCGCGCCTCCACAGCCTCGTACCAGCGTTTGACGTTGGGATACTCTTCGAGCGCAACCCCCTGCCAATCGTACCGCTGACACCACGGCCAGATCGCAATATCGGCGATGGTGTATTCGCCAGCCGCGAACCAGTCCCGGCCCGAGAGATGTCCGTCCATTACCGACCACAGCCGTCGGGCTTCGTTGGTGTACCGGTCGATGCCGTACGGCACTTTCTCGGGCGCGGCGCGGCGGAAATGATGCGCCTGGCCGAACATCGGTCCGACGCCGCCCATCTGGAACATCAGCCACTGGATCGTCTCGTAGCGCTTCGCCATGTCCTGCGGGAAGAACTGGCCGTGCTTTTCGCCCATATACATCAGGATCGCGCCGGATTCGAACAGCGTATAGGGCTTCCCGCCGGGTCCGTCGCGGTCGACGATCGCGGGAATCTTGCTGTTGGGATTGATCTTCACGTATTCGGGCGTGAACTGATCGTCCTGGCCGATCCGGATCGGATGGATCTCGTAATCGACGCCGAGTTCCTCGACCATGATGTTGATTTTCTTGCCGTTGGAAGTCGGCCAGTTATAGAGGTCGTACATACCGGGAATTCCTCCTGAAATCGGTCAGCCGGCGATCGCCGGAACGGCCATGCCGCGCTGGATGTTGGGACGCTTGCTGAGACGGTTATACCAGTTCCGGACGCCCACGAAATCGTCGAGATCGAACCCGAAGAATTCGTGCGCCGCAATCCACGGATAGGCCGCGATATCGGCGATCGTATACGTCTTGGCAAGGTATTCGTATTCGCGCAGCCGGAAATCGAGCGCGCCGACCATGCGGCGCATTTCGGTCTCGGCGCGCTCCCGGCCGTAGGCCGCTGCCTCTTCGGGCGTTCCCTCCGGCACCATATACCTATAGTGAAAAACCTGTCCGAACGCGCAGGTCAGTTCCCCCAGCGCCATCTGCAGCCACTGGCGGCACTCCAGCCGCGAAACGTCGTCGTTGCCGCGCAGCCGCCCCGTCTTGTCGGCGAGATACTGCAGGATTGCGCCGCTGTCGAACACGCGTACCGGCTCACCCTTGGGCCCCTCGGAATCGACGATGGCCGGAATGCGCTGGTTTGGGCTGATCCTGCGGAATTCGGGGGTATAGTTTTCGCCCTTCCGCAGATCGACGAGGTGAACCGTATAGTCGAGCGCGCATTCCTCCAGCATGATCGAAACCTTGCGCCCGTTGGGCGTCGCATAGGTGTAAAGATCGATCATCGCGCCTGCATCTCCCCTTTTCGCAAAAAATCGCGCGGGAGTCTGTCGCAATCGGTTGCGGGCGGCAAGGTCGCCCCCTACCGTTATCGTCTGCCCGAAAGAAAACCTGACCGACGAAAAGAGAGAGAATGATGCGCGACGCTTCCCAGTTCCCGAGATTTTCAGACGAAGAAATGGCGAGCCGCCATGCCCGCGTCATGGCCCTGATGGAAAAACAGGGGCTCGATGCGCTGCTGTTCTACGGCACAGGTTCGTTCAACACCGACATCTACTGGCTGACCGACTGGCCGGGCGGGCGCGAAGGCTACATCCTGTTCCAGGCGGACCGCGACCCGCTGGTCCTCGTCCAGCTCTACAACCACGTGCCGATGGCGCGCGTTCTGTCGGTGGTCGAAGACGTCCGGTGGGCCGGCGCCAACACGCCCGCGACCATGTCGTCGGTTCTCGGCGAACGCGGCCTTTCGAACAAGCGCATCGGGCTGGTAGGCAATATCCCGTACCGCCATTATCTGCGCTTCACCGAGGAACATGCGGGCGCGACCTTCAGCGACGCCGGCAACGCCTTCCGCATGATGCGCACCATCAAGCGGCCGGAAGAGCTGGCGCGCCTGAAGAAGGCGTCGGAGCTCACCGACAAATCGATGCAGGCGGTCGCCGACAATCTGCGCGCCGGCATGCGCGAGGACGAAATCCCGTACCTGCTGGAGCCTGTCTATCTCAAGGAGGGCGGCACCGCCGGCATCCATTTCATGAGCTCGATGAAGATGGACGAGCCGGACTTTCCGGTGCCGGCGCAGTTCCATTCCGGACGCATCCTCGAGGAAGGCGACTGCCTGATCACGGAGATTTCCGGCGGTTACTGGGGCTATACCGGCCAGATTCACCGCACTTTCTCTCTCGGCGAACCGCCGAAACCATGGCGGGACCTGCACGCCGCGGCGGTCGAGGGCTATCTCGCCATCGAGGGCGCGATCAAGGACGGCGCGACGACCGAGGACGTGGAAGAAGCAGCTGAGGTCATCCACCGGCTCGGCTATTCGATCTACGACGATCTGCTGCACGGCGTGAACCAGAGTCCGCCCATCATCCAGACAAAAACCACCAAGCGCCATGAAAGCCCGGTCATCACCTTCCGCGAAAACATGGCGATCACCATCCAGCCCAACGTGATTACCCCGGACGAAAAGATGGGGCTGCAGTTCGGCGAGACGGTCGTGGTGACGAAAACCGGCTGCGAACGGCTCAACGATTTTCCGCGCGAATGGGTGGTGTGCAAGGGATAGCTTCCCCTCCACACCTCCCCCCGCAAGCGAAGGGAGGGGCTTCAGACACCGTACTTGGCAGTCCCCTCCCCCGGGACCGGGGGAGGGTCAGGGAGGGGGGCGACAGCGCCGCCGATCAAAGCCCGTCGTCCCTGGGCGGGATGTTCATGCCCCGCTCCACCGCGGGCCGCGCGGCGATGCGCCCGAGCCACGCCTTGACGCCGGGGTAGGCATCCAGATCGATCTCCTGCATGTCCCAGCGGAAAATCCAGGGATAGGCTGCGATGTCGGCGATGGAGTATTCGCCCGCCAGATAGTCGCGCGCCGACAGGCTGCGCTCCAGCACGCCGTATACCCGCTCGTTCTCCTCCTGCCACATTTCCAGATGCGCATGCTCCTCGCCCGCGTCGCGGCAGCGCACCTGCCAGTGAACGCACAGCCCGGTATGGGTGACATGACCGGACGCGAAACACAGCCAGTTGAGCACCTCCGCCCGCGCCGGGCCGGCAGCCGGCAGGAACTTTCCCGATTTCTCGGCGAGGTACTGGAGAATCGCGCCCGACTCGAACAGGGTCACGCTCTCCCCGCCCGGCCCGTCATCGTCGACGATGCAGGGAATGCGCCCGTTGGGATTGATGGCGAGATACCACTCCTCCTTGTTTTCCTTCCGTTCGAGCGCCATCGGCCGGACTTCGTAGTCGAGCCCGGTTTCCTCCAGCATGATCGAGGCCTTGCGGCCGTTCGACGTCGCCTTGCTGTAGAGCGTGATCATCCCATGTCTCCCTGTTTCCGGTTCGGACGCATGATCCGGTTTCCCGCGCAGCCGGTCTACCCCGCCCCGGCTTGCGCGCGACCGGTTCCGGGCTCATTCTGCCGACAGCCCTTTTCTTTTGCCCGTCCCCATGTCCCCTCCCCCGCATTCCTCCGAAGAATCCTTCCCCTGGCGGCTGCAACTGCCGATCTATGCCAGCGGATTCTTCAATGGCAACGTCTACTTCCTGACCGGGATCCTGATGCCGCTCTGGGCGGCCATCGTGGTGAAAGAGCCCTTCCTGATCGGCGTGGTGGTGGCGGCCCGGCAGGTCATGCCGGTGCTGTTCGCGATCCATGGCGGCGCGCTGATGGACCGGTTCGGGGCGCGGCGCGTGATGCTGATCTTCACCGGCACCGGCATCGTCGTCATGGCGGCGTTCCCGTTCTTTCCGTTTCTGTCGGCCATCATCGCGCTGCAGATGCTGTCCGGCATGGCGGAATCGATGGGCTGGGTGGGATCTCAGGCGCTCGTCGGCAAGGTGCTGAAGGGGCGGCCGGTCTATGCCGGGCGGCTCAGCTTTGCGCTCCGGCTCGGCGGATTCGCCGGGCCGTGGCTGGCAGGGCTTGCCTGGCACCATTACGGGCCCGCAGTCGGGTTCTACGCGATGGCGCTCTGGATCGCAGGCGGCTGGATCGCCGGATGGCTGGTACCCGTAACCTCGGATGCCGCTACCGACGACGAGGTGCGCAACGCCTTCCGCTGGCAGGAACTGGTGCCGCGCTGGTCGGATTACGCGGCGACATTCCGGATGCTTGGAATTCCGGCGGTCGCGCTCGTCATCGCAGTAACGCTGATGCGCCAGTCGGGGTCGGGCATCCAGCAGAGCTTCTATCCCATCTGGCTCCATCAGCTCGGCATCACGGCTGCCGATATCGGGCTGATGGTCGGGTTCAGCCATATTCTGTCCGCCAGCACGTCGCTCAGCGTCGGCTACCTGACGCGCTGGATGCGCGAACACTGGCTGCTGATCCTGACCATCGGGCTGTCCATCGTCACGATGGCGATCACGCCGATGCTGGGCGCGGATTTCATCGAGCTGCCGGGGCTCGGCAAAATCTATTTCATCCTGTTCGGCGCGATCGCGTTGCGCGGGCTCAGCCAGGGGCTGAACATGCCGCTGATGATGTCCATCGGCATGCAGGCGGTTTCCAGCACCGAACAGGGCAAGATCGTGGCGCTGCGCATCACCACCAACCGGCTCACGACGGCGATCATCCCGCTGATGATGGGCGCCATTGCGCAGTGGTCGAGCCTCGAAGCCTCGTTCTACATCGTCGGCGGGCTGGGCATGGCGGGGCTGACCGCCACGGCGGTCTGGGTCGCAAGATCGGCGGCGTTCAGGAATTAATCGCGGAACGCAGCCGCCCCCGTTGCCGAATCGCGAAGGCGGGCCCATTCTAGTCCTGTCATTTCCCGCAGCGTGTGAAACCCCGCCGACATGAGCGAATCCTATTCGGCCCGTCTGCAGGCCTCGGTCTACGGCACTGCGTTTTTCAACGGCACGGTGCAGTCGATGGCATCCACCATCGTTGCGCTTCTGATGGTCGCGCTGATCGACAAGAATCTCGCCTTTCTGATCGGGCTGCTGCTGTCGTCGCGACAGTTCCTGACCGTCTCGCTATCGGTCTATGCCGGGTCGCTGATGGACCGGTTCGGCACGAAGCGGATCATCATCCTGTTCGGATTCGCGGGCGTGCTGTCGGCGCTCGCCTATCCGGCGCTGTCGCCGCTGTTCGGCATTCCGTTCGGCCAGGCGACCGCCAATCCCGGAATCATGTTCATCCTGGCGGTGATGCTGATCCAGATGATCTCGGGCTACACCGAAGGCACCGCCTGGATAGGCAGCCAGACGCTGGTCGGCCAGCTCATGAAGGGCCAGCCGGTCTATGCAGGACGCATGACATTCGTCGCGCGGATCGGCGGCTTTCTGGGCCCGCCCACGATCGGCTACACGTGGGATTTCTTCGGCCCGTGGGGCGCGTTCGGGTTCCTCGCCGCGTGGATCGCTGGCGGCATGATCGCGGCCTCGTTCCTGCCCGACACGCGCGAGGCGACGAAACAGTCGCAGGACGAGGCCGACGCGGAAGAAAGAGCAAAACAGACCACGCCGAAGAAACAGTCCAATATCGGCAGCGCCTACCGGCTGCTGCTGATCCCCGCCGTCGCCATGGTCATCATGGTCACGGTGATGCGCCAGACCGGGTCAGGGGTACAGAGCTCGTTCTATGTCGTCTGGCTGGGCGAACATATCGGCATCTCGGGCGCCACCATCGGCTGGCTGATCGGCGGGGCGAGCGCGGCTTCCGCCGCTGCCGCACTCTGCACCGGACCGCTGCTCAAGCGGTTTTCCGCCCACTGGCTGCTGATCGTCATGATCGGCATTTCGGTTGTCGCCATCGCCATCACGCCGCTGTTCGGCACCAGCTATACAACCCTGCTGCTGATAACGCTGGCGGGCGCCATCAGCGTGCGCGGCTTCGCGCAGGGGCTCAACCTGCCGCTGATGATCGTCATCCTGTCGAACAATGTCGCGCCGCATCTTCAGGGTCGCGTGACGGCTCTGCGGATTTCGTTCAACCGGTTCGGCGGGCTTCTGGTACCGCCCGGCATGGGTGCCCTGGCCGACTTCATGAGCAGGGCGGACGGAACCAGCTCGACGCAGGGTCTTGCCACCGCGTTCTATATCGTCGGCATCGCGGGCGTCGTCGCGCTCGCGCTCCTGTCCATCTGGGTCGCGCTGTCGCCGTCTTTCAGGTCTGCACGAAAGCCCGACTAGACCGGCACTTCTCCCTGCACCGTCACCCGGTGCATGTGACGGATCTGACCGTCCGGAACGCCGCCAAGAGCGAGGTGCAGTGTCGTGCGGTTGTCCCACATCAGCAGGTCGCCTTCGGTCCAGCGGTGGCAATAGATGAAACGCCTCCGGGTGATGTGCTCGAACAGCTCGTCGAGCAAGGGCTGCGCTTCGGCATCGTCCATGCCGCGGATGCCGATGGTGAAGCGCGGCGAAATATAGAGCGCCTTCCTTCCGGTCGCCGGATGGGTGCGAACGACGGGATGGAACGCGTCGGGCGGCGACCGCTTGTAGTAATCCTGCCCGTCGCCGTGCCGCGGCCCGATTGTCATGCGCGGATTGCGCAGGCGGTTGAAGCTGTGAATACCGACCAGCCCGTCGAGCCGTTCCTTCATCTCGTCGGACAGCGCCTCGTATGCGGCGATCATGTTGGTCCATTCGGTGTCGCCGCCGTCCCGCGGCACGCTGAGCGCGTACAGCATGGTGTAGGCGGTCGGCACATCGACATAGGAATGATCGGAGTGCAGGTCGCTGCCGGCATCGGGAATGCCGACATTCTTTCCGTCCACGATTTCGTTCGACAGGATCATCACCTCGGGCTGGCCGGGCATCAGATATTCGGGCGAGATGTGGTACTGGATCGCGCCGAATCGCGAAGCGAACTCTGTCTGTTCGGCAGGCGACAGCTCCTGATCCTTCACCACGAGGACCAGACTGTCGTGAAATATGTCGCGCAACCGGCCGAACGCCGCATCGTCGAGCGCCCTCACATCGACACCCCGGACTTCCGCGCCAAGCGCGTCGGACAATGGTGTTGCGGTGATTTCGTCGAGTGCTGTCGCCATCGCCTGTTCTCCCTCGTTTCGGTTCGATTATAGCAAATTCAGGCGGCGAGGTAGACCGCCCCGCCCGCCTGCGGCAGACTCCGCAAAACGAAAAATCCAGGGAGGCTCAGGATGGCCCGTATCGACCCCATTCCGCTCAACGAGATGACGGCGGAACAGAAACGCATCAATGACGAGATTGCCGGCACGCGCGGCGGCGGAACCGCCAAGGGGCCGTTTGCGCTGTGGCTCAGGACGCCGGATCTTGCCGACAAGGCCAACGCGTTCGGCAGTCATCTGCGGCACGAAACCTCGGTCCCTCAGCGCCTCGTCGAGCTCGCCGTCCTCGTCGTCGCCCGGACCTACACGGCGCAGTACGAATGGTATGCGCACGAGAAATATGTCGAAAAAGTCGGGCTCGACCCGGCGATCGCCGAAGCCATCCGCGAGCGCAGGGAACCGGTCATCGAGAAGGAAGACGAGAAGATCGTCTATCAGGTGGCGAAGGAGCTGTCGCACGACCGCTCGCTGTCCGATGCGACCTACGCCAGGGCGGTCGACGTGCTTGGCGAACAGACCATGCTCGACCTCGCCACCATCATCGGCTTCTACACGATGGTCGCGGTGGTGCTCGTGTCGTTCGATGTCGATATCCCCGACGGCGGCCCGAAACCGCTGTCAGACTGATCCATACAGGAGAACAGAAACATGGCCGACCCCCTGCTTCCCGATCCGCCCATCCGGCGCATCGTCACGGGCCACGACGAAAACATGAAGGCGGTGGTCACGATGGACGGTCCGGCGACCAACCATAAATGGCCGCCTCACAACCAGAGCGTTTCGACCCTGATCTGGTATGCCGACGAGATGCCGGTGGAGATATGGTCGGACGAGGATTACGGCCAGCGCATCGTCAACCGCGAGCCGGAACCGAACGGCGCGCGCATCTGCGTAATCGAATTCCTGCCGGGCTGTCCCGGCAACATGCACCGCACCGATACGCTGGACTATGTCGTGTGCCTGTCGGGCGAGATCGACATGGACATGGATGACGGCGCCTCGGTCCATATGAAAGCCGGCGACGTGATGGTGCAGCAGGGCACCAATCACAGCTGGGTCAATCGCGGCGACGTGCCCGCGCGTCTCGGCTTCGTGCTGATGGACGCCAAGAACGAGCCTGGCCCGGGCGAAACCGCGCCGCCACCGAGCAAGCCTCATGACGGCACCGGCGACCCGCCAAACCCGCCCATCCGCCGTATCGTCACCACCCATGATGCCAACGGCAAGGCGGTGGTCGGCATGGACGGCATTGCCTCCAACCACAAATGGTCGGGGCGTGGCATGGTGTCGACCCTGATCTGGTCGATGGACGAAAGCCCGTGCGAGATGTGGACCGACGAGGATTACGGCGCGCGCCGCCTCGGCACCCAGCCGCCGCCGCGCGGCAACCGCTTCACCATCAACGACTACCCGGCGGGCATGCCGGGCCGGATGCACCGCACCGACACGCTCGACATCATTTTCTGCCTGTCCGGCGGCATCGACATGGAGCTAGACGACGGCGCCGAAGTGCATCTGGGTCCGGGCGATATCATGGTCCAGCAAGGCACCAACCACAGCTGGATCAACCGCGGCGCCGAGACCTGCCGGTTGGCCATCATCCTGATCGACGCCAAAAAGGGCGATCTGCCGATTACCGCGTGAGAAACGGGCAGAGGCACAGACAGAGGTACTGAATGTCATTCGATTATACCCCCCTGCTCCGCAGCGGCCTGCCGGCGGCCGCGCCCGGACGGCGCGAAGGATTTCCGCGCTACAATTTCGTGGGCGGCCATAACGATCCGCAGATGTTTCCAGTCGGCGATTTCATCGAGGCTTCGCGCGCCGTCATCGCCCGCGAGGGGCAGAATCTGGCGATGTACGGGCTTGGCGACGGGCCGCTGGGATACCGGCCATTGCGCGAATTCGTCGCACGCACCCTGAAGACCCGCACCGGCATGGAGGGGACCGCAAACGAGGTCATGATCGTTTCAGGCTCGCTGCAGGCGCTCGACCTGGTGAACGATGCGCTTGTCGAGGCCGGCGATACCGTTATCGTCGAGGAAGCCACCTATCAGGGGGCCATCGGCCGGTTGCAGACCATCGGCGCCGACGTGATCGGGGCGCCGCTGGATGACGGCGGGATCCGGATGGAGTCGCTCGACGCCATTCTGTCCGGGCTGAAATCGAAGGGCATCACCCCGAAATACATCTACACCGTGCCGACGGTGCAGAACCCGACCGGGTCCGTGATGACGAAGGAACGCCGGCTGGAGTTCCTCAAAATCGCGCGCGACTACGGCACCGCCATCTTCGAAGACGATTGCTATGCCGACCTGACCTTCGACGGCACGCGGCCGAAAACCATCCGCGCGCTCGATGACGGCGGCGGACAGGTCGTTTATTGCGGTTCGTTTTCCAAGACCATCGCACCGGCGCTGCGGCTGGGGTTTCTGGTCGCCGACTGGCCCCTTATGTCACGCATGTTGCCGCTCAAGACCGACGCCGGAACCGGCGCACTGACTCAGATGATCCTCGCGGAATTCTGCAACACGAATTTCGACGACCATGTGTCGGCGCTCCAGCAGACGCTGAAGAAGAAATGCGAGACCATGATCGAAAGCCTCGCCGCCGAGTTCGGCACGGCGGCGGAGGTCTCGATGCCGAAGGGCGGGATCGTGGTCTGGGTCACGCTGCCGGACGAAGTCGACACGATGAAACTGTACGAAGCCGCGCTGGCGGAAGGCGTCGCGATCAATCCCGGCCCCGAATGGGTTGCCGATCCGTCGACCGCCACGCACCGGCTCAGGCTGTGCTATGGCAGCTCGACTTTCGAAGATATCCGCGAAGGGGTCGCGAAGCTCGCCGATGTTTGCCATCGCGAATTCGGCGTGCCGGTCCGCAGCGGAAACGTGGAGCGTTAATACCCCGCGTCCCGGTTCACCAGCTGCGGCAGCGGTTTTCCGGCGCGCAGACAGCGGATGGCCTCCGCCACCTGCGGCGCGGCGTTGGCGGGGCGCGACTTGCGGGCGGTATGCGGCGTAATCACGATTTTCGGGTGTTTCCAGAACGGGTGATCGGCCGGCAGCGGCTCGTGCCGGAACACATCGAGCGTCGCCGCGGCGAGATGGCCCGAATCCAGCGCTGCCATCAGGTCGTCATCCTTCACATGCTGGCCGCGCCCGATATTGATGATCCGCGCGCCTTCGGGCAGCCCGGCGAACAGATCGGCATTGAGAATATTCTCGGTCTCGGGCGTCAACGGCAGAACGTTCACGAGGATATCCGTGCGTGCGAGAAACGGCGCGAGGCCGTCCGGGCCATTGAAATTCTCGACGCCAGGAATGTCGTTCGGCGTCCGCGTCCAGGACGCCACGCTGAACCCCACATCGCGCACGATCTCGGCGCAGGCGCGGCCGATCATGCCGACCCCCATGAAGCCAACGCGGCCTTCGCTGGCGAGGAACACGTCGCGCTTGTTCCAGGCAGCGCTTCGCTGGTCGTCGATATAGGTCCCGATATGGCGGTGATGCATCAGCACCTGCATCAGCATGTACTCGGCGATCAGCCGGTCGCCGCCGGGCTGGCAGGCGCGCACGATGGGAATGCCGGCAGGAAGCGCGGGATCGTCGAGCAGACTGTCGACGCCGGCCTGAAGCCCGACGATCAGCTTCAGGTTCTTCAGGCGCGGAAACAGGCCCGGCCGCTTGTGAGCAAGCAGAGCGACGTCGATATCGTCCAGCGACCCGGCGTCCGGATCGGTGCGCAGATCCTCTTCGGGCATCGCCTCTCGCAAAGCCTTTTCCCAGGGTGCGTGCGGTCCAACGGTAGAGGCCAGCAGAACGGCCATGGCGTACTCCTTTCACCGGACAGTTTCGGCGGACAGAATACAACGCCGGCGGGCGGGCGGCGAGAGACGCGGCCAGATGAAAACGGCGGCCCATGGGGCCGCCGTTCAGTTTCGCATATCTGTCGCCAACGCTAGCCGCCAGCGCCCTTTTTCAAGGCGCCCAGGACCAGATTGACCGCCGGACGGGTGGAAACGCTGGTGCCGGAGAAACGATGGGTAATCACTCCCCTGGGATCGACCACGAAGATCATGGGATGGGCGACGCCATACCAGGCCGACCCTTTTGCGAACTGTTCGTTGATCAGCCCGAAGGCGGGGATAATCTCCGTCTTCGCATCGGACAGCATTTTGAATTTGATTTTCTCGCTCTGAACGAAATTGGCGAGAACGTCAGTCGTGTCATGGGTCACGATGGTGACGTTGTAACCCAGCGCCTTGAAATCGTTGTACCTGTCGTTCCAGGCGACCGCCTGGATCTTGCAGTGGGGTCACCAGCCGACGGAACGGGAGAACAGGATGATCAGCCCCCTGCTGTGCGCCAGCGACTTGAAGTCCTGATGCTGGTTCCGGTGGTCCACCGTCTTGAGCATGTGCGGGATCGTTTTCCCGACAGCGGGCCCCCTGTCGAGCGTATCGTTCGGTCCCGCCGCCAGGGATGGCCCGGACAATGCCAGCCCGATGCCAACGGCAATCGCCGGCAGGACCGATTTCAGGTTTCGAATGAACATTCCTTTCTCCTTGCCAACCTTAATTCTTCTGGAACTGCCGGTCGCCGAACATGATCGACCAGGCCTTGTCGTCGTGTTTTTCCGGCCGAACCGACTCCTCGGCCAGTATCTTCACCGCACGCTGCACGGCCGGCCGGGATTCGATCGCCTCGAACCAGCGCTGCACGTTGGGATAGTCTGCGGGGTCGACGCCGCGCCGGGACGGTTCTCGGCACCAGGGCCACACTGCCATGTCGGCGATGGAATAATCGCCCGCCAGGAATTCCGCTTCGGCCAGCCGCCGATCCATCACGCCATAAAGCCGGTTGCATTCGTTGGTATAGCGGTTAATCCCGTATCGGAGTTCGTCCTCGCTGTGACGCTCGCGCGCGTAGCCGGTAAAATGGCTCGCCTGCCCGAACATCGGGCCCACCCCGCTCATCTGCCACATCAGCCACTGCATCACGGTGTAGCGGCCATTCGGATCATCTTCGAGGCGGGGCATAAAACGACCGGTCTTGTCGGCCAGGTAAAACAGGATCGCGCCCGTCTCGAACAGCGACAGTTCCTTTCCGCCCGGCCCGTCGCGATCGACGATCGCCGGTATGCGGTTGTTCGGACTGATTTTCAGAAATTCCGGATCGAACTGGTCGCCGGCGCGGATATTGATCCCGTGGACGGTGTAGTCCAGCCCGGTCTCCTCCAGCATGATATGGACCTTGTGCCCGTTGGGCGTCGCCCACGTGTAGACATCGATCATCGATCGTCCCTCAATTCCATGACAAATATCGCAGCCGTCCGGGCGCGGAGCAATTCACGCTTCCGCGAGCGCAGCCCCCTTTCGAGGGCTCAACCCAGCAGCTTCTTCCGCAGGATTTCGTTGACCATCTGCGGGTTCGCCTTGCCCTGCGTCGCCTTCATGACCTGGCCGACGAACCAGCCCAGTACCTTCTCGTTGCCGGCGCGGAACTGGGCCGCCTGTTGCGCGCCATTCGCGATCGCTTCGTCGACGGCGGCTTCAATCGCGCCGCTATCGGAGACCTGTTTGAGCCCCTTTTCCTCGACAATGGCGGCGGCGTCCTTGCCGGACGTCCACATTTCCTCAAAGACATCGCGTGCGATGCGGCCGGAGATCGTGCCGTCGGCAATCAGGTCGATCAGCCCCCCGAGGGCGCTCGCGGAAACCGGGGAGTCCTCCACTTCCAGATCATGCCGGTTGAGCTGTCCGAAAAGCTCGCTGGTCACCCAGTTGGCGGCGGTCTTGGCGTCGCGCCCCTCCGCCGCTTTCTCGAAGAATTCAGCGACGGCGCGTTCGGCAACCAGAACCTCGGCGTCATATGCCGAAAGGCCCAGCGCCTCGACATAACGCTTCTTTTTCTGTTCCGGCAGTTCGGGCAACCCCGCCCGGATTTTCTCGATATAGTCGTCGGATATCGTGAGGGGCAGCAGGTCGGGGTCGGGGAAATAGCGGTAATCGTGCGCTTCTTCCTTCGAGCGCATCGACCGCGTCACGCCCTTGTCGGAATCGAACAGCCGGGTCTCCTGATCGATCCTGCCGCCTTCTTCCAGAACATCGACCTGGCGCCGCGCCTCGTAATCGATCGCCTGACGCAGGAAACGGATGGAGTTCACGTTCTTGATTTCGCAGCGCGTACCGAACCCGTCTCCCGGCCGGCGCACCGACACGTTGGCGTCGCAACGCAGGCTTCCTTCCTCCATGTTCCCGTCGCAGGTCCCCAGATAGCGCATGATGGAGCGCAGCTTGGTGACATACGCCGCAGCCTCCTCCGATGACCGCATATCCGGTTCGGACACGATCTCCATCAGAATCACGCCGGCCCGGTTGAGGTCGACAAAGGTGGCGCTGGGGTCCTGATCGTGTACCGACTTGCCGGCGTCCTGCTCCAGATGGATGCGGGTAAGACCGATTTTCCGCGTCTCGCCGCCTTCCAGCGTAATCTCGATTTCTCCCTTGCCGACAATCGGATCGCTGAACTGGGAAATCTGGTAGCCTTGCGGCAAATCGGGATAGAAATAGTTCTTCCGGTCGAACACCGACCGCCGGTTGATCTGCGCGTTCAGCCCGAGACCGGTCTTGACCGCCTGCTCGACGGCGCGACCGTTGATGACCGGCAACATGCCCGGCATTGCCGCATCGACCAGCGATACGTTTTCGTTCGGGGACGAGCCGAACGCGGTAGAGGCGCCGGAAAACAGTTTGGCCTCCGACATCGCCTGGGCGTGGACCTCAAGCCCGATCACGATTTCCCACTCGCCGGTCCGCCCCTGTATTGTCGCCATGACGTCGTTCTCCCTACTGAGTCGCGCCCTGCGTCGCCATTGCCGCGAGCAGCGTCAGCAGCGAATAGAGGCAGGACCGGAAAAACCACGTGCGGGTGAGGCGGTTCCGATAAGCCTGCTCGTTCTCGCGCCGTTCCACCGCGCTCTCGACCTCGGCCTGCATCGCGTTGAATTTCGGGCGCGCATCCCGGTGAATTTCATAGATGGCGTAGGCCTGCACCAGCGCGGATGCGCCGAACGCGTATATGCCGCCGATATTGGTAAAGGTGAAATACTGCCACCCGATCATCCCGAGAGCGACATGGATCAGCACGTACCAGAAATGATAGCGCATCGGTCCGCTACGCCGCCGCGGCGCCTGGCCGCGAATCGAATCCCGCCGCCTGTTCGATGGTTTCCCCGACCCGGAACACCGTTTCCTCGTCGAACGCCCCCGCAATGATCTGCAGTCCCAGCGGCAGGCCGTCCTGCGACAATCCCGCCGGGACGGATATGGCGGGAAGCCCGGCAAGGCTCGCCGGGACGGTCAGCACGTCATTGAGATACATCGCGATCGGATCGTCCGCCTTTTCGCCCCTGGCGAACGCCGCGGACGGCGCGGTCGGCGTCAGGATTGCATCGACCTTTTCGAAGGCCGACGAAAACTCGTTAGAGATCAGCGCTCGGACCCTCTGCCCTTTCAGGTAATAGGCGTCGTAATAGCCGGCGGACAGCACGTACGTGCCGATCAGGATGCGCCGCCGCACTTCCGCTCCGAAGCCCGCAGCGCGCGTCTCCTCATAGGTATCCGCGAGAGCAGCGCCGTCGACGCGTAACCCGTAACGCATGCCGTCGTAGCGCGCGAGATTGGACGACGCCTCGGCCGGCGCGATGATGTAGTAGGTCGGCAGCGCGTATTTCGTCAGCGGCAG
>JAYOEY010000043.1:0-1887 GCA_038116945.1 Rhodospirillales bacterium
TCAACAGCACCCCGGAGGTCGCATGAAGACCGGGCCAAACTCGGGGTCAAGACCAGCCATCATCGCGGCAGTCATGGGGAGCGGAACAGCCGCATGGGGCGCTGCGATCACCGCGACCTGGGCGAGCGGCACGACAGGCGACTGGAACGATGGCGGCAACTGGTCGTTCAGCGCGGCGCCGACGACGGCGACCTTTCCCAATAACGACGCCAACGACACGTTCGGCGTCCTGATCGACAATGGCGGCGTCGGCAATTCGACGACCAATCTGAACGCCAACGTCACCATCGATTCGCTCGGCGTTTCGGGCGGCGTTTCGGGCGGCGACACTCTGAACTTCAGCAATTCGTTCGACATGACGATCACTTCGGGGTCGATCAACAATAGCGGGCTGATCAGCCTGAACGGGACCGCAGGACTAACGGAACTGACCCTGCAGGGGGCGGCGCTGATTACCGGCACCGGTACGCTCCGCCTTAACGATTCCACCAGCAACAGGCTGATCGGCACCACAGGAAATTCGATCACGCAGAGCGCCGGCCACACGATCGAAGGCGGCGGTAGCGTCCTGATCGGCATCGGTGGATTCGTTAATCAGGGAACCATTGTCGCGAACGATACGACAGCGCTTTCCATCGATCCGGGCGCGGAAGGGTTCGACAATACCGGCGGCACGTTGCGCGCCGAAAGCGGTTCCACCCTCAACCTGCTTGGCGGCGATTACACCAATACGCTCGGCACGATCGAGGCAGCAGGCCCGGGATCGAATGTTACGCTGGGATCGCTGACGACCTTTACGGGCGGCTCGTTCACGACGACGGGCGGCGGACAGATTCAGTCCGTGGTCAGTAGCGGCGGAGTACCGGTACTCGATGGTGTGACGATCACCACCGGGTCGAATCTTGTCCAGAACACCTCGTTCGACACGACGATCCGCAACGGCATCACCAATAACGGCACGTGGAACCTGAATGCGACAAGTGGCCTGACGGACATAAACGTGGATGGATCGCAGACCATCGGCGGCACGGGCGAGATCGTCATGTCGGACAGCAGCGTCAACCGGATCCTGACGTCGGGCACCACCGCCTCGACTGATATCGTTACGCTCGATGCAACCCAGACTGTCCGGGGCGCCGGTCAGATTCTTACCGGTGCAGGCGGCCTCCTCAATAACGGGTCGATCCGCCAGCAGGGCACGGTTGAGCTTCTCATCAATCCCGGCGTCTCTGCGGATGCGGGAGGCGGCGCCAATTTCGTCAATAACGGGGTCCTGCGCGCCGAAGGAACCGGCGGCATTTTGCTGTCATCCGGTATTTACGACAACAACACCGCCATCGAGGCGACAGGCGGCAACGTAAGACTTGGGTCGCAGGTTCAGATTCTCGGCGGCAACCTGACCTCCAGCGGGGGCAATGCGATCTTTTCGATAGTCAACGGCGCGGCCGCGCCTGTTCTTGACGGCGTCACGATCACCGCGGGGTCGAACCTGGTTCAGAATAACTCGTTCGACACGACAATCCGCAACGGCATCACCAATAACGGCACCTGGAACCTGAACGCAACCAGCACGCAGTCCGACATCGGCCTGGACGGATCGCAGACCATCGGCGGCACCGGCGAGATCGTCATGTCGGACAGCGGCGTCAACCGGATCATAACGACCGGCGCCACCGTAGCTACCGACATCGTCACGCTCGCCTCCACCCAGACTGTCCGGGGCGCCGGTCAGATTCTCGCGGGCGGAGGCGGTTTCATCAATAACGGTTCGATCCGCCAGCAAGGTACGGTAGCGCTCCTCATCAATCCCGGCATCTCGTCGGATGCCGGAGGCGGCGCCAATTTCGTCAATAACGGGGTCCTGCGCGCCGAAGGAACCGGCGGCAT
>JAYOEY010000043.1:1987-15694 GCA_038116945.1 Rhodospirillales bacterium
GTCCTGCGCGCCGAAGGAACCGGCGGCATCTTGCTGGCATCCGGCACATACGACAACAACACGGCCATCGAGGCCACCGGCGGCGACGTCAGGCTGGGCGCGCAGGTTCAGATTCTCGGCGGAAACCTGACTTCGAGCGGCGGCAATTCGATCCGTATCGACTCCTTCAGCGCCTCCGCCCCGATCCTGGACGGCGTCACGGTCACCTCGGGATCGACCATCATCCAGAACAACCAGTTCGACGCCACAATCCGCAACGGCATCACCAATAACGGCACCTGGAACCTGAACGGCACCAGCTCGACCACCGAAATCTTTGCTTTCGGATCGCAGACGATCGGCGGCACCGGTGAGATCGTCATGTCCGACAGCGGCGTCAACCGGATCGTCATGACCGGCGCCACGGCGGCAACCGATATCGTTACGCTCGGCGCGAACCAGACCATCCGGGGATCGGGGGCGATCCTCGTCGGGACTGGCGGGTTCGTGAACAACGGTACTATCGACGCGACCGGTAATTTGAACGCGGCCATTTCCCTGAGCGCCGGCACGCCCGGCTTCGTCAATAACGGCACGCTGCGGGCGTCCGGCGCCCTGGGCATCGATATCGCCAACGGCGCGAACTTCACCCAGGCCAACGGGCTGATGGATGTCCAGACCGGCAGCCGGCTGGACGTCGTTTTCGACAATTACGTCCAGACGGGCGGACAGACGACCGTCAATGGCACGATGACCACGGCCTCCCTGAACAGCTCGATCCAGTTGCAGGGCGGCCGGTTCGGCGGCAGCGGCACCGTCGATTTCAACGGAGCCGGCGTGCACGTCCTGAACAATATCGGCGGCACAATGGCGGTCGGCAATTCGCCGGGTCACCTGACGATCACCGATGGCGATTACGTACAGGCAGTGACTGCGGCCTTCGAATTCGAGCTGTTCGGCGCGGTCGCCGGCGTCAGCCACGATTTGCTGACCATCCTCAACGGCGATGCGGACCTTTCGGGCAACATCAACGTGATCGCCGATGCGCTCTTCGCCTCAACGCTGACCGTGGGCGAGACCTTCGAGGTCATTCAGCTCGATACCGGCGCGTTCACCAGCGGGTTCTTCGACAATCTGACGGTCAACCTGGTCGGGCTGGATTTCATTCAGTTCTTTGGAGCCAACGGGCTTGGCGGCACGTCGCTGTTCCTCCAGGTGACACAGGCCGACGTGGTGGTCGACATCGCCGAACCGCAGGGCATTCTGATCGTATTGACAGGCCTTGGCTTCATCGCGGCGGTGCGGCGCAGGCGCGCCGCGGCCTGAAACCGGTCAGATACTGCGCCCCAGAAGTTTCAGTTTGAGCTTGCGGATATAGGTCGTCGCGCCCGCCATGTTGGGGTGGATCGCGAGTCCGCGCTCGAACGCTTCCAGCGCCGCCTTTTCGTTTTCTTCCGCCAGTCGGATCAGGCCAAGCCCCGACAGCGCGCCGAAATGGCGCGGCTCCAGTGACAGCGTCTTCGCGACATCGGCAGCCGATTTTTCCATCTGCCCCATCAGGTAGTAGAGCGTCGCCCGCTTGTTCCAGCCCTCGGCGAAATCCGGGGCCTTCTCGACGATGGTCGTCAGAACCGACTCTGCTGTCCGGAAGTCCCGGATCCCCATCGCCGCGATGCCGAGCGCCATCAGCCGATCGATGTCATCGATGCCGGATTCTGTCCAGATCGCCCATATCCGCGCCTCGATAGGCGCTGCCTCGCGCTCGCTGGCAGCCGCGCGGAGCGCGACGAACAGCGTATCGAGCCGGGGGTCGTTTTGGCCGGCGGTCACTGGCTGGGCGAAGTTCAATGTCGCTGCCGTCGTCATCCAGGCCATGAGAGTCTTCATGTCCATTCAACCTCCGGTTTTCCCGGCCTCATTCCCCGGACCCAAGGGCCTCCGGTTTCGGTCCGCCCGTCGCCCAGTCCAGCAGCTCGGCCGTATGCAGGACGGGAACTCCCAGCCCGGGCCGGAGCTGAACCATGCAGCCGATATTGCCGCTCGCCACGAAATCAGGCGCCAGCGCCTGCAGCGCGCGGAGCTTGCGCTCCATCAGCGCATCGGCCAGTTCGCCTTGAAGAATATTATAGGTTCCCGCCGAACCGCAGCAAAGATGCGCATCGCGCGGCTCGACAACATCGAAACCGGCGCGGCGCAGCAGCTCCGGCGGCGAACGCGTCAGCTTCTGCCCGTGCTGCATCGAACAGGGCGACTGGTAGGCGACACGCCCCCGTGCGCCGCCGGTCGGCGCCTTTAATCCGATCTCGTCGATAAATTCGCAGATATCCCGGGTCCTTGCGGAAACGGTCTCGGCCGCCGAAGCGAGTTCGGGATCGCTCCGGAACATGAACCCGTAATCCTTGACCACGGTGCCGCAACCGGACGTATTGACGATGACCGCGTCGATGCCGTCGCCCGTTCCCGACCATGCCCGGATATTGGCCGCCGCCAGCGCGCGCGCGTCGTTTACCTGCCCGAGATGATGATTGACCGAACCGCAGCAGCCGGCCCCTTCCGCCACCACGACCTCGCACCCGTGCCGGGTCAGCAGCCGGATCGTCGCCGTATTGATGTTCGCGTCGATCGCCTGCTGGACGCAGCCGGTCAGCAGCGCCACGCGATAGCGCCGCTCGCCCTCCGCCGGGAAAACGCCGGGCTCGGTCGAACGGGCCGCCGTCGCCGAGCCCGCCATCCCGACCATCCGCCGCAGGGGCGCGGGCAACAGGCGGGCCGCCGGCGCGGCGAAGCGCGCCAGGGACAGCAGCCGGCCGGCAAGGCGTGGTCGGGGCAGGACCCTGCCCAGCATGGACCGCAAGAGCCTCTCGCCCAGCGGCCGGACCCACCGCCGTTCGATATGGGCGCGCGCCGTATCCACCAGGTGCATGTAGTGCACGCCCGACGGGCAGGTTGTCATGCAGGACAGGCAGGACAGGCACCGGTCGATATGGACGACCTCCGACGCGCTGGGCGGCCGGTCGGCCTCCAGCATGTCCTTGATCTGGTATATCCGCCCGCGCGGCCCGTCGAGCTCGTCGCCGGTCAGAACGTAGGTGGGGCAGGTCGCGGTGCAGAACCCGCAATGGACGCAGGCGCGCAGGATGTCGTTGGCGGCGGCGATGTCAGGGTCGGCGAGTTGCCCGGGTGTGAAATGCGTCTGCATCTTCAGTCGCCCTCGCCCGCGCGCGCTGTCATGCGGCCCGGATTGAGAACATGCGCCGGGTCGTACCCGTCCTTGATGCGGGCCGACAGCGCGGCGAGCGCCTTCGGCTGGGGCTGGAAAACGGCAACGCGACGACGCATCGCTTCGGTCGCCTGGACCAGCGTGGCATGTCCGCCGGCTTCCCGGATTGCGCTGCGGACGACCGAAGCGCCAGCGTCTTCGACATCGCCCGGCACCCGGAGCCAGACCAGCCCTCCCCCCCAGTCGGCGAAAAACTCGCAATCGATTTCCGTACGGACCGCGTCGACGATGCCGGGCGCGCTGGCGGGCGGGACGGAAACCCGCCACACCGGATCGTCCTCGCCGGCAAAGGCCGACACATCGCCGATTTCATCCCAGAATTTCCGCGAATTATGAAAGTGCAGCTCTTCGACCGCGCCATGTTTGCCAAGCAGCTCGCGCAATGCGGCGCAGCGCGCCTCGACCGACGGCCCGGGACCTTCGATCCGCACTGCCGTAACGGAAGCCTTCGCATCCGCCACATATCCGACACCGGATCGCCTGGCGACGTCATCGGGCAGGTATGCCGCCGCCGAAACATCCGTCGGGCTGTGCAGCGCTTCGGTCAGCGCCGCCTGGGCCCCGGCATGATCCTGTCCGAACAGCAATATCGTCCGCGTCTTTTCGGCGGCGGGCAGCGTCTTCAGCGTGATTTCGGTCAGAACGGCGAGCGTACCGTACGACCCCGCCACCAGCTTGCAGAGATCGTAGCCGGTGACGTTCTTGACGACCTTGCCGCCGATTTTCACGGTCTCCGCCCGCCCCGTGACGATCCGCGCACCGAGAAAGTGGTCGCGCGCGGCCCCGGCGCGCAAACGTCTCGGCCCCGACAGGTTGGCAGCGACGACGCCGCCGATCGTCTGTTCCCCAGCGCTGCCCAGCAATCCCCGCCAGTCGGGTGGTTCGAACGCAAGGCACTGGTTCCGCTCGGCGAGCGCCGCTTCAAGCTCGGCGAGCGGCGTGCCCGGTTTCGCCGTGACGACCAGCTCTTCCGGTTCGTAAGAGACGATTCCGCTCAGCGCGCGGAGCGACAGAGTCCGCGACGCGGCGACAGGATGGCCGAGCGCCCTTTTCGTACCGCCGCCGACGATCTCCAGCGGCTCGGCGCCGGACAGCGCGGCGGCCACCGCATCCTGCACGCCCTTTTCGTCAACGGGATCGATCGTCTCTGCCACGGCGCGCTCAGAATCGCGGCAGGTCGGGGAAGCGCGTCGCCCCGCCGTGGATATGCACTCGACCGAGTTCGGCGCAGCGATGCAGCACCGGGAACACTTTTCCGGGATTGAGCAGCAGAGCGGGATCGAACGCGCATTTGAGTCGCTGCTGCTGTTTCAGGTCGGTTTCATTGAACATGGTTCCCATTAGGTCGCGTTTCTCGACGCCGACGCCATGCTCGCCGGTCAGAACGCCGCCCATCTCGACGCAGAGGGTGAGTATCTCCGCGCCGAACTGCTCCGCCTTCTCCAGCTCGCCCGGACGGTTGGCATCGTACAGGATCAACGGGTGCAGGTTGCCGTCGCCCGCATGGAACACGTTGGCGACGCCCAGCCCGTAGCGTTGCGACGCCTCGGAAATGCGCGTGAGCACTTCCGGTAGCCTGCGGCGCGGAATGGTGCCGTCCATGCAGTAATAATCGGGCGAAATGCGTCCGACCGCCGGAAATGCCGCTTTCCTTCCGGCCCAGAACAGCAACCGCTGTTCCTCGCTCTCGCTCGCCCGAACCGAGACCGCGCCGTTGTCCCGGGCGATCTCGTCGACGCGCCCGACGAGGTAGTCGACCTCCGCTTCCGGCCCGTCGAGCTCGACGATCAGCAGCGCCTCGACATCGAGCGGATAGCCGGCATGGACGAAATCCTCGACGGCATGGATGGCGGCCCGGTCCATCATCTCCATCCCGCCGGGAACGATGCCGGCGGCGATGATCGCGGAGACGCAGGCGCCGGCCCGGTCGCTCGCGCCAAACCCGATCAGCAGCGCCCGCAGCGACGGCGGCTTCGTCAGAATCCGGACCGTGACCTCGGTAATCACGCCGAGCAGGCCTTCTGAACCCGTGACGATCCCCATCAGGTCGTAACCGCCGGAATCGAGATGCTTTCCGCCGAGCCGGACGATTTCGCCGTCCATCGTCACCATCTGCAGCCCGAGCAGGTTGTTGGTGGTCAGCCCGTATTTGAGACAATGCACCCCGCCCGAATTTTCCGCCACGTTGCCGCCGATGGTGCAGGCGATCTGGCTCGACGGGTCGGGCGCATAATAGAAACCGTCCCCCTCCACCGCCTGGGTCAGCGCCAGGTTGGTGACGCCCGGCTGCGCGACGACGCAACGGTTGGGGTAGTCGATTTCGAGAATGCGGTTGAACTTGCCGAGCCCGAGCGTGACTCCGTCCGCCAGCGGCAAAGCGCCCCCGGAAAGCGACGTGCCCGCGCCGCGCGGCACCACCTTGACCCCGTGTTCGCGGCAGTAGCGCAGCACGGCGGCGACCTGTTCCACCGTTTCCGGAAGCACGACGATCAGCGGCGGCTGGCGATACGCCGTCAGCCCGTCGCATTCATAGGCGCGAAGCGCCGTTTCTTCCGCAATCACGCCGTCGCCGGGCACAATCCTGCGCAACGCCGCGACGATATCTTCGCGACGCCCGATAACGGCGCTGTCCGGTTCCGGCATCAGCATGAGAACAGCATAGAACGTATCATCCGACGGCGCCCCGCATTCGCGTTGGCATAAATAAACTATGTTGATAGAGTTCGCGGCAAGTGCGGCGTTTCATACAGTATAACAAGGTCCTTCGCCCTGCCCGGCAGCCGGCGAAGGTCCAGTGACCGGGCCGCGCGAACGGGAAACTCCGCCAAGGCGCGTTTTTACCGGGAATGCCGACCTCTTTCGTTCCCATGACGGTGCTGATCATGCTGGCTCCCGGATCGACTCTGGGCGGCTTCGCGACACCGATGGAGGTCATCATCCTCCCGCCGGGCTGGTCGCTGGTAATTTGCGACTTCCGGGACATCTGCCTGCGGAGGAACCGATCGATGGAAAGCGTAGCTTCGACGCCCCTGTTTCGGTCGTCGCCAGCATCCCCGGCCACATGACCCTTTTCTCCCTTACCGCAACCGAGGCCGTTCGGAGATTGCGCGAAGGCGCGATCAGTTCCGAAGAACTGGTCCAGTCCTGCCTCGACAGGATCGAGGAAGTCGACCCCCGGATCGAAGCCTGAGCGCATCTGGACCCCCAATACGCTCTCGATCAGGCCAGGCGGCGAGATGAACAGCGCGCTCAGGGCCACGCGACAGGGCCGCTGCACGGCATCCCGGTGGGCGTAAAAGACATTATCGATACCGAGGATTTTCCGACCGAGAACGGCACGCCTCTGCATGCCGGCCGAAGACCGTTGGCCGACGCAACCGTGATCGCCCGGCTGCGGGAAGCCGGCGCCGTAATTCTGGGGAAAACCGTCACGACCGAACTCGCGATCTTTGCGCCGGGCAAAACGAGAAACCCGCACGATCCGGCCCGGACGCCGGGCGGCTCATCCAGCGGTTCGGCGGCCGCGGTAGCCGCCCGGATGACGCCGCTGGCGGTCGGCACGCAGACCAACGGCTCGCTGATCCGGCCGGCGTCCTATTGCGGCGTTTTCGCCTTCAAGCCGACCATCGGACTGATTTCCCGCCATAACGTCCTGAAGCAGTCGCGTCCTCTCGACACGATCGGCGTTTTCGGCAGAACCCTGGAAGATACCGCGCTGCTCGCCGAAAACCTGATGGGCCATGACGACCGCGATCCGGGCATGCGTCCCGCCGCGCGACCGCCGATTTCCGCCGTCATGTCCGCCGGTCCGCCGGTCGAGCCGCGCCTGGCCTTCGTTCGGACGCCGGTCTGGGATCAGGCGGAAGAGACGACGAAGGACGCATTCCGGGAACTGGTCGAACGTGTCGGCGGACGAATCGATGTCGTCGACCTGCCGACGATGTTCGACGAAGCCCATGAAGACCACCGGAGGATACTGGAGGCGGACCTGGCCGTGAATTTTTCCGAAGAATACGCGAGCGGCGCGGACCGGATCAGCAACGTGCTGCGCACGATGATCGAGCGCGGCCAGAAAGTAAGCGCGATCGAATACAACGCCGCTATCGAGAGAATTGCCGACTACAATGCTGCGCTGGGCGAGATTTTCGACGCCTACGACGCCGTCCTCACCCCCGCAGCCGCCGGCGAAGCGCCCCTCGGGCTCGAATCGACCGGGAGCCCGGCATTTTGCACAATCTGGACCCTGTGCGGCGTGCCCGCGCTGAACCTTCCCGTACTCCAGGGCCCGAACGATATGCCGATCGGCGTTCAGCTCGTTTCCTCCAAAGGCGACGACGCCCGGCTGTTCCGGAACGCGCGCTGGCTGTTGGATCTCCTTCAGAAGGACTGAGCGGTTCATCTGAACCGCAACCGGTCCGGATTCCGTTTGCGGACAGGCTCAAACAAAAACCGCGCCGAACGGCGCGGTCCTCAATCCCCGATACGGGGCGATGCTCAGCCCTGTCTGGCCTTGAAGCGCGGGTTCCGCTTGTTGATGACGAACACGCGTCCCTTCCGCCGGACGATGCGGCAGTTCTTGTCGCGTTTCTTGATTGTCTTCAACGAGTTGACGATCTTCATCGTGGGCCTTCTTCGCGCTCGAATTCAAAGGAGGGCGGACAATAATGGCGGACGCGGCGCTTGTCAACGCATCCGGCTGGCAAACCCGCTCAGGCGTTCTTCAGGCCCTGTACCCGGTAATAGCGCAGCCCGCCGGACTGAAGGGCCGCAATCCGGCGATTCCAGTAATCCGCTTCCTCGGCGACCAGTTCCCGAAATTCCGGCAACGTGTCGCGTTTGCTGAATTCGGACAGGAATTTCGACCATGCCGCCGTCGCCATTGCACAATAATCGTCGCTGTCGTCGCGAACGATCCGCGCCGCGACCCCGTTCGCTTCCATCAGCTTTTTGAGGTCTTCGATCCGCCACGGGAAAACCGCCGTCCGTTCTCCGGCGGACCACGCTTCCGTTTCCGGCGTCATGGACTCGCCGTCATGGAAAAGGTCCGTGAGGATCAGGTGCGCATCGTTTCGTTTCAACGCAGCGCAGATTTTCTTCAGCGTCCCGTCCCTGTTCTCGACCCCTGACAGGGCCTCGCGGACGAACGCCGCACGAAAATATCCCTTCTTCGGATCGATCTCGTCCAGCGGACATACGTTGATTTTCAGTTTCTCCTGAAGGTCATGTTTTACCGACAGTTTTTCCGCTTCGGCGGCAAGGTCGGCGTTCTGTTCATAAGCGGTGATGTAGTTGCCGAACTTACCGATGACTGTCCGCGCCTCGCCTCCCAGCCCGATACCGACCTGAAGCAGCGTCTCCGCCGCATTCATCATGCAGGATGCCGTCAGGTCCTGCACATAGGAGGCACCGCCGGGAAACAGGAAGCCTTCCCCCCACAAGGTCTGGCACAGATCGAGATGATCGCGAGCGAAAACAATATCGGGCTTTCCGTCGCGGGCCGGCGTTTCTTCCGCAACGGTGTTTTCTCCTGACCCTGGAACATCGCGCAGGGCGTAGGCCTCGTCGAAATCGTCCGTCGCGGCGATTTCGTAGCCATGCCACCAGGCGCGCAACCGGTCGCGAAGCGATGCGCCGGATGCGGCGCCGTGGGACTCTGGCGATTTGGACAATGAAAGTCCCATTTTCCCGACTGAAAGCGGACATGCCGCTTTGCATGAAACAGTTTCGGGCATTTTCCGCGGGCGAAGTTAATCCTTCGTGAACGGATACCGAAAACCGGGATTTGGCGGCGGTCGACCGTCATGGTTTAATTCCTCGAAAATCGGAGAAGCCGGGAGAAACTGACAGCGCCATGGAGCAGAACCTCAGATCCACGCTGGAGGATGCGATTTCCGCCGGCCGCGCAAAAGACCTGCTGGTCGAACTCGTGAAAGTGCCGAGTCCCCAGACAGAGCGGTTCGAGGCGGAGCCACTGCTTGCGAAATTCATCCGGTCGGCCGTCGAGCCCCGCCTGCGGGCAGCAGGCATTACCGATATCCGCTATGACGGAATGAACAACCTGATCGCGGAGTACGGCGCCGGAACATCGGGAAAATCGCTGATGTTCATCGGCAACGCGATGAACCAGCCGCAGGCGACCATGAAGAACGCCTATGACGGCGACATCGTCGACGGGGCCACGCTCGACCTGCCGGGCGACGTGGTGCTGGGCAAGGGCGCAAGCGAGCAGAAAGCCAACCTCGCCGCCATGCTGCACGCGTTCGAGGCCGTTATCGCATCCGGTATACCGGTAAACGGAAAGCTGATTTTCCTGTGCTGTGTTTCTGGCGAAACCGGCCGCCATGACGCGATCAGGAGCGTGATCGAAGGCGAAGGCGTGCGCGCCGACATGGCGCTGCTCGGCGGCACCAGCCTGAAGCTGACGCTCGGCAACCGCGGCCGGATCGACAGCTTCATCAAGGTCCGGGGGCGTCCGGGCCATTCGAGCGCGCCGGGCAAGGCCTGCAACGCCATCACCGGCGCGCTGGAAGTGATCCGCCGGCTGGAGGATCAACTAAAGCTGGAGGGCGAGCATCCGGCACTCGGCAAACCGACCTTTGCCGTCAATCACATCAGAAGCTTTCCCGACTCGACACACACCATACAGGGCGAATGCGAGATCACGCTCGACCGGCGTCTGCTGCCGGGCGACGACCCGCAGGAAAAATGGGACGATATCCGCAACATCGTCATGCAGGTCGACGGGATGAAAGACCCGGCGAGCGGCATTCCCTGGCAGGTCGAGATGACCGAAGGCCCGTTCATGTACCCGTCGCTGGTCGATCTGGATTCGCCCATCGTCCAACAGGTGTTCGCCTCCGCCGAGGCGATGCTCGGCGAGCCGCCCGAAACGTTCTACACCACGACCGCGTTCGATCAGGGTTACGTGAACCATGTCGGCATCCCGTGCTGCAATTACGGCGCGGGCGAAGACCGCTACATGCACACCGACCAGGATTGCGCCTCGGTCGACCGCACGGCGGACGCCGCGAAAGTCTACGCCCACATGATCGCGAGCTATCTGGGGTGATCAGCTATCTGGGGTGAAAAGGTTGCCGGGACGAGCCCGACAGTGGCGAATTCCCTTACGCCGGATAGACCATGTCGTTCGGAATCAGATGCGAATCGTAGACGCAGTCGCGCGATTTGAGCTTCAGCCCCTCGCCCGTCCTCACGAAAACATCGCGGTACTGACCGGCCTGGAAGATGCGCGTCTCGTCCTCCATCAGCGTTTCGAGGATGAGATAATTCGCCTCTGCCTCGATGGCACCGTCGGCATCGATTCCGTTCACCCGCACGTTCGAGATCAGATGCCGCAACCAGCGCGGCGCGTAGACCATGGTCTTGCGGATCGCCGCCGCCCGGTCGCGCAGCATGGGCCGGCCGTCGCACCAGACGAGACCGACGGTCATGCCGGCATCGATGTTTTCCCGCGCGGTGACGCGATAGAACCCGTCCTCGGTAAAAAAGTCCGGCCAGCTTTCGACATCCAGCGCATCCAGCGCACGGGCATATTCTGTATTGAATTCCTCGATCTCGAAACGCAGCTCGCGCGCTTCGGCAGGCGACAGGTTGCTGCTCAAAGGTCCATCACCTCGCGGTAATGGCGATAGAGCGACCGGATCGAGGCTTCGGAAATCAGCGTATCGGTGCCGCCTTCGTTTTCCGGGTCGAGCATCACGATGCCCCTGTCGGAGACCGAATGCCGGAATCCGTCCTGCACGAAGCGGATCGCTTCGTTGTCATCGACACCCAGATAGCCTGACGGCCCCATCAGGTTGCCCTGCTTGAGCCGGTGACGCGCCATATCCGCATCGTCGTCCTCATAGCCGAACATGGTCCAGTACATATCCATGGCGTGCGGCCCGCGCGGCACGATATGGCGGATCCCGAGCGTGTTAAGCTCGCGCTGGACGATCAGGTTGGGCCAGATGGTCTGCATCGTGACGGTCCACGGGCTGTCGAATTCCGGCACAAAGCGGATGAATTCCTGGTCCTCCAGCGCCATGTCGTCGCGAAAGGCGTTTTTCATTTCGGCAGCCGTATCCTTGCCGATCTCGGCGCTGTCGTCCTTGGCCGAGGCCGCCGTCGCATGGCGCCCCTTGCCGCTGACGAACATGGCCGATTTCTGCCCCGCCACCATCAGGCGGAACGTCGCCAGATACACATGCAGCAAGGTCGCGTGATACGGGTCCTTGAGATTCTCGTGATAGAGCTTCCAGTTGCCGTTGAGCCGGTTGCGATAGAAACCGAGAACCTTGAGCTTGCGGTTGGCGAACACCACGTCGAAATGTTCCAGCGTCTCGGGGCCAAGATACTCATCCAGAGGCTCCACATCGTCCGAGAAGCTGGCGAACACGACGCCGTGGCGGGTGGCGATATTGAGACGCCTTGGCCCGTGATCGTTCATGTCGAAACCGGGCGGCATGCCGCCCTTGCCGCGATCGCCGCGCCGGAACGGCACCGCTTTCAGCCGCCCTGTCAGGTCGTACATCCATTGATGATAGGGGCAGATGAACTCAGACGCGTTGCCGCGAAGCGCCCGGCAGAATTCCAGCCCGCGATGGGCGCAGCGGTTCTCGAACGCATGGATCGCGCCGTCCGCATCGCGCGTCACCACCACCGGCACGTCGCCGACATAGGACCGCTTGAAATCGCCCGGCCTGGGAAGTTCGGCCTCGAGCGCGATGAAATTCCAGGTCGGGCCGAGAAAAATACGCTCGCGTTCGCGCGCGAAAATTTCGTCGGACGTATAGATCCAGTCCGGGATATGGGTCAGACCCTCTTCGGGCCAGCGGAGTTCGGTGTTTCCGTCCATGGTGTCCATTATCGGGGAAGAACGCCTCAATCGAAAGACATCTTCATCAGCCGGCCGGCGTTGCCGCTATAGACCTTCTTCTTCGTTTCGGCGTCGAGCTCAAGCCGTTCGACCGCCTGAATGCACTTGTTGATGTTGGCGAACGGCGCATCGGATGCAAACACCACGTTGTTGGACGTATAGAATTCGAGCCCGCAGCGCAGCGGCGCGACCGCTCCGTGCATCGCCATGTCGCCGTAGAACATGCGGAAATAGTCGATCGCCGGCCGGATAAGTTTGTTCTTCAGCGCCATGTAATCTTCATCGACCGTGCGGCGTCCCATGACGGCAAAGGCGTTTTCCACCCTGCCCTCGTGGAACGGAATGTTGCCGCCGAGATGATGACAGACGATCTTGATGCCGGGATACCGGTCGAACAGCCCCGTTACGACGAGCCGCACCATCGCGACGGAGGTCGCGTGCGGCCAGCCCATGATGGTCCAGAGCTCGAAACGGGAAATCTGTTCGGACGCGTAATCGGTCTGCGCGGAGGTACGGGCCGGATGCAGCCAGACCGGCAGGCCGTACTCCCACATCTTCCGGAACAGCGGGTCGTACTGCGGATCGTCGAGCGGACGCCCGCCGACATTGGAGAATACCTGCACGCCCCTGGCGCCGAGATCGTTCACCGCCCGGTCGATCTCTTTCAGGGCACTGTCCATGTCATGCATCGCGACGCAGGCGACGAAAGCGGGGAACCGGTCGGGGTGCCTGGCCACCATTTCCGCCATGGCATCGTTGGCGACGCGGGAAAGCTCTGCCCCCTGCTCGGGCGTGGTGACATCCTCCAGCGGCGGGTTGGGCAGCGAGATGATCTGGCAGTAATCGCCATAGGAATCCATCTCGCGGAACCGCCCGTCGAGGTCGTGCAGGAAGGTCACATTGGTCAGCCGCTTGCCGATATTTCCGAGGTCCGGCGACATGGCGACCATCTTTTCGTAGGCCGCCTTCGGAAAGATATGGGTGAAGATATCGACGATCATTGCCTGCTCCCTGAATACGCCTCGGCAAAGCCTAGACCGATTGCGGGAAAACGGCGAGAGCGCTAGCGTGCCCGAAGCAAAAAAGGAGGCAGCACATGGCACTCGAACCGCTGGCGAAGAAGGGCCATTATTTTCACGTATACGATTTCCGGGTGAAGCCGGGCAGAGGCGACGAGTTTATCGACCTGTTCAACGAGTTCGATTATTCGGACGAGAACCCGATGCATAAATCGCCGGCGCAGGTAAAGGACGGCGTGCTGTGCCGCGACACCGAAGACGCGGACCATTTCTACCTGATCGGCGAATGGCGCGACATCGAGATCCACCGGCAGATCCGCGTTCAGATGGTCGAGATGGCGCCGGCTTTCATCGAGTTGCTGGACAGCCTGCCCTTCGCGCCGGTCTACGCGGAGATCGTCTCCGAGACGCCTCAGGAAATCCTCGATGCCGCCCAGAAGGACGCGGGGCTGGATTAGGCTGAAATCTTATCAGGCGGCTCCGGCCCACTCCCCCTCCCGGCCACCCATCAGGATACTCTCGTGGGTGGCCGGGTGGGGGAGTGGGCCGGT
>JAYOEY010000044.1:0-4117 GCA_038116945.1 Rhodospirillales bacterium
CGAGACCGCCCCGGAGACCCCCGTCGCCGAAGCACCCGGCAATAGCAACGGGAACACCAGCGGAAACGGACAGGGCAGCGGCCCGGCCGCCGAGGCTACACCGGTAGCAGAGACTCCCGTAGAGACGGCCCCTGAAGCTCCCGTTGCGGAAGCGCCGGTCGAGACTGCACCTGAGGCTCCCGCTGCAGAATCACCGGCGGCTGAAGCACCGGTCGAGGCCGCCCCGGAGACTCCCGTCGCGGAGGCACCCGGCAACGGCAATGGAAATGCCGGCGGAAACGGCAACGGCAGCGGGAACGGACAGGGCAATGGCCCGGCCGCCGAGGCTACACCGGTGGCAGAGACTCCCGTAGAGACCGCCCCAGAGGCTCCCGTTGCAGAATCACCGGCAACGGAAGCGCCGGTCGATGCCGCGCCGGAGAGCCCGGTCGCGGAAGCACCGGGCACCGGCAACGGCAACGGTAATGGGCAGGGCAACAGCCCGGCCGCCGAGGCAACGCCGGTAGCGGAAGCTCCCGTCGAGACCGCCCCGGAGACTCCCGTCGCCGGGACTCCCGTCGCGGAAGCACCGGGCAACGGCAATGGAAATGCCGGAAGAAACGGCAACGGACAGGGCAACGGCCCAACCGCCGAAGCAACGCCGGTCGCGGACGCACCGGTCGCGGAGGCACCGGTCGATGCCACGCCGGAGACACCGGCGGCTGAAGCGCCGGTCGAGACCTCCCCGGGCAACGGCAACGGCCAGGCCAACGGGAATGCCGGTGGAAACGGAAGCGGACAGGGCAACGGCCCGGCCGCCGAGGCAACGCCGGTCGCGGACGCACCTGTCGAGGCGTCCCCCGAGGAACCCGTGGCAGACACCCCGGTGGCGGAAGCACCCATCGAGACCGCCCCGGAGACCCCCGTCGCCGAAGCACCCGGCAATAGCAACGGGAACGCCAGCGGAAACGGACAGGGCAGCGGCCCGGCCGCCGAGGCAACGCCGGTAGCGGAAGCTCCCGTCGAGACCGCCCCGGAGACTCCCGTCGCCGGGACTCCCGTCGCGGAAGCACCGGGCAACGGCAATGGAAATGCCGGAAGAAACGGCAACGGACAGGGCAACGGCCCAACCGCCGAAGCAACGCCGGTCGCGGAAACTCCCGTCGAGACCGCCCCGGAGATTCCCGTCGCGGAGGCACCCGGCAACGGCAATGGAAATGCCGGCGGAAACGGCAACGCAAACGGGCAGGGCAATGGCCCGGGCGCCGAAACTACGCCGGGCACCGCAACGAGCAGCGAGGACACGGTTTACGATCTCGATTTCTCGAACCTCATCCCGATGGCTGAGGATCCGGAGCAGTACATGCTGCGCGTTACCGGCCTGCCGGGCAGCGCCTCGCTTTCCGATGGCGAAGCCGATCCCGATCGGAACTGGTCGCTGACCACGGACAGCCTGGTGGGCATCAGCATCTCCGTTCCAGCCCAGGCATCGGCATCAGAAATCCTCGCCGATGTGACGGTTCAGGTGGTCGAGATCGAGACCGGCAACATCGTCATGACGGGCGGAATCGACGCCGAATCCATAGTGGGCGGCGAGGCAATCCAGTTCCTGGCGCAGTCCGAAGTGGCGGAGGTCGCCAATGAGACCATCGCCAATCCGGAGAGCGAGAATACCGGCGGTGCCGGTTCCGGAGGGCCGGGCAATGCGTCGCCGGGCGACTCCGCCGCCGTTGCGGCGGAGAACCCTGCCGGAACGGATGATTCCGGCCAGGGCAATGCCGGCAATGGAAGCGGCAACGACCCGTTCGGAAACGCGCCGGACCATGAGAACGCGCTGCCGGCCTCCGGATCCCCGGCCGCCGGATCCGAAGGCGAGACAGCGCCGGCGGATGTTCCTGACGATCTTCCGGCGCCGCCGCAGATCGATCATGACGCCGTCCCGAACACCGGACCGGTGAGCCTTGCCTATGACGCGCTCTCCTTCTCTGAGAACGCCGCGACAGGCACCGTGGTCGGCACGGCCAGCGCCTCCGACCCCGACGGCGACGCGCTGACCTACAGCCTCGTCGATGATGCAGGCGGTCGCTTCGCCATCGACCCGAATACCGGCGTCGTCACCGTTGCCGACGGTTCGCTGCTCAATTTCGAAGACGCCGCGTCGCACGACATCACGGTGCGCGTGGCCGACAGCGCGGGCAATGCGTCGATCGACACCTGGACGCTGAATGTCAGCGACGTCAACGAAGGGCCGACAGACGCCACGCTGACCTCGAACAGCGTCGCCGAGAACGCGGCCAACGGGACGGTGGTCGGAACGGTCGCGGGCGTCGACCCGGATGCCGGCGAAAGCTTTACCTACAGCCTGGTCGACAATGCCGGCGGACGCTTCGCCATCGACCCGAACACCGGCGTCGTCACCGTTGCCGACGGATCGCAGCTCGATTTCGAAAGCGACACGAATCACAACATCACGGTGCGGGTCACCGATTCCGGCGGCAACACATACGACGAGGTCATGGCGATCAACCTGACCAACGTCAACGAAGGGCCGACAGACGCCACGCTGACCTCGAACAGCGTCGCCGAGAACGCGGCCAACGGGACGGTGGTCGGAACGGTCGCGGGCGTCGACCCGGATGCCGGCGAAAGCTTTACCTACAGCCTGGTCGACAATGCCGGCGGACGCTTCGCCATCGACCCGAACACCGGCGTCGTCACCGTTGCCGACGGATCGCAGCTCGATTTCGAAAGCGACACGAATCACAACATCACGGTGCGGGTCACCGATTCCGGCGGCAACACATACGACGAGGTCATGGCGATCAACCTGACCGATATCGTCAACGAGGCGCCGACCGACCTGACGCTGACCGGCGGAACCGTGAACGAGAACGCGGTCGACGGCACGGTCGTCGGCACGGTCGCGGCGGTCGATACCAATGTGGGCGAGACCTTCACCTACAGCCTGACCGACGATGCGAACGGACGGTTCATGATCAACAGCGCCACCGGCGAGATCATGGTGAAGGACGGGTCGCAGCTCGATTTCGAAACCGCGACCAGCCACAACGTCACGGTCCGCGTTACCGATTCCGGCGGCAACACATACGATGAGGTCATGTCGCTCGATATCGGCAACCTGACCGGAAATGGCGACATCGAGGGTACGGCGGGCGCCGAGGACTGGAACGGAACCGGTTCCAACGAGACCTATAACCTCGACGACGGCGACGACCGCATCAAGGCGGGCGACGGCAACGACACGCTGCTGGGCGGCAACGGCGAGGATCGCCTCGAAGGCGAAGGCGGAAACGACGTCCTGATGGGCGGCGCCGGCAACGACCGGCTGGAAGGCGGAGCGGGCGACGATACGCTCTATGGCGGCGCCGGCGCCGACGAGCTCCGCGGCGACGGCGGCATCGATACCGCCAGCTACATCACGTCGGACGAGGGCGTGACCGTCAACCTCGCTACAGGAACGGGTGCGGGCGGCGATGCGGCGGGCGACATACTGACCGATATCGAGAATGTCACGGGCTCAATCCACGACGACATCTTGACCGGCGATGCGGGCTCAAACGTGCTGACCGGCGGTTATGGCAACGACGTCATCACCGGCGGCGGCAGCTCGCTTGCGCTCGGCAGCGAAAACCTGATCGTCAACGGCAGTTTCGAGGCCAACGGCGGCGGCACCAGCGGCTGGACAAACCTGGCCGGCGACGATGCGCAGCTTAAAACGGACGGGTGGTACGGCGTCGAAGCGTCCGACGGGTCCTACTATGTCGACATGGACAATGCGCCGGGCAACGCGATCCTGCAACAGGCTGTCAGCGGCGTCTCCAGCGGCACCGAATATCAGCTTTCGTTCGACGCCGGCGATTTCAGCCATGCCGGCTACGACAACGAGCTGGAGGTGTACTGGAACGGTGAACTGATCGCGACGATCGACCCGAACAGCGCGGTGATGAACTCCTATTCGTATTTCGTCGAGGGCGGTTCGGGCAACGGCAGCAACACGCTGCAGTTCAAGGAAGTCGGCGCGGTCGATTACGGCGGCACCACGATCGACAACGTGCAGATGTACGAGGTCATCGCACGCGGCGACACGCTCGACGGCGGCGCGGGCGACGACACGATC
>JAYOEY010000044.1:4217-14031 GCA_038116945.1 Rhodospirillales bacterium
CGGCGCGGGCGACGACACGATCCAGATCAGCGCCGACGGCGTCTGGGGCTCGGGCTGGGTCGCGCTCAACAGCGACACCGGGGAAACCGCCACGATCGCCGGAAAGAACCGGATCACCGACGTTTACGACGGCGGAGACGGCAACGACACGCTGCTCGGTACCGATGGCGACGACGCGGTGTTCATGGGCGATACCAACTCTTCATACTACGACGGCGAAGAAATCCGCATCTCGAGCATCGAGAATATCAACCTGGGCGCGGGCAACGACGTCCTCGACATGAACCACACGACTTACACCTACACCAGCGACATCACCGTCGATGGCGGTACAGGCAATGACGTGATCTGGACCGACCAGGGCAACGACACGCTGATCGGCGGGGAGGGCAATGACTGGCTCGACGGCGGCGCCGGCAACGACACGCTGACCGGCGGCGAAGGCGACGACATCCTGAATGGCGGCACCGGCAACGACACGCTGATCGGCGGCGACGGCAACGACACCTTTAACGGCGGCAGCGGCGACGACATCCTCAGGGGCGGGCTGGGCAACGACATTCTGATCGGCGGCGACGGCAGCGACAGGTTCATCGTCGGCGAAGGCGAAGGGTTCGACACCATCACCGGCGGTGTCGGCGGCGGCTGGACGGACACGATCGAGCTGATCAATTCGGACATGTCGGCGGTCGGCGGGGGCTGGACGGTGTCGTTCACCTCCGGCTCCGTCCAGAGCGACGACGGCGACGTCATGACGCTGTCGGACGATGCGGCGGGCACCATCATCCTGGAGGACGGGACGCAGATCGCGTTCGAAGGAATCGAGCGGATCGACTACTGAAAGGAAGACTGAGGCGCCTCGCCGGTCCGCCCGCCGCCACCAAAACCGGTGGCGGGCGGACGGGCCCTTTTCCGGGCGCCGTCACTCGGGCCGTACCGACCCTCTTCGCGCAAGGGGATCGCGAACTATGCGGACGTGTCGACCGCGTGGCCTTCGCTTTCGCCGGGATCGGCGGATGCCCTGGCGACGCCGACCCGCGCCGGCCGCAGCAGCCGGTCATGGATCATGAAGCCGTCCTCGACCACCTGGACCACAGTGCCGGGATCCGCATCCGCGGTCGGCACTTCGAACAGGGCCTCGTGTTTCTCGTGGTCAAATTTTTCGCCCATGGGCGAAATGCGGACGATTCCGTGGCGTTCCAGAACGGACAGCAGTTCGCGGCCCGTCATCTCCACCCCTTCGATGAAGGATTTTACCTCGCCCTCGCCGTCGCGCAGCGCATCCGGGATCGCCGCCATGGCGCGATGCAGGTTATCGCCGACCGACAGCATGTCGCGGGCAAAATTGGCGGAAGCGTATTTTGCCGCATCCTCGCGCTCGCGGCGCGCACGGCGAATGGTGTTTTCGTTTTCGGCCAGCGCGCGAAGCAGCTTGTCCTTGAGGTCTGCAATCTGTTCCTCCGGAGTCATTCCTCCGCTGCCGGTACCGGGGCCAGTACCGGGGCCGGCAGCGTCCCCGGCGGTATCCGGGTCGGCGGATGCATCCTCCCGGCCCGCGTCGGGTTCGAGCGCATCTTCCGCCGGTGTCCCGGTTTCGTTTTCTTCGGGTTTGTTGTCTTCCGCCATTTTTCCGTTTCTCAGATGTAAAAAATTGTCCGCGAACTCAGCCGATGATTTTTTCCACGACTTTCGCGGTGTAGTCCACGATCGGCACGATGCGCGCATAGTTGATCCGGGCCGGTCCGATCACGCCGATCGCGCCGACGATATCTCCTTTCGACCCGGCGAAGGGCGCCGTCACCATGGCGCACCCCGTCAGGTTGAACAGGTTGTTTTCGGCGCCGATGAAAATCTGTACGCCGTTCGCATCGCGCGTCAGGTCGATCAGCCTGGTCATCACCTCGCGGGTGTCCAGCGCTTCGAACAGGGTGCGAACCGTTTCGAGATCCGAAATGGCGCTCACGTCGTCGAGCAGCCGCGCGTGCCCCTTGACGATCAACGACCCCTGCCCGTCGCCGCCGGACCAGACCGCGAGACCGTCTTCCACCAGCTTCGCGGTCAGCGTATCGAGCTGCGCCTTATGGTCGGCGATTTCCCGGGCGATCAGCGCCTTGGCTGCATCCAGCGTCCGGCCGGCGAGCCTGGCGTTGAGATAGTTCGCCGCCTGCACCAGGGTGGACGGCGGCGTGCCGACCGGCACGTCGAACACGCGATTCTCGACAAACCCGTCATCGCCGACGGTCACCACCAGCGCCCGCCCGTCGCCCAGATTGACGAATTCGATATGCTTGAGCGGCCGGTCGGTCGTCGGAGACACGACCAGCCCCGCGCATTGCGACAGGCCGGACAGCATGGAAGTCGCCTCTTCCAGCGTATCCTTGACGCCGCGGCCCGCAGCCTTGCACTGGGCCTCGATATTGGCCCGCTCGTCTTCGCCGAGAGCGCCGACCTCCATGATTCCGTCGACGAAAAGCCTGAGCCCGAGTTCGGTGGGAAGCCGGCCGGCGGACGTATGCGGCGCATACAGCAGCCCCATATCCTCGAGATCGGCCATCACGTTCCGCACCGACGCGGGCGACAGCGGTTCCATCAGGCGGCGCGACAGCGTACGCGAGCCGACAGGCTCGCCGTTCGTCAGGTAAGACGAGACGATTTCGCTGAAAATGGTGCGCGAGCGATGGTTCAGCTCGCTGATGACTCCTTCGGGTACGGGTTTCATCGTCCTCTGTCCGATGCGTAACTCAATGTAGGTACGGGTCTGTTCGCCGTCAATAAATTGGGGTTCTGGACGCGCGCGGCGGCGAACGATAGCTTGCGGTCGATTTATTTGTAATTCGCCGTCGCAACACCGCCCCCCGGCGCAACACAATGGAGAAGCAAAATGACCGATCGGCCTTCGGGACGAAACGCCGACCAGATGCGCGCCGTGACCCTCGAGCCGGGTTTCAGCCCGTACGCGGAGGGCTCCTGCATGGCGCGGTTCGGCAACACGCATGTTCTGTGCACCGCAACGGTGGAAGACTCCGTGCCGCCCTTTCTGCGCAATTCGGGGAGCGGCTGGGTGACGGCGGAATACGGCATGCTGCCGCGCTCGACCCACACACGGACCGGACGGGAAGCCGCGCGCGGCAAGCAGAGCGGCCGCACCCAGGAAATCCAGCGGCTGATCGGCCGGTCGCTCCGCGCCGTGACCGATCTGGGCGGGTTCGGAGAACGGCAGGTCCGGATCGACTGCGACGTCATCCAGGCCGACGGCGGAACCCGCACGGCGTCAATCACGGGAAGCTGGGTCGCGCTGCACCTTGCGTTCGCAAAGCTGGTCTACGAGAAAAAAATCGCAAAATCGCCGCTGACCGACTCGGTCGCGGCGATTTCCTGCGGAATTTACGGCGGCGCGCCCGTGCTCGACCTCGATTACGCGGAAGATTCTTCGGCCCAGGCCGATGCCAATTTCGTCCTGACCGGCCGGGGCGGCGTGGTCGAGGTGCAGGGCACGGCCGAGACCGAGCCGTTCAGCAGGGCGATGCTGGACCGGCTGATGGATCTCGCCGAGCAGGGCTGCGGCGAGCTCGCCGCGCTGCAGCGGCAGGCCGCCGGTCTCTGATATCCCATGAAACACCGCCGCTTCACCGAACCGCGCCTCGTGATCGCCAGCCACAACGCGGGCAAGGTGCGCGAAATCGGCGAACTTCTGGCGCCGTATTCCGTGGAGGTGGTGTCGGCGGGAGAGCTGGGACTCGACGAGCCTGAGGAAACCGGCGCGACATTCGCCGAAAACGCGGAACTCAAGGCCCGCGCCGCCGCCCTGGCGTCGGGCCTGCCGGCGCTCGCGGACGATTCCGGCCTCGCGGTGACGGCGCTCGGCGGCGATCCGGGCATCTATTCCGCGCGCTGGGCAGGCCCGGAAAAAGATTTCGGGCACGCCATGCAAAAGGTCGAGGATGCGCTGGCCGGAGAGGACGACCGCAGCGCCGCCTTCATCTGCGCGCTGTCGGTTTGCTGGCCGGCCGACGGAACGAGCGATCTCCATATCGAAACCTTCGAAGGACGCGTCGACGGCGCGCTGGTCTGGCCGCCGCGCGGCGACAGGGGATTCGGGTACGATCCGGTGTTCGTTCCCGTGGGCGGTGAAATGACGTTCGGCGAGATGGCGCCCGACGCCAAGCACGCCATCAGCCACCGCGCGGATGCCTTCGCGAAACTGACCGCGGCCTGCTTCGATGGCGGATGACGCCGCGACGCCGCGACGCGACCTCTCGATATACGTCCACTGGCCGTTCTGCCTGTCGCGCTGCCCCTACTGCGATTTCAACGCCCATGTGCGGGAAACCATCGACCAGACCCGCTGGCGCGAGGCCTATCTGACCGAAATCCGCCACGCCGCCGAGCGCCTTCCGGACCGCGAGATTGTCAGCATCTTTTTCGGCGGCGGCACGCCGTCGCTGATGGAACCGGAGACGGCGGCGGCGATTCTGGATGCGGTCGAAGAGCGCTGGCGTTGCGCGCCGGACGTTGAAATCACGCTGGAGGCCAACCCGACATCGGTCGAGGCCGCACGGTTTGCCGATCTTCGGGCGGCCGGGATCAACCGCGTGTCGCTCGGCGTTCAGGCCCTCGACGACGACGCGCTGCGTTTTCTCGGGCGAGGCCATGACGTCGCGCAGGCAATCGACGCGGTGAAGCTGGCCGAGCGCTCATTCGACCGCTATTCATTCGATCTGATCTATGCCCGACCGGGTCAGACCGTGGCGGCTTGGCGCGAAGAGCTGTCGCGCGCCTTCGCCATGGCAGGCGACCATCTGTCGCTCTATCAGCTGACCGTCGAGCGGGGTACGCCGTTCTTCGCCGCGGAGCGCGGCGGCGATTTCGTCCTGCCCGACGAGGACGCCGCCGCCGTCCTGTTCGAGACGACGCAGGAACTGTGCGACCGGGCGGGCCTGCCCGCCTACGAAATTTCCAACCATGCCCGGCCGGGCGGCGAGTGCCGCCACAACATCGTCTACTGGACAGGCGGCGATTACGCCGGAATCGGCCCCGGCGCGCATGGCCGTCTGACCCTCGACGGCGCGGTCCATGCGACGGAAACCGTCCCGGGACCGGAGAACTGGCTGGATGCCGTCGAGCGCGACGGGCACGGCATGCGACGCGACGACGCGCTGCGGCCGGACCAGCGGATCGAAGAGCTGTTCATGATGGGGTTGCGCCTCTCCGCCGGGGTGGACCGCGCCCTGTTCGCCGGAAGGGCGGGGCTTGAAATAGAAGACGCGCTGGAACCGCGCCGGCTGCGGCGCCTGATCGAAGGCGGGTTCGTCGCGCTGGACGAGGCCGGGCTCAGAACCACGAGCGAGGGGCGGCTCCGTCTTAACGCGGTGCTGGCGGCGCTTCTGGGCTAGGGCGCGCCGCCTGGGGGGCGGGCGCTGCCGGAGCCGCGGGGCTTTCCGCGGGCGCGGCTGCCGCAGGGTTGGCAAAGCTGTCGGGCGCGGGCGCGAGCACGCGAATCCGGTCGGGGTGGACCTCCATCACGGCGAAGCGGTGTTCGACCCGCCCGTCCGCGCCGAACCGGAACAGTCCGGTCGATCCGGCAAACCCGTGGGCCGCTGTCAGGCTTTCTGCGGAAAACGCCGACCCGTTCCCTTCGACCAGCACCGCGGCCAGCGCCGTTGCATCATAGGCCAGCGAGGCCAGCGGATGCGGCTTCCGGCCGTAAATCTTCTCGAAGCGCGCGGCGAAGGCAGCCCGGGCGTCCGGATCCGGGCCCGCATACCAGGCCCCGGCCAGCGCCGCTTCGCGTCTCAGCTCGAGCGGCGACCAGTCATGGATGCCGAGAACCTGGACCTTTCGCGTGTCGATCTCGTAATAGGGCAGCAGCGGCGCGACCGCGTTCAGCGCCGGGCCGGTTTCAAGCAGCAGCACCGCGTCGAACGCCACATCCCCGAACGTTTCCCGATTGGCCAGCGCCCGGAGCGACCGCAGGGACTGCGGGTCGCCGGCCGCCTCAAGCTCCTGGCGGCGCGCTGCCAGCGCACCGCGCCGGGCGTCGTAGTCGCCCAGACGCCGGATCGCCGCGGTAACCGATTCGGTGGTGGGCGCATAGCGGGCGATCCGCACGAGCTCGCCGCCGGCGCGGACCACGGCCTGCTGAAAATCGCCGCCGATGCGGTCGCCGAATCCTCCTTCGGGGATCAGCGCTGCGAACCGGACGACTCCCCGCGACCTGGCATAGGAAACGACGCGCTCCAGCCTTTGTTCGGGCAGGAGTCCGATGACATACGATCCCGGGCCCGCCGCCGTACTGTCGTTGGTGAAAGCGATCTGCGGCACCGACCGGCCCAGAGTCACGGGCACGGTCGCCCGCGCCGACGCGCCGAACACCGGTCCCAGAACCAGCCGGGCGCCCGAATCGAGCGCCGCCGCCGCAGCCTTGCGCGCGCCTTCGGGCGTTCCCCCGGTATCGCGCGGCAACAGTTCGAACCTGTTTCCGGCAACCTCGAACAGCGCAAGCTGCGCGGCATCGAGCAGGGAAGAGCCGAGTTCCGCGGAGTCGCCCGAAAGGGGCAGCAGCAGGCCGACCGGAACGCGCTCGACGACGCCCTGCGGCGGCGTCAGAACGACGCCCGGTGACGGCGCCGATACCGGGGGCGGAACGGCGCCGGGCGGCCTAGTCCGGGGGTCGGGCGGCGGCGTTCGGCGATCGGACGGAGGGAGAGAGGCGATCACCGGCGGCGCAACCGGTCGGGACGGCGCCCGCGATACGGACGGCGCTTGCCGTGGCGCTTGCGTGACGACAGGGCCGTTCTTAACGTTAGGCGTCTCGCAACCCGCGAGCCCCAGCAAGAGGACAGACGCAAATGCCGCGAGAACAGGCCGAAGGGACAAGGCCCGACGAAGGTCCGTCCGGCTCGTCGTCGGGTTCCGGGTCTCGTTCTGGAGCCAGCTCATTGGATGGTCATATCGCCGCTGCGGCCGCAAGTAAACTGGAGACCACGCCGGTCGTCGCCGGGCTGCATCTCGTCGCCACGCCGATCGGCAATCTTGCGGACATGACCTTGCGCGCCATCGCAACGCTTGCCCGGGCCGAAGTCATCGCCTGCGAAGACACGAGGGTTTCCGGAAGGCTGAAAGCCGCTTTCGGACTGAACACGCCGCTTACCCCCTATCACGAACATAACGCCGACCGGGCCGGACCGGGCCTGATTCGACGCCTGAAACAGGGCGGCATTGTGGCGCTGATTTCGGATGCGGGAACGCCGCTCCTGTCCGATCCGGGATACCGGCTGGTTCGCGCCGCGCTGGCGGAAGGGATTCCGGTAATCCCCGTGCCGGGTCCGTCGGCGGCTCTGGCGGCGCTCACCGCGTCGGGACTTCCGACCGACCGGTTTCTGTTCGCCGGCTTCCTGCCGCCGAAGCAGAAGGCGCGGCGCGAAGCCCTGTCCGCGCTGGCGGATATCCGGGCGACTCTGGTGATCTACGAAAGCCCCGGCAGGCTGCCGGCAAGCCTGCGGGACATGGCCGAATGCCTGGGACCGCGCGAGGCCGCCATCGCCAGGGAGCTGACCAAGCTGCACGAGGAAATCCGGCGGGGGCCTCTCGACGCGCTCGCCGCCGGCGCCGAAAGCGAGACGTGGCGCGGCGAAATCGCGGTCGTCGTCGCCCCGCCGGATGCGGCGGCGGCGCCCGACGGCGCCGAAATCGACGCGCTGTTGCGCGCGGCCCTCGCGGGAACGGGCGTTCGCGGTGCGGCTGCCGAAGTCGCCGCCGCGACCGGGCTGGCCCGCAGCGGCCTGTATCGCCGCGCGCTCGAACTCCGCGCAGAGGACGATGGCGGCGATGGGGCCTGACCGCCGGCAGCGGGAAAAAGCCGGCCGCAATGCGGAACGCACGGCGGTGTGGCTGCTGCGTCTCAAGGGCTACCGGGTCCTCGCCCGGCGCTTCAGGGCGCCGGTCGGCGAAATCGATGTCGTGGTCCGGCGCGGCCGCACCCTCGCCTTTGTCGAAGTAAAGGCGCGCGCCTCAGAAGCGGAGGCGTTGTCATCGGTGACGCCCCGGCAACAGGAGCGCATTCGCCGCGCCGCGGAAGTCTTCGTGCAGCGCCATGCATCCTGTAGCGGGCTCGACATGCGTTTCGACGTCGTCGCGGTGACCCCCGGCGCCCTGCCGCGGCACCACCCGGACGCTTGGCGCGAGTCGTAAGCCGAGGCAGAATGCCCGATCATGAAACCGGTTGATCGAATTCTTGTTGGAGCGCTGTTCGCCGGTCTGGCGGGCGGGATGCTGGGCGGCTGCGCAAGCGCCGTCGTCGGCGCCGGCGCGACCGCCGCGACCGCCGCGATGGAAGAGCGCGGGCTGCAGCAGGCCGCGATCGACACGCGGATAAGGGCGACGATTACCGGCCTTTGGCTGGATCACAGCGAGGCCATGCTGGCCGCATTCAGCACCAACGTTTCCGAAGGGCGGGTTCTGGTCACCGGCGTGACCCCTGACGAAAAACTGCGGGATGAGGCGATCCGGCGGGCCTGGCGGGCGAAGGGCGTTCGGGAGATCATAAACGAAATCCGCATCGTCCGCGGGGACGGCGGCGAAAACCTTGCGCGCGACAGCTGGATCACCGGACAGCTTCGCGGCCGGCTGACGCTCGACGAAAAGGTGCTGGCCATCAATTACGCCATCGAGACCGTCGCGGGCACGGTCTATCTGCTGGGCATCGCGCAGGACGTCGCGGAGCGGGACCGGGTGCGGGATCACGCGCGGTCCATTCCCTATGTCCGGCGCATCGTCAACCATGTCATCCTGAAGACCGATCCGGGACGGTCGCAGAACCGGAAGCAGGGCGGCAATGCCGCCCGGTAGGCGGCGCGCCCCCGGGAGGGCCGCATGACCGGCCGCGACGCACCGTCCCCGTTCGAGGAGACGCTTCGCGCGGCCGGCCGGTCGGCGGACGAGGACATCGATCTGGCGGATACCGCGCTGGCGCTGGCCGCGCTCGACCGACCGGAGGCGGACCTGACGCCCTGGCGCCTCATGCTGGGCGACATGTCGGCCGCCGCGTCGAGGAAGATACCGGTTTCGGAACGGCACGACATCGCGCGGCGGGCGGCGGCGCTCGCCGAAATCATCGCGGGCGAGTACGGATTCGCTGGCGACGCCGAAACCTATGACGACCCGAAGAACGCCGACCTGATTTCGGTGCTGGAGCGGCGGCGCGGCCTGCCGGTGGCGCTCGCCATTCTTTATCTGGATGTCGCAAGACGGCTCGGCTGGGAAGCCACGGGAATCAATTTTCCGGGCCATTTCCTGATCCGGCTGGAGCGGGGCGCGTCGCGGATGATCCTCGATCCGTTTCATGGCGGCGTGGAGCGCTCGCCGGCCGACCTGCGCGGGTTGCTGAAACAGATGTCGGGCATCGACGCGGAGCTCGCCCCGGAACATTACGAACCGCTCGGCAACCGGGCGACGCTGATCCGCCTCCTGAACAACATTAAGGTCCGCGCCATTGCGGACGGAGACACGCAGCGCGGCAGCGAGATCATCGACCGGATGCTGCTGATCGCGCCCGACCAGACGGGACTGCTGTTCGAAGCCGGCGCCTGCCGCGCGCGGACCGGCGAGCTGCGCCGCGCCGTCGAGGCGCTGGAAGCCTTTCTCGCCAGCGGGCCGGCGGGCGGCGCGCGGGCCGAAGCCAACGCGCTCTTGCGCCAGGTGCGTCGTCGGCTTAACTAGTTTGGACTTTTTGATAAACGACTGCGCCAGCCCTCTCCCCCTCCCGGCCACCCACGAGAGTATCCTGATGGGTGGCCGGGTGGGGGAGTGGGCCGGT
>JAYOEY010000045.1:0-13515 GCA_038116945.1 Rhodospirillales bacterium
TGCTCCATCCAGTCCATGGTCGCGGTGCCTTCATGCACCTCGCCGATCTTGTAGGCACGGCCGGTGTAGTACAGGATTCGTTCCGTCGTCGTAGTCTTGCCGGCATCGATATGGGCCATGATGCCGATGTTGCGGTACTGGTCGATGGATGTTTCGCGTGCCATTGAATGAATTCCCTAAAACTACGGACCGGGTACTTACCAGCGATAATGCGCAAAGGCCTTGTTCGCCTCGGCCATGCGATGGGTGTCTTCCCGTTTCTTGACGGCGTTGCCGCGATTGTTCGAGGCGTCGAGCAACTCGTTCGAGAGCCGGTCCGTCATCGTGTTCTCCGACCGCGCGCGGGCCGTATCGATCAACCAGCGAATGGCGAGCGCCTGGCGCCGGTCCGAACGCACCTCGACGGGAACCTGATAGGTCGCACCGCCGACACGCCGCGACCGAACCTCGATCGACGGCTTTACGTTATCGAGCGCATCATGAAACGTCTTGACCGGGTCGCCGCCGGCGCGACGCTCCAGCGAATCGAGCGCCGAATAGACGATATGCTCCGCCACGGACCTCTTCCCCTGCATCATCAGACAGTTGATGAACTTGGCGATCACCGGATCGTGGTACTTCGCATCCGGCAGAATGGAGCGTTTTACGGCAGCGCGACGACGTGACATGGCAGTATTCCCGTTCGAATCCTGTTCCGGTGCTTACTTCGGGCGTTTCGCGCCGTACTTGGAACGGCGCTGGCGACGGTCGGGCACACCCTGCGTATCCAGAACGCCGCGAATGATGTGGTAGCGGACACCCGGCAGGTCCTTGACGCGACCGCCGCGGATCATCACCACGGAATGTTCCTGAAGGTTATGGCCCTCGCCGGGAATGTAGCTGGTCACTTCAAACCCGTTGGTCAGGCGGACGCGCGCAACCTTACGCAGCGCCGAGTTCGGCTTCTTCGGCGTGGTCGTGTAAACCCGGGTGCAGACACCGCGCTTCTGCGGACATCCCTGCATGGCCGGGACCTTGTTACGCACCACCTGCGGCTTGCGCGGCTTGCGGATGAGCTGGTTAACCGTCGGCACGGCACACCCTCCTAAAAATTCAAAACTTCCCGTTACTTACCGTTAACGTGCAAAGAACACGCGAAGGACCGAATGACCTCCGCGGGCCCAATCACCGTTCAGAACGGTTCGCAAACGCTATTTATATCGCCAGTTCTTCGGAACAGCGTCTAGGATGATCACCTACCACCTGCTCCAAGAGGCCGGGAATATAGTGGCGCACGGATCGGGCGTCAACAGGTAAAAGACCAAAATTTAAGCCTTTTCAAACGATTCGGGGCCGGGCCGGACGATCGAAACCACGATCGCCGGACCGGCCCCGGAAAGGTGCGTTCGCTCAGACGGCGTCGGGCCGTTCCGGCTCGACAGGGGCCTCCATGGCTGCGATTTCGCCTTCCGCTTCGCGGCGGCTGGCGATTTCGGCCATGATCTCGCGATCCCGGTCCTGGGCGATCTGGCGGGTCCGGTTCATGTAAGCGCCGGTTCCCGCGGGAATCAGGCGCCCGACGATGACGTTTTCCTTCAAGCCCTTGAGATTGTCGATCTTTCCGGAAACCGAGGCTTCCGTCAGAACACGGGTCGTCTCCTGGAACGAAGCCGCGGAGATGAAGGAGCGGGTCTGCAACGACGCCTTGGTGATGCCGTGCAGGATCGGAGTCGCCGTCGCCAGCTTGAGCTTTTCGGCCTTCAGCTTGGCATTCGATTCCTCGAACTCCTCCCTATCGACCTGTTCGCCGACAAGATAGGTCGATTCGCCGGGATCGACGATCTCGACCTTCTGCAGCATCTGTCGGACGATGACTTCAATGTGCTTGTCGTTGATCTTGACGCCCTGCAGCCGGTAGACCTCCTGGATCTCGGTGATCATGTAGTCTGCAAGAGCCTCAACGCCCATTACCCGCAGAATATCGTGCGGCACCGGATTGCCGTCGAGCAGGAAGTCGCCCTTCTCGACAACATCCCCTTCCTGGACGCTGATGTGCTTGCCCTTCGGAATCAGGTGTTCCACCGGTTCGCCGTCGCCTTCCAGCGGATGCACGATGATCCGGCGCTTGGCCTTGTAATCCTTGCCGAATTCGATGCGACCGTCGATTTCGCTGATAATGGAGAAATCCTTCGGCTTGCGCGCTTCGAACAGTTCCGCCACGCGCGGCAGACCGCCCGTGATGTCTCGCGTTTTCGAGGTTTCACGCGGCACCCGGGCCAGCACGTCGCCCGGATGCACCTGCTGCCCCGGCTCGATCGACAGGATTGAGTCAACCGAGAGATAATACCGGGCCTCCGCGCCGTTCTCGAGCTCGACCACCTCGCCCTTCTCATCGCGAAGCGTGATGCGGGGGCGAAGGTCCGAACTTTTCGGCTGCTGTTTCCAGTCGATCACCTTTTTGTACGAGAGGCCGGTCGATTCATCGAGAATCTCGCGCATCGACACGTTGTCGATCAGATCCACGAATGTCACCGTGCCGCCCTTCGCCGTGATGATCGGGAGGGTGTAGGGATCCCACTCGGCCAGACGGTCGCCGCGCTTGACCGTGCCGCCGTCCTGATGCGACAGGCGGGCGCCGTAGGGCAGACGATGGTTCGCCCGTTCGCGTCCCTGGTCGTCGAGCAGGACAAGCTCCATGTTGCGGGCCATGACGACAAACTTGCCGTCCGCGTCTTTCACGACGTTGCTGTTGCGGAGTTCGATCTTGCCGGCGAAATCGGCTTCGATGCTCGACTGTTCCGCGCCACGCTGGGCCGCTCCGCCGATATGGAACGTCCGCATGGTCAGCTGGGTGCCCGGCTCGCCGATCGACTGGGCGGCAATGATGCCCACGGCTTCGCCCTGGTTCACGGGGGTACCCCGCGCCAGGTCCCGCCCGTAGCACATGGCGCAGACGCCGACCTTGGACTCGCAGGTCAGAACCGAGCGGATATGGACCGACTCGACGCCGCGCTGATCGATCTCGTCGAGGACATCCTCCTCGATCATCGTTCCCGCCTTCACGATCACTTCGCCGCCAACGGGGTCCAGGATATCAGAAGCGGCGACGCGACCGAGAATACGTTCGGTCAGCGGTTCGATGACCTCGCCGCCTTCGATGACGGCCCGTATCGTCAGCCCTTCCGTGCTTCCGCAATCATCCTCGACAATCGTGCAGTCCTGCGCGACGTCGACGAGGCGCCTCGTCAGATAGCCGGAGTTCGCCGTCTTCAGCGCCGTATCGGCCAGACCCTTGCGGGCCCCGTGCGAGGAGTTGAAATACTCGAGCACGGAAAGGCCTTCCTTGAAGTTGGAAATGATCGGGGTTTCGATGATTTCTCCCGACGGCTTCGCCATCAGACCCCGCATGCCGGCAAGCTGCTTCATCTGGGCGGCGGAACCGCGCGCACCGGAATCCGCCATCATGAAGACGGCATTGACCGGTTTGCCGGGCTCGACCCGCGAAATTTCGGCCATCATCTCTTCAGCCACGCGGTCCGTGCACTGCGACCACACGTCGATGACCTTGTTGTATTTCTCGCCCTGCGTGATCAGACCGTCGAGGTACTGCTGTTCGTACTCCTTGACCTTGTCCTGCGCTTCCGAGACCAGCTTTTCCTTGGTTTCGGGAACGATCAGGTCGTCCTTGCCGAACGACGTTCCGCTCTTGCAGGCATGATAGAAACCGAGCCCCATCATGCGGTCGGCGAAAATCACGGTCTCCTTCTGTCCGCAATGACGATAGACAACGCCCAGCGCGTCGGTGACCTCCTTCTTGGTGAGCACCCGGTTGAGCGTCTCGAGCGGCACGTTGGGATCCTGCGGCAGCAACCGCATGGCCATCACGCGCCCCGGCGTCGTATCGATCCGCCGCGTGACCGGATTGCCGTCGGAATCGACAGTATCCATGCGCGCGCGGATTTTCGTATGCAGCGTCACCGCGCCGGCATGGAGCGCCTGCTCGATCTCGCCGATGTCCGCGAACGCCATCCCTTCGCCGGGCTCTCCGTCGCGTTCCAGCGACATGTAATAGAGACCGAGTACGATATCCTGAGACGGCACGATGATCGGCTTGCCGTTGGCCGGGCTGAGGATGTTGTTGGTCGACATCATCAGAACCCGGGCCTCCAGCTGCGCATCGAGCGACAGCGGAACGTGGACAGCCATCTGGTCGCCGTCGAAGTCGGCGTTAAAGGCCGTGCAGACCAGCGGATGAAGCTGAATCGCCTTGCCTTCCACGAGAACCGGCTCAAACGCCTGGATTCCGAGGCGATGCAGGGTCGGGGCCCGGTTGAGCATCACCGGATGTTCGCGGATGACCTCTTCCAGAATATCCCAGACTTCGGGCCGCTCCTTTTCGACCAGGCGCTTGGCGGCCTTGATGGTGCTCGCCATGCCGTAGATTTCGAGCTTCGAATAGATGAAGGGCTTGAACAGTTCGAGCGCCATCTTTTTCGGCAGCCCGCACTGATGCAGCAGCAGTTCCGGACCGACCACGATGACCGAACGGCCCGAATAATCGACCCGCTTGCCCAGCAGGTTCTGGCGGAACCGGCCCTGCTTGCCCTTCAGCATGTCGCTGAGCGATTTCAGCGGGCGCTTGTTGGCGCCCGTGATCACGCGACCGCGGCGGCCGTTATCGAACAGCGCATCGACCGATTCCTGCAGCATGCGCTTTTCGTTGCGAACGATGATGTCGGGTGCGCGCAGTTCGATAAGCCGTTTCAGCCGGTTGTTGCGGTTGATGACGCGGCGATAGAGATCGTTCAGATCGGATGTCGCGAACCGGCCGCCATCGAGCGGCACCAGCGGGCGGAGTTCGGGCGGGATGATCGGCACAACCTCAAGAATCATCCATTCCGGACGCGCGTCCGAATTGATGAACGCCTCTACGAGCTTGAGACGCTTGACGTATTTCTTGCGCTTGGCTTCGGAGCCGGTCTCCCTGAGATCGACGCGCAGCGTTTCGAGCTCTTCCTCCAGATCGAGTTCGCCAAGCATCTTCTGAAGCGCTTCGGCCCCGATCATCGCGACGAAGGCGTCCTCGCCGTACTCGTCCTGCGCATCGAGATACTGCTCTTCCGTCAGGAGCTGGCGCTCCTCCAGCGGCGACATGAGCGGATCGACGACGACATAGTTCTCGAAATAGAGAATGCGTTCGATATCCTTGAGCGTCATGTCGAGCAGCAGCCCCATCCGGCTCGGCAGCGACTTCAGGAACCAGATATGCGCGACCGGCGCGGCGAGTTCGATATGCCCCATGCGCTCGCGGCGAACCTTCGACAGCGTGACCTCGACGCCGCATTTCTCGCAGATGATGCCGCGATACTTCATGCGCTTGTACTTGCCGCACAGGCACTCGTAATCCTTGATCGGACCGAAAATCCGGGCGCAGAACAGACCGTCGCGTTCGGGCTTGAACGTCCGGTAGTTGATGGTTTCCGGCTTCTTGATTTCACCGAAAGACCAGGAACGGATGCGTTCCGGGCTGGCGATCGAAATCCGGATAAGATCGAACGTCTCGGTTGTATTGACCTGGCCGAAGATGTTCATCAGTTCGTTCATTGAAACACTCCTGGTTTCGGGTCCCGTAGGGAAAGTCTGTCGTCCAAATTAACGCGTAGCCGAACCGGCCCGAAGGTCAGTTCGCCTCGTCGCGGTTAAGCTCCACATTGAGGCCGAGCGATTTAAGCTCCTTGACCAGCACGTTGAACGATTCCGGAATACCGGCCTCGAACGTGTCGTCGCCCCGGACGATGGCCTCATAGACCTTGGTCCGGCCAGACACATCGTCCGACTTGACGGTAAGCATCTCCTGCAGCGTGTAGGCGGCGCCGTAGGCTTCGAGCGCCCACACCTCCATCTCGCCGAAGCGCTGGCCGCCGAACTGCGCCTTGCCGCCCAGCGGCTGCTGGGTGACCAGGCTGTAGGGGCCGATCGAACGGGCGTGGATCTTGTCGTCCACCAGATGGTGCAGTTTGAGCATGTAGATATAGCCGACGGTCGTGTGGCGATCGAACGGCTCGCCCGAGCGGCCGTCATAGAGCTGCACCTGACCGGTCGAGCTGAGGCCGGCTTTTTCAAGCATCTCGTTGATATCGTCTTCGCGGGCCCCATCGAACACCGGCGTCGCCATCGGCACGCCGCCCCTCAGGTTGCCGCACAGTTCGATCACCTGTTCGTCGTCCAGCCTGGCGATATCGTCGTCGAACACGTCCTTGCCGTAGATATCCTTCAGGCCCGTGCGCAACCGGTCGAGGCTGCCGTCCTGAACGACCTTGTCGATGGTCTCGCCGATCTGACGGCCCAGCCCGGCGGATGCCCAGCCGAGGTGAGTCTCCAGGATCTGTCCGACATTCATGCGCGACGGAACGCCAAGCGGGTTCAGCACGATGTCGACATGGGTTCCGTCTTCGAGGTACGGCATGTCTTCGATCGGAACGATCTTCGACACCACGCCCTTGTTGCCGTGCCGGCCCGCCATCTTGTCGCCTGGCTGCAGCTTGCGCTTCACCGCAACGAAGACCTTTACCATCTTCATCACGCCGGGCGGCAGTTCGTCGCCGCCCTGAACCTTGTCGACCTTGTCGTCGAACCGAGCCTGAAGCAGCCTTTCGCTCTCATCGAACTGCCGCCGGATCGCCTCGACATCCGCCATGACCTTGTCGTTCTTGACAACGACCTGTCCCATCTGCCTGGCCGACAGCTCGGCAAGAACGGCCTGCGTTACGCGGCCGCCTTCCTTGAGCCCCTTCGGCCCGCTGACGACGGTCTGATTCATCAGCAATTCCGACAGGCGCTGCCCGAAACTGCGCTCGAGAATGGCGAGTTCGTCGTCGCGGTCCTTCGCGAGATGTTCGATTTCCTCCCGTTCGATCGCCAGGGCGCGCTCGTCCTTGTCGACGCCGCGACGCGAGAACACGCGGACTTCGACGACCGTGCCGGCCACGCCCGGCGGCAGGCGCATCGAGGTGTCGCGGACGTCGGAGGCCTTTTCGCCGAAAATCGCACGCAGAAGCTTTTCTTCCGGCGTCATCGGGCTCTCGCCCTTGGGCGTGACCTTGCCGACAAGGATGTCGCCCGGCTGCACCTCGGCACCGATATAGACGATGCCGGCTTCGTCGAGATTCTTGAGCGCCTCTTCGCCGACATTCGGGATATCCCGGGTGATTTCCTCCTGACCCAGCTTGGTATCGCGGGCCATGATTTCGAATTCCTCGATATGGATCGAGGTAAAGACGTCGTCGCGCGCGATGCGCTCGGAAATCAGGATGGAGTCCTCGAAATTGTAGCCGTGCCACGCCATGAAGGCGACCAGCACGTTCCGGCCGAGCGCGAGCTCGCCGAGCTCGGTGGACGGTCCGTCGGCTATGATGTCGCCGGCCTCGACCCGGTCTCCCACCTTCACCAGCGGACGCTGGTTGATGCAGGTGTTCTGGTTCGACCGCTGAAATTTCCGGAGATTGTAGATATCGACGCCGACAGCGCTGAGTTCGGTCTCCTCGGTCGCGCGGACGACGATGCGCGTGGCATCCACCTGATCGATGATACCGGTCCGCTTCGCGACGATGGTCGCTCCCGACCCGCGGGCCACGGCTTCCTCCATCCCGGTACCGACCAGCGGCGCTTCGGCGCGCACCAGCGGCACCGCCTGACGCATCATGTTGGAGCCCATCAGGGCGCGGTTCGCATCGTCGTTCTCAAGGAACGGAATGAGCGCCGATGCGACGGATACGAGCTGTTTGGGCGAAACGTCGATGTAATCGATGTCTTCCCGGCGGGACATGACGAACTCGCCTCCCGCGCGACAGCTGACCAGCTCTTCGACGAGCTTGCCGGACCTGTCGATCTCCGCGTTAGCCTGCGCGACGGTATAGCGGCCTTCCTCGATGGCGGAGAGGTAGACGACCTCGTCCGTCACCTTTCCGTCATTGACGACGCGGTATGGCGTTTCGATAAATCCGTACTGGTTTACCCGCGCGTAAGTCGCGAGCGAATTGATCAGGCCGATATTGGGACCTTCCGGCGTCTCGATCGGGCAGATGCGGCCGTAATGGGTCGCATGCACGTCGCGCACCTCGAACCCGGCGCGTTCCCGGGTCAGCCCTCCCGGCCCCAGCGCGGAGAGACGCCGCTTGTGCGTGATCTCGCTGAGCGGGTTGGTCTGATCCATGAACTGCGAAAGCTGCGACGAGCCGAAGAACTCCCGAACCGCGGCGGCTGCCGGCTTCGCATTGATCAGGTCCTGCGGCATGACGGAGTCCAGCTCCACGGAGCTCATCCGTTCGCGGATCGCGCGCTCCATGCGCAGCAGACCGATGCGATACTGGTTTTCCATCAGTTCGCCGACCGACCGGACGCGGCGGTTGCCGAGATGGTCGATGTCGTCGATTTCGCCCTGTCCGTCCTTCAGCCCCACCAGGACCTTGAGCACGGCAACGATGTCTTCCTTGCGCAGTACGCGAAACGTATCGGGACAATCGAGGTCGAGACGGGCATTCATCTTCACGCGCCCGACCGCCGACAGGTCGTAGCGTTCAATGTCGAAGAACAGCGAATTGAACATCGCCTCGGCGGTTTCCGGCGTCGGGGGCTCGCCCGGACGCATGACACGATAGATATCCATGAGCGCATCGTTGCGCGACCGGTTCTTGTCGACGGCGAGGGTGTTGCGGATGTGCGCGCCGACGTTCATGTGATCGATGCCGAGCGTCGGAACTTCCGTGACACCTGCCTCTTCAAGCGCCGCGATGGACTCTTCGGTGATTTCGTCGCCGGCCTCGGCAAAGATTTCGCCGGTCGCAACATCCACGACGTCTTCGGCGATGTAACGTCCGATCAGGTCCTCGTTCTGAACGAGCTGCTCCTTGAAGCCGTCTTCGATCAGCTTCCGCGCGGTCCGGGGCGTGATACGGTCGCCCGCTTCAGCCACGACCTTTCCGTCCTTCGCATTGACCAGGTTGCTCGTCAGCTTGATGCCCCGGTACATTTCGGGGTCGAACGGCGTCTTCCACCCGTCCTTCGTCTTGGTGTAGGTGATCGTGCCGTAAAACTGCGAAAAAATTTCTTCGGAGGACATGCCTTCGGCGTCCTCGGGGAGCAGGCGTTCTCCCCGCGCGTCGAGTTCGGCGCGCTTCTTCTCCGTTTCCGCGGAATCCAGCGCCATAAGCAGCGTCGTTGCCGGCAGCTTGCGGCGGCGGTCGATGCGCACGTGGACGATATCCTTGGCATCGAATTCGAAATCCAGCCAGGAGCCCCGGTAAGGGATCACGCGCGCCGCAAACAGGAACTTGCCCGACGAATGGGTCTTGCCCTTGTCGTGATCGTAGAACACACCCGGCGAGCGGTGCATCTGCGATACGATCACGCGCTCGGTGCCGTTGACGACGAACGTTCCGTTGTCCGTCATCAGCGGCATGTCGCCCATATAGACGTCCTGTTCCTTGATGTCGCGAACCGATCGCGCGCCCGTCTCTTCATCGACGTCGAAGACCACAAGGCGCAATGTCAGCTTGAGCGGCGCAGCGTAGGTCACGCCGCGCTGCTGGCACTCTTCAACGTCGTATTTCGGCTGTTCCAGCTCGAATTTGACGAACTCGAGCGTCCCCTTTTCCGAGAAATCCCTGATCGGAAAAACCGACTCGAAAACGGCATTCAGACCGGCGCTCGCCCGCTCTTCCGGAGGTACGTTGATCTGCAGGAAACTGTCATAGGATGCCTTCTGCACCTCGATAAGGTTCGGCATCGGCGCGACTTCCGTAATCCGGCCGAAACTCTTGCGAATGCGCTTGCGCTGGGTGAAAGACTTGGCCATCGATTCCTCTTAACCGCTTCAGAGACGTCAAATCGCCGCGCCGCGCCGGCGGGCAGCCGGTACGACGGGACGCAAATTCATAAACGCCCGAGCCGGGGCGGCGCAACGCGCCGCCCGGCCGGGATTGTGTAGCACGGACAAACGCCGCGAGGTCATTACTTGACTTCGACCGTCGCGCCAGCTTCTTCCAGCTGCTTCTTGATGCTTTCCGCTTCGTCCTTGCCGACCCCTTCCTTGAGCGGCTTCGGCACGCCCTCGACGAGGTCTTTCGCTTCCTTGAGGCCGAGGCCGGTGATGCCGCGGACTTCCTTGATCACGTTGATCTTCTTGTCGCCAAAACCGGTGAGAATGATGTCGAACGAATCCTTCTCCTCGGCGGCGGCAGCGCCGTCCGCGGCGCCCGCCGCAGCGGCGACGGCGACCGGCGCAGCGGCCGAAACGCCCCATTTCTCTTCGAGCATTTTCGAAAGCTCCGCCGCCTCGAGGACGGTAAGAGCCGAAAGGTCTTCAACGATTTGTTCCAGATTGGCTGCCATTTCTATCTCCTGGCTGAATGTGTTTCCGTTGGGTTTCGATTGCAGTGATGCGTCTTCAAGCCGCTTCCGCGGTGTCTCCCTGGGCGGCATGAGCCTGAACGACACGGGCAAGCTGTCCGCCCGGCGCCTGCAGGACGCCGGCAATGCGGGTCGCCGGCGTATTGATCATGCCGACAATCTTGCCACGCAGTTCGTCGAGCGACGGCAGCTTGGCGAGGGCTTTGACAGCCTCGGAATCAAGCACATCCCCGTAGAGACCCCCACCGATGATTTCGAGCTTGTCGTTTTCACCGGCGTAATTCACCGCGACCTTGGCCGCGGCAACGGGATCATCGGAATAGGCAATTGCCGTCGGACCCACGAACAGGTCCGTCAGGGACTCAAACCTTGTTCCCTTGAGAGCGAGACGCGTAAGGCGGTTCTTGGTGACCTTGAACTGGGCACCAGACTCCCTCATCCGACGCCTGAGATCGGTCGATTCGGCGACCGTCAGTCCCGACGGGCGGGTGACGACGACCGAACTGGCCGATGCAAAGACATCGTTAAGCGATGATACGAGCTCTTCCTTCTGTACTCGGTCCACGCAACGTCTCCTTGCGTTTGCCCTGTCGTCTCAGCGCACCGGTCTTCAAGACGGCCGCTGTCGACAGGACGGTTACACTCGACCCCTTCGGCGAAACCGGAGGGGTCCGGATCGCCTGTCCCAGAAGTCCAAGCCTTCCCCGGCGCGCTGCACCGGTAGACGCCTGCAACCCCTGTCTGTACAGGCGGGAACATCCCATTATCCCGCAGGCCTTGCCGCCCTTGGGCCCTGTAGTCTCGGACAGGTCGGAACCGGCGATACGCCCCGGCTCCTTACCAACCGCTATCCGTTCCAAAGAACGGATCACGGAATTCCTCAGTTGCTCTCCGCGCCCTCCGAAAGCGCGCCGGCAACATCCAGCCTGACGCCGGGCCCCATCGTGGAGCTCAGCGCGATCCGCTGGATATAGGTTCCTTTCGCCCCGCTGGGCTTCGCCCGGTTTACGGCGTCGATCAGCGTGCGGACGTTTTCCTTGATGGCGTTCTCGTCGAAGCTCACCTTGCCGACACCGGCATGGATGATGCCCGCCTTCTCGACGCGATACTCAACCTGGCCGCCCTTGGCGCTCTTCACGGCTTCGCCGACATCCTGCGTCACGCTGCCGAGCTTCGGGTTCGGCATCATGCCGCGCGGCCCGAGAATCTTTCCGAGCCTGCCGACAAGCGGCATCATGTCCGGCGTCGCGATGACGCGGTCGAAATCGACCTGGCCGCCCTGAACCCGGTCGGCGAGATCCTCCGCACCAACGACGTCGGCGCCGGCCGCTTCCGCTTCCGATGCCTTGTCGCCCTTGGCGAAAACAGCGACCCGGACCGACCTGCCGGTTCCGTGCGGCAGGTGGACGACGCCACGGACCATCTGGTCGGCATGGCGCGGATCGACACCCAGATTCATCGACAGTTCGACCGTTTCGTCGAATTTGGCGGTGGCATTCTGTTTCACCAGCTTGATGGCGTCGTCGAGCGAATAATGCTCAAGCACATCGACGCTTTCGCGGGCGGTGCGAATTCTTTTTCCCTTCTTGGCCATTTTACTGCCCCGTTACCTGAATGCCCATCGAACGGGCGGATCCCGCCAGCATCTTCGTCGCAGCCTCGACGTCGTTCGCGTTGAGATCGGCTTTCTTGATTTCAGCGATTTCCCGAAGCTGGTTCATGGAAACACTGCCGGCTGTATCGCGTCCGGGGGTCTTGGACCCCTTCGGCAGCTTCGCCGCTTTCTTGATCAGATAGGACGCCGGCGGCGTCTTGGTCTGGAAATTGAAGGACTTGTCCACGAAAACCGTGATGACCGTCGGCAGCGGCACGCCCTGTTCCTGGTCCTGGGTCTGCGCGTTGAACGCCTTGCAGAACTCCATGATATTCACGCCGGCCTGACCCAGCGCCGGCCCGATCGGCGGCGACGGGTTGGCCTGCCCCGCAGGCACCTGCAATTTAATGTAACCCTGAATCTTCTTTGCCATTTCACCCTCAGTGTTGTGTCCAAGGCCGCGGTGCGGTCATGGCCGACCTCCCGCGGAGTTAGTGCCGGTCGGACCGGCGTCAATCCCAGGCCTAGAGTTTCTCGACCTGCGAATATTCGAGTTCGACGGGCGTCGCGCGTCCGAAGATGGACACGGCCACCTTGAGCCGCGCCTTTTCCTCGTCGACGTCCTCGACGATGCCGTTGAACGAGCTGAACGGTCCGTCGGATACGCGGACCTGTTCGCCCACGTCGAAAGTGATCATCGGCTTGGGCCGCTCGATGCCTTCGGCCACCTGATGCATGATGCGGTCGGCCTCGGCCTGGCTGATCGGCGTGGGTTTGCCCTGCCCACCGAGAAAATCGGTTACCTTGGGCGTATTCTTGACCAGATGCCAGGTCTCGTCCGTCAGTTCCATCTTGGCCAGGACATATCCCGGAAAGAACTTCCGTTCGGACGCGACCTTGGTGCCGCGCTGCATCCGCACGACTTCCTCCGTCGGAACCTGAACATCTTCGATAAGGTCTTCCATACCGGTCTGCCGGGCCTGTTCCCTGATCGACTGAGCGACCTTGTTTTCAAAGCCCGAATAGACGTGGATGACGTACCAGCGTGCCGTCACCGTTAACCTCCAATTCCAAGAACCAGCTTGACCAGAACCGCAAGCGCCTGATCGACGAGAAAAAAGAAAATCGCCGCGATCGTCACGAAGATGAAAACCATCGTGGTTGATACCGTCGTTTCCCGACGGGTCGGCCACGTGACTTTCGCCACTTCGCGGCGGACCTGCTGCACGAACTCGACAGGGTTGGTCTTGGCCATCGTTCGCTCATTTCAGGGACGACTCCGTCCCGCTCAAAATTTCCCGGCTCGCCGCTCCACTTACCCGGAACGGTTTTCAATACTGGCAGGAGTGGAGGGACTCGAACCCCCAACCCCCGGTTTTGGAGACCGGTGCTCTGCCAGTTGAGCTACACTCCTATGCCGCGTCTCCCGCTTCCCGCCTGGCTTCCGACGCGGGAGACGCAAGTCTGTTTGGCGCTTTCCTTACTCTTTGATGGATGAGACGACGCCGGCGCCGACGGTACGTCCGCCTTCGCGG
>JAYOEY010000046.1:0-11847 GCA_038116945.1 Rhodospirillales bacterium
AAATCCTCCGTTATGCAAATCCCTCAACCTGTCCCACAGGCGCTGACGGCAGACAGCTCCAGAAGTTCGCATCCGTTCACGCTTCGATCTTCAACCACTTCAACCACGACTGACATCTGACCAGCAGAACCGAATTCCGAAAGGCCCGTTTAGCGGCAATTCCTGAGTGGAGCCAATTGGCGGCATGATTCCGGGTAATCCGCTCGCAATCGGAGACGAGTTCGCTTTTACCTGACAGCACCCGTCGGTCCCGCGCAATAACGCTGTTCGAAAGCAGCTTCATTCGGGGTTTCGCGGCTTGCGCAGATCGCGTCGGCGCGATTACGCTGTCCCGCAACCGAAAGGGCGGGAGATAAGACACTGTCTGGATCGCCGGCCTGTTCCCAAGAATAATCTCCGGGGAAATCACGATGGATCAAACTGCTATGAACTGGCCCGTGTCCGATGCTTTCGAGCCGACGGATCACGAAAACAAACCATTCTCCATCCGGATCCCGGCGCTGCTGGTCAGCCGGGGCGCCAGCGGGCAGATCAATTTTCTGACGGCAATGTGGTATGCGCCGGCCGGTTTCAACCCGTCGCGCATGATCGTCGCCGTCGGCAAGAAGACGCATACGCACGGGCTGATCAGCGAAACCGGTGAGTTCGTGATGAGTGCGCCAACCCGGAAGATGATGGATGTCGTCGTCTTTGCCGGACGGATTTCCGGACGCGATGTAGACAAGTGGGAGGCTACGGGGCTGACACCGGTACGGCCTTCGAAAGTGTCGGTGCCCCTCATCGGCGAAGCGAACGGCAACGTCGAATATCGCGTTACGGACAAGTTCGCGCTTGATCCGACCATGGACATTTTTATCGGCGAGGCGCTCTGCGTCCATATGCGCAAGGGTTCCATGGACGGCGAAATCTACCGGACCGACGGCGATCCGCTCCTCTATATGGGGACCAAGTTCGACGAGGCCGGCGAGTCGCTCGGAAAACATCACGGCATCCTGAGCGGCATCGAGTGCGCAGATTACGAGTCGCCTCTGCTCAAGAAATATATCGACAAGAAATAGGCCGGCTTCCGCCCCCTTTTGCAGGCGTCCCTCATGACAAAACTGAATCTGAGCCTTGCCATCGGGCCGTATGACCATGTGCGCGACCTGCTCGACGGCACCATCCGTCCGGAAGGAATCGACCTCAACCCTCTGGTCTATCACCGGCCGAGCCGGATTTTTCATCGGGCGACCAATTTTACCGACTTCGATATCTGCGAACTGTCGTTCGGCCGCCAGATTTCGCTGGTTTCCCAGGGTGCCAACGATATGGTCGCCATTCCCGTGTTCCCATCCCGAATGGGCAGAATCAGCGGGTTTTACGTCCTCGCGGACGGCGACATCAAGAGACCGGAAGACCTGGCCGGGCGCCGCATTGGTGTCCCCGAATGGGCGATGACCGCGACGATCTACGGGCGAGGCTGGCTGGCCGAACATGTCGGCGTCGACCTGTCTTCAATAGACTGGGTGCAGGCCGGCAGCGATGTTCCGGGAAGGCGGGAACCAGTGGCGCTCGATCTGCCGGAGGGGATCAGGGTCACGAACGTCACCGACAAATCCCTGACCGAAATGCTTCTCTCCGGCGAGATCGACTGCCTTCTGTCCGCGCAGGCGCCCATGCCGATGCGCCAGGGCGATACGAGGATCGTGAGGCTGGTGCCGGACTACCGCCAGGCCGAATGCGATTATTACGTCGCGACCGGCATCTATCCGATCATGCATGTGCTGGCGATCCGGCGCACCGTTTACGAAGCGCACCCCTGGGTCGCCGCGAACCTGTTCGAAGCCTTCAGCGCGGCCAAGGACGCGGCGATGGCGCGCCTGCCCCGGGTCAATCATTCGGTTTATCCGGTTCCGTGGATACAGGATTATGTCGCCGAGCTTCAGACGATCTTTGGAAAGGATCTTTGGCCTTACGGGCTGGCGCCGAACCGGCGCACCATCGAAGCCTTTCTGCGGTTCGGTAAGGATCAGGGCGTGTGCCATCGGCTTGTCGCTCCGGAGGAACTCTTCGCCCCCCAGACCGTCAATCTCGCGAGTTCATGATCGCCGGAAAAAGATTTCCCGCGGGTTGTTCAAGTCGGGGAATCGGGACTACCCTCCCGATATTAGCATAAATTGCTCTCTGCCGTCGCCTTGGCAGGGAAACCTTGCGGGAGGATTGAAGCATGCTGGCGGCCCTGTTCTGCACGACACGTTATGGCGGACCCGCTTCGCATACGACTTGGCCCGCAGCCTGCGATACCTATTCCGCGGAATGGGCCGAGAAATCCATCGAACGCACCCTCTCCCAGTTCAGGGCCGGTGACGAGGCGGGCTTCGACTGGGTGACGGTAGCGGAGCACCATTTCGCGCCGTTTTCCATGACGCCCAACCCCATGGTGATGGCGGCATCGCTGGTTAACGTCGTGAAGCGGGCGAAAATCGCCATTCTCGGGCCCGATATCCCGATCCTCAATCCTGTCCGGGTGGCCGAGGAGATCGCCATGGTCGACACGATGTCGGGCGGCCGGGTCGTGGTAGGGCTGATGCGCGGGTCTCCCAACGAGTACGTCACCTACAACATCAATCCTGCGGAATCCCGGGAACGATTCGAAGAGTGCTACAAGATCATCAAGACGGCATGGACCCAGAAACAGCCGTTCGGCTGGCAGGGACGGTTCTACGAATACCGCAGCGTCTGTACCTGGCCGCGGCCTGTTCAGGACCCGCACCCTCCCATCTATATGTCAACGGCCAGCCCCGAGGCAGGTGAGTTCGCGGCAAAGAACCGGATCGGCGCCGGGTTCGCATTCACCACTGTCCAGATCGCCTCCAAGGCGGCGCAGTTCTATCGCGACAAGTGCAATGAATACGGCTGGACGCCGGAGCCGGAGCAGATCGTCTATCGCCTCGGCATGCATTGCGCGGAGGATGACGACGAGGCAATCGAAGATTTGCGGTCAGCCGGCGGCGGTCAGCCGGCCGTCGGGCTCTCGTTCCGCAACCGGTCGGTTGAAAGCGCCGTCGCGCAAAGCGGGTTCTATGGACGCGACATGGAGAACCAGCGCGGGCGGCTGCAGTCGCGTGGCGAGGTGGCGAGCCGCATCGAGAAGGGACAGGTTCTGGTCGGCACGCCGGAGACGATCCTCAAGCAAATCAAGCGCATTCGCGACATGCTCGGTTGCGGCGTACTCGACCTCAGCCTCGGCGCGCAGCTCGGCGACAAGACGATGAAATCGATCGAGCTGTTCGGAGAAAAGGTCCTGCCGCGCATGCATGAGCTTTGACCGGGAACGATTTGACGGCGAACCAAAAGGGAAAAGAAAGTCAGATTATCATGGTGGACGGAAACCAGAGCGCGATTGAATTGCCCGGAAAGGATTTCTCGGAATCCCGTGTCGAGGCCGATGGGTTTTCCATCCGGTATCTAGAAAGCGGAAGCGGCTATCCGTTGATCTGGATGCATGGCGGGGCGGGGCTGCGGTTATCGCGGACGCACGATCTTCTGGCGCTGAAACGGCGCGTCATCGCCTTCGAAATTCCCGGCTTCGGTGAGTCGCCTGCGAATGACCGGACCCAGTCGATGAAGGAACTGGCGGAAACGATGCTCCAGGCGATCTCCGCACTCGGTATCGACGAGTTCGATCTGGTGGGGAATTCCTTTGGCGGCAAGCTGGTCGCCTGGATGGCGGTATGCGCTCCGGAACGCGTCCAGACGCTGGTACTGGTGTCGCCGGCGGCGATCCGCCTGCCTAAGCCCGACGATGCCGGCGACCGGGGACTGGGCCCAGATTTTCTTTACGCCCATCCGGAACGCCAGCCGCCGTTTGAACCCCGTTCGGAAGAAGTCGTAACCAAGGAAAGGGCCCTGATCAGCCGGATACGCGGTCCGGCTCGGGACGAAGAGCTGGAATCTTCCCTGGCGGAGCTGGAAGTCCAGACGCTTGTCCTGCTGGGTACGGAAGACCGCATAAGTCGCGCCGAGCTGGGCGACATCTATCGCGAGCTCATGCCGGCCTGTCAGGTGGTGATGGTTTACGACGCCGCGCACGCCTTGGATGCGGACCGACCCGAAGCCGTAACGTCGGTCATGGAGGACTTCCTTGACCGGCACGAACAGTTTCTCGTGCGGGAAACCAGCGGTCTGCTTTACCCCTGAACGAATCGAAGGAGAGACGGTCATGGTGGAGTCGGCATTACGGGCAGTGATCAACAAGCCGGGTGAAGCGCCCGCGCTGTCGCTTGCCGAACGGGACAGGCGGCATGCGCTTGTTCGCAAGGCCCTCCGGGAACGGGGCATCGATGGCCTGATCGTCACCGGCACGGATCTCCTTTATCTGAGCGGAGGGCTCTCGGGCGAGGAGTTCGGGTTTCTGCCAACCGACGAAAATGAAGAGATGGAGGTCGTCATCGCCTGGCGCTGGCTTTCCGACATCCCCGCGGAAACACTGATCGGCTCGCAGGAATGGATCAGAAAGGTCTGCTCGGGCCGGGATGCTTCACCGCTTATCGGCTGTATCGAGGCGCTGAAGCTTGCCCGTGGAACCATCGGTCACGCCGGCCCGTTTTCGTACCGCGACCAGTCCAATCTGATGAAGGCGCTGCCGGACGCGACGTTCGTCGAAGTCTCGGACATTCTGAACGATGCCAGAACGGTCAAGAGCGACGAAGAAATCGCCCTGATCGATCGCGCGAACCGCATTTTCGACGCCGCCGTTCGGCGCATTCACGAGGAAGCGCGTCCCGGCATGCTGGGCTCGGAGGTCACGCAGATCGGCTATCAGGCGATGTGGGATGCCGGCGGCGACATGGGCTCCGCAATCGGCTTCAATTTCGGCAAGAAACCGGCGCAAAACCCTTTGCTGGCGGAGATATGTCACAATATGAGGGTGGAAAAAGGCGATATTGGAACGCTGACCGGCTATTCCAAGTTTCATCACTATGCCGGACATTCGGATCAGGAAATCGTCTTCGGGGAACCCAAGCCACATCACATGCGGATGTTCGACGGGGTAAAAAAGGTTCGCGAGCGTGTCCTGACAACCGTCCGGGCCGGCGTAACCCAGCGCGACGTCATAGATGCCTATGAAGCTGCCTGCCAGGATGTCGGGTATCTTTCATCGGCGCATTCGCAAATCCATCAGTATGGAATGAACGTGCCGGAATTTCCGGGCCCAAGCTACAAGCTGCCCGACGCCAAGGGGGGCAAGGGGCTTGCCGGCGGTGGCAATTTCACGCTGATGACCGGTATGATCTACAGCATATCGCCGACGCTGATTGACGAAGGGACCGGAGAATCGCTGCTGGGCGGAACATCTCTGGCTGTCACCGACAGTGGGTACAGGGAACTGGGCGACCGCGCCGTCGAAATACTGGTTGCGGGGTAATGCCCGCCAGTTCCGGGCAAAACTGGTAAAGCGAATAGAGGCAGGGAGAACAGCCATGGCTTCGGTTTTGAGAAAAGGAGACGACGCTCCGCTGTCGGTTGCGGAACGGGATCGCCGGTACGGTCTGATCCGCGCGGCAATGAGAGAACGCGGGCTGGGCGCTGTCATCGTAGCAGGAACCCAGCTTCTTTATCTTTCCGGTGGCATCCCCGGAGAACGGTTCGGTGTTCTGCCGACGGAGGCCGAGGAGCCTTTTTCAGATATCCTGGACTGGCGCCACCTGTCGGATATTCCCAAGAGCGTAGTTTTCGATGCCCAGGACTGGGTGACCGATCTCCGTTCCGGCCGCAACCCGGCGCCGATCGTCGAAAGGCTGCAGGAGCTCAAGCTTGACCAAGGAAAAGTCGGTTTTGCCGGACCGTTGAGCCAGCAGGCGTTCGGGTTCGTCAAGAAATCGCTGCCGGGCATAGAGCTCGTCGACGCATCCGACATCCTGAACAATGTTCGTACGATCAAGAGCGAGGAGGAAGTCGCCCTCATCGACAAGGCCAATTACGTATTCAACGCGGCCGTTACCGCGATCCACGAGAAGGGCCGCCCCGGGATGACGGGGAACGACCTGATGCATATCGGCATCAGCGCGATGTGGGACGCTGGCGGAGACCTCGATTCGACCTTTTCGATCAATTTTGGCAGGACTCCGGCCCAGAATCCGGTCCTCGCGAGCATCTGCCTGAACAAGAAAATCGAGGAGGGCGAAATCGCGACGCTAACGGCCCATTCGCATTACCAGCATTATGCCGGTCATTCCGATCAGGAAATCGCGTTCGGGAATCCGGACCCGCGGCATGTCGCCATGTTCGAAGCGGTGAAAAAAGTCCGTGCAGCGGTTGTCGATACGGTTCGTGCCGGTGCGACGCAACGCGATCTTGTGGATGCCTACGGGGTAGCCTGCGAGCAGACCGGATTCAGCACGTCCCCTCATTCGCAGATTCATCAGTATGGCATCGACGTGCCCGAATTCCCCGGCATGGAATTCCGTATCGAGGATGCGAAGGGCGGCAAAGGGCTGGGAGGCGCCGGCAATTTCACGCTGAAATCCGGTATGATCTTCAGCATTTCACCGACTGTGGTGGACGAAGCAACGGGCGATCTGCTGCTCGGCGGGACGTCGCTTGTCGTTACCGATAACGGCCATCGCGAGCTGGGCGCCCGCGAGGTCGAGCTTCTTGTTGCATCCTGACAGGGGTCTATCCCCTGGATCAGGCGATCTTGGGAACATCAGAAACGAAACTAGGGAGGTAATCATGAACAGTATCCATATGGCGGGCAGAGCCGTGGGCTTCGGAATGGCGATGTTAATGGCCGCCGGAATCGCTCACGCGGAGATCAAGCGCACGCCGGCGCTCGACAAGCTGATCAAGGCCGCCGAGGCAGAAGGAACCCTTAACGTGATCTGGGGGCCGTCGCTCAATGCCGCGAAAGGCGCACAAGCGTTGCAGGACGCGATCAACAAGGAGTTCGGCATCAATATCAAGGTGAGCTATACGCCCGGCCCGTCGATGCCCCGCCTTGCAAGCCGCGTTATCCAGGAGATCAAGTCGGGACGTCCGCCGTCGACCGACGTGTTTCTTGGCGCCGAGACGACGCTGACCCGCATGATCCGCTCCAAGGCGGTGGTGCCGGTCGCCTGGCGCGACTATTTCCCGTCGATCGCCAAGGACCAGCCCCTCAACAAGGGCATGGCCGTCCACATCGCGACCCTGTTCAGCGGCATCCATTACAATACCGAGCTGATCAAGCCGAACGAGGTGCCGAAGAAGATCGCCGATATCTTCAAGCCCAAATGGAAAGGCAAGATCGCCACGACGCCGTACGCTGCGGGCTTTGACCGGCTGGCGCTTGCAAAGGGAATCGACAAGATCCGCCCGGTCGTTCAGAAGACGACAGAATGGGCCGGCGGCCTGATGCGTTGCGGCGAATACGAGCGGCTCGCCAGCGGCGAATTCATCATGCTGTTTCTCGATTGCGGCCGTACCGACGACAGGCTGCTGAAGGTGAAAGGCGGACCGCTGGATCAGGTGGTCATCGAGGACGCGGCGATCACCACCAACTGGTATTTCGGGGTACCGACCGGAACCAAGCACCCGAACCTGGCAACGCTTTTCGCTGGCTTTGTGGCGACCCCGGAAGGACAGAAGGTCATCAACGAGCACGGGGGCGCGACTTCGCACCGGGTCAAAGGAACGCCGGCAAACAAGGTCGCCACCGATTTTGCCGCAAGAGGCGTTGAGCTTCTCGTCTGGACGCCGGACGACCTCCTGAAACGGTCGAAAGAGATGAACGAGTACCGCAAGGAGTTCCAGACAACGGTGCGCAAGAAAAAGAAGAAATAGGGTAGCGGCAAACAGGTCAGCAATAACGGAACCATGAGACGGCGGACGGGCGGGTTCTACGACCTGTCCGCCGTCCGTTGCAACCGAAATGGTCAATCCACTTAAAACGGCGGGCGGACGACCTGCCGTCTTCGCATTCGCAGGAGCGCCTTTGCTGTTCGTGCTGGTGCTTCTTGCGGTTGTCCTGTGGGTCAGCGTTGCGGACGATATCGGCGATGGGCTGGACTCGTCGCTCACCTTCGAGCATTTCGAAGCGCTTTATGCAGACTCGCAGATACTGGTAGCGCTCTGGAATACCTTGGGCTTTGCAATCTGGACCGTGATCACTGCCATGATTTTCGGCGTGGCTGCGGCGTGGCTGGTCGAACGGACGGACCTTCCGGCCAAGAAGCTCGTCTATATCCTGATGACTCTCGGGTTGCTTATCCCGACATTCTTCGTCGCCATGGGATGGGTGTTTCTGATGCACCCTCGCATCGGCATGCTGAATCGATGGGCAATTCAGATCTTTGGTCTCGAAGACGCGCCTTTCAATGTTGCCAGTATTATCGGTATGGGCTGGGTAGAGGGGCTGGGCCTCGCATCGCTGGCTTTCATCATGACCAGCCCGATCTTCCGGGCCCTGAACCCGGCGCTGGAAGAGGCCTCGACCGTTCATGGCCTCGGACGATGGGACACGATCCGGTTCGTGTTCGTACCCCTGACCTGGCCGGCCCTGCTTGCCGCCTCGATCTATATCGGCGTCATTGCGATCGCGACCTTCGAAGTGCCCGCCGTCATTGGCCTGGGCAACAAGATTTTTACGTTCGCAACGCTGGTCTACGTGCTGGTGTCTCCGGAACAGGGCGTTCCCAATTACGGAATCGTCGGCGCCCTGAGCGTATTTCTCGTTCTGCTTTCCGTACTGCTGAGCTGGTGGTATTTCCGGGTGATCCGCATGTCTCACCGCTACGGGGTGGTAGAGGGTCGCGGATACCGGCCCAAGGTGACGCCGCTGGGCAGGTTTGTCTGGGTCGCCTGGGGCGGGCTCGGCGCCTATTTTCTGCTGGCGAAGATTCTGCCGCTGATCATGATCGCATGGGCCGCGTTCATGCCCTATTTCCAGCCGATTTCCCTGAAGGCCATGTCATCGCTCACCACGCGCAATTTCGAACTGATTGACTGGGCGCTGGTCGGGCGAGGGCTCGGCAACACGGTCATTCTGATGATCGTTGTCCCGACGGTGGCCATCGCTTTCGGTCTGGCCATCTCATGGATAGTGGTTCGCGCGAAAACCCAGTGGCGGTTTGTATTCGACTGGGTCGCGTTCCTGCCGCACGCGGTCCCCAACCTGATTTTCGCGCTGGCGGCGGTCATCTTCGCGCTTTATGTGCTGCCTCAAACGATCCCGTTCTACGGAACGCTCCTCATCCTGATCGTCGCCTATATCCTTGTGCGGATCAGCCTGACGACCCGCGTTTTCAATGGAGCTCTTCTGCAGATTCACAAAGAACTCGAGGAGGCGGCTTTTGTGAGCGGCATCAGGACTCTGGCCACGTTGAGGAAGGTGGTTCTGCCTCTTATCCTGCCCGCGGTACTCAATTTGTGGATATGGAATGCGTTGCTCTGCTACCGCGAGCTCACCATGGCCGCTTTCATGGTCACGCAGGACAACATCACCCTGCCGGTGGTCGTCTGGAGTCTTTGGAATTCGGGCAGCGCGGGACAGGCCGCCGCTGTCTCTCTGGTGTTTATCGCCACCCTGATTCCCCTGATTGCCCTGTACTGGGGACTGCGCAGCCGGGCCGACATCACCAATCTGGGGCACTGATTCAGCGGGAGAAACGATCATGATCGTACAGGAACAGGCCACGCTTGCTGCGGAGGATGGCGCGACCTTCAGCGTAAAACTGCACCGAGATGAGGACGCGCCGCGTCAGACCGCGTTTCTCATCATGCACCCGACGACGGACTGGCAGGATCATTTCATTCTCGACAGGCTCGCCCGGCGGGGTTTCGGCGCACTGGGATGCAGCAACCGGTTTACGGGCAGGGAAGCCGAGCTCATTCTCGAGTATACGGTTCTCGACTGGGCCGCCTGTGTCGCGCACCTGCACGACGAGGGCTACAAATATGTCATCGGCATCGGCAACAGCGGCGGCGGCGAAATTGCGACCTGTTTCCAGAGCGAAGCCGTAAAGCCATCCATGACCGGCGACCCCACCGGCGCACCGCCCGATCTCACGAAGGCCGCGCTAAGCCCAATGGACGGTCTCATCATGTTGAACGCCCATGCCGGCCGTCCCATCAGCCTGACGCAGGCGCTGGACCCGTCGGTGGGGGGAGAAAACGGCAATGACCCGCTGCAGTACGATCCGTCGCTCGATATGTACAACCCGGAAAACGGCCCGCCCTACAGCGACGAGTTCCGGGCGCGGTACGAAGCGGCGCAGGTAGAGCGCAACAACAGGATCACAAGCTGGTGCCGGCAGGTCATCGAGGATATCGGAAAGACCGGGAATCCTCTGATGAAGGACATGACCTTCATCGTTCACCGGACGGATGCGAATTTGCGGTTTCTCGACAATTCGATCGATTCTTCGGATCGCACCGGACAGACGATCTGGGAGGAGGACCCGAAGGTCGCCAATTATACGCCCGGGCCGCTGCGCGGGCCGCGCACCCGGCTGCGGATCATGACCGTGCGGTCGTGGCTCAGTCAGCGCAGCCTGTCGGCATCGCAGTTCGAGGTGGAACTCTTCATGCCGCAATGCACGATCCCGACTCTGGTGATTTGCGGAACGGCCGACGCCGGAGGGCCCGCGCATTCTCAGAAGACCTACGATTCGTCACCCGACCCTGAAAAGGAAATGGTGTGGATCAAGGACGGCACACATTTCATGAGAGGGCAGGAAGACAAGCAGGAAGAAGTCGCCGATCATATCGCCCGCTGGGCGCAAAATCGCGGGTTCGCCTGAGGCCGGAAAACACTCAGTCAGCGGGGTAGACGAGGATATCCTCGGCGTCGATCCGGCAGAAAACCTGTCCGTTCTGCCGCTGCCGGAAAACACGTTTCGGCGTTTTCATTTCGAGCAGGACATCGTCGGAAAAGCGGACAATGACCTGGACCTGTTCGCCCATGAACAGCCTGTCCACCACATCGCCGGCGATCTCGTTGGCGGATCCTGTCGGCCGGTCGAGCAGCTGCAGGTCGGACGGTCGAAACCCGACCCTGACAGGGCCGGAAGGCATGTCGCCGGATACCTGCAATCGGCCGATCGGCGTTTCGACACTGCCATTGGCCGCCTTCCCGTCGAGCCAGTTCATCTGCCCGAGAAAGTCCGCCACCATGGGCTGGACGGGCCTGTCGAAAAGATCGTCCGGCGTCCCGATCTGAAGGATACGCCCCTGCTCCATGACCGCGATCCTGTCGCCGAGCGCCAAAGCCTCGGTCTGATCATGGGTCACATACACGACGGTAACCTCGACCGATCGGGTAACATTGCGGATCTCCTGGCGGACTTCTTCCCGCAATCGGGCGTCCAGATTGCTGAGCGGCTCGTCCATCAGCAGCAGCACGGGTTCGACCGCCAGCGCACGCGCAAGCGCGACACGCTGTTGCTGGCCCCCACTCAGAAGCGGTACCGGTCGGTCGGCATAGTCTTCCATCTGAACCAGCGACAAGGCGTGCATTACCCTGTCTTTTACATCGGCTCTGTCGATGCGGGCCGCTCCGTGCGTGAGTGGCAGGGATACATTCTGGTAGACAGTCATATGCGGCCATACCGCATAGGACTGGAATACCATGCCGAGTCCCCGTTCCTCCGGCCGGATGAAAATATCTTCTTCGCTTGAATAGACGGTCTTGTCGCCGATCCGGATTTCCCCTTCTTCCGGGGTTTCGATTCCGGCAATGCAGCGCAGCAGCGTCGATTTTCCGGACCCGCTTGGCCCCAGCAGAACGAAAAACTCGCCGTCCCCGACGTCCAGATCGAGATTCGGTAGCGCCGATACAACACCGTCGGCTACCGGAAATTCCTTTTTCAGTCCCCTGATACGGATCAT
>JAYOEY010000047.1:0-11770 GCA_038116945.1 Rhodospirillales bacterium
TCTGGTTCATGGACAACCGGATGCTGCCCAAGGAAGGCAATATCGGCGCCAACACCTCCCGCGAAGCGCGCGAGATGGAGGACATCTCGGCGCGCCTCGCCCATATGGACGAGCTCGAAATCGCCGTGCAGGTGCTGTACCCCACGGTATTCCTGCGCCCCTGGACGCAGCGGCCGGAGGTCGAATTCGCCCTGACCCGCTGCTACAACCGCTGGCTGGTCGACATCTGGAAGCAGGCGCCCGACCGGCTGCGCTGGGTGGTGATGCCGCCCCTGCTGTCCGACGAATCCGCGATCCGCGAAGAGCTGGAGTTCGGCAAGGCGAACGGGGCGTGCGGCGTCTATATGCACGGCATCGAGCACGACACGCCGCTCTATTCCGAACGGTTTTTCCCGCTCTATGCGATCGCCGAAGAGCTCGACATGCCGGTCTGTTTCCATGCCGGAAACAACAGCTTCCTGCTCGAAGGCATGTATCGTGAGGATTCCGGTTTCGCCAAGGCCAAGCTGCCTCTGGTGGCGACCTTCCACCAGCTTCTGTTCCGGGGCATACCGGCGCAGTTCCCCGAACTCCGCTGGGGCTTCGTCGAAGTCAGCGCGCAGTGGGTTCCCTATGCGCTGAACGACCTGTCGATCCGGTTCGCCCGGCAGGGCAGGGACATGTCGCCTTCCATCATGGCCGACAACAATATCTGGGTGGCCTGCCAGGTGACCGACGATCTCGACTACGTGCTGCGCTACGCCGGCGACACCCAGCTCGTGGTCGGCACCGATTACGGCCATGCCGATACTTCGACCGAGATCGAGGCGATGCGAAAGCTGTCCGATGACGGCAAGGTGCCGCCCGATGTCGCGGCAATGATTCTGGAAGACAACGCGAGGGCGCTGTACGGGCTGTAGACGGCAGATCGCGCCTCGTGCTTCGAGGCGGCGTCGAAATGTGCCGAAGGAGGTAGACATGTACGGACATCGCGCGCGTATCGGATACACCTCGCCGCCGGCGGCGACCGAGGTGTTTCCCTATGAATTTTACAAAATGGTTCCCGATGGCGTGACGCTGGTGGTCAACACGCTGCCGCTGGTCAACCGTAATTCGGACGAGGTCGACCGCGCCTACGAGGTCAGCATGAACGCGGCGCACGCGATGAAGCGCGCGGGTGTCGACCTGTTCTGTTTCGGCGGGCTGCCGATCAACGTCTCGCGCGGCGTGTCCAACGCGGCCGATCTGGCGAGGACGACGGAGCAGGAGCTCGGCATCCCCGTCATCACCAGCTTTTCGGCCCAGCAGGACGCCTTTTCAGCGACCGGCGCCGGCAAGGTCGGCTGCATCCAGCCCTACGATGCGACCCACACCGAACGGTTCGAAGGTTATGTCCGCGAGCTTGGCGGCGAGCCGGTCGGGTGCGAGCCGGTCAATGCGGTGTTCGTGACGCTGGGAAAGGTCCACGCCGAGCAGATACTCGATCTCGGCAAGAAGCTCTGCCGCGAGCATCCGGAACTCGAGACGATCTACATTCCCTGTCCGCATTTCGCCACCGCGCCGGTGATCGAACCGCTGGAGCAGGAGTTCGGCGTCACCGTCATCACCGCATTGCAGGCCATCGTCTGGCGGAGCCTGCGCGGCGCTGGAATCGACGACAGGATCGACGGATTCGGCAAGCTGTTCCGCGAACATTGACGGCGTGCCGACAGGGTTCGCCGGAAATGGTACGGTATTTCCCGAGGCGCCAGGCAGGAGGAACCGATGAGCCATAAATTCATTATCCAGCCGCACGGCCGGCTCAATGACTGGGTTGCCGAGGAGCTGGGCTATTTCCGCGATGAAGGTCTCGATTACGTCCTCAATCTGGAGGCCAGCTACAAGACCGTCCCGATGCTGCCGGAGGCCGCTGACAGCGACGCCCCGATCCGGGACAATCTGCATGGTGCGTTCGAGCGCTACGCCGAAGGCCATGGCCGCAAGGGCGCACAGGAAGACGCCGGCGATGTGAGCTGCGCCTGCCACTGGACGGTCAACCAGTCGGCCAAGCTGCAGGACGGCATCATGTACGGCAAGGCCTACAGCGTGTGCGACGCGGCGATCGTCGTGCCTGGCGACTCCGACGTCGTGACGGCGGAAGATCTCGCCGGGGTCGAGGTGGCGGTTGGGTATCATTCCGGCAGCCATTATTCGGCGCTGCAGGCGCTCGAGGTGTTTCTGAAGCCCGAAGACATCGCCCTCAAATTCGTCGGCACGTCCTGGTCGCGGGTCGACGCCGCGCTGGCCGGCAAGATACCGGCCGTCAATGTCTGGGGACCGCAGCTCTATCTGATGGAACAGCACGGGTTCCGGCGCGTCGTCTCCACCACCTTCATGATGGGGTACATGTTCCCCTCGACGTCGGATCCCGAAGACGTCGAACGCTATATGCGGGCGCTGATCCGGGCGCAATCCGACATCGACGCGACGCCAGAACGCTTCAAGAATTATTTCGAGAACGAGATTCCCGACCGCTTCCTCGGCACGGTCGATGTGCGGCTGTTCGGCCCCGGCGAGCGGGTGGTACCGCAGCCCTATACCGAGGCGATGTTCGAACGCACCCAGAACTGGATGCATGAACGCGACCTGTTCGACGTCGGCGCGCAGGCCGGCGTCTCCTATGCGGAGGCGGTTCACCGCTAAACGGCTGCGCAGATGAAGCTCTCCCTCTCCGTCCGCGTCGCGGAATCCTCGGCCCGCAAGGACCGGGCGGAAATGCCGCTGGAACAGCTCGCGCCGCTGGCGAGCGCGGCGGGGTTCGAGGCGCTGTCGATGCGGGCTTCCGCCGTGTCGGTCGATACGCCGCCTGAACGGGTACGCGCCATTCATGGCCTGCTGGACCGCGAAGGGCTCGGCGTCTCGATGGTGACGGGCAATATCGCGTTGGCGGCTAACACGCCGGAGGCCTCCGATGCGCTGCGCGATATCGGCCCGCATCTCGGTCTCGCGGAAGCGCTCGGCGCCAGGCTGGTGCGCGTGATGATCCGGACGGCGGACGATATTGCGCAGGCGCAGCGCGCGGCGGACGAAGCCGCCGAGCGCGGGCTTTCCATCGCGCAACAAACGCACTGGCAGACGCTATGCGAAACGGTCGATCAGGCGCTCGACCTGGTCGCCGCAATCGACCGGCCCAATTTCGGCATTACGTTTGAGCCGGCGAACCTGATGGCGTGCGGCGGCGAATACGGCGCAGACGCCATCGCACGGATCGCGCCGCATCTCGCCAATTTCTATTTCCAGAACGTGCGGCTGAACCCTGACGGCGCGCATTGCTTCCCGACCCGGGCGCAGGGCGATGTCAGGCTCGATTACATCGCGCTCGATGACCCGTCCGGGCTCGATGCGGCGGCTATGGTCGAGGCGTTGCGCCGTTGCGGCTATGACGGCTGGATTACCGTGCATCAGCCGCTGCGGGGCGGAGAGACGGTGGAGGACGCAATTGCCGAGGCGGCGCGGGTATTCGCGCTGATGGTCAAAGGTTTGCGATGACCGCACTCAGTGAACCGGCCGCCGAGATGATGTCCTGTTAGGCTGCGGCAACAGACATTCGAATATCGCCAACAGACTTCCGCTTATGACCCCGAACGGACCTCTGCGTCTACCCGCCCGACTTCCCGGTTCAAGCGATCGCAGACATCGGCGTATCCTCTGAACGGTCAAATCTATTCCCGGACATGCGCTCTCCATGCTGTAATGGAAGCCATTATTTTGCCCACTTCATTTGGCCCATCTGATCGGGATCACACCGTCCGTGAGGTTTGAATTTATCGACGATTTGATCGGCGCGTTCCCGTTGTTCTGATGTGAGTTTTTCTGCGACAATATCCCGATAATATGGACTAAGATTCGTACTCTCACCCCCAAGATTATCGTTCAAGGTTGAGAGCGAAGACCAGATGTAAGCGTACTCGAAATTTGGAGGGGATGTATTTCTGAAATATGCGGCAATCAATTCTTGTGCACGTACATTGCCTTGGTTTGCCAAATCACAATGCCAACGCCAGTTTTGTTTTTCGTCACGGCCAAATTCTGCCAATAGAAGGATTGCCTTTGCATTTCCTTTCCTAGATTCCCCATACGCTTCTAGAATACTAGAAAACTCGCCTAACTGCTCGGAAAAATCGTCCCCGTGCCAAACAACTACATTTTTCTTGTTATAGATAACTGTGAGGATTCCCCTTTGTTCTTTCTTGATTTCTTGGTGCTGATAAGCTCCAGCAATCGGCAGAAGTATTGGTAAGAAAAATATCCCACGCGGGTCAGGTATTCCTGAACTACCACCACCTTCTGATTTTTTAAAGAACGATCCGCTACCGCCTTTGTCATAGTTGAATTTCGCGAGTTTAAGTGTTCCCAGTTGTAGGGTGTCTATAGGTTCTCCTAAAACCCTTTTAACCGATTCCTGATTGGCACCTATCCGGACCGAAGATAAATCGGTAGGCTCAATTGTGTGCGTGCAACCACCAACAATTATTCCGACGAATATCGCGGCATGATACTTGATGGGTTTCATACAAGTTCTCCCGACTCTGCACAGTCATGTGACTTCCACGCTCTAATACGAAGTTCAGCATTCTATATCTATTCGGACGTCAGCTATATATTGACGGTATCCCGGTTCGTGTCCACTTTCGTCCGACGATGCCATTTGTTCGCCCTCATTTGAGCCGCGCCGTATCAGAAATAGGCTTCAAGAAAATTCGAGGATACACCACCAGCCCCGTTTTGGAATTTTGATCCCTAACTTTCGGCGGCGTCGGCTTTCCGCATCTCGTTTAGATCGACACGTAATCCCACCGGAGCGGTTCAGGGGGGCTATGAGTTAGTGCAACTTGCTTCCAAGACCTAATTGGCCGTTCGGCTTTGGGATTTGTTCCTCGGTCAACTGCACTATGATGAATTTGCGGTTCCGGTCCACATGCTTTCGTTGGGAAGATTGCCTCACGTCGATTAGATGCTTCGGACATCCGCAATGGACGGAAAGTAGAAGTGAATATCATCCAAGACGACGTCTCCTGGCGGCTAATCCGATATTGGCTAATCCGAGAAGAGACCATTGTCTCAAATGACTTCCGCTTTGCGCTCAACTTCGGACATTTGCGCTGCGACATCGAGCGCAGCCGACGAATTGAGTGGGGAAGGCCGCCTTGTCCCGTCGTCAATCCTCAGTCACTTTCCCGTTCGACCGGGGACGCTGTCACGTTATCCCGACGATGATAAGCTTTCGCCCGTACATTCGAAGAAAAACGAAGAAAGGGAGGACAGACCGATGCCGCCGACAATTTTTCCCACCGGGGTTACAATTTACGATCCCGACAAGGCCCATGATTGCTACGTGCTGTTCGACGGCAGGGACGGGCGCGCCCATCTGATCGACATGCAGGGAAATACCGTGCATCGCTGGCCCTATTCCGGCTGGCCGGTCGAGATGATCGATCCTGCCGGCGCCGAGGGCCGAAAAGGCCATATTCTCGGCCAGAAAGAGCCCGACCCGTTTGCGAACGAAACCGTCATCGAGGTCGACTGGGACGGAAACATCGTCTGGGAATGGGGAAAGCAGGCGCCCGACGGCAAGGCCGGCCAGGATCACGATCTGGCCCGTCTGCCCAATGGAAACACCATGATCCTCGCCTATCACACGCGGCTGGTTCGCGAGCTGTCCGACGAACCCGTCCGCGACCAGGCGATTTACGAAATTACCCCGGATGGCGAAACCGTGTGGCACTGGAGCGCCGTCGACCATATGGAACAGCTCGGCGTCACTGCCGAAATGGTGCCCAGCCTGATGGACCCGAAGATCCGGAACCGTCGCACCGGATTGCTGGCGCTCAACAACATGTCGCCGCTCGGACCCAACAAATGGCACCGCGACGGCGATGCCCGTTTTCATCCCGACAACATCCTGGTCGATTCCCGCGACGGAAACTTTATTGCGATCATCGAGAAATCCACCGGTAATGTGGTCTGGCTTTCCGGCCCGAATTACCCGTCGTCACAGGATATGTCGAAACGCGTGTTTATCGGCGACATTCCGCGGCCGCTCGACCAGACCGCGGGCCAGCACGACGCCCATCTGATCCCGGACGGGCTGCCCGGGGCAGGCAACATTCTGCTGTTCGACAATGGCGGCTATTCCGGCTGGCCGCCGATCTATCATTTCCTGTGGCAGGCCTCGCGCATTCTCGAAATCGATCCGATCACGCGCGACATCGTCTGGCAGTACGACGCGAGCATGTCGGGACGGCAGGTCTGGACCTTTTTCAGCTACTTCATGGGCGGGGTGCGCCGGCTGCCCAACGGCAACACGCTGATTTGCGAAACCATCCACGGGCGCATCTTCCAGGTCACCCCGGAAGGCGAGATCGTCTGGGAATACGTCAATCCCGGCTTCGAGGGTCCGGAAGAGACCGACGAAAAGCCCCAGCTGATCACCTGGATGTTCAAGGGAGAACGAAACTGGATGTACCGGGCGCAGCCGATTCCGTATGACTGGGTCCCGGAGGGCACGCCCCGTTCAGACGGGAAAGCGGTCTAGCGCATCTCCCTCACAGCTTTTTTTCGATCCAGTCGGCGACGTACAGCAATGCGGGGAAATGGTTGTCGAACTGGCAGTGGGCCGCGCCGCCATCTTCCGCATCGAAATATTTCAGGGTCTTGTCTTTCGATCCGATCGCCTTGAACATCTTGTCCGCGTCTTCGACGAAAACCTGCTGGTCCCCCGCCCCGTGTACCAGCAGGAACGGGCAGGTAACCCGCTCGCCGATCGGCTCAATCCTGAAATTCTCGACATGCGCCAGCGCGTCTTCCATCGTCGATTTGCCGGTGATGTACATCAGCTGGAATCCGGGCGCGCCGCTGGCCCCGCCGACGGTCATCCTGCGATGCCAGACGGCGTGATAATCGTACTGCCCGCCCCACGCGACGACCGCCCGAAGGCGGGGTTCAAACGCGGCGGCGCGCGCCACGTAATACCCGCCCAGGCTGCTGCCGATGATGCCGATCCGGTCGGCTGCCACATCGGCGCGTGATTCGAGATAATCGATTGCCGCCGCGACCGGCGCCTCGTAATCGAATCTTGTGGGGATTCCCCCCAGACGCAGCGCTTCGCCGACGCCCGGCGTATCGATGGCGAGCAGGTTGTAGCCGCGCTGTGCGAATTCCTGACGGACGCGGAGACAGGTAATTTCCTTGGTCGTATCGAGACCGCAGAGAAAAATGACGGTCGGGCTGCGTTCCGACTCGCCCTCGGCGGGCAGGAAGTAGGCCGGCAGGGTCGTGCCCTCATAAGGGACGGCGACGCGCTCGATCGTATGGCGTGAATGTTCCCGGGCGGTTTCGAAACAGCCCAGAACCTTGGCATAGGTATCGAGACGTTTCGGATCTTCCGGGGGAATGAAATGTTCCGAAATCTTGTGATACAGGCTGGCGAGGAAATAATGTTCGGCGGCGCTTTCCTTGCCGCCGGCCGACAGATGCTCGCGGCCGCGATGTTCAAGCTTGTCGGCCAGCCACGCCCATTCCTGGCTCCAGGCCTCCGCATTGCCGATCTCGTCGAGCAGCCTTTTGTGGATCAGGCTGAAATCGCCCATCTGGCCGCCCGCGGCCATCACCGCCCAGACATTGTATGACCAGAGATAGTTACCAGGAAAAAATTCGTACATTTTCGACTCCGTCCGTCAGCTGTCTCTGACTCTTCTTTTGTCGCCGGGACTGGCGCAGCCTGAACCCAACCGCCCGGCACTGGTTCGGTGTTTTGTTCTGGCTGTTACCTTAGCCCGTCCTTGCCTTCGACTTCGTTCGCCGTCAGCCCGCCGAGGCGGGCATGCAGGCGCCCGCGCGTCGCCGCCACCACGACCGCGACGATTTCCGCCGGACCGGGGGCGTCGGCGAACGTGACGGTCACGGTATCGTAGTGAGAGCGCACGTAGAGCGCATCCTTGTGCGCCAGCGGCACATCGATGGTCGTGCCGGGGCCGCCCAGCTTGCCGGTGGACGGGATCCATGCTTCGGCGCCGCCAATCGCGTCGCGGATGGGATTGGCAAAGGCCGTCGTCAGCAGCGCATTGCCATGCTCGTATTCGCCGCCGGCGCCAACCACGCAGCCTTTTCCATAGCTTTCGATTTTCCGGCCCGCCGCCATTTCAGTCAGGCGGCGTCCGAATTCCCTGCCCAGCGCGGGCGAGGGGTCGACCAGCTGACTGAGATCTTCGCTGAACTCGCCGGCATAGGGGTTGGCGACCACCGCCGCGATGGCGAATTTCCAGACGCTCTCCCCGTCGGCGGCAACGCCCGTCTCGTTCGTGAGCGCTTCTTCGCCATAGCAGTACCATTTCCGAATTCTGTAACCGTCGATTTCTTCCGCCACGGGAAACCCTTCTGTCTGGATGTTGCGAACAGGCTGTCAGTTCAGGCGAATCCGGATGATGACCCCTAATGCGCGCTGCCGCTGAAATCCATCGGCAGGCGACATTCGGCGACACGAATATTGCGATTGGCGGCCGGGGTGTTGCGGCTGCGCCCGACAAATCGCGGCACGGCATCCGTAACCACGGCGCCGACGGCGACGATATCCCCGTTGCGAAGCCCGTCCAGCGCATTGTCCTTCGAGCTGCCGACGCAGGCGTCGAGCAGGATGACATCGGCATCGCGTCCCGGTCGCAGGAAGCCGGCGTTGAGGTTGTAGATTTCGGCATTGTTTCCGGTGGCCGCCGCAATGGCGTGTTCTACCGGCATGTCGGTGAGGCTCGCCAGATGGGTAATCGTATACATCATGCCCAGCGGCATGATCCCCGATCCTGTCGGGGTGTCGGTGGCGATCAGGAACCGGTCGAACTGATCCGCCTTGCGGACCAGATCGGCGGTCATCAGCAGCGTCCGGAGATTGCCGGCGGTGCAGACCTGAAGCGCGATATCGCTTTCATTGACGATACGCGGAAAATCCTCATCCGGCATGGCGGCCGGGCCACCATTGACGTGGAACGAGACATGGGGCTGCATTTTCAGCAGATGATCGGCCCAGATGCCCGACGAGCCGGGAATCGAACCGCCGCCGGTATGCACCGTCGTTATCATCCCGTGCTTTCTGGCCCAGCCGATCATCGGCGCATAGTCGTAGGGCGTCTCGACCGCGCCGAAGCCGGCCTTGGCGAGCCACACCCCTTTATCGGAGATTTCCTTGAAGTCGGCCTCGACCAGCCCGGGCTCCAATATGATCGAGCCGCCCCAGAACCGCATTCCGCCGGGCCGGTAATGCTCGAAACAGCGCTGCCCCGCGATGGCGAGCGCCTTGACGCCCTCGGGATCCTTCGGGCGTCCCGTGACATGGACTTCGGATGCGGTGATGCCGGTGGTGGTGCCGCCATGGACGTAGCTCTCCAGGAACCCGACGGTTTTCTGGCGCGGCGTATAGTCTCCGAACGTGTTGTGGACCTGCGAGTCGATAAAGCCCGGCGCGGCGGTTGCGCCATCGGCATCGATCACCACGTCGCAGGCGCTGACGGCATCGGCCGAGGCCGTGCCGACGGTCTCGATCTTTCCGTCGGCCATGACGATCGTATCGCCGGCGACGGTCGGGTCCCGCCAGTCGCCGGTGACAATCGTACCGATATTTACGATTGCGGTTTTCATTGTCGGGTCAACGCCTCCGCTTTTGACAATCAGACAAGCTGGCCCACAGTCTCGCAATTTTCGGGACAAATGTCTTCCGGGAGCCGGATTCCGGGTTACGCCCCGCAGCACTTCTTGAATTTTTTGCCCGATCCGCAGGGGCAGGGGTCGTTGCGGCCGACCTTGGCGACCTTGCGCGGCGGGTCCCTGGGGTTGATGTCCCCGTCGACATAGACCCATTGCCCGTCCTCGCGCCGGAAGACCGAGCGTTCGTGATGGACCTGCCTGATGCCCTCCTGCCGGTAATGCGCGGCGAAGCGGACGGTGCCGGTCTCGTCGCCCTCGCCCCCGGCATCGGTGTCGAGAATATCAAGCTTGAGCCAGTCGACCGACCGCGACATCTCCGTAATGGCGTCGCGGTCGAAATCCTCCCGTTCCTCGCGGCACAGGCTGCGCTCGATATGGTCGATGGCGCCCTCCGCGAAGGCGGAATAGCGCGACCGCATCAGCGCCTCCGCCGTTGGCGCGGGATGCGCACCGGAAATGATCGGGCCGCAGCAATCGTCGTACGACGCGCGCGACCCGCAGGGGCAGCTGGAACCGGGGGGCATGGGAAACTCCTTTTTCAGCCCGTTCCGGTCGGCAGCCGAGATTAACGGCTACAGACCGGAAAAATTCCCCCCGATATTAGTTCCAGTTGGCGGTGATTGCATTAGTCAGGGTCGTCAGGTCGTTGCCCGAGAAGGCGTTCGACAGCTCCGTCTGCCCCAGCGCTGGCGGGCTGAACGACGCCATCGCAGTGACCAGATTCTGGACGTCGGCGGCAATCAAGGATTCACCGGTGGCCACGCCAAAATCGAGACGGTTGTTCGTTCCGATAAACCAGTCGTCCACGCTAACGGAGTCGGTCGTGCCGATGATGCTGACCAGCAGATCGTCGCCGCTCTGCTGGAACCACAGCTGGTCGGAATCGACCCCGGTTTCGTATTGAACGACGTCACTGGAAGTGGATTCGCCTGTGTTGAAGATCGTATCCGCCCCGTCCCCGCGAGCGATGCTGTAGGTGTCGTCGCCTGCGCCCCCGGTCAGCGTGTCATCACCTTCGTCGCCGTAAAGGGTGTCGTTTCCTGTACCTCCATCGATCGTGTCGTTCCCGGCATATCCCAGGAGCTGGTCTGCGTCCTGCTCCCCGTAGATGATATCGTCACCGTCGTAGCCGCGGACGAAGTCGAGACCGGTTCCGCCATAGACGATATCGACACCCGACCCGCCGAAAATCTGATCGGCGCCGTCGCCGCCGTAGAACGTGTCGGCACCGCCGTTGCCCCACAAATAATCGCTGCCGCCGTTTCCGGTCAGGACGTTGGCGTTGCTGTCGCCTTTCAGCGTGTCGCTGAACGCGGACCCTTCGAGATTCTCGATGCTTGTATAAGTGTCGCCTGCCGCGTCGCCGGTATTGTTTGCGGGTGTCGATAATTCGGCGGTTACCGCGGCGCCGGCATTGGCATAGGACGCAGTATCCGTTCCAGTGCCGCCGTCGAGGTCATCTCCTCCAGCGCCGCCTTCCAGCGTGTCGTCGCCCGCTCCGCCGTCCAGGCCGTTCGTCCCGTTATCGCCGGTAAGGTGGTCGTTGTAGTCCGATCCACGAAGATTTTCGACCGAGGAAATGCTGGTGCTGCCCAACGCGCCGTACCCCTCGGGCAGTCCGTACAGGAAGGCGTTCTGACCGAAATTCACGGTGACCTGGGAGCCAGAATTTCCGTTGCCTTGGTTGTTGTCATCGTCGCCACCGATGCCGACCACGCCCATGGTCAGACCGGTTGTCGGGGACAGTCCGGTAAAGGCGGCGTTGGTCGTGTCGCCGTTTGCGATTTCTGTCGCTGTTGCGCCGCCCTGCCAGACGCCGTTCTTGGCGAACCAGACCGCGCCCGTATCGGCGTCCCAAGCGACGGAGATGACGTCGCCTGTCCCAAAGGAACTCCCGTAGGACGATTGCGACGTCGCGCCGTCCTCTTTCTGACCGTCCGGTCGGTAGACTGCGCGCTCTAGTGTCGGGCCTGCTGCAGTCTCTTCAAAGGCAAGCCCAATCCTGGGCGTAGAGTCATGTGCAGCGATGACGTCGATGGTGACCGGCTTGATCCAAGTG
>JAYOEY010000048.1:0-11339 GCA_038116945.1 Rhodospirillales bacterium
AGATCCTCCGTTAAATCAGGCGATCAACTGGCCCAAAAATTTTGACGACGGACAATTGTCATAATAACCGTGTGCAGCTGGGGTGTAGGCGTGGCCGGCATCGGGATTTTTGACCCCCGGGGTGCGGGCGTGGCCGTTTGCGACGGGTCCCATATTGCCCCTATCCTTTTGCTGATCGATCGAGCGAAAGGCTGGCGTCATGACCCAGAATTCAGCCGGTAACAATCCAACCTGCAAGGACTGCCGGTTTTTCCGTGGCGGAGCAGCGTCCGCTCAAACCGGCGAGTGTCATTTTGGGCCGCCCCTAAACGAACCAAGCGGCAAGAGTGCCTGGCCGGAAGTTCAGCGCTCCGATTGGTGCGGCAAGTTCCAGGCCCAGTTCACCGCCGTGCAATTCGACGGCGCGGCCATAGGCAAGGCTGTAGACGAGCTCGTGGACTTTGCGGCCGAATTCCTTGGCAGCATATCGGAGGGGCTGGCGCGAGCTTTCGAGGACGTTGAGAGGACGCGGCGCGAGGAACAGGCTGAAAAGGCGCGTCCCCTCGAGGAAGAGACCAAGGTGTTGATCGGCGGCTTGGGAATCTACCAGGATGGTTGGCGCTCGGCGGCAGCGGAAATGCAGCAGAAAGTCCTGAAAGAGCTCACCTGGATTGCCGACGAGTTCCTGTACGAGGGCGGCCAGTGGAACCAGAAAGGGACCATCATGGATTTCCTGGCGCCGTCACACTGGCCGGAAACCTCCGCGGAACGCCAGGGGGCGCTGAATTATTTCCTGTTGATGGAACGGGCGCATGTACTGCTTAACGAGGACAAGCGGTTGCCACGGTCCCACCGCCAAACCTATCGGGATCTTATCTGCGCGATGATGGAAAAGTTCCAGAAGGAGGTTTACCCCCTGACAATTCCATACCCGTTCAGCCGGAGATGGAGCTGGGCCCATTACCGGAGTCTGTAGCGCCGTATACGGCGCTTGTGGGGCATATCTCGACTTAGCTAAGGGGGGCGACTGCCCCTCGCGCCTACAAGAGGCTTCCGGGCCGTTCTGGGAACTCCTGGGGCGTCGCCATGCTCGCTTGCGCTGCGCGTGGCTCATCTGGTCCGGGAATAGAGCGCGTGCCCCGTGAAGCCTCTTTCCGTTGCTACCCCCGTTCCTCGCCGGAAGGGCAGGGCCGATCGGTGATCGGCCTGTTGTAAGGAAGGTCAGTAGACGATCCGCATCGGCAGGCCGGTTGCGTCATGCGGCGGGGCAGCGGGCAATGAAAGTGCGGTGCCTGACACGATCCGTTCCGCAGTCCAGAGCGCGACAGCGGCGTCCAGTATGTCGTCGTCGGCAAGCTCTTTCTTGAGCCAGCCGCCTCGGGCCGTGGCGAGTACTTCGATCTTTAGCCATTCTTCGAGCAATGCTTGGCGCGCGGCTTTCCCTTCCCGGGATTTCTTTCTCGCGGGCATCGGTTGCTCACCGGCCATTGCCCAGAAGCAGACTTCCGGATGAACCTCGTAAAGCCTCGACCGGGCATCCGGGCCTGATTGCAGGAGGGCATCCACTTCCCTGATCTTTCGAAAGATGCCCCATGCCTGTTGGCTGACCTTTTTGCCGTCGCGGTCAAAGGTGATGCCGGAAGCCTCCGCCCGGCTTTCCGCATGGATGGCTGGCCGGATCGGGGCAGGGAAGACGCTGCTCCGCCTCGGGCCGAGACGTTTCCGGGCCTCGATGTCGCAGTCACGGGAACCCGCGTCAGGCAGGCCGATCGGAATATCGAGGGCAATGATGGTGGGAGAGGGCGGAAGGCTCAGGAGCTCTGCGGCGCTTGCCACCACGTCGAACCGGCATTCGCCCGTGCCTGTGTTCCTGGCGGCCCGAAACCAGCCCGCCCTGCAGCCATCGACGCCCGCGATCCAGACCATGCGATTCTCCCTGACCGTTTCCCGCACATGTTTCCATGCCTTTGCGAGATACGTAAATATGGGAACAAACGGCAGACAAAATCTGCTTCCAAATTGCTTCCAAATGAAAAAGGGGTCAGGCGGTATCCCGCTAACCCCTTGAAATCATGGTGCCGGCTGAGGGACTTGAACCCCCGACCCCCTGATTACAAATCAGGTGCTCTACCAACTGAGCTAAGCCGGCGCGGTACCGGTTATATCGCCGGGTCGGCGTAAGGTGCAAAGCCGGAATTGATCGGGGACGAAATTTCGGTTAATCCGCTCCGCGGGATGTCGCGGTGAGGCGGTTCCGGCATCTTGACTTAGAACCATACGGTACCGTATGGTTTGGTCCATACGGTACCGTATGGCATCGTTCGATTTTCGCCCCTTGGCACAGGACACGGAGAGTTCGCACCCATGGCTACAGTCATTCCGATCGACAACCGGTCGCCCGATGAAATTACCCTGCCCGAGGGCGTCACTGCCAACCGGATCAAGCCGTCGATCGGCTCCCGTATCTCGGGCTATCGTTTCGACGGCGAAGGCGTTTCCGACGAGATGCGGTCCGCCATGCGGCACCTGCTGCATAACAGGGGACTCGTGGTGTTCGAGCCGGGCACCGTGACCGCGGAGAATTTCACCCGGTTCGCTGGGTTCCTCGGCGAATTCTTCCATTATGCCGGGCCGCACACGCCCCGCGCGCCGGAAAATCCGGATGCCACGGTCATCAGCGCGGGCAAGGACGCCCATTTGCGCAATCACGTGTGGCACGCCGATGGCGGCTTCCGGGCCGACGCGCCGGCGTTCACCGCGCTGTTCGGCAAGGCCATCCCGAAGGATGGCGGCGACACCATGTTTTCGAACGCCAACTACGTGTACGAGTCGCTGGACCCGCTGTTCGCGCAGTATCTCGATTCTCTGCAGGTCATCCAGTCGCCCGACGCGACCGGCCATATCACCGACCGCTATCTCGATCCCGAGGAAGCCGCGGAGGCGCGCCGTCGCATGCCGCCGTTCGAGATGCCGCTGGTGCGCGTCCATCCGGTCACCGGCCGCAAATGGATCGGCATTAACGAATCCTACGTCTGCTACATCAAGGGCGTCAGCCGCGTTCACAGCCAGAATATCCTCGGCATCCTGTTCGACATGATCAAGTCGCCGGAAGCCACCTGCCGTTTCGAATGGACGGAAGGAACGCTGGCGGTCTGGGACAACCGGGTCGTACAGCACCGGGCGGTCAAGGATTACGAAGGCGGTGCGACGCGCCTTCTTTACCGTTGCACCATGACCGCGTAACCCCTCCACGGGCGATGTCCGTTCAGGCGTTCTGATTTCCGTCGACGGGCTGGCCGGCCTGATGGCGGCTGCCGCCCGCTGCCGGGCGCTATGCTGGACCGGCGATGCCTCCCGGCCCGTCGCCAGGGGGGGCGAAACGCGGCCGGATGCCATGCCGGTCGGGAAGTCCTGACCGGGAGAGGGGCGGTCCTTGCCGTCGGCGACGTGCCCGGATTACTGTGCCGCGACGCGTTTTTCGAAAGGCATGCCATGACACCGGACCGGATCGCCGCCGCCGCCGATATCCTCATCGAGTCCAAAGCGGGCGGGACGAAAATCAGCTCCCTGCCGGAATCCTGCCGCCCGGCTACGGCCGCCGACGGTTATGCCATCCAGAAGGCCGTGCTGGCGCGCGCCCGCGCCGCGCAGATCGGCTGGAAGGTGGCGGCCACCAACAGGGCGACCCAGGAAGCGTTCGGCATTACCGAACCGTTCGCGGGGCGGCTTCCCGGCGGGGCGCTGGCGCGTTCGCCTTTTTCGGTCATGGAAGGACGGTTCAACGCGCCTGCGGTCGAAGGCGAGTTCGCGGTCATGCTGGGCGAAGATTTGCCGGCGGGGGCAGAGCCGTGCGATGCGGCGCGCGCGGCGGCGGCCGTCGCCTGCGTCATTCCCGCGGTCGAGGTGGTGGATGGCGTCATCGGCGACCGGAAGGAAGCCGGGCCGCCGACCAACATCGCTGCCGGTTCGGTCGCCGGGCTGGTGCTGGGCAGGCCGTGCTTCGACTGGCGCGCGCTCGATCTGCCGTCGCATGGCGTGAAACTGTCCGTCAATGGGAAGGCTGCGGCCGAAGGAACCGGCGCCGCGGTTCTCGGCGATCCGATGAATGCGCTGGCCTGGCTCGCCAACCTGGCGGCTTCGCTGGGCGAGCCGCTCGGCGCGGGCGAGATCGTCACGCTCGGAACCTGCACCGGGCTGACGCCGGTGAAGCGGGGCGACCGTGTGGCGGTGGCGTATGGCGTGCTCGGTTCCGTCGAAATCGAATTCTGATCCGACACAGATTGCCCGCGCGCTGTCTCGGGTTTAGGCTTTCCGAAACCCGATTTGAGGAGAACGATCATGGCGGAAGCCGCACAGCAGGGCGTCATCGAAACCGGCGTCAACTTCGCCATCGACAATGGCGGCGAACTCGTCAACGTGCCGTCGCGGCCCGGTGGACAAAAGGGCCATTCGGTCGGCGACTACGAGGTCCAGCGCGTCTCGATCCGGAACGCCCGCGCGATGGCGGCCGACCTGTCGCTCGATCGCGAAGGCTTCGCCCTGGTGAAGCACGAGACGAAGGTGACGGATTTCTACGATCCGGCGCAGATCGACAATATCTATAACGACGAGCTGGTTGCCCTGCTGAAAAAGGAGCTGGGCGCGAAGGACGCCATCGTGTTCGACCACACGCTGCGCGCCGGCGACGAGACCATCGTCCGGGAGAAGATGGTGCGCGAACCGGTGCAGCGCGCGCATAACGACTATACCCACCGCTCCGGGCCTGTCCGGCTGATCGACTATCTCGGCGAGGAGAAGGCGAAACCGCTGCTGCAGCGCCGCTTCGCGATCGTCAATGTATGGCGCTCGACCGTTGGCGCGGTCGAGGAATATCCGCTCGCCATCGTCGATGCGCGGTCGGTCGCGCCGAAGGACCTGATCCCGGCCGTCCGCAAGGCGGCGGAACGGACCGGCGAGACCTACCGGCTCGGCTACAACCCCGACCACAAATGGTTCTACTTCCCGCTGATGCAGCAGAACGAGGCGATGCTGATCAAGTCGTACGATTCGCTGGAGGACGGCACCGCGCGCTTTACCCCGCACACCGCCATCGAGGATCCGACATCGGCGGCGGACGCCAAGCCGCGCCAGAGCATCGAGAGCCGGCTGTTCGTGTTTTTCTGAGGCTTAAGGCGGTTCCCGCTCCGCCCCGATTCCCTGCGCCTTAAGCCGCCTTCGGAGACAGCGAGCACTGTCCGCGATCCGGGTTCGGTTCGATGTCGCCCCGGCTGAGCGCTTCGCCGAGCGCGTCGGCGCCGCCGATATAGTTTCCGTCGATCCAGATCTGCGGCACGGTAATCGGCGTCTTGGGGCCGACAATCGGTTTTACGCGGGCCAGCATTTCGTACAGCGCGCGCGGGTCCTTGACGACATAGTGATAGGTGTAGTCGATGCCGGCGTCCTCAAGATAGCCTTTGGCCCGGACGCAGTGCGGGCAGGTCGCCTTGCCGTAAAGATGGTTGCCGGTCACGCCCGAGCGCCGCGACCACGCATCGATTACCGCTTCGGTCAGCACACCGCGATTGAGCGCGTGACCCTGGCTGACCAGCCTGCCCTCGACGATGACGATGGGCGCGTGCCAGCCGCCCTTTGTCAGGGGACGCCACCACTCGCTGAGCCACTCCCGCACATCGACCTCGACCGGCACGCCTGCCAGTTCGTTTTCCAGCGTGTCCTTGATGACGTCGAGGGTCAGCGAGCATTCGCCGCATGGAATGGTGACCTTGAACGGTCCCCATGATCCCGCCCAGCGATAGAGCGTGATGACGACAGGGGAGGGTGTCTGCGGGGTTGCTGCGGGCTGCGACATGGTTCACTCCATTTTGATCTTTCGTGAAAGACATGGGATGGAATCCCGTCGACGCCAGCCGGCGGCGACGCCGTTGACGGTCTTGTGAAGAGGCGTGAAGCGGCCAGGGATACGCCGTTGCCGTAAAATCAGTCGTGCTCGCGCCAGATCACGGGGTACTGGTCGCTGTCGAGCGGGCCGCCCGGCACGAGATCCGGCCTGTCTGGAACCGACGGGATGTACTCGCGCGGCTGCCAGACGGCGTCGTCGCCGGCGAAACGCAGCGCCAGCGCCCGGCGCCGTACGTTGGGGGACATGTTGGCGTAGGCCCCGTGCAGGAGGGCGGCATGGAAGGCAACGCAGTCGCCGGGCTGCAGGTCCCAGCTTGCGATATCGTACTTGTCCGGTTCGGCGTCGATGTCGGGCGCCGGACCGTCGTATTTTTCGGCTTCTTCGACCAGATCGCCGAGACCGATGCGGATCGGCTGATAGGTCTTGTCCCAGCGATGCGACCCTCGGACGGCTTTCATCACGCCGGTATCCTTCGAGGCCGGGTCGAGCGGAATCCATAGCGAAACGATGTGCTCGCCCGCGACTTCGAAATAGGGATGATCCTGGTGCCAGTAGGTCGGGTTCTCGGTACCCGGTTCCTTAACCAGGAGGTGCTCGTCGAACAGGTTTGCCTTGGACGACCCCATCAGCCTCGCTGCCGCTTCGGCGGCGGGCGATTCGAAGGTGAATTTGCGAAACGCCTCGATCCGCCGGTACATGAAATGGTCTGTGAAGAACTTGCCCTTGCCGTCGGGCGCGTAGTTCTTGGAGGTCGGGCCCGGCTCGGCCATCGCCTGCTCGGTGCCCTCGCGCAGAAGCTCGATCCAGTCGGCCGAAAACAGCCCGTAAAGGGGGACGACGCCGTCCCTCTTGTAGGCGGCGATGGTTTCTTCGGTGATCGGCGTTGAGGTCGCGTTCATGGTGCGGATATCCTGCCTGAGCGGTTTCGTTCTGAAAAGCCGCCGGAAAGAGAAAGGCGTTTGCCGTGAGGCAGCTTATCATACTTCGTCACGGCGAGGCGGAAACCGGTATTGGAATGGCCGATTTCGAGCGGGCTCTGACCGCGCGGGGCGAAGGCGATGTCCGCGACACCGGAAATCGATTGCAAAAGTCCGGCTGCGTTCCCGATGCGGTTTTTTCTTCGCCCGCCCTGCGCGCCCGGACGACGGCGGCAATTGCAGTCGAGGCGACAGGCGCCCGGCCGGACTGCCTGACATTGGACGAAAGAATCTACCATGCGATGCCGGATACGATCCTCGATATTCTGGCGTTTGCGGACCCCGGGCTTGGCCGCATCATGATCGTCGGCCATAACCCGACATTTCAGATGCTGGCCCACGGGTTTGCAGCGGGCGCCGCCATCATCGCGATGCGGCCCGCGACGGCTGTGGTCGTCGATGTTGCCTGCGAGTGGGCCGCCCTGACGCCCCGGTCGGGCGCGGTCAGCGCCGTGATTGAGCCCTGATCCGGTCTATTCCTCCGCCGGCCTCACGTTCTTGACCGCGCCGCGCCAGCCGCTGCCGGTGATGTCGAAGACGGTGCCTTCGGGGGTGCGGTACTTGATCTCGTAGAAGCTGTTGGGATCGCCGCTCTTGTTGCCCATGATGTAGGTCGCCCCCGCGGCTTCGGCCTTTTCGCAGGCCTCTTCCGGATCGTCGACCCAGACGCCGAAATGGTCGATGCCGTAAAATTCGTCGTCGCCCTCCCAGCCGAGCGGTTTTCCCTTCCGGTTGAGCAGGGCGAGATTGACGGTCCCGTCAGACAGGTAGACCGCGCCGTTTGCCGACTGGCCGACCTTTTCCATATCGAACGCGTCGATGAAAAATTTTGCCGATGCCTCCGGATCCTTCACCGACATCGCGATGTGACGCAGCTTTGCCATTTCAGCTTCCTTTCGCTCAGACGGCGGCCTGGACCATGATCTCGACCAGCGTGCCGGGCGTCAGCGTGACGCCAACCGCGGCCCGGGCGGGCGGATGGTCCTTTTCCATCCACGCCATCCAGGCCTCGTTCATGTCGTCCTTTCGGTCCATGTCGGCCAGATAGACCACGGCGGAGACGATTTTCGTCTTGTCCGAGCCGATTTCGGCCAGTACGGCGTCGATCTTGGCAAGGACCTGCGCGGTCTGTTCCTTCATCGGCAGCGACTTGTCGTCGGCGACGATGCCGGACAGGTACGCCGTATCGCCATGCACCACGGCGCGGCTGTTCCACGCGCCCGGCTTAATGTATTTGAGAGCCATCGGTCTTCTCCGTTAGAATTCGCCGGAAGGATAGACCGTAATCGCAGGGCGACAAAGCCGCTTTGCGACGCGACGACGAACAGGGAGAAGGAAATCTATGGGCAAGATGCTGACCGACGAGCAGGTCGAAGGGTTCAGGCGCAACGGCTTCATTTACGGGCTCGACGCGCTGAGTGCGGAAGAGGCGCAGGAATGTCGCGACTGCCTTGAGGACTACGAGCGCCGGACGGGCCAGACCGCGCAGGAAAGCCTGACGCTCAAATCGCACCTGCCGTTCGGCCTGTTCAGCCGTCTGATCCGCAATGAAAAGGTCCTGGATGCGGTCGAGGACCTGATCGGCCCCAACATTTTCTGCTGGGGATCTTCCTTTTTCGTCAAGGAGCCGCAGTCCCCGACCTATGTGTCGTGGCACGCGGACACGTATTACTACGGGATCGAGCCGCAGGAGACGGTCACGGCCTGGATCGCCTTTACGCCGGCGAACCGGGTTTCCGGCTGTATCCGGGCGATACCCGGAAGCCACCTGTCGAAAAGCGAGTTCGACAATGCGCCCGATCCGGACAATGTGCTGAAGCGCGGTCAGCGCACCCGGAACGTCGATGAGTCGAAGGCGGTCTATATGCCGCTGGAACCGGGACAGTTCTCGATTCATCACGAATGCACCGTACATTCGTCCGAGCCGAACAATTCGGACGATCGCCGCATCGGCTATTCGATTCATTACTGCCCGACCCATGCGCGCGAAACCATGTACGATCCCGTCGACGGCAAGAAATCCGCAGCCCTGGTGCGCGGCGTGGACGAATACAATTACTGGGACCACGAACCCATGACGACGGTCGATTACGATCCCGCCATGGCCGCGCATATGGTGGAAATCCGACGCCAGTTCATGTCGCGCAACAAGGGCAGGGCTTAGGCATGTTTCCGGCCGCAGAGAGATTCGTCGCGGGGATGCGTCAGGTCTTTGCCGACGGCGTGCCCGAACCCGACCGGTGGGACCGCTGCCGCGACCTTCTGAAGGAGCTGATTGCCGATCCGGACGTCAAGGAGGCGGCGAAAGACTGGCCGGTCACCGGATTCAATCCGAAGACCGACAGGGTGCAGAACCTGCTGTTCTACGAGGATCCCGATTACGGGTTTGTTATCAACGGGTTGATCAAGAATGCCGGCGGTTCGGCGATGATCCACGATCATGGCTCGGCATGGACGATCTACGGCGTGCTTTCGGGAGAGGAGCGCATCGTTCATTTCGATGCGGAGGAAAAATCCGGCGGAAGCTGGGACATCAGCGAGAGCCATGCGGAAATCTGCGGTCCGGGCGATGTCGATATCGTGCCGCCCTGGCTGATCCATTCCGAGTACGCCCAGCAGGAGAAATCGATCGCCGTGATCGTCCGGTCGAAACGTTCGGGAACGTTCCTGCAATATCGTTATCTGGAGGACGGCTCGAAAGTCGAGTTCGGCGGCCCCGAACAGGTGCCTTACGCGCTCGGCTGACCAGAGGTCAGGCGTTCGAGCTGCCTGTCATGCCGTTTCGACAGGGTCAGGAGCGCCACGACCGCGCCGGTCAGCGCCAGGAACATGTCCCATTGCGTATCCCAGACATCGCCCTGGGTGCCCAGAAAGTCCGTCGCGCCGTCGCCGGCGATCAGCGCCGTCCACCATTCGAGCATTTCGTAGAACGCGCTGAAGGCCAGGCAGACGCAGGCGCTCAGCACGAAGAGCCATTTTCCGCGCTGCAAAGGCGATTTTCGTAGCAGGATTTCGCGCGCGGCGATCGCCGGGATGAAGCCCTGCGCGAGATGTCCCAGCCGGTCATAGTGGTTGCGTTCGAAGCCCAGCCAGTCCTGCACCCAGAAGCCTGCCGGGACCCGCGCATAGGTGTAATGTCCGCCGACCATCAGGATGATGGCGTGGACGGCGATCAGCCAGTAGAGCAGGGGCGTCAGCGGGAACGATTTACGGGTTGCGATCAGCAGCGGAACGGCGATCAGGACAGGGCAGACTTCGAGTAGCCATGTGGCCCGGTCGAACGGTCCGATGCCTGACCAGACGAGAACCGCCGCGGTCACGGCCAGCAGGAAAATATTTTCCCGGTTTATGCTGTTATTGTACATTAGGATGAAATCATAAGCATAGGAAATACAATTCTATTTGTCCCCGTTTCGGCTGAGGGCGTAGAGGGCGACGGCTGCTGCGTTCGATACGTTCAGGCTGTTGAGAAGCTGCTCGCCGGTTTGTCGGCCGCCGATCCGCACCAGTATGTCGCACGCCTCCCGGCTGAGCCGTCTAAGTCCGGGCCCTTCTGCTCCAAGAATCAATATATTACGACCATTTACAGATAGTTCTTCAATTGATTTCTCGGATTCGGAATCCAGTCCGATGCCCCAGAAGCCGGCATCCTGCAGAATTTCGAGCGCGCGGACGATATTCGTAACGCGCACCAGCGGCACGCGTTCGACCGCGCCCGAAGCGGCCTTCGCCATGGTCCCGGTTATTTCCGGCGCATGACGGTCCTGCACGATCACCCCGAGCGCGCCGAATACCGCAGCCGATCTGAGGATCGCGCCGATATTCTGGGGATCGTTAACCTGGTCCAGAACGACGACCAGCGCCTCGGGCTGGTTTTTGGCCAGCGCGCACAGATCCTCAATGGCGGTGACCGGCAGCGGATCGACGAGGGCGGCGTGTCCCTGGTGGACGGCTCCCGGCGGCAGCAGGTCGTCAATGGCGCTCCGGTCGAGTTTTTCCGGCTGTACCGGCCGTTCGACGCGCGCCTCCATTGGCGAATCCGCGTAGACGATCCGACGGATCGTCCGGGCCGGATTGTCGAGCGCCGCGGCGACCGCGTGAATTCCGTACAGCCATGTGCCGCCGCCCGGAATCTGTCGGCGGTTGCCGCCTGGGCGGTCGAAGTTGCGTCCCTTTGCATTGCGGGACGAGCCTCGGACATTTGTGCGTTTTCCGCGCCTGGGAAGGTTCATAATAAATATGGTGCTAAGTTCTTGCTCTGCCGGGTTGCGATCTCTATAGTCGCCGCGATTGATGGGCAAATGCAAACCTCCTGCTGGCAAATGTTATACCATTCGCGGGGCAGGGGCTTTTGTCTTTGTTTAGAGCGTTGACAAACGGAGCATAATTCCCGTATTTCGCACGTTCGCGTTTCGCCTGCCTGGTATGGATTCAGGGAGGGGTGCCCGAGTGGCTAAAGGGGACGGGCTGTAAACCCGTTGGCG
>JAYOEY010000049.1:0-10410 GCA_038116945.1 Rhodospirillales bacterium
GTCGGCGCTGAGGTTAACCCCCACCCCGCCCCTGCCCCGGAATTGGGGGAGGGAGTCTCTATTGGAGCCTTCTTTTGAGGATGGAGCCTCCTCCCCCGCTGGCGGGGGAAGATCGAGGAGGGGGTAAAGAGGGCTGGACACACTCTTGCCGCCTGTCTCCTTCCGCGCGACACTTTCCACGAGGCAGTTGAGGGAGAAAAACATGGCGCGCGATCCGCGTATCGATCAGGTCATCCGGAATTTCCGGCCGCGTTTCATGACGTCCGGCGTGCCGCTGGCCGATTTCGAGGACGCCACGAAAGACCTGGAAAACTGGGAGGACTGGCTGCCGGCCTGGGCGGCGCGGGGCGAGATTCACGAGGCGCTGGGCCGCGACGCGCTCGCCGCCGGCAACGGGCTGAGCGCCGCCGGCCATCTGACCACCGCGGCGCTTCTGTACCATTTCGCCAAGTTCATGGCGGTCGAATTCCCCGAACAGATGCGCGCCACCCATATGCGCGCCGTCGAATGTCATCGCCTCGCTTTGCCGCATATGCGGCCGCCGGGCGAACGGGTCGAGATCCCGTTCGAGGGGCATCGCATCGTCGGAAACCTGCGCAAACCGGCCAACACTGAAAACGGTGTGGACAACCCGCCGGTGGTGATCCTGCTGCCCGGGCTGGAGGCCACCAAGGAGGAAATCTTCGGCTATTGCGACGGATTCCTGGATCGCGGCATGGCGACCTTCCCGATGGACGGGCCGGGGCAGGGCGAGGCCGAGTACGACCTGCCCATCCGGGGCGATTACGAGACCGTCGTCGCGGCGGTCATCGACCATCTGGAGACGCGCGGCGATCTCGACTGCGGTCGCGTCGGTATTTTCGGCGTCTCGCTCGGCGGCTATTACGCGCCAAGGGCGGCGGCCTTCGAGAAACGCATCAAAGCCTGCGTTGCGGTCTCCGGCGCCTATGACTGGGCCGAGAACTGGGACCAGAAATCCGCTCTCAACAAGGAGGTCTTCCGTATCCGTAGCCACGCGAAGGATCTCGATGAGACGCTGGCGAACGGCAGGACGCTGACGCTGATCGGCGTGGCGGAAAAGATCACCTGCCCGATCTATATCGTCACCGGCGCGCTCGACCGCATCACCCCGCCTGCGGAGGCCGAACGGCTCGCCGCCGCGGTATCCGGCCCGAAGATCGTCTCCATCGTCGAGGACGGCAACCATGTGTGCCACAACCGCCCCTACAAGGTGCGCCCGCAGACCGCCGACTGGATGGCGGAGATGTTGAATGCCGGCTAAAGCCGGCTCGCGCCAGCCCGCTCCCCCTCCCGGCCACCCACAGGATACTCGCGATGGGTGGCCGGGAGGGGGAGCGGGCCGGTGCAGACTTTAGGAGTCTAACGATGACCAACCTCGCCTCCTTCAATCTGAAAGGCTGGATCGACGAGCACCGGCATCTGCTGAAGCCGCCGATGCTGGGCAAGCCGGTGTGGCGCGACCGGGATTTTATCGTGATGATCCTCGCCGGGCCGATTGCGCGGAACGATTATCACATCAACCCGTATGAGGAGTTCTTCTACCAGCTCGAAGGCAACATGACGCTCAAGACGGTGCAGGACGGTGCGATACAGGACATCCCGATCCCGGAGGGCAACGTGTTCCTGATGCCGGCCGGAATCCCGCACTCGCCGCAGCGGCCCGAGCCGGGCTCCATCGGGCTGGTGGTCGAACGCTATCGCGGCCCCGGTGCGCCGGATGCGTTCGAATGGTACTGCGAGAATTGCGTCACGCCGGTGCATCGCTGCGAATTGCAGCTCGATGATTTCGTGACGGAGCGCGACCGGCTGTTCAACGAGTATTACGACGGGATCGCGAAGGACGGCGTGTGCCCCGGCTGCGGGGAGAAGATGCCGGGGCGGGTGGGGTAGGAAGAGAGAATAAGAAGTAGAATATTTTACCGATTTTGGAAACGAATAGATATCTCAATATATCCTACAGGGGAAAATGAAATATCTTCTTGTATTTCTTTTGGTTTTACTTGTTTCATTCGAGTCAGTCTCGGATGAGAAAGACGGCAAGCAAAGAGAAAAGAATAGAAATTACGATGATGTTGATAAAATTGAACATTTTATGAGGACAGTTCCTGCGCCAACTTTCCCATATAGAACAAGAATATTCCGAAAAATGGTGAAGCCGGGAATTGTACTTATCGAAGGAACAAAAGATCATAATAAAATTAATTACATTAAAAATAAAATTTCTGAAATTTCGGAAATAACCAAACATGAATTCAGAATGAGAAGTCAGGAGAAGGCTAATATCGCGATAATATTCAGCGATGATTTCTTCCGTGATATGACAGGGAGATACCGGGACCAATTGACGAAGCTATTTTTAAGGCCAGGTGTCGAGTTTCCAATTTTCTTGAGAACGGTTACTACCAAGAAATTTAATTGTACATGGCGGTCTGCAATAGACGATCCGTATATCCTTGGGGGAATGATCTTCATAAAAGATGATCTTGATCAGAGAACATTATCCCAATGTTTTTCTGAGTTGTTTTCAGTTGTTATTGGAGTTTTGGGTAGGGTGAGATTTTATAAAATATACGGGTTCACGAATAAAAATTCTAATGTTCATATTCATAAATTCTCAGAATTAGAAAGAATATCATTAAGAGCTTTGTATAATGAAAATATTAAACCGGGTTTGGGAGTTGAGTCTGCTCTAAAGATATTAAAGAATAAAGATCTGAATATTCTGGGAAATTGATTTTTTTTGGACTACGTCTTGGCATTGATGTGGGTAGTTCCTGAACTGGATATGTTTTTAAGCCGCCTCGAACGCATCCACCGGGGCGCAGGGCACGGTGCCTTCCGTCTCGATCCCCTGAATATTGTCGCGGAAGCCCTCCACCACCGGGCGGCCGCCGTTATCTTCGGCGAGCCATAGCCGCATCAGATGGCGTTTGCGCTCCGGCTCGGGCCAGTCCTCGAAGGCGGTGCGCGTGTGCAGCGCCACATGGTTGTGCAGCAGCTGGATATCGCCGGGGCGGAACTCCATGTCGAAATAGATTTCCCGCGCGGTCGCCTGATAGGCCTTGAGCGCCTTTTCCTGGGCCTCGGTAAAGGGCGGCACGCCGGGCAGCAGCTGCGCCTTGCGTACATGGGCGCCGGCGCTGCGGGCGGTGAAATAGCCGTCATGGAAGGAAAAAATCGGCATTCTGTACCATGGCTTCTCGCCCGGCTTCACCTCGCCATGTCTGGTGATATGGAACTCGGCGGTCAGCTCCTCGACCAGCTCGGGATGTTCCGCCAGCAGCCGGTTATAGAGCGTCACCGTGCTGGCGATGCGGCTGGCCCCGCCGCTCTTCGAGGGCTGGATGCACATCAGGGCGACGTAATCGCACTGGTCGGAATGGAACGACATCTCGGCCGCCGTCTGGTAGCCGCGCACCATCGGGTCGGCGTAATCGCCGCCGAAATCCTTCACATGGCCCAGCATGTGGCCCTTTGGATTCTGCGACAGCGGCCGGCCGAAGCGCAGCCCCAGCCCCCAGAAGGCGATGCCGGCCTCATTCTTGTCGAACTCGCCGATCGGCATGCCGCGCATCAGGAAGAAGCCGCGCCCCTCCAGCAGCTCGTCATAGAGCGCCCGCAGCCCCACATCGAGGGTCGGCAGCGGGAAGTCTTCGCGCGTAATATCGAGGATGTCGCGCCCGGCCCGTCTGTTGGCTTCGACCGCGTCGCGGATTTCGCCGATTTCCGTTTCGGACAGCTGGTAAATCCACTCGTCGTTCGCGGCGAGGTCGTCAGCAGTCCATCCGGCGGGGTCGACCAGGGGCTGCATCGGGATGGCAGGCTCGCGCCTGCGGTCGGCGGGGCGAAACGGCATGGCGGGGTCCTCCGTTGCGGTTTTCCGTATTGTGCCACGCGGAGAAGGGACGATCCAGATGGGTTGGTCCCACTCCCTTTCGTCATCACCCTTCAAAGAAACAATACGTCATGCCCGGGCCCTATTTGTAATTCGTCATCACCGGGCGCAGACCCGGTGATCTCCATCCCATTGAGGCTCGCTGGCAAAAGATGCCCGGGTCAGGGCCCGGGCATGACGAGACTGAATTCGCCCGGTGATGACGAGCCAGTAGGTTGCCCGGGCATGACGAGTGGTTGGTTGGCTCGAACAAGGTGGTGGGAGCCATCCCCCATTTGCGCTCCCCGCAATCTGCGGCACAATGGCCCGGCAACCGGAAAGGCGCGCGCATGACCCTTACCATCAGGCCGCTATCGGCCCATACCGGCGCGGAAATTTCCGGCGTCGATCTGAAGGCGCCGCTCGATGACGCGAGTTTCGCCGAAATCCGCAATACGCTGCATGAGCGCGGCGCGATCTTCCTGCGCGGCCAGCATCTGACGCCGGCGGAACAGGCGGGTTTTGCCGCCCGGTTCGGCGAGCTCGACGTCAACGATTACGCCACCGGCATGACCGGGGTCGATGGCGAAACGCGGGTTCGGCTGGTGGCGCGCGAGCCCGAGGACGGGCGCAATATCGGCGGGTTCTGGCACATGGACCAGTCGTTCCATCCCCACCCCAACACCATCACCATGCTGGCGGCGGTCGAGCTGCCGCCGTTCGGCGGCGACACCATGTTCGCGCATCTCGGGCCGGCTAGCGATGCGCTGTCGGACGGCATGCGGACCATGCTGGAAGGGCTCTCGACGGTGCATGTCAAATCGCGGCTCTATGGCAGCGACGGCAAGCCGACGCCCGACGTGACGGAAGAGTTCTACAAGGATATCCGCGAAAAATGGGCGGGCGTCGAGGCAACCCATCCGCTGATCGCCGTCCACCCCGATACCGGCCGCAAGCTGCTCTATTACAGCCCGAAATATTCGGAACGGATCGACGGGTGGACACGGGAGGAAAGCCTGCCCCTGATGAACTACCTGGCGGACATCGCGACACGGCCCGAGCATGTCTGCCGCTACAGCTGGACCGACGGGGATGTGGCGTTATGGGATAACCGGGCCGTGCTGCACTATGCGCTCGACGACTATCCGGGCCATCGCCGCGTGATGCATCGCGTGGTGATCGGCGGCCCGTGGCTCAGGCCGGTGGCGCGAGCGGCTTAGGCGGTCTTCCGGTTTTTCGACAACTCCGGACCCAATTTCTAACTCGTCATCACCGGGCGCAGACCCGGTGATCTCCATCCTGTTGAGGCTCGTTGGTTTAAGATACCCGGGGGTTATCGAAGGTCGGGGCCCGGGCATGACGAGTATTTAAGCATTTTCTCGGGCGACCGGGCGGTCACCGCCCCCGACTCGCTCCGGAAAGCTCACTTCGCCCAGAATTTGGCCCAGACGCCGAGATTGTTGCGCCAGGCTTCGGTTTCCGCCCTGCCGTAGACGCCCTTGCCGACAGCCCGGTTCTCGATCGCATAGCCCGAGCGCACCATGATCTCGCCGATATCGAGCTCCTGGTCCCGGTCCTCCGCCAGCATCCGGCATTTGCCGACGACGGCCATCTCGTCCTTGCCCATCGGCGTGCAGACGACGCGGTTCTCGTAGTTGCGGAGGAACAGGTCGAGCGTACCGCGCGAGCGCGGACCCCACGGCCAGACATTCATGTCGGGCGCGTCGATCGCCCAGACCCTGACCGTGATGGTCTTCCCGCCGTTTGCGGGCGTGATTCCCAGTGTCGCGCCGTCCAGCGCAACGGCTGTCCCTTCGATCTCCGCCGTCTGTGCGTCGGCGGAAACCGGTCCGGCAATCAGCCCGAAGACGATCAGAACCGGTATGACATGTTTCAGCAACGGGCTTCTCCTTACGATACGGTCCGACTCAGTCCTGACTTAACATGAACCGCCGACGATCAACATCCGGTTAAAGGCGCGACCTGTGGATAAATCAGGCGAGGGCGGGCGGCAAGCCGGTTATTTGCCGTCCGGCGGCTCGGTTTCCAGCGTTTCCGCCATTTTGTCCTGGCGCCGCCGGGCCCAGACCCACATGACAAGGCAAATGGCCGCGCCGCCGGCAACCGGCGCGCGAAAACCGTAGCTCGAGGCCAGCCAGCCCATCAGAAACGCGCCGACGCCGGGACAGCCGCGCACGAAGGCGATATAGACGCTCGCGACCCGGCCCCGCATCGCGATCGGCACCGGGGCCTGCATCAGCGTCTGTTCGATCACCCCCAGCATGACAAGCGCGTATCCGGTCACCGCCGAGGCGAACAGCCCGACCCAGAAGATATCGGTGGCGACGAAGCCGGCCACGCCGATGGCCAGCACCAGCACGTAGAACACCATCCGGCGGGTCAGCCCGATCACGCCGGCATATCCCGCCAGCACCACGCTGCCGATTCCCGCGCCGACACCCTGCGCGGTGGTCAGCATCGCCAGCCCCTCGGCCCCCATTCCGAACACGTCATCCGCGAAACCGGCGAACAAATCGGTAAAGGGCCGGCCGAACACCGAGCCGACGATCAGGATCAGCAGCAGCCGGCTGATGCCCGGATGGTCGATGACGTAGCGGAAACCCTCCATGATCTCCTTCGGGATTTCGCTGACCGGCGACCGCGCCTTTTTCTCCGGGGCGGTCAGCAGGACGACGAAAAACAGGGCCGCGATGAACACGATGTCGGCGAACACCGTAAAGCTGACGGAGACTTCCACGCCCCAGGCGGCGATCAGGAAGCCGGCGAACATGGGACCGAAGATGCGGCTGATGTTGAACCCGACCGAGTTGAGGCCGATGGCCGACGTCAGGGAGTCGCGCGGTACCAGCCGGTGAACGATGGCGACCCTGAGCGGGTAGTTGAACCCCATCACCGCGCTGTTGGCGAACACCAGAACGAACAGGATTTCCGGCGTTATGAGCCCGGCAAAGGTCAGCCAGGCGATAACCGCGGAGATCGCGCCGGCCATGGCGAGATAGATCTTGAGCGCGGTCAGCGGATGCAGACGGTCGGCCATCGCGCCGCCGAGCGGCGACATGACGATGATCGGCAGGAATTCCGCCGCCGCCATCGCGCCCAGCCAGGTCGGGTCCTTGGTCAGTTCCCAGGTCAGCCACTGAACGCCGATGCGCTGCGTCCACAGCCCGAGCTGCGATACCAGATTTCCCGCCATGTAATTGCGGAAACCGGGCATCGAGAGGGTCTGCCACGCGGTGCTGAAATCCGGCTTGTCGGCCATTCGGGGTATCCGCCTGCGGCTGTTTCTTGAAGCTTAAACCCCTGCTCCGTATTCGCCCATGGCGAGACGAGTCTTTTTCGTTCCGCGCCGCCTGCCGATTTGACCGCAAACCCCGATCCGGGATAGGAAAAGCCCGCCATACGCATCCGTATGGTGGAAGTCATTCAGAGGCGGCAGGATCATGGACGGATCGATCGGCGACAGGGCAATTGGGCAGCCCGTGCGGCGCAGGGAAGACGAGCGGCTGCTGACCGGCAAGGGGCGCTTTACCGACGACTGGAGCGTCGACGGGCAGGCCTGGGCCGCGCTGGTGCGCTCGCCCGTGGCGCATGCGAGGATTCTTTCCATCGATACGGCGGAGGCCGCCGCGATGCCGGGCGTGCTCGGCGTGTTTACCGGCAAGGATCTCGAAGCCGACAATCTCGGACAGATACCGCACAGCCCGTTTCCCAGCACCGATTACGACATGAAACTGCATGCGCCGGGCGGCAAGGTGGGAGACGACAATTTCATCGGCGTCCACACGCTGCTGCCGACCGACCGGGCGCGCCATGTCGGCGAGGCGCTGGTGCTCGTTGTGGCCGAAACAAGGGCGCAGGCGCAGGATGCCGCCGAGGCGGTGATGGTCGATCTCGAGCCGCTGCCCTCCGTTACCCATACGGCCGCGGCGGCGGCGCCCGATGCGCCGAAGCTGTGGGACCAGATCGAAAGCAACGTGTTCGTCGATACCGAATTCGGCGACCGGGCGGCGACCGATGCGGCATTCGAACGCGCCGATCATGTGTTCAGGATCGGCTTCGACATTCCGCGCGTCACCGGCGTGCCGATGGAGCCGCGCTCGGTGCTGGCGGTCTATGACGAGGAGTCGGGACGCTACACGGTCTATGCCGGCAGCGGCGGGGTGGTGCGCCAGAAACGCGAATTCGCCCATGTACTCGGCGTCGATGCGGAGCGCATCCGGGTCGTCGCCACCGATGTCGGCGGCAATTTCGGCACCCGCAACCGCGTCTTCATCGAGTTCCCGCTGATGGCGTGGGCGACCGAAAAGGTCCGTCGGCCCGTCAAGTGGACGGCGGACCGTTCGGAGGCGTTCGTGAGCGATTATCAGGGCCGCGACCTGCTGGTCGATTTCGAGCTCGCGCTGTCGAAGGACGGCGATTTCCTCGCCCTGCGCTCGTCCAACATCAGCAATTGCGGCGCGCGTTGCGTCTCTTTGTCGCCGCTGTCCAAGGGGTCGGGCATCATCACCGGCTCCTACCACATTCCGGTGGCGCATCTGCGATCGCGCGCGACCTTTTCCAACACGCCGCCGACCAACGCCTACCGCTCGTCCGGGCGGCCGGAAATCATCTACTGCATCGAACGGATGGTCGAGGAGGTGGCGAAGGAATACGGGTTCGATCCGCTCGAACTGCGCCGCCGCAATCTCGTTCGCGAGGACGAGATGCCCTACACCAACGCCGTCGGCATGGTCTACGATTCCGGCAAGTACGAGAAATCGCTCGACATGGCGATCCGCAATTCGGACTGGGACGGGTTCGAGGCGCGCAAGGCGGACGCGAAAGCGCGCGGCAAGCTGCTCGGGCGCGGCGTCGCGCATTACGTCGAATCCTCCATCGGCACGCCGGTCGAACAGACCCAGATTCATGTGCGCGGCGCCGAAAACCGTGTCGATCTGGTGATCGGCACCCAGCCGAGCGGGCAAGGGCACGAGACCAGCTTCGCCCAGGTCGCCGCCGAATGGCTCGGTCTGCCGGTCGACGACGTCACCGTGATTGTCGGCGATACCGACATCGTCAAGGTCGGCGGCGGATCGCATTCCGGCCGGTCCATGCGCATGGCCGGGACGGTGATCGTCAAGGCATCCGATATCCTGATCGAAAAGGGAAAACGGCTTGCTGAAATTTTCTTCGAGGCGTCGGTCGACGATATCGAGTTTTCTGACGGCGAATTCCGGGTCACGGGCACCGACCGCGTCGTCAGCCTCTACGATCTGGACCGCGAGATGCGGGGCCGTAACGATCTGCCGGAAGATCTCGCCGGCGGGCTGTCGGTCATCGAATCGAACGAAATGCACACGCCGGTCTTCCCCAATGGCTGCCATGTCTGCGAAGTCGAGATCGACGAGGAAACCGGCGTGACGCAGATCGTGCGCTACGCCGCGGTGGACGATGTCGGGCGCGCCATCAACCCGCTGATCGTCGACGGCCAGACCCATGGCGGCATCGTCCAGGGCGTCGGTCAGGCGATGTGGGAGGAATGCGTGTTCGACGCGGACGGTCAGCCGCTCAGCGGTTCGTTCATGGATTACGGCATGCCGCGTGCCGACCAGTTCCCGTTCTTCGTGACGGAACTGAACGAGGTGCCGTCGCCAACCAACCCGCTTGGGGTCAAGGCCGGCGGCGAAGGCGGCACCACGCCCGCGCCGGGCGTGATCCTGAACGCGGTGGTCAACGCGCTGCGCCCGCTCGGGATCGACGATATCAAGATGCCGGTGACGCCCCTCAAGGTGTGGCAGGCAATGCAGGACGCAAGGAAGGGGTAGGGACCATGGCCGAAACGCCGCTCAAACTGATCTGTTTTCCGGGTACGGGGCTGCTGACGCTCTGGGCCGGGCTCGAAAAGGATTTTTTCGCCGCACGCGGGGTCGCCCCCGAGATCGAAACCACGCCAAGCTCGATGTACCAGATGCAGAAGCTGGTGAATGGCGATTTCGACATGGCGTGCGGCGCGGTCGATAATTTCATCGCCTATCAGGAGAACGCCGGCGAGGCGCCGCTCGACCGCGAGGCCAATCTGTGCGTGATGATGGGCGCGACCCAGATCGACGTGGCTTTCGTCGTGCGGCCTGAAATCGAAAGCTGGGACGACCTCAAGGGGCAGAAGCTCGCGCTCGATGCGCTGGCGACCGGGTTTGCCTTCGTGCTCTACCGCATGCTGGATAACGCAGGGCTGACGTCGGACGATTACGAGATGGTGTCGGTCGGCGCGACCCCCAATCGCTGGGAAGCAGTGCAGAAGGGCGAATACGCCGGCACGCTTCTGATCGAGCCCTTCACCGGCATGGCGCGCGCAGCCGGCTATCGCGTAATGGAATCGAGCCTCGAGACGTTTGAGCATTACCCGGGCCAGATGTTCGGCGCCGACCGCGACTGGGCGGCTGCCAACCGCGAGACGGTCGTCGGCTTCATGCGCGGCTATCTCGACGCGCTCGACTGGACGCTCGATCCCGCCA
>JAYOEY010000050.1:0-9149 GCA_038116945.1 Rhodospirillales bacterium
CGACTGGCGCGGCGACCCGTCGTCGGCGCTTCTCGAAGTGCTGGATCCGGAGCAGAACAACACGTTCCAGGATCATTATCTTGAGGTCGATTACGACCTGTCAGACGTGCTGTTCGTAACGACGGCGAACACCCTCAAAATTCCGGGTCCGCTGCTGGACCGGATGGAAGTGATCCGCATTCCCGGGTACACCGAGGACGAGAAGCTGGAGATAGCCAAGCGTCACCTGATCGCCAAGCAGCTTGAAACGCACGGGCTGAAGAAAGGCGAATGGTCGATATCCGATGACGCCCTGCGCGATTTGATCCGCTATTACACGCGCGAAGCCGGCGTCCGTAATCTTGAACGGGAGATTGCCAACCTGGCCCGCAAGGCGTTGCGCGATATCGTCGCGGCCAAGAAGGCCGGCAAGTCCGTCCGCGTGACCCCCCGCAATCTGGAAAAATTCGCCGGTGTGCGGCGGTACCGTTTCGGGGTAGCGGAGGAGGACGATCTGATCGGCGTTACCACCGGCCTTGCCTGGACGGAAGTGGGGGGCGAACTGCTTTCCGTGGAAGCCGTGGTCATGCCCGGCAAGGGAGCCGTTGCCCATACCGGTACGCTCGGCGATGTAATGAAGGAGTCGGTTCAGGCGGCCCGGGCTTACATCAGGTCGCGTTCGATCGAGTTCGGCATCGCACCGACGATGTTCGAAAAGAAGGATATCCACGTTCATGTGCCCGAAGGCGCAACCCCGAAGGACGGTCCGTCAGCCGGTGTGGCCATGTGTACGTCGATGGTGTCGGCTCTGACCGGTACAGAGGTGCGCAAGGATATCGCGATGACGGGCGAGATCACGCTTAGGGGTAGGGTGCTGCCGATCGGCGGCCTCAAGGAAAAGCTTCTGGCGGCACATCGCGGGGGGATCAAGACTGTTCTTATCCCCAAGGATAACGAAAAGGATCTCCCCGACATTCCCGACAACGTGAAGCGGGGGCTGGAAATCGTTCCCGTTACTACTGTTGACGAAGTGCTCGACCACGCGCTTGTCCGCAAGCTGGTTCCCATCGAATGGGAGGAAGTCGCAACCGTGGCGACTCCGGATGCGGGAGATGACGTCGGCGGGGTCGTAACGCACTAGGCGTCGCCTGCACCAACGGGCACTGGAAATTTCGCCCCCGGATTCGGCCGAGTCCGGGGGCGATTCGCAAAAAATACCCCGAATCGCCCAAAAACAGGGGTTTTTTGTCAAAAATCGCACATTTCTGCGATTGACCCTCGTGAAATCGCTACCCTAAACTACTGCCATGCCCCAGTATCTGGTATGCAGCTGGGGTAAAGAGCCCATATTTTGGGCGTAATTCTTTCCCAGATGAAAGGGGACGTATTGTGAACAAGAACGATCTCGTCGCCAGCGTGGCGACCAATTCAGGTTTGTCGAAAGCGGATGCGGCCAAGGCGGTCGATGCCGTATTCGATTCCATCACGTCGTCGCTCAAGGGCGGCAACGAAGTGCGGCTCGTCGGTTTCGGCACCTTCAGCGTGACCCGTCGTCGCGCATCGACAGGCCGGAACCCGCGGACCGGCGAAACCATCCAGATCGCCGCGTCGAACCAGCCCAAGTTCCGGGCCGGCAAAGGTCTCAAGGATGCCGTGAACTAGGCTCGGCATTTTTTTACCGAAGGAACCGGTCGCCGGAAGGCGGCCGGTTTTCTTTTTAGGCTTTATTCCGACGGCGACCTGCGATACCACAATCCCGATCAGGGCGGTTAGCTCAGCTGGGAGAGCGCCACGTTTACACCGTGGATGTCGGCGGTTCGATCCCGTCACCGCCCACCATCCCTTCACGCGGTTCGTCGTTCCGGGCAGTTGCTCCCACGGCCTATTTGGCTAAGGTATCGGCGTGGCGGCGCGCGTCGCCGGTAAGAATTCCAGAGAGAGCAACGCACCCATGGCGCAGGATTTCCAATCTTTCATTGACCGGATCAAGGCGGAGCGTCCGGAAGAGTTCGTGACGGTATCGCACGAGGTCGATCCGGCGCACGAAATCACCGCGACCGTCGTAAAGACCGAACAGCAGGCGCGCAAGCGACCGGTTTTTCAGTTCGACAATGTAAAGGGAACGGATTTCAGGGTGATGACCAACCTGCACGCGAGCCGCAATCGGCTCGCCATGGCGCTGGGGTGCGGGCCGCGCGAAATGCAGAAGAAGTTTCTCGATGCGATGGAAAATCCGATTCCGCCGCGCGAGGTCAATACCGGGCCGTGCAAGGACGTTGTGATTACAGGCGCCGACCTGGACATGCGGGCATTGCCGCAGATCGAGCATCACGGCGACGACGGCGGACCCTACATAACGGCGGCGATCTCGTTTGCCAGGGACCCGGACACCGGTACCTACAACTGCGCCTACAACCGGCTGATGATTACCGGCAAGGATACGACGTCGATCCACCTGACGCTCGGCAAACATCTCTGGGAGTTCCATCAGACGGCCCAGGCCCGCGGCGAGGCCCTGCCGGTGGCTTTCGCCATTGGCGTTCATCCCACCATTGCGCTCGGCTGTCTCGCTATCGGATCGATCGATGAGGACGAGGTCGCCATCATGGGCGGGCTGTTTGGCGAGCCGCTGGAGATGGTTCGCTGCGAGACGCTCGACCTGCTCGTGCCGGCCCATGCCGAGATGATTCTGGAGGGAGAAATTCTGCCGGGAGAGGTTGTCGATGAAGGACCGTTCGGCGAATTTACCGGTTACAGCCTAGGCGCGCGCGAACGCGAGGTGGTGAAATACAAGGCCATCACCCATCGCAAGGGGGCGGTATTTTACGATATGTCGGTAGGGCATCTCGACCACATGCTGCTGTCGACCATTCCGATGGAAGCCAACCTGTTCCGGGCTGTTCGTGCGATGGTGCCGACCGTGAAGGCCGTACGTGTGCCCAGCCCGTTCACCTGTTTCGTGTCGATCGAACAGCGTCTGAAGGGGCAGGCCAAGAACGCGATCATGGCGGTGCTGGGTGCCGATCTCTATATCAAGCGCGTCGTGGTGGTCGACGAGGATGTGGATATTTTCGATGAGCGTCAGGTCAACTGGGCGATCGCCACCCGCTGTCAGCCTGCGCGCGATCTCATGGTGATAGAAGGCGCGCGGGGGTCGGACCTCGATCCGTCGACTGCGGGCGATGACGGTTTCACCTCCAAATGGGGTGTCGATGCGACCGCCAAGCCTTTGCTGAAGGATTTCACGCCGCGCCACCGTTTCCCGAAGGATGTCTGGGACCGCATCGACGTCGACAAGCTTCTTTCCTGATCGGGGACGGCAATGAATTTTGCCGCTCGTCTTCAGGAGACGGCTTCGCGCTACGGCGCGAAGACCGTGCTCGTGCGCGGCGATATTTCGCTGACATGGGACGATCTGGCCGGCAGGGCGGGGGCGCTTGCCCATGCGTTGACCCGGAACGGCGCCGGCGCCGGCAGGAGAGTCGTAATTGCCTGCAATGATCCGCTCGAGACCGTAATTGGCGTTGTCGGCGGGCTGACGGCGGGCTGTATCGTCGCACCGCTCAACGCGCGGCTGACGGATGACGAACGCAATCAGATCATCGCGCAGCTGGAGCCGGATCATGTCGTGACCGAAGCGCCGGAGGTGAGCGAACCGTTCGAGGCTGTCGCCGCCGGCGGGGAGGAGCCGGCCATTGTCCTTTTTACTTCCGGTAGCACGGGGATTCCCAAGGGCGTGGTCCTGTCGCACAGGGCGGTCAGCGCCGGTCTCGACATCTGGACCGAAGGCGCGCTGCAGCTTAGAGCCGACGACATCGTCCTGTCGGTTCTGCCGCTCGGTCATTCCTACGGCCTGTTCGGTACGGTGCTGTCTCCGCTCCTGGTCGGCGCGACCTCGGTACTGGAACCCCGTTTCGGCGTCGAGGAGTCGCTGGACGTCGTCGCCCGGAAGCGGATCACCATCTTTCCGGGCGTCGCGACGATGTTCCGGCGCATTCTCGATTCCGGCGCGCTTGCGAAGGCAGATTTGTCGAGCCTTCGCTATGCGATGACGGGCGCGGCCCCATGTCCGTGGGAAATTGCTTCGGCATGGAAGGAAGCCACGGGAACCAGGATCGTTCGCGGTTACGGCATGAGCGAGCTGTTCCGCCCGGTTTCCTATTCGCCGGACAGCGATCTCGAAGCGCCCGATGCCATCGGGCGTGCCCTGCCCGGCGTCGACGTAAAAATCGTGGACGACGAAGGCAACTCCCTTTCCGGGGACGATACAGGAGAACTCTGGATTCGAACGCCCTCCTGCATGACCGAATATGTCGGAAGGCCGGATGAGACCGCCGCTGTCATGGAAGACGGCTGGTTCAAGACGGGGGACCTTGCGCGGATTTCCGAAGAAGGGCTGGTGTTTCTTGTCGGTCGCAAAAAGGACATCATCCTGCGGGGCGGCTATACCATTGCGCCGGGGGAAATCGAGTCCGTTCTTTTAGGGCATCCGGAAGTTTCCGAAGCCGCCGTCATCGGTGTGCCGAGCCGCGAGATGGGCGAGGAGGTGGCTGCCTTTATCGTGGCGGCACCGTCTTCTGCCCTGACCGCCGATACGCTGACCGCCTGGTGCCGCGAACGCGTGGCCGCCTACAAATATCCGCGTTTCATAACGTTTCTGGACGATCTGCCGAGGGGAGCCACAGGCAAGGTCGACAGGATTGAACTGCTGCGTCTTGCGAACGAGAAGAATTCCGGTGCCGGCGGTCGAGTCGATGATTGACGTGGCCGCAGGAACGGACTAAATCAGGCGCTCCCGATTACGGGGGTGTAGCTCAGCTGGTTAGAGCGCTGGCCTGTCACGCCAGAGGTCGCGGGTTCGAGTCCCGTCACTCCCGCCATTCTTTTCAGTTTCCCGCCCGGACTTTCGCCTCGTCGAAGATGTCGCCCATCTCGGAAGGGACGCCGTTGCGGTCCATTTCCTCCAGCCACATCTTGTGGATGCGCGGATCCTGATTCTCGTATTCGAGCTGCGCACCGCCCTCTTCGACAGATTTGTCTACCCGGCCGCCCCAGGTGTCTTTCTTCACCTGCCGTATCGGGTAACGCACGGTGCCGAACTGAATGGCCAGGTATCGCGACGGCGTGTCGCCGGTGTTGAAATGCTGATGGAACATCTGTTCCGGAGGGGTGACGACCACGCCGTGGTCCCAGTCGATTCGCACGAACTCCTCTTCGCCCTCGTACCACAGCAGCGAATAGCCCCGGCCGTCGATTGTGATGACGTTGGTGCCGCATTCGTGCCGGTGGGCTTTCTTGTAGGTTCCGGGGACGATCTGCGACGTGTGGCAGCCGAGCGTGCCGTCCGACAGGACCCAGCGCAGGCTGGACGATCCTTTGCCGCGCGCCGCCCATCCCTTGAGATTGAAGTTCATGATGTCGGCGACGAAGTTGGTTTCCCACTGATGACGACCGGGCCTGAGTTCGATCATCTGGCCTTCGCCGGCGAAATAACCGTTCGGACCGAGCCGTTCCGGGAACGTCATGGGATTGTTGAAGATGAAGTCCTCGTTCCGGAACATGTTGATCAGGAAGGCGAAATTATGAACCGATACCAGGCGGGCGGGTTCCTGGCCGGAACCGTTGAAATGCTGGTATTTGGTGTTGATCGGCACCGAGAACAGAGAATTCCGGCCCCATTCGAAGCTGTGTTTTTGTCCGTCCGGCGTTTCGATTGTGGTGGAGCCGTACCCGTCCAGCACATAGACGACGTCTTCGTAAATATGCTGCAACGGCCGGGAATGCCTGCCGGCAGGCAGTTCGAACAGGAAAATCGAATTGAAGTCGTCGCGCCCTTTCAGCAAACAGACGGCGCCGCTCATGCCGTAGAAATCCCACGGGCTGACATCGACCTTCATCAGGTTCATGCCGAAACCTTCGTGGACAGGAACCCCCTGGTTGCCGCACCATTCGAGATAGTTGTCGTGAAGAAAAACGGGATCGCCTTTGGCGTTACCTGTGGCTTCCATGGAGACTCCGGGCTGTTTGAAGGGTTGTTGTTCAGGTGGTCACTTTATGAACCTGTCGGGCGGTGGTCAAACCGTCGCGGGCCGTGCCGCGGCATCATGAAATCTTGTTCGTAAAGGCTTTGAAATCTTGCCGCATTAACCTTATAAAGCCCCCGGCGCGACTTTCCGGCGCAGGAAATTTCGGTCTTCTTAATGCCCTTTTAACCATGGGCGTTATTCTCTGGCCGTGAATTGCCGTCGAACGTTGTCGGCGTTGGACGCGGAATAGGGGTCTCGGCGAAAAAATGGACGCTCTGCTCAGGGAATACCTGCCCATTCTGATCTTTCTGGGGATTGCCACGGGGCTTGCCCTGGTGATCGTTGCAGCGTCCTACATTGTCGCGCGTCAGAAGCCCGATTCGGAAAAGGTGTCGCCTTACGAGTGCGGGTTTCCTCCGTTCAACGATGCGAGACGTCAGTTCGACGTGCGGTTCTATCTGGTCGCCATCCTCTTCATCATCTTCGACCTTGAAGTCGCATTCCTGTTTCCCTGGGCGATTTCGCTTGGCGCCATCGGGATGTTCGGGTTCTGGTCGATGATGATCTTCCTTGGAATTCTGACCATCGGCTTTATCTATGAATGGAAGAAGGGGGCTCTCGAATGGGAGTAAATGTCCCGCAGCAGCCCCTGGCCCCAGGCGGGCAACAGGACGCGATCCTGTCCCGCGTGTCGGACGAAATCGCCGATAAAGGGTTTGTCGTTGCGCAGCTCGACAAGCTGGTGAGCTGGGCGCAGTCCGGCTCGCTCTGGCCGATGACCTTCGGGCTCGCCTGCTGCGCCGTCGAAATGATGCATACCGCCGCCAGCCGATACGACCTCGACCGGTTCGGCGTGGTGTTCCGGCCCAGCCCCCGCCAGTCGGACGTCATGATCGTCGCCGGCACGCTGACCAACAAGATGGCGCCGGCGCTGCGCAAGGTATACGACCAGATGGCGGAGCCGCGCTGGGTCATTTCGATGGGATCCTGCGCCAATGGCGGCGGATATTATCATTATTCCTATTCCGTGGTGCGCGGCTGCGACCGGATCGTGCCGGTGGACGTCTATGTTCCGGGCTGTCCGCCGACCGCTGAAGCGCTTCTTTACGGAATTCTTCAGCTGCAGAAGAAAATCCGCCGCACCAGCACGATCGCCCGCTAGTTTGTCCGACTGATTTTTTAGCCCACCCATGGACCAGACGCTTCACGACCTCGGCGAATACATTCAGTCTGCGATGCCGCAGGCCGTCATGGACGTGACTCAGGACCACGACGAGCTGATTCTTGTGGCGACGCGCGCCGGTCTGGTCCGTCTGATGACCTATTTGCGCGACGACTCGAACTGCCTCTTCAAGGTTCTTGTCGATGTGTGCGGCGTCGATTATCCGGAACGCACCGAACGGTTCGACGTCGTCTATAATCTGTTGAGCCTTCGTTTCAACCAGCGTATCCGGATCAAGGTCCGCGCTACCGAAGACGATCTCGTACCGTCCGTTAGCGGCGTATTCAGCGCGGCAAGCTGGTATGAGCGCGAAGTCTGGGACCTGTATGGTGTCATGTTCTCCGATCATCCCGACCTGCGCCGGCTTCTGACCGATTACGGATTCGAAGGACATCCGATGCGCAAGGATTTTCCGCTCACCGGTCACGTCGAGGTTCGCTACGATGAGGCGCGGAAACGGGTGGTATACGAACCGGTGAAACTGACCCAGGCGTTCCGCAGCTTCGATTTCACGAGTCCCTGGGAAGGCGGGGAGTACATCCTGCCGGGCGATGAAAAGGCCTCTGACGGCGGGGAGGGGCGCGGCTGATGGCGCTCACCGAAATCAAGAACATGACCGTCAATTTCGGGCCGCAGCATCCCGCGGCCCACGGCGTGCTTCGTCTCGTTCTCGAAATGGACGGTGAAATCGTCGAGCGCGCCGATCCGCATATCGGTCTGTTGCATCGCGGCACCGAGAAACTGATCGAACACAAGACATACCTGCAGTCCGTGCCCTATTTCGACCGGCTCGACTACGTGTCGCCGATGTGCCAGGAGCATGCCTTTGCGCTGGCGACCGAAAAACTGCTGGGTATCGAGGTGCCGGAACGCGGCCAGTATATCCGGGTTCTTTTCTCGGAGATCACGCGGCTGCTGAACCATCTACTGAACATTTCGGCATTCGCGCTGGACGTCGGCGCCATGACGCCGCTGCTCTGGTGGTTTGAGGAACGCGAATTCCTCATGGAGTTCTATGAACGCGCGTCCGGTGCACGGATTCATTCGGCCTATTTTCGGCCGGGTGGCGTTCACCGCGATCTGCCCGCAGGGCTGACCAACGATATCGAAGCTTTCATCGACCGTTTTCCCAAGATGATCGACGATGTCGAAAGCCTGCTGACCGAGAACCGGATTTTCCGGCAGCGCACGGTCGATATCGGGATTGCGACGGCGGAACAGGCGATGGACTGGGGGTTCTCCGGGCCGATGCTGCGCGCCTCGGGTGTTCCCTGGGATCTGCGCAAGGCCCAGCCTTACGACGTGTACGACCAGATGGACTTCGATATTCCGGTCGGAAAGAACGGCGACTGTTTCGACCGCTACCTTGTTCGCATCGAGGAAATGCGCCAGTCGCTGTCGATCATGAAGCAGTGCATCGACAGAATGCCGACCGGTCCGGTCAGGACCGAGGACCGCAAGGTTGCGCCGCCGCGCCGCGCCGAAATGAAGAACTCGATGGAAGCCCTCATCCATCATTTCAAGCTCTATACCGAGGGCTATCACGTGCCGGCCGGAGAAACCTACACGGCAGTGGAAGCGCCCAAGGGCGAGTTCGGGGTCTATCTGGTTTCGGACGGCGGCAACAAGCCTTACCGTTGCAAGATCCGGGCGCCTGGCTTCGCTTTCCTGCAGGCAGCCGATTTTCTCGGAAAGGGACACATGCTGGCAGATGTCGTCGCGATCATCGGCGCCATGGATGTCGTTTTTGGCGAGATAGACAGATGACCGGCGACGCACAACAGCCCGAAACCTTCGCGTTCGACGCCGAATTCGGTGCGAAGGCCGCGACAATTATCGCGCGCTATCCCGAAGGACGGCAGGCAAGCGCGGTGATGCCGCTGCTTGATCTGGCGCAGCGCCAGTCCGGCGGATGGCTGCCG
>JAYOEY010000051.1:0-7603 GCA_038116945.1 Rhodospirillales bacterium
CTCTGAGTTCGTCTGGCCGCATCTGCAACAGGCGCGCAGCGCCCGCCCGGGCGTTCTCGATTATTTCCTGCGGCGACGGCGCCTTGTCCTCGTTTTCGTCGCGGTGGGAAACCTGTTTGAGAATTTCTGCGGTGGCTGTGCTCATTTTTCGCTCCGGTTTGGGTCGTGAATTGGTTCCATGCACGAACCGTGCCATTTGAGGGGCGCGGGAATCCGGGAATTGCGAATGGCAGCAGGGGGCGGATGCGGCAGTATTTGCCGGGAACGGACCGTTAAGCGGAATGTCCTGCACGGCAAAATCGTTTCGTCGGCGCAGCCCCGGGATTATGCTCTTCCGATGAATACGGGCACGGAGATATCGCCGGTTCTCATTGGGCGGCGCGAAGTTCTCAGCGTTGATGAGATGTACCGGGCCGACGCTTCGGCGATCGCTTCGGGTATCGCCGGTGAAATCCTTATGGAACGGGCCGGTCGTGCGGTCGCCGACGCGATTCGCCTCCGGTGGTCGCCGCGCCCTGTCTCCGTTCTGTGCGGACCGGGCAATAACGGGGGAGACGGCTTCGTTATCGCGCGTCTTCTCGCGGCAGGTGGCTGGGACGTTTCGGTTTATCTGCTGGGGGACCGAAACGCGTTGCGTGGGGACGCGGCCCTCAATGCCGGACGTTGGGACGGCGTAATCCTGCCGATGGGCATGGATGCCCTGGACCGCGCCGGGCTTGTCATCGACGCCCTGTTCGGCGCGGGATTGAGCAGACCGGTGGACGGGATGCCGGCCCGGATTGTCGAGGCCGTGAACAACCGGAAAATTCCATGCGTTGCGGTGGATATGCCGAGTGGCATTTACGGCGACAGCGGCGCTGTCCTGGGCATCGCACCGCGTTGCACCCTGACGGTAACGTTTTGCAGGCTCAAGCGCGGCCATCTTCTTCTGCCGGGCCCTGAGTTTTGCGGCGAAGTGCTGGTCGCGGATATTGGAATTTCCGACGACGTCGTGGCGGAGCTGGCGCCCGCGGTCGCTGTAAATTCTCCCTCGGTCTGGTTCGATCGTCTCCGTCGGCCCGCTGCGGCGGACCACAAATATTCGCGCGGCCAGGCATTGGTCGTTGGCGGTGCGAAAATGACCGGCGCCGCCCGGCTCGCCGCCCGGGCAGCGGCGCGGATCGGTTCGGGGATGGTGACGATCGCGGCCCCGTCTTCGGCTCGCGCGGCCTATGCCGGGGACTGGCCTTCGTTCGTGGTCGAGGAAGTGGAGGACGATGATGGTTGCGCAAGCCTGTTTGGGGATCCCAGACGGGCTGCCCTGCTGGTCGGGCCGGGGGCGGGCGCTTCGCAGCGAACGCGATCCGTGACGCTTGCGGCTCTCGCGACCGGAAAGCCGACCGTGCTCGATGCCGATGCGCTGACTTCGTTTCGGGAGGATCCCGAAATCCTTTTCGTAGCCACCCAGAGCGGAAATGCCGTTCTGACGCCGCATGAGGGCGAGTTCCAAAGGCTGTTCGACATCAGCGGCGACAAGATCGAGCGTTGCCAGGCGGCGGCCCGGAAGTCCCGTGCGACGGTTCTGCTGAAAGGAGCCGATACCGTAATTGCTGAACCGGGCGGCGCTGTCATTGTCAGCTCGAACGGGACGCCTGACCTGGCGACTGCGGGGAGCGGGGATGTTCTCGCCGGGATGATCGTCGGCTTGCTGGCTCAGGGCATGGCGCCGCCGGTCGCGGCCGCTGCGGCTGCCTGGCTGCACGGCGCTGCCGCGCGGCGCGCAGGACGGGGCTTGCAGGCCGGCGACTTGCCGGACGTACTGCCGCTTGTGCTGGCTGACCTCGAGACAAGAATCGATCGATGAGAGTGTGGGGAATGCCCCTCTAAATCCCATGAATTTTTATGGAAAATTATAAAAAAAGATAATAGATGCAATGAGTTGAATGGGGTCTGTTTACTATATATTAATAAAATCATGGGAATCTGTCGTCTGAAACAGTGTCGTTTCTGAAGGACAAGGGGACCGCCATGAGCTGGCTGGACCGCGATAAATGCCGATCGCTCGCAAGCATGTTTTTTCGTCGTGGAAAATCGCTGGAGTACGTGCGCCCCGGCAACATGTTCCGGTGCATGCATGATGGCGATCTGGAGGAAACGGCGGAAATCATTTCGGTGGGAACCGACGCCTACGGAATTCCCCACGTAAAATTCAACGTCACGTTTTCCCGCCCCAACCGTTTCGCCTACGAGGAAGGTAACCGGATGCTGGCCCTTCGTTCTTTCGCGGACCGGTACCGTGAACGCGTAACGGCCTGACCCTCGCCGGCACATCCATCCTCCCGATCCGTTTTCTGTGCGCGGAATCCAAGCGCGCATGTTATACGCACGAGTGTTTTACAGGACGGCAACTATGCTATAAGCACGCGCCGTCCGCGTGATGCGACCGTCTCCGGACAGGCGGGCGTGGTGGAATTGGCAGACACGCCAGGTTTAGGTCCTGGTGGCGGAAACGCCTTGGGGGTTCAAGTCCCTCCGCCCGCACCAGTTTCCGCCGAAACCGAATTTCGAACTAGGCGCTGTTAATAAGAATTCAGGATAAACCCCAAGGATGTCGATGCAGGTAACACAAACGACCTCAGAAGGTCTGAAGCGAGAATTTTCCGTCGTCGTGCCGGCCGGTGACGTCGAGAACCAGATGAGCGGTCGGCTGGAGGAGATCGGCCGGACCATGTCGCTCCCAGGCTTTCGCCCCGGCAAGGTGCCGGTGGGAATCCTGCGAAAGCGGTTCGGCGACTCGGTGCGCGGCGAAGTGCTCGAGAAGACGATCCAGGAGAGCTGGCAGGAAGCGCTGACCGACAAAGGCCTTCGTCCCGCTGCCGAGCCGAAAATCGAAATCGTGACCTTCGAGGAAGGCAAGGATCTCGAATACAAGCTGAGCGTGGAACTGCTGCCCGATATCCAGCCTGTCGATTTTTCGTCGATCGAACTGGAACGCCAGACAGTGAAGGTCGACGACAGCGAAGTCGATTCGGCGATGCAGCGAATGGGCGAAAACCGCCGGACCTTCGAGGCGGTGTCGGATGGGCGCGCTGCCAGGGAAGGCGATCAGGTCGTCCTCGATTTTACCGGATCTGTCGATGGCGAACCGTTTGCCGGCGGCGAAATCAACGATTTCCAGCTCGAGCTGGGGCAGGGAGGTTTTCTGCCCGGTTTCGACGAGCAGGTCGCCGGAATGAAGGCGTCCGACAAAAAGGAAATCAAGGTCAACATGCCGGACGACCATCCCAATGAAGATCTCAAGGGGAAGGAAGTTGTCTTCGATGTGAAGGTCAAGGAAGTCAGGGAAGCGGCGGCCGTGACGGTCGATGACGCGTTTGCGAAATCGCTCGGTCTCGACAGCCTGGATGCGCTGAAGGCGATGGTCCGGGAACAGATCGAGGGCGAATATGCGCAGTTCAGCAGGGCCCATCTGAAACGGTCCCTGCTTGACCAGCTGGCCGAGCAGCACGACTTCGAACTCCCCGAAAGCATCCTCAATGCCGAGTTCGACTCGATCTGGCAGCAGATTCTCGACGCCAGGGAACGCGACGCGCTCGACGAAGACGACAAGGCGATGAGCGAGGACGAGCTGAAGGAACGCTATCGCGATATCGCGGCGCGGCGAGTTCGGCTCGGACTGCTGATTTCCGAGATCGGGCAGGCGAACAACATTACCGTGACGCAGGACGACCTGAATCGCGCCATGCATCGCGAAGCTTCGCGCCTTCCCGGCCAGGAAGCTGCGGTCCTGCAGTATTTCCAGAAAAATCCTGAAGCGATGCAGGAACTGCAGGCGCCCATTTTCGAAGACAAGGTCATCGACTTTATCGTCGAAATGGCCAAGGTTACCGAGAAGGATGTCTCGATCGACGATCTGATGCGCGATCCCGACGACTCCGAAGCGTCCGCCGAAGATGCGAAACCTGCGCCGAAGAAAAAGGCTGCCGGCGCGAAAGGCAAGAAAACGCCGAAGCGCAAGGCGGCAGACAAATCGGAAGAGAAGAAGTGAGACCCATGAGCCCAGCCTACGACAACGTTCCCATGATGAATGCTCTGGTGCCGATGGTGGTCGAGCAGACCAACCGCGGCGAACGCGCCTATGACATCTATTCGCGTCTCCTGAAGGAAAGGATCATTTTCCTGACCGGGCCGGTGGACGACATGGTGTCGAGCCTGATCTGCGCGCAGCTTCTTTTCCTGGAATCGGAAAACCCGACCAAGGATATCAGCTTCTACATCAATTCGCCCGGCGGGCTCGTGACGGCGGGGCTCGCGATTTACGACACGATGAAATACATCCGGCCGGACGTTTCGACCGTCTGTTTCGGGCAGGCCGCGTCGATGGGTTCCCTGCTGCTTTGCGCCGGAACCAAGGACAAACGATACGCGCTGCCGAACGCCCGGATCATGGTTCACCAGCCTTCCGGCGGTTTTCAGGGCCAGGCGACGGATATCGATATCCACGCCAAGGAGATCCTCAGCCTGCGCGCGCGGCTCAACAATATTTACGTCGAGCACACAGGGCAAAGCCTTGAGACCATCGAACAGAAGATGGACAGGGACAGTTTCATGTCGCCGAACGACGCGGTCGAATTCGGTCTTATCGACGAAGTCGTCGAGAAACGCGTCAGTGGTCCGGCCCAGGATTCAGACGGCGAGTGATCGCCGATTAAGGGTTTGTTCAAACCATTCTGGTGACCTGTCGGCATATCCACGGTATTTTCCGTGAATCGGAGGCCCGCAGGCGGTCATTTCGGCGATAACTCCCGGTATTTGGCTGTTTATTGCGGATGGACGCTTGTTGGTGCCTCAGTTAACATGACGTATTAGTGCCGAGTGCAGTGGGGTATTGATGAGCAAGTCCGGCAGCGGCGAAGCCAAAAACGTCCTTTATTGTTCGTTCTGCGGAAAAAGCCAGCATGAGGTCCGCAAACTTATTGCGGGCCCCACGGTGTTTATCTGCGACGAATGCGTGGAACTCTGCATGGATATTATCCGTGAAGAGCATAAAACCACCCTGGTCAAATCGCGCGACGGCGTTCCGACGCCGCAGGACATATGCCAGGTACTGGACGACTACGTGATCGGCCAGTCACATGCCAAACGCGTTCTGTCGGTTGCCGTTCACAATCATTACAAGCGCCTGTCCCATTCGGGCAAAAATACCGAAGTCGAGCTGGCGAAATCCAACATCATCCTGATTGGCCCGACCGGTTGCGGCAAGACGCTGCTGGCGCAGACGCTGGCGCGTATCCTGGACGTTCCGTTCACGATGGCGGATGCGACCACGCTGACCGAAGCCGGCTATGTCGGCGAGGACGTCGAGAACATCATCCTGAAGCTGCTTCAGGCGGCGGACTACAATGTCGAGCGGGCGCAGCGCGGCATCGTTTATATCGACGAGGTCGACAAGATTTCCCGCAAGTCCGACAACCCGTCGATAACCCGCGACGTATCGGGCGAGGGCGTTCAGCAAGCGCTTCTCAAGATCATGGAAGGCACCGTCGCGAGCGTGCCGCCCCAGGGCGGGCGCAAACATCCGCAACAGGAATTCCTGCAGGTCGATACGACGAACATTCTGTTCATATGCGGCGGCGCCTTTGCCGGGCTGGAAAAGATCATCTCGGGCCGGGGGCAGGGGACTTCCATCGGTTTCGGCGCGGACGTGAAGGGACCGGACGACCGCAAGACCGGCGAATTGTTGCGGGAGATCGAGCCGGAGGACCTCCTGAAGTTCGGCCTCATTCCCGAGTTCGTCGGGCGTCTTCCTGTCATCGCGACACTGGAAGATCTCGACGTGGACGCGTTGGTGGAAATTCTCATTCGTCCCAAGAACGCACTGGTCAAGCAGTACGCCGCGCTCTTCGAAATGGAGGACGTCAAGCTGACCTTCGCCGACGATGCGCTGGGCGCCATCGCCCGGAAGGCCATCTCCCGCAAGACGGGGGCTCGCGGTCTGCGTTCCATTCTGGAATCCATTCTGCTGGACACGATGTACGATTTGCCGGGTTTCGAGGGCGTCGAGGAAGTCGCGATCAGCGGCGAGGTCGTCGACGGCGGTGCAAGGCCGTTGCTGATCTATTCGGAGCGGTCGGGGGAGGTCGAGAGCAGCGCCTGACGATCCGTCAGGTGCCTGAAATGGCTTGAAATAGTCCGAACGAATTCTATTTCACTGTCATAGATATTTTACACAGGCCGGCGCGGCCTGCCGGCAAACCGAGTAAGAGGTCCCATGTCCGAATTGTCACCCGACTTGTCCCAGGGCGCGTTGCTGCCGGTTCTTCCCCTCCGAGACATCGTCGTTTTTCCGCACATGATCGTGCCGCTCTTCGTTGGCCGCGAAAAATCCGTCCGCGCGCTCGAAGACGTCATGAACGACGACAAGCAGATCCTGCTGGTCACGCAGAGGAACGCCGGCGATGACGATCCCACGCCCGAGGACATGTACGGCGTTGGAACCGTGGGAACGGTCCTCCAGCTGCTCAAGCTGCCCGACGGAACTGTGAAGGTTCTGGTCGAAGGGACGCAGCGGGCGCGTATCGTGGGTTTTGCCGACAACGCGGATTTTTTCCAGGCTCACGCGCAGATGCTGGTGGACGATGCGGAAGACCCGCGCGAATACGAGGCTCTGGGCCGCTCCGTCATCACCCAGTTCGAACAGTACATCAAGCTCAACAAGAAGATTCCGCCGGAAGTGCTGGTTTCCCTGAACCAGATCGAGGATACGAGCAAGCTGGCGGACACGGTAGCATCGCATCTGGCGCTCAAGATTCCGGAAAAACAGGAATTGCTTGAACTGCCCACCATTACCGATCGTCTGGAACGCGCGTACGCCCTGATGGAAGCGGAAATCGGCGTGCTTCAGGTCGAAAAGCGCATCCGCAGCCGCGTGAAGCGGCAAATGGAGAAGACGCAGCGCGAGTACTATCTGAACGAGCAGATGAAGGCCATTCAGAAGGAGCTCGGCGAGGGCGAGGACGGTCGCGACGAGGCCGGCGAACTCGAGGAAAAGATCAATTCGACCAAGCTTTCCAAGGAAGCGAAAGAAAAGGCCGAAGCCGAGCTCAAGAAGCTGCGTTCGATGAGCCCGATGTCGGCGGAGGCGACTGTCGTCCGGAACTATCTCGACTGGCTGCTGAGTATTCCGTGGAAACAGCGCAGCCGCGTGAAAAAGGACATCAAGCTGGCGGAGAAAGTCCTCAACGCCGATCATTACGGGCTGGAAAAGGTCAAGGAACGCATCCTCGAATATCTCGCCGTGCAGATGCGCGTCGGCAAGGTGAGGGGGCCCATCCTGTGCCTGGTGGGGCCTCCCGGCGTCGGCAAGACATCGCTCGGAAAGTCGATCGCCCGTGCAACGGGGCGGGAATTCGTCCGTCTTTCGCTGGGCGGTGTCCGCGACGAGGCGGAAATCCGCGGCCATCGCCGTACCTATATCGGATCGATGCCCGGCAAGGTCATTCAGGGGATGAAGAAGGCCAAGAAATCGAATCCCCTGTTTCTGCTGGACGAAATCGACAAGCTCGGCAACGACTGGCGCGGCGACCCGTCGTCGGCGCTTCTCGAAGTGCTGGATCCGGAGCAG
>JAYOEY010000052.1:0-6981 GCA_038116945.1 Rhodospirillales bacterium
ATCGAATACGTGCCTTTGGTCGCATCGTCGCCTGCGCCTGAAAAATCCTTGCTTAAATAATCGCCGGAACCGTCGAACTCCAAGGCGGTCGCCAGCTCTGCGACGGCCACGGTTGCCTTGCCTTCGGAGAGATCGACGACGACAGCACTTTCCGCGTCGGAATAGTCCGCCGTGTCGACGCCTTCGCCACCGTCGAGCCTGTCGTCGCCCTTGCCGCCATTAAGCGTGTCGTTGCCGTCGCCGCCCTCGAGGACGTTTGCTCCATCGTCGCCGGTGATGTCGTCGTCGAAATCAGAGCCGGTGACATTTTCGATACTGGACAGCGTGTCCGTATAGGTCACCCAGTTGAACAACCAGGTAGACGTCCCTGTCGCGAGATTCAACGTCACGCCCGATTGCACTTGATTGAAGGTATAATCTATCGTGTCGGTACCGGTGCCGCCGTCGACGATGTTGCTGCCTGTACGAAACCCGCTAAAAAACCGATCGTTTCCGGTTTCGCCGTATAGCGTATCGTTTCCGGCGTCCGTGTATAGAAAATCGTCGCCTCCACCGCCGTAGATCACATCGTTTCCGGCACCGCCAAAAAAGGAATTCGAATTCGAATCGCCGACGATCAGGTCGTCGAAGTCCGATCCGTCGATCAATTCGATGCTTATATAGGTGTCTCCCGCAGCATCGCCGGTGCTGTTGGAAGGCGTGGCGAGATCAATGGTTAGACCGGTGGTTGAGCCTTCATAACTTGCAATATCAAATCCGTCGCCGCCGTCCAGTGTATCTCCGCCCCCGCCGCCATACAGAATATCGTTTCCGGCAAATCCGTACAGGAAGTCGGGGTCGTCCGTGCCGCCGAAGGCCCCAACCATATAGTCGTCGCTTGATGTGCCATTGATTATCGCCATTCGAAATTCTCCCTTTGCACGAAGACCAGGTCGGTTGCTACCGGAATGGTATGTCCTTTCCGTGGTCTTCCAACGTCCAGAAATTGATTCCCCGTTGGAAAATTCTCGTGCAAACGGATGCATCACAAAATTGTGATGAACAAATCGGCAACTCTTAATATTTGAAACAGTTTCGCTGCGTTGCCCGCGATCAGATGGAACTGAAAAAGCCGCCGGGGTTACCGGCGGCTTTTCGGGTCGCGTCAGTCGGAACCTCTATTTCTTCTTTTTCTTCTTCACCAGAAGCGCCTTCGCGGACGCGATGGTCGCTTTCGGCATCGAGCCCAGCCGTTTCACCAGCGCCGTCATCTCGGCATGACCGATGGGTTCGACGACGAGCCGTGTGCGCTTGGCATCGGCGAGGAATTTCGGGTCCTTCATGGTCGCATCGAACGCCGCGCGGAGCGCCGCGATGCGCGCTTTCGGCAGGCCGGGCGCGGCGGTATACGGGCGGCCCATCTCCTGCGGGATCATCAGGAAGGTCAGCAGGTCCCTCTCCTTCGGATCCTTTATCAGGTCGAGCGCCATCGGCACGCCTTTCATGTCGGGGTGCGGGTTGAGCCCGATCTGCGCGATGATGTTGAGCTTCTTTTCCTGGAACCAGGCCGGGTTGGACGCCAGCAAGGTCTGGTACGACATGCCGCAGATGCCGTCGGCCTCGCCCCGCGTGACCGCCATGCGCGCGCCCGACGCCTTGTAGCCGGTGACGACCTTGAATTTCGTTCCCGCCGCCTTGTTGAAGATGCTGGGGAAGACGGCGGCGTTGCCGGTCGCACCGGTAGCGGCCACCACGGTCTGGCGCTTGCGCGCATCGGCGATCGATTTGGTCGCGCTGCCGTGCCACATGGCGCAGATATTCTGGTGCTTGCCGATGCTGCCGATCCACGCGAGCTTGTAGATGTCGAATTTCGGCCCTTTCTGGCCGACGATCGGCGCGAAGGGCAGCGTGTTGAACACGGCGGCCAGCACCGTGCCGTCCTTTGGCGCGACATTGTACATGTAGTTCGCCGCCTTGATCGACGCGCCGCCCGGCATGTTCTTCGGGATGATGTTGGGATTGCCGGGGATGTGCCGGCCCATGTGGTTCGCCAGCACGCGCGAATAGGTATCGTAGCCGCCGCCGGCGCCCGAGCCGATCAGCATGGTGACGTTGTTTCCCTTGTAGAAATCGGAGAGTTCGTCGGCAGATGCCGGAGCCGCAACCAGCGCCGCGGCGGTTGCCGCGATCCAGATATTTTTCATGAGAGCCTCCCTCAAGCGATTGATACGGGAGAGTCTACGCCCAAACCGAAATTGCGCAAACGGCGCGACGGCGTCGCCTCCTCCTTTTCCCGCGCGACGCCGGGGTGGGGGCCGGTCGCGCGGGTCTCAAACCCGCCGTCCTACTCCGCCGCCGCCGGCCGTGCGATCGCGTCCCGGATCGCGTCCTCGAACTCGTCGACGTCGAAGCAGTGCGGACCCATGCCGCCCTTGTAGGCGATGACCCCGTCGGGATCGAGGACGTAGAGCCGTTCCGGCAGCGCGTTGTAATGCTCGTTGGCCTCGTCGGTCATGTTGTCGAGCAGCATCGGGAACGCGAAATTGTAACGCAGCATGCACACGCCGGCGATGTCGGCGCGCTCGTCGTCGGTGGTCGGCTGGGTATACAGGATGTTGTCATCAAGGTTTGCCGCCGACTGGATGCCGTCGGTCGGGTGCGCCTCCTTGATATAGACGCACACGAAATTGACCGAGCCTTCGTACTTCTTCGCGAGGGTGTTGAGGCGCACGGCCTCCTTGCGGAAGGGGGGTCATGTAAAGGAGCCGAAAATCAGCCCGACCGGCAGCCCCCTGAAATCGGAGATCGATCTGTAGTCGCCGGTGCGCTTGCCGTCCGCGCTCAGCAGTTCGAGGCGAACGTCCGGCGCCGGCGCGCCGACATCGGGCGATTTCGCCATGTCGTCGAGCACGCGCTTCTCGTAATAGGCGCGCAGATCCTCGCGCTTCTGGCCGCGCACTTCCAGCTCGCGGTCGGTAATCGAGGCGATGCGCGCCTCGAACTGTTTCGGCAGTTCTATCGCCATGGGTGTCTCCCCGCATCGTTCGTCGGGGCGGCAGGCCGGTCCTCCGCCCCTCGTCAAATTGACTGTACAGGCGGTTGTCTGGTCCAATCCAGTCACAAACCGGAGAGAGCGCATGACGGCACGGCAGATCGTGGTTCCCGCATCGGACGGCGGCGCATTCGGCGTGTGGCTGGCGCTGCCCGATTCCGGACCCGACATCGGCCTAGGACCGTTCCCCGGCATCGTCATGCTGCACGAGATCTTCGGGGTCACCGACTGGATCCGAGAGACGGCGGAGATGTTCGCCGTCCGGGGCTTCTGCGTTGCCGCGCCCGACATGTTCTGGCGAATGGAGCCCGGTTTCGAGGGCGACTTCCGGTCCGCGGAACAGACCGCGCGCGGACGCGGCTTCAAGGCGGCGCTGGATCACGAGGCCGGGCTTTCGGACGTCGCCTCGGTCATCGCGCATCTGAAGTCGCTGCCGGAATGCAACGGCAGGGTCGGCGTTACCGGCTTCTGCACCGGCGGCACGATGGCGTACCTTGCCGCCGCGCGGCTGAAACCCGACGCGGCCTCCTGCTATTACGGCACGCAGATTCACGAATTTCTCGACGAAGGGCGCGCCATCGACTGCCCGTCGATCTTTCACATGGGCGTCGAAGACGACCGGGTGCCCCATGGGCTTGCCGATACCGCGCGGGCCGCGTGGCAGGGCAATCCCAACGTGACGGTACATACCTATGAAGCGGGACATGCCTTTGCGCATACCGAACGCGAGGATCTTTATGTGCTGGATGCGGCGGCTACCGCGCACGCCCGCACGTTCGACCTGTTCGACAGGCTGAAAGGGTAGGGAAATGGCGACCGACTACCGTACCGGCGCCTGCCCTTCCGGGGACGTTGAGCTCTCCTGGCATGCGTTCGGGCGACCGGGCGGCCCGAGCGGCAAGGCAACCCCGTTGATCATGCTGCACGGCACCAACTATTACGATTCGACCGACTGGTTGCCGATCGCGGAGCGGCTGGCGGACGAGCGCGAGGTGGTGACCTTCGATCATCGCGGGTTCGGCCGGTCCGGCTGGAGCCCCAGCAAGGATTATTCGGTCGATGCGCTGTGCGGCGATATCGACGCCCTGATCGATCGTTTCGGATGGGAGAAACCCGCAGTGTTCGGCCATTCGATGTCGGGCAGGCTGGTCGTATTCTTCGCCGCGAATTTCCCCGACCGGCTGTCGAAGCTGATCGTCGCCGATAGCGGGTTCGATCACGGCGCGCCGGGCGCGTACCAGGTCTCGATCGGCAACCATCCCGTGATATTCGACAGCGTCGAGGCGGCGATGGCGAAATTCGCCGGGCTCGCCAACCCGCCGCGCATCGCGCATGACCGCGCCCGGGCGGAGAAGGCGCTGCGCAGGGTCGAGGGCGGCTACATGCTGCTGCGCGACCCGGATTATCGCAACACGCAATCTCAGCTTCCCGGCGCGCCAAAGCCGACGCTGCGCGACCTCGACGCGTTCGAACAGCTGAAGAAGGTGACCTGCCCGACCCTGATCATTCGCGGACTGCAATCGACCCGCTACCCGCCGGACATTCTCGAACGGCTGCAGACCGGCTATCCCGACCTGAACTGGGCGACCGTCGATTCGCAGCATGATCTTGCGGCCGGCGCGCCGGATGAACTCGTCGCCGCGATAAGGACCTTCCTGGGATAGGCCCGCCCGGGCGGATCAGTAGCGCCCGCCGAGGATGAAGCGGACCATGCCGTCGGTGACCTCGGTCTCCTGTTCATGGAAGCCGTGCGGCGATTTTCCCCGGCAGGCCCTGAGGTTCTCGCCGCCGTCCCAGCCCGGGCCGCCGGTGACTGTGACCGACTGGGCGCGCGGGCTCGCCGTTTTCCCCGCAATTCGTCCGCTGAGCGCGGGCGGTGTGCGGATGCATTTGTCGTCGGCGTGGGCGACGACCAGCAGCGGAATCCGGATTTCGCCCAGATCGACCGAAAAGACCGTCTGTTCGACCCATGCCTTGCGTCCGCCCTCGAACCCGGACGTCACCGGCGAGGTAAGGATCAGCCCGTCCGGGGCGGCCACCCCTTTCAGGCGCGAGGCCGCGTTCGCCGCCGAAATGGTCCCCCGGCTGGTGCCGGCGAGCCAGACCGGTAGCCCGGTGCGCTTCCGCACATCGGCGATCGCCTTGCCGATATCCTCGGCATGCGCGGCCTCGATGCGGAACCCGCCGAGCCCGTCCTCCTCCTGATGGTCCGACGGCGCGTCGACCAGCGCGGTGACGAACCCGCGCGCGTGCAGCAGAGGCATCTTGCGGATCAGCGAATTGCCGACCAGCTGCCGCGGGCAGGCCCCGTCATCCAGCGCGACATGCCCCCCGCCGCCGGCCAGCAGCACGATGGCGGCTTTCGCCGTCGCGGCGTCGCCGGAAATCCCGTATCGCGCGCTGGTGCCGTCATGGGTGGAAAGGGTGACGAGCGCGCCGCAATTCTGCGCGGCGGCCGGCGAAAGGATGGCCGCACAGGCAAATGCCAGCGCGGCCATGAAGGCTGGGAGCCGTCCCGTATTTTTCATCTGTCGGATACACCTGCTGGTGAATTTGCGCGATCTTAAGCGGCGCGCGGACGCGCTGTCATCAGGATTTCAGCCTGTCCGAAACGACATGTCCGGGCGCCGCGCGGCATTGCCCGGCACGCGCAAACTGCTCTAGGCTGGTCCTGCCCGAACGGGCCGGGAGGAGGGATTTCATGACGACAATACCCGATGTGAAGAACGATATCGAAATTGTCCCGAGCGGTGCGGCGCTGGGCGCGGAAGTGCGGGGGGTCGATCTGTCTCAGCCCCTGTCCGACACAGCGGTCGCCGCCATCAAGGACGCCTTCGCCGAGCATTCGGTGATCTGCATCAGGGGGCAGGCGCTGACGGCGCCCGGGTTCATTGCCTACATGAAGCATTTCGGCGACGTCTCGCCCGTGCCGATCAACGATTTCGCCCATCCCGACCACCCCGAAATCTATTTCGTCTCCAACATCCAGGAGAACGGGCGCAAGATCGGCCACGACGACGCGGGCTCGGTGTGGCACACCGACATGTCGTTTTCCAAGGCCCCGCCCCGGATTTCATGCCTCTATGCGCGCGAGGTGCCGCTGGATGCGGACGGCAAGGCGCTGGGCGATACCCATTTCGCCAGCGCGGCGGCGGCCTACGATGCGCTGTCAGACGACGACAAGAGGCGTATCGAGGGGAAGTTCGCGCTGCACGATCTCGGCGGCAGGCGGACCGAAATCCAGAAGAAGAACGCCGCCAGCCCCGAGCTCGCCCGCCGGCGCAAGGAAACTCCCGCCGTGCTGCATCCGATGGCGCGCATCCACCCTGTGAACGGGCGCAAATGCCTCTACGTGACGCGCGGCGAATGCACCGGGATCGAGGGGATGGAGAGTGAAGAAGCGCTGCCGCTGATCGAGCGGCTGGCCCGCCATGTCTATCGCGAGCCGTTCCGCTTCACCCATAGCTGGCGCGTCGGCGACCTGCTGATGTGGGACAATTGCGCCGTTCAGCACGTCGCCACGTTCGACTACAAATGGCCCGAACAGCGCCGCCTGATGTGGCGCATCACGACGGCCGCCGGGCCAACGCATTGAGGGGGGGAAGCCGCGGATCGGCGGGTTTTACATAAACAAACGTACTGGATAAGAACGCGCGTCGAGTCTCGGCATCTGCTTCACGACAGCGGCGAGCGACCCGGCAAAATTCAGCGTGACCGGCATCCGGTCGTACGGCCCATCATTGTTCCAATCCATCTTCGTCAGCGCCAAGGTCTCTTTGCACAGGTCATCCATAGAGCCACGCCCCGCATATCGGTTCAGGACAAGCGGCTCTGGTATGCCCTTGCCTTCCTTGAAGTAGTCCTTGCCATTGGCGACCGTAGGAAGGTTCCCCTGCGTCCATAACAAAGCTGTTTGGCCATCAAGCTGAAAACTACTGCCTCGATGGCAC
>JAYOEY010000053.1:0-6693 GCA_038116945.1 Rhodospirillales bacterium
ACGCCTATGGCGAGGAATACGAGTCGAAGTGGTACGAGGACACCAAGAAGCTGGTGGGCGACTATGTCGACCGCACGCCGGTGCCGACCTGCCTTCGCAACCACGCGCTGCTGCGCGAGCTGGCCAATGGCGGTGGTCCGATCCGCATGGTCACCACGGAAGCCTTCCAGGATCCGCACAAGGAAACCATCGGCTGGGAAAACTTCCTCGGCATGACGATCGGCCAGGCGGTGGTGTGGGCGTCGCAGAACATCGATCCGAAACACACCAACCCGGAACTGACCACGTCCGAGCCCTATGTCATGGGCTCGCACGCGACCTGTTCGGGCGCATGGGCGAGCGGACCGGAGGACTATGCGCCGCCGGAATACCGCTGGGGCTACAACCGGATGATGACGGTCAACGGGCTGTTCGGCGCGGGCGATGCGAGCGGCGGCACGCCGCACAAGTTCTCGTCGGGCTCGTTCACCGAGGGGCGCATCGCGGGCAAGGCCTCGGTCAACTACATCAACGACATGGGCAACGAGCCGATGATCGACGAGGCCGAAGTGGCGCGTCTCGAGGCCGAGATCTATCAGCCGATGGACAATTACGCGGTCGGCCGCAACGAGATCGTCGCCGGGACCGTGTCGCCGAGCTACATCCTGCCGATCCATGCGTTGCAGCGCCTCGAGAAGCTGATGGACGAGTATTGCGGCGGCATCTCGACCAACTACATGACCAACGAGCCTCTGCTGATGCGCGGGCTCGAGCTGATGGACATGCTGAAAGAAGACTCGGATCATATCGGCGCCGAGGACCTGCATCAGCTGCAGCGCACATGGGAGTTCAAGCACCGTCTCATGGCGTCGGAGAGCGTCATGCAGCACACGCTGTTCCGCACCGAGACGCGCTGGCCCGGCTACTACTATCGCGGCGACCACATGAACCTCAACGACGAGGACTGGCACTGCTTCACCCTGTCGCAGTACGACCAGGAAAGCGACAAGTGGACCATGGAAAAGGCGCCGGTCTACCACGTGGTCGACTGACGCCGAATTCCAGACCTTCAACAAGAAAGCCCGGCCCTGAAACAGGGGCCGGGCTTTTTTCGTTTCTGCGGGCCTCCCCGGAAATTCGCCCGCACCCGCCCTTTTCACTCCCTCTTGATGCAGATCAAGGAAGGATTTTCACATTCTGCGAGGATCGGTTTACAGGGTTCGGGTCTGGCGCAATCGCGCGGCCTCAGAGGACCCTTTCCGAAACCGGAGGGAATTCGCCATGATCACGAAAATTATCGTACCGACCGATGGATCCGATCATGCCAGCAAGGCCTGCCAGCTGGCCGGCGATCTGGCTGCCAAGTACGGCGCTGCGGTTACAATCCTGCATGTCTTGATGTCGGATGCTTCGCTCGACCAGCTCCGGAAACTCGCCGAGGATTTCGGCGCGGACGACGCCCTCAGGAAATCGATAGAGGAGCTGATCGAACTGCCGCTGGAGACGTTCGCCTACGGAAGCGACACCGTCCCGGTATCGATCCCGGTACCGCAGGAAATCCTGACATCCGTGGGAGAACTCGTTACCGCCGCCGCGCGCAAGGCGGTCGCCGACAAGGGCGTCGAGAATATATCGGTGCAGATTGTCGGCGGCCGGCCGGCCGATGCCATCGTCGATGCGGTCGAACGCAACGGCGCGGACATGATCGTAATGGGCAGCCGGGGTCTCGGGAACCTCCGCGGCATGCTGGTGGGAAGCGTGTCCCACAAGGTCAGCAACCTCTGTTCCGTCAGCTGCGTAACGGTCAAGTAGGCGAAGCGTCAGGACATACCGTTTTCGTTTCTCGTAACGAGGCACTGATGTTTGGAAAACCGTCGCTTGTCACCCGCATCGCCGTCGGCAAGGCCGTCGGGCTGGCGTTCGGTCTTGCGGGCTTTTTCCTTCTGCCGCTGTTCTGGGCCGATGCCGACTGGCTCACCCGATGGGGCGTCCTGCTGTGGTACCCGTCGATCGGGGCGATGATCGGCGTCTTCGGGGTTTTTACGACCCACCCCGTGCTCCGCCTGCCCCTCCCATGGTGGATCAGGGCCCCGTTGATCGGCGCATGGATGAACTTCGTGCTCACGCTGTTTGCCTATGACAGTTTCCTGAAGATCATGGTGGCCGTCGTCGGGAAGGAAAGCATCCTGACGTCGCCTTTCTGGTTTTCGCTCGAGGGCGCGGCCATCGGTCTCGTCATCGGCTATCTGGCGACCAGATTCGGCGGCGAAGGGAGGGAGACCGTGTCCGCGCAGCCTTGAACGGTGTTGCGCCGCCGCGTCGGTGACCCGACCCTGGCAATGAAACGACGACCAACTACTATTGGATTATGGAGAATTCGATGACAGACATGTCGAAAGCAAGAAAAGCGCTCGAAACAAGGCTGGTCGAGCTGGGCGCCAGGGTCGACGAGATCGAAGGCGATCTGCGCTCTCCTCACAGCGCCGACTGGGGCGAACGCGCTACCGAGATCGAGGACGACGAAATGCTGGAATCGCTCGAGGAATCGTCGATCCGGGAAATCAGGGAAATCCGCGACGCCCTGCAGAGACTCGATTCCGGCAGCTATGGGATCTGCACGGCCTGCGGCGAGAGCATCGACCCGAAACGCCTGGCGGCGCTGCCTTCCGCCGCCAATTGCATCAAGTGCGCGGAGGCCGGATCCGCCTCCTAATCCTCCATCGTCCTCCGCCGGTGCTCAATGTGCGCTGCGTGGAGGCGGCTGAACAGCTCGAACAGGTAAGCGGCCGACAGTCCGAAAAGGACCAGCCCGTTGGCCGCACAGATGCCCGACAGGAGCCGCCACGGCACGGGCAGCAGCACGTCGCCGAACCCCAGCGTCGTAAAGGTCACCGACGCGAAATAGAGCGCGGGTTCGAACTCGGAAAATATTTCAAGCTTCCAGAAAAACAGCGCCCATACCCACATCGCAGCGGTCATCGCGCCCATCAGCCAGAGCGTAATGGCGGAAACCGCCGCAATGGTCCTGGCCGCGTAGGGCGGGCCGGCAAGCCGATCGCCCAGGCGGGAAAGGATCCGCGAAGCCACCCAGATCATCGTCGCCGAAATGACGACCGTGATGGCTACGGCCAGCGTGCCGATGAGGAGTTGGTGGATCATGGACCGATTGTTTCAGTATTGGACGCGCCGCTCAATCTCGTCGCAGGACCGACACTTCTAGAAAATCGTCTTGCGGTACAGCAACGCTTCGCAGGTGCACCGGTCTCCCCGATCGGCGCAACGGAATTCGCCCGCGTCGCAGCGTTCACGCCAGAATGACGGCAGGCGCTGCCAGACCTCGAAACCGAGTTTGCCCATCATTCCGTCGACATGGGGGACATTGGGGCTACGCTTGAAACTGATGACCAGCTTGTCCGCTCCCATCCCGACCAGCCGATCATGCATCAGCCCGATCAGTTTCGTGCCGTAACCGCCCCGGCGATGGCCGGGCGCCACCGCAACAGCTTCTATCACACCGAGCGCGCCGTCCTGGTCCGCCTCCATAATGTCACCGGGCAGGTCGGGCAGATGCCCTTCGAGATGGTCGCGTAACCCGTCCGCCGGCAGGATGGAGCCGAGCGCGAAACAGATCAGCTCATCTTCGCCCTCGTGGCCGATGATAAGGACCGAGCTTTCGTCCGCGACCCGTTCCGAAAGGCCGGAGAAATAGCCTTCGCCGAACACGTCGTCGGCAAGCGCCGTAACATGGCTGAGCCAGCGAGAGGAGTACAGATCGAAGGGCATGTTTTCCCGTTTCCCTAGCGAACGTTGAGAACCGACGTGTCCGCGGCGCCCATCACGCGGAACGCGACCCCGCCCGCAAACAGACGCCGGATCAGTTTCTTGCCTGAATCCGCGACGGAAATCACCGAAAAATCGTTGCCGACCCGAACGATTTCGGCGGCTGGCTCACCCACCCCGACCAGGGAACCGGCGACTCCGATTCCGATCTTCGCCAGCATTTCGGCCGATTTTTCAAGAACGCGTTCCGCTGTCGCCACATCCGAATCATGCCGCGCGACGCACATTACGGATACCGGCTCGCCGCAATGATAGGCCAGCACCGCCTCATGCCGCATCGCCTCAAGCGAATGGCGCGTACCATCCACGCAAATCAGATGTCCCCTGCATCCGCCATCGCTCCGCGATCGCGCCACCATCACCGAACAGGGCGCAAGCATGGCGACTTTCTGTGCAACGCTTGCCCCGAAGAACGAACGTGCCTCGCTGTGCCAGTGGCTCGGCTCGCCCATGATGATCAGGTTGTAGGGACCGAGTTCGTACTGATCGAGAATGCCGCTGGCGACATCCGGTGCGGTCTTCAGCTTCAGTACGATGCTCTTGCCGTTCTCGTGCCGGTACTCGACCTTGTTGTCGCCCAGCGGGTCGCCCCAGGAATCGGTGTGGCTCGCGATGGTCGTCCAGTGCCCCGAAAGCCCGCCCTCGCCGGCCAGCATATCGAGACCGCGCTTGAGATAACGGATGCCGGGCAGCTCCAGCCCCCAGTCCAGCATGTTCTCGCGCGCGACACGGACCTGTAACCCGCCGGTCCGGAGTCCCTGATCGATGGGGCGAACATAGAGCAGGACGATGTCGCACTCGTCGGATGCGCCGATCTTCTCGGCAAACCGCAGACCGTCATAGGAGACGTCAGATCCGTCGATACAGACGAGAATCCGGAAGCGGTTGCGCCGGCGCTCGCGAAGGGCCTGCAGATCGGGACGATCGGACAGCCGGCCGCCGTTACGTCCGAACGAGAAGGCCATCGTCGTCCTTCAACTCCCCAGGAACGGCCAGTAGAAAGTCGCAGCCAGCATCATGACGGCGGTCGACATGACAACCATTCGCCAGCCGACCACCAGGAAATCGGTGGTTTTCAGGTAACCCGATGCGTAGACGATGGTGCAGGCCGGCGTCCCGACCACCGTCAGATAGGCGAAGGCCGACGAAATCGCAGTGATGAATCCCAGCACCAGCGGACTTTCGCCGGCGACCACGGCTATCTTGAGGACGATCGGCCCCAGCACCGCGACCGCGGCGCCGTTCGACATGGTGTTGGTCACCAGAGTCGTCAGAGCGGATACGGCGGCCCAAAGCCCGATTCCTTCTTCCGCCCCCAGCGGTGTCATGAGCTTCAGGAAACTTTCGGCCATCCATTGCGCGGCGCCGGTATCCTTCATCTGGACGCCAAGCGAAATCGCCGCTGCGTAGAGCAGGATCACGCCCCAGTTGACGCCGGAATTGATTTCCTCCCACCGGACCAGCCCTGTGATCAGGAAGATCGCCGCCCCCAGGACGGCGACGGTGCCAAGCCCCGTCTCACCCGAAAGCGTGATCCAGCCGACCAGGATGAGCGCAAAGATAAAGATCGCCAGCCAGTCGGCTGGTTTCATCGGGCCCTGCTCCTGTATCTGGTGACGCAGACGGGCGACCGAGCGCGACAGGCGCTGGTATTCCGGGCGGAAGGTCCAGTTCAGGATCAACGTGACGAAGGGAAGCTGGATCAGGAAAACGGGGTAGGCGTAAAGGATCCAGGTCAGGTAATCGATCAGGAATTTATTGGTCTCCGGATTAAGCGGATCGAAGAAAAATTCCTTCCAGTAGCCGATCATGATGGCGTTGCGCGCGCCGCCCGATGGCGTGCCGATGCCCGCCACCGAACATCCGTATGAAATCGAGAACAGCAGCACCGCGGCAAGACGACGGACTTCCTTCGGGTCGTCAGATGTCAGGCTGATCAGGGTGACGCCGACCGGCAGCATCATTGCCGCCACCGTATGCTCGCCGACGAATGACGCCAGCACGCCCGAGACCGCCGAGATGCCGAAACAGATCCGCGTCGTCTTCGTGCCGGTGATGCGCACGATCAGCCAGGCAATACGGATATCGAGCTTCTGCTTCACGACGGCGACGGCAAGCATCAGCGAGCCCATGATGAACAGAACCGAATCCGTCATCAGCGTCTTGGCAACGGTGGTGGATTCGAGCCCCAGCAGCAGCACCTGGCCGACGATGATCAGCAGGGCCACGGTCGGCAGCGGCACCGGCTCGGTGACGAACAGGATAACCGCGACCACCGACATGGTGAGCACGATCTGGCCCTCGCGCGTCAACCCTTCCGGCTGCGGCATGGTCATCAGAGCGGTGCCGATCGCCATGGCGATGAAAAACCAGCGCTTTTCCCAGAAATAGTAAAGATCGATCTGCGAGCGCAGCAGCCGCCAGCGCTGATAGCTCCGCCGCCGCACTCGGGATGCCCGAATGTCCGCCGGACCGTAGGACCGCAGGCTGTCGTTCACAAGACTGACAGTCATCGCCGGTCAGCCCTGCATCGACGCATTGATGGGCCCCATTGTCATAGAATTGCCAGCGTCCCTCGCCCGCCCTGTTAAGCGGAATTTGTTATCGGCCGGCCAGCGAAGCGGTCGGCATCGTTACCAACAGGGTATTTGCGGAGACGGCGGTGTCAAGACAGGAGAAGAAAGGACACCGACGCGCTCTCCTGTTTCCCCCGCCCTGGATCACGCTGACCTCAGGGCGAGGATAGTTCAGGGGCACAGGTCACATGCCTCCGATATGCTTCCTGAAACAAAAAAGGGCTTAGCCTGTTTCGGCCAAGCCCTTGATTTTATTGGTTGCGGGGGCAGGATTTGAACCTGCGACCTTCAGGTTATG
>JAYOEY010000054.1:0-6492 GCA_038116945.1 Rhodospirillales bacterium
CACCGGCGAAATCGCGAGTGCGCGGCCGGAGAATTTCGTGGTCGATACGCCGTTTTCGGTTATCGGCGTACGCGGCACCAAGGTCATCGTCGAGGTGGAGACTGCGACAATCCAGTGCAGCCAGGGCGCGATCAACGTCAGTCATAAAGGAACGGCCTTCTCGTACAACGTCGATGCAGGATTCGGCGTGACGCTGCCGCCGATCGGTCAGGCGCAGATCATCCAGATGGCAGTCGGCGCCATGAGCACGACAGTCCAGGACCTGAACAATTCCATCTCGCAGCCCCTCACCCCCTTTACACGGGACCCCGTCGGAAACCAGCAAGGCGGCAATCCGAACGATCCTCAGACCGCGCCCGAAACCGCGCCGACCGACGCGCCGCCCGGCGGGGCCCGGAATAACGAAGCGCCAGTCGTCTCTCCAAGCCTGACGAACGACTCGCCGAATTCGGTGACTCCCGGCAACGAGCCCCTTCCTCAGGACAACCCGAACGAGCCAGTCTTAACCCCTCTCGCACCCCCTGATGCGGCGCCGCCCCCTTCGGGCCCGACCGGCCCCGTTCAGCAGCCAGCGACGGAACCGGACAACACAAACCCGACGACGCCGCAAGCGACAGTCCCTCCGGCCCTCAACCTCCCCGGCACAACCGGAAACGACATCCTGACCGGCGGCGACGGCAACGACACGCTCAATGGAGGACTGGGGAACGACACGAGCATCGGAGGCGCCGGCAACGACACATACGTCTACAAGACCGGCGACGGCAGCGATACCATTCAGGACGTCAGCGGTTTCGACATCATCAGTTTCACGGAAACCCTGCAGAACGAAGTCATCGACTTTCGGCGGGTGAACACGGAGAACGACCTCCTCATCAGATTCCTTAACGGCGACCAGATTACGGTTCAGGACCATTTCAACGGCAAGCCTGTCGAACAGGTACAGGTGACCGCGCTCAAGCCTGTCGACAACCAGACGATCTCATTCCAGACGGGACTCGCGGGTTCGGCGAACGACGACCTTCTCGCCGGCACAAGCGGCATCGATACGATAAACGGCGGCGCAGGAAAGGATTCGATCAGCGGCGGCGCCGGCGACGACATCCTGAACGGCGACGATGGGAACGACGATTTTCTCTGGGTTCGCGGAGACGGCAACGACACCGTCAACGGCGGCAACGGCACCGACATCGTTCAGCTGGTGGGAAGCGCGACCCTGACAAACAGCTGGAGCTTTACCGCCGCGACAACCGTCCAGCAGACCGACACCTCGGAATCCCTGGCCCTTAACACTGTCGAGCGGGTCGAATTCATCGGCGGCTCCAATGCCGACACACTCAATGCCAGCGCCACGACCCTGGAAGTCATCTTTTCCGGCGGCGCCGGTTCCGACAGTTTCACCGGCAACGTATCGGCGAACCACACGATCACATTCGAAAACGACGCCGCAGCCGGCGGCACCGCCGGCGTCACCGTAAACCTCGGCGCCGGAACGGCGACCGATGGCTTCGGCAATTCCGACACGTTCAGCGGTATCAAGACGGTCCGCGGCACCGCGCAGAACGATAACATTACCGGCAACACAACGGACGATTTTCTCGAAGGCTTCGGTGGCAACGACACCATCAACGGCGGCGGCGGCAACGATACGATTCTCGGAGGTGCGGGCGTAGACAACCTGACCGGCGGCATCGGCAATGACACGTTCGATTTCGGCACCCGGTCCGACGGCACCTCGACGACGTTGAATGGAACCATCGGCACGCTTGGGCTCACGATCGATATCGTGACGGACTTCCAGACAGGTGCCGACAAGGTGCGTCTCGTAAACAACGAATATCAGCTGGGCGGCACATCGATCGTACTCGGCACCAATTTCGAGATAATCGGATCGTCTTACGACGGAACCAACGCAAGCAGCACCCGGTTTACCAGCGGCCAGGGAACGCTGATTCTCGACAGTGACGGCAGGCTGATCTCGGATACCAACGGCAGCGCCGCCGGCTACACCGTGATCGCCGATTTTCAGGGCACTCAGCCGGGGGTCGGAGACTTCGTGGTCAACTAGATCGGTCCCCTATATGGCGTTCTGCCATCCCGCCGGGAGGACGCCCTGCTCGAATGCGCGGCCGGTGTAGTACTTCCACAGCTTCTCGGCATGGTTGGCGCGATCGAACCGTTCCTCGAAAATATCGAGTTCCTCGTCCGACATCGGAATCGTCGGGCCCAGCCTTTCGGCTTCAAGCTGCGCGCGCGCATTCCGGTCGAACTGAATCCCGTCGATCAGGAGTTCGGGAATCGATTCCGAAACCAGGACGATGCCGTGCGCCCTCAGCAGCACCGCATTGTGGTCGCCCATCGTCTCCACCATCGCCCTGCCGATTTCCGGCGTATTGATGTGGGCCGTGTCGGGATGCGTCGGCACGCCGGTGCGCCAGCGATATCCGTGATTGATCACCATCTTGAGCTGCGCGCCTTCGGCGATGGTAAACAGGATCGGCACCATCGGATGCGAATGAACCACGGCGTTCACATCGGGACGCGCCTTATAGATTTCCGAATGAATATGGTATTCCGCCGCCGGCCGCGTTCCCTCGGGCCCCGACAGGATTTCGCCGTCGAACGTCATGACGAACAGGTCGTCGGGCTCAAGCTGAGCCCGGCTGGCATGAATTCCCTGAATCAGAAACCCGCCGTCGCCGGGAAGCCGGGCACTCACGTGGCCGCTGTGATCCATGATGCCGAGGTCATTGAACAGCCGCGTACAGGCTGCAACGCTGTGACGCAGCGCGTCGGTCGACTGGGAAATCGTGTCAGGCATCGGAGCGGTCTCCTTCGAAATAGTCAGAATGGTCGCGTTTCCATAAATCGGAAAGCGCAAGGCGGTCCAGTTTCCCCCGCGGATTCTTCGGCAGCTCATCGAGAAAGACGATCCGCTTGGGCATCTTCGCATCGGGCAACGACAGGCGGCAATGCGAAAGAAGCGCTTCTTCGTTCGCCGTTTCCGACCCGACACACGATACGAAGGCCACAACCTCTTCGCCGTAGATGGGATGTGCTGCGCCCACCGCGCCCGCCTCAGCTACCGAGGGATGGCTGACCAGGGCCGCATCGATTTCAATCGGCGCGATATTCATGCCGCCCCGGATGATCAGCTCCTTCGCCCGACCGGTGATATGCAGGTTGCCGTCGCCATCGATATATCCGAGATCGCCACTGTGATGTCCGTCTTCCGGCAGGCGTTCTATGGATCCGTCCGGCATCAGATAGCCGAAGGCCTGCTGCTTTCCGCCGCCGAAAATGATCTCCCCCGTCTCTCCATCGGGCAGCCTGTTTCCGTTCGAGTCGATCACGAAGATGTCCTGATATTTCAGCGGGCGGCCGATGGTGCCGATCGTCCGCTTCGCGCCCCGGTGAGCCGCGCTGTTCCCGCCCTCGCTCGACCCGGCGCTCTGGGCCAGCGTAATGCCGTAGCGCTGCTCGAACGCGCGCCACTGTTCTTCGAGCAACGGCGCCGAACTCGACGTCAGGAAACGAAGATGCGGCAGGTCCGCGCCCGTTACATCGACCGGCTCGTTGAGCAGCATGTTGACGATGGTCGGCACCACGAAACCGATATTGATCTCATCCTGCCGCAACCATTCGAAATAACGGCTCCGCGAGAAATGCCTTGCCATCACGCAGGTCGCGCCGGAAACCAGCGGCGCGCCGAGGCTCATATGCTGGGCCGACAGCCAGCTGTAGGAACGACAGTCGAATACGCGGTCGCCCGGACCGATCTCGAGATAATCGGCTGTTGCGTCGTAATTGTACCAGGCCGTCGCATGGGTCTGGATCACGCCTTTCGGTTTGGCGACCGTCCCCGAGGTATAAAAAATGACCCCGTGATCGTCGGGCCCGGCGCAGCTCGCGATATCGTCTTCGGCCGAAAGGTTTTCGATTTCGCCAAAGACGCCGCTAGAGCCGCCGCTTTCCCGCCACTCGCCAAGCGGAAAACTCACGCCGGACACAGCGGCAACGATTTCCTCCAGCCCCAGCCCTTCCTGGTAAAGCACCATCTTCGGAGAGATCGCCGCTACGATCTCCCTGAGATGCGCCTGATTCATCTCGACATGAACGGTTGCGATGGTCGCGCCGTAGCGCAGCGTCGAAACGAAGATCGCGAGATTCTCGACCGAGTTTTCCGCGAGCAGAAGCACCCGGTCATTGGCGCCGAACCCATGCCCCTTCAGAAAGCGGGCGAACCTGTTCGAAAGGCCGTAGAGCGCGCCATAGGAGAGCGATTTGTCCTGATCGATACAGCGTACGTAGACATTATCAGGATGTTCGCGGGCGTGATCCGCCACCACCGAATGGAACGATTTCGCCCGTGTGTCTATGCTCTCCGCCATGCCTTCTGATGTAGCACCGGTCGGGTGGTGCGGCAATCGAAGTGCAATCCCACAGTATTCATCTGTGAAAATGTCGGTTAGCCTTCGATCTGCGGCAACCGACGCCGCTAACCAGTCCATGATCAGGGAGGACAGAATGCATCGCAGTTTGATTACGGCATCGATTTCGATCGCCGCCGGTCTCGTCGCGGCGACGCCCGCCATGGCCGACGACATTGCCGATTTCTACAAGGGCCGTACGGTCGACATGATGGTGGCCGCACCGCCGGGCGGCGGCTTCACCGCCTATGCGCGCACCATTACCAAGCACATCGTCAAGCACATTCCCGGCAACCCGACGATGGTGGTGAAGAACATGCCGGGCAGCGGGGGACGCAAGTCCGTCTCCTATCTGTACAACGTCGCCCCCAAGAACGGCGCCGTCATGCTGGGCGCACAGCCGGGAACGCTGGTCGAACCCGTCCTCGGCCAGAAGTCGAATGCCAAGTTCGATGCCATGAAATTCAACTATATCGGCAGCGCTTCGGGCTTCACCACGCTTTGCCTGATCCGGTCGAACGGCCCGGTAAAGAGCTTCGCGGAAATGCAGACGAAGCAGGCCGTGTTCGGCGGCGATACGCTGGGATCGACCACCTACGACCACACCCAGCTCATGCGCAATCTCGCCGGCGCCAACATCAAGCTGATCAAGGGGTACCGGGGAACCAAGAACCTGGTGCTGTCGATCGAACAGGGAGAAATCGACGGCTTCTGCGGTTACGCATGGGCGTCCCTGATGAGCCGCGCGCCGCATCTCGTCGAACAGAACAAGGTGCGCGTCCTCGTCCAGTTCGGCCTGCAGCCGCATGCCGAGATGACCAAGCGCGGCATTCCGCAGGTGTGGGATTTCATCAAGGACGAAAAGAAAAAGAAGGCGATGGAACTGTTCGCAAACGTGCAGGTGTTCGGGCGTCCCTACATCGCTCCTCCGGGCGTGCCGAAAGACCGCATCGCCGCGCTTCAGAAGGCGTTCCTTGCGACGATGAACGACCCGGAGTTCCAGGCCGACATCAAGAAACGGCGTCTGGTACTCGACCCCACACCGGGTCCGCGCGTCAGAGAACTGATCGCGGCCATCTATAATGCGCCGCCCGACGTCCAGAAAATGGCTCGCTGGGCCCTGACCAACTGACAGGGCTTTCAGGCCGACATCCCGCACCGGGAATCCCGGTGCGGGGTATTGGACATCTCATCAAACGGTCAGCAGGATTTTCCCAATTCGGGACCGCTCTGCCAGTGCCTCGTGAGCCTTCCGTACGTCCGCCAGCGGGAACCGCTGGCTAACCGGGACCTCGATTTCGCCCTTCAGGAACCAGTCGAACAGGTCCCCGCTGCGCCGGGCCAGCTCTTCCGGCGTGTCGATATGGTCGAGTAAATGCGGACGGGTGAAATAGACCGACCCCTGTCCGGCGAGATCCGACGGATTCACCGACGCGACCGCTCCGCTCGACTGGCCGTAGAGGACGAGCAGACCGCGCTTTCTCAGGCACCGGATGCTGCCGGCGACCGTATCCTTTCCGACCGAGTCGTACACGACATCCACGCCCTCTCCATTCGTCAGCTCCATCGCCGCGGTCACGAAATCCTTTTCGCGATAAGGGATCGCCGCGTCAGCGCCGAGCGCTTCGATACGGCTCGCCTTCTCCGCTGACGAGACGGTTCCGTAGACCGTCGCTCCGAACCGTTTTGCGCATTGCAGCAGCAAGTACGCAACGGTGCCCGCAGCCCCGTGAATCAGCACTCGATGTCCGGGCTTCAGGGGAAAGGTCGTCGTGGCCAGGTAATGCGCGGTCAGCCCGTTGTCGAAAATCGCCGCGGCATCCTCGAACGACAGCGCGTCCGGCAGACGCGCCAGACGGGTCGCGGGAACGGCCTGGTATTCCGCGTAAGCGCCGAGAAGATCGGGAACGTACCAGACGACACGATCCCCGACCGACCAGCCTAGGACAGTTTCGTCCATCGCCTCGATGACGCCGGAAGCCTCAATGCCGGGCACAAGCGGCAGGTTTCGCGGGAATGCGCCGGACCTGATCAGCCCGTCCCGCCCGTTTACGCCAATGGC
>JAYOEY010000055.1:0-6487 GCA_038116945.1 Rhodospirillales bacterium
ATACCGGAGCCGCCGGTTTCGCTCCTTTTCATCGGTATGGCCGCACTTGTCCTGGCGCGCCGCCGGCGCTGATCCTCAGCGACCGGCGTAATCGCTGTCCGCCGCCGTTCCGGCGATTTCCCGAATCAGCTTGCGCCGGATGGCGTAATAAACGTCCCTGAAACCGCGCGCCGCCTCGACGAACGCGCCGGGGCCGCCGATCACATTATCGAAAAAGAACCTTTCCAGTCCGGGCCAGCCGGTCAGGATCGGCAGACCGTTGACCGTGAAGCCGGCGGCGACCGCCTGGTCCCGCCCGGCCTTGGCGTCGAGCCCGTCGCGGTCGGGACCGTCGCCCGAAATGTCGATCACGCTCCGGGTTCCCTGATAGGCGTTCGACTGCAGCGATTTCATGCCGTAGACGATCGCATCGCCCAGTGCGGTGCCGCCGCCGTAAAGCTCTCGCGGATGGGATTCCAGCTTGCCGGCGAACGCCTCAAGGTCTTCCTTCGTGCGGATGACCGTCCACGGCACGATCGGGACGTGCAGTTCCGGCCCGCTCCATTCGACATAGGTCAGCGCGATGCGCCCCAGCCTGCCGCCGGTGACGGCGCGAAGAATCGTCGGGTGCCGCAGCGCGCGGGCGTAACCGATCCGCTGCAGCAGGAATTCCTCGTCGTCGACGCTGCCGGATCCGTCGGCCATCAGGATCAGTTCGAGATCGACCCTTTCCCGCGCCGCGGCGCGGTCAGCCGAACACAGAATGTGAAACGCGGCGAGGGCAAGCGCCAGAACGGGAAATCTCTTCATGACCGCCCTCTTACGGATTGAGCCTATCCGCCGCGTCGTCCGGCCAGCGCCCTTGCGCTGGCGGCGAGCCGCAGCATTGTCTGGTGGCAGATGGTCTCGGCGGGAAACCCCGTCGACTTGCAATTCTTTTCGGCCTCGCTGAGCCAGTCAAGAGCCCGGTCGATGTCCTGTTTGCGCCACAGCCGCAGCTGGCTCGTGAACGCGTCCGCCTGGCGGAAAAAAAGCGGCGGGCGAAGCGACTTGACGGCGCCTTCCGCGGGCGCGCCCTCGGCCATCAGACCGGCGCAGGCGTGCAGACGCTGGAAATGGCGTCCCGCGGCCCGCAGGATGGCGATCGGTTCGATTCCTTCCTGGATGGCGCGGTCCTGCATCCGGGGAAGCAGGGTCAGGTTGCCGCCGGCGACCGCATAGATGAGATCGTCGAGCGTCATCGCCGCGCTGTCGCCGACGCACGCCATCGCATCGTCGAGCGAAACCTCGCTCTGCCCGGCCATGTAAAGGACGAGCTTTTCGAGCTCCGACCGGCTCACCATGCGGTCGGCGCCGAGATTGGCGACGAGATACGCCATCGCATCGCGCGACGCGCGAAGCCCGGCGTCCGCCAGCGTCCGGGCGACCACGTCGGCCAGCCCCCGCCCCTCGTCCGCGTAGCAGGGGATGGCGGCGGCCGCGGATTTCGAGTCCTCGAACAGCTTGCGCAGTTTCGAGCGCGGGCCGAGATTGCCGGCTTCCACCACGATCAGCGCGTCGCCCGCCGGGTCCGCGAGAAAGTCGGCCAACAGTCCGGCCTGGGCGTCCGCCGCGTCGCGGAGGTTCACGGCCCGCCGCCCGCCGGTCAGGGACATCGAGGCGGCTTCGTCGGAAAGCCGCGCGGGGTCGTCCCGCAGGTCGGCAATCCGCAGTTCGACGATCCGGAACGGATCGGAAGGATCGTCGACGACGGCGCCGATCAGCGCCTTGCTGCGTTCCCGCACCAGTCCGGAATCCGGCCCGAAGACCAGTACGGCGTGCAGATCGGCCGGCGGCGCCTTCAGAAAACCTTCGATGCCCCGCGTGGCGATCTTCACGGTCGGCGCCCGGTCATCGGCGGACCGGAATCTTGAAAACCGCGGGGTTGTTGATCGCGGTCGCGCTGCGCAGGCTGATCTCCTCCGCCAGCGCCCGGAGCGCCCGGTTTCTGGCGTCGTTCTCGGCGCTCAGGGTCGCGTAATCGGAAACCAGCACGTTGTAGCTGTTGGTGGAAAGCGCGGACCCGGTAAAAACGCCGGGCGCGTACGGCGGCAGCCGCTCCAGCGTGAACTGCGCGATCAGGGTCAGGTTGGCCCGGGTGGCGCTTTCGTCCCGTCGGATGGCGAGTTCCGCCTTCGATTCGGTGAGGGTCACCGTAAGCCGGTAAAGCGCGCGGTCGGCAGGCCCCTTGGGCGACAGCCGCGCGCGCAGCATCGTGCGAAGCTGCTGTCCCTTCCGGTCTTCGATCCGCGCGACGTCGATGGTGGACAGCGTCGCGGCGTTGGCGTCGGACCGCGCGTCATGGACCGGACGGAAACCGCAGGCCGGCAGCAGCAGCACGCCGATCAGCGCCGCCGCCGCGCCCGTTGCGGCGTATCCGCGTTCAGCCGTGAACCACATTGACGATCCGGTTCGGGACGAAAATGATCCGGTTGACGGTCTTTCCTTCGAGGGCGGCCTGGACGTTCGGCTCGGCCAGCGCCGCCGCCTCCGCGGTTTTCTGATCCGTGTCGCGCGGCAGTTCGATCGTCGCGCGCAGCTTGCCGCGAACCTGCACGGCCACCGTCACCGTATCCTCGACCAGCAGCGCCGGGTCGGCCTCCGGCCAGGGCGTTTCCACCAGCAGCGATTCGTGGCCGAGACGCCGCCACATTTCCTCGGCCAGATGCGGCATCATCGGTCCGACCAGTCGTATGACGGCCTCAAGCGCTTCGCGGCGCACCGCGCGGGCCGCGTCGCCGGTTTCGCGGAAATCGACCAGCGCGTTGACCAGCTCGTATATCCGCGCGACCGCCCGGTTGAAATGGAATTTCTCCAGATTGTCGGTAACGCCGTCGATCGCCCTGTGAACCTGCTGGCGCAGCGCCAGCGCGGCATCCGGCAGAGCGTCCGGGACCGGCGTTCCCGCCGCCGCCATCTCGCTGCCGCCCAGCCGCCACAGCCTGTTCACAAAGCGCCAGGCCCCGGCGATTCCGGCCTCGGTCCATTCGAGGTCGCGGTCCGGGGGGCTGTCAGACAGCATGAACCAGCGGGCGGTGTCGGCGCCGTAGGTGGCGATGATGTCTTCCGGGTCGACGACATTCTTCTTCGACTTCGACATTTTCTCGGAACGGCCGACGGTGATCGGCGCGCCGCTTGCGACATGTCGCCAGTCCCCGCTCTCCGCCTTCTCGATTTCCGCCGGGGTCACCCAGGCGCCGGTTTCGGTTCTGTAGGTCTCGTGGCAAACCATGCCCTGTGTGAAAAGTCCCGCGAACGGCTCCTTGACCGACAGATAGCCGCAGCGCTCCATCGCGCGGGTGAAGAACCGCGCATAGAGAAGGTGCAGGATGGCATGCTCGATGCCGCCGATATACTGATCCACCGGCAGCCAGTAATCGACCGCGGCCCGATCGACCGGCGCGTCCGAGCGCGGCGAGCAGAAGCGCGCCTGATACCATGACGACTCGACGAAGGTATCGAGCGTATCGGTCTCGCGCCGGGCCGGCTTTCCGCATTCCGGACAGTCGACATGTTTCCAGGTCGGATGGCGGGCCAGCGGGTTGCCCGGCTGGTCGAACGTGACATCGTCCGGCAGCGTTACCGGCAGGTCCTTTTCAGGCACCGGTACCAGCCCGCAATCGTCGCAATGGATTACGGGAATCGGGCAGCCCCAGTAGCGCTGGCGCGACACGCCCCAGTCGCGCAGCCGGTATGTCGTCCTCGCCTCGCCCTCGCCTTTCGCCTCCAGCCGCGCGATGGTCTCCGCCTTGGCCGCCTCGACCTCCAGCCCGTCGAGAAAATCCGAGTTGGCGAGCCGGCCGGGGCCGGTATAGGCCTCGTCGCCTACTTCGAACCCGGCGGCGTCGGCGTCCGGCGGAATTACGACCGGGCGCACCGGCAGGTCGTATTTTCGGGCAAAATCAAGGTCGCGCTGGTCATGGGCCGGACAGCCGAAAATGGCGCCGGTGCCGTACTCCATCAATACGAAATTGGCGACATAGACCGGCAGCGTCTCGCCGTCGCGGAACGGATGGCGGGCGACCCAGGGCGTCCGGTATCCCATCTTCTCTGCGGTCTCGATGGCTTCCTCCGATGTCCCGACGCGGTCGCACTCGGCGATGAAGTCTTTCAGGGCGCCATCCTGTTCAGCCAGCGCGCCGGCCAGCGGGTGGTGCGCCGAAACGGCGAGGAAGCTCGCGCCGAATATCGTGTCGGGCCGTGTCGTGAAGACTTCGAGCCGGTCGCTGCCCGCCGGGCCGGACAGCGAAAATTCGATCCGCGCGCCGGTCGAGCGTCCGATCCAGTTTTCCTGCATGATGCGGACTTTCGAGGGCCAGCGCTCCAGCTCCTCCAGCGCCGCCAGCAGCTCGTCGGAAAAATCCGTGATGCGAAAGAACCACTGGTCCAGTTCGCGGCGCTCGACCTTGGCGCCCGACCGCCATCCAAGACCGTCGATCACCTGCTCGTTGGCCAGCACCGTGTTGTCGACCGGGTCCCAGTTGACCCATGATTTCCGCCTGTACAGAAGGCCTTCCCTGAGAAAGTCCAGGAACATCTTCTGTTCGTGGCGATAATACTCGGGATGGCAGGTGGCGATTTCGCGCGACCAGTCGAGCGACAGTCCCATCATTTTGAGCTGTCCGCGCATCGTATCGATATTGGCGTATGTCCAGGTTCCGGGATGCGAGTTCTGCTCCATCGCGGCGTTTTCCGCCGGCATGCCGAACGCGTCCCAGCCCATCGGGTGCAGGACGTTGTAGCCCTGCGCGCGCTTGTAGCGCGCCACGACATCGCCCATCGTGTAATTGCGGACGTGCCCCATGTGAATGCGCCCCGACGGGTAGGGAAACATCTCGAGCACGTAGTATTTCGGACGGGCGGCGTCCGCTGTCGCGGCGAAGCTGTTGCGGTCTTCCCAGACCGCCTGCCATCGGGCTTCGGTTTCCTTGACGTTGTAGCGTTCCTGGCGCCGTTCCGCGCCGTCTTCCTGGCCTGTTTCGCCCGCCATGTTCCTGCCGGTCATGTGTCAGTGTTTCATCGGGTTTCGGCATGCCCGGGTTTCAGGCCCTGCCGATGCGGCACTGTCTCATGCGCGGCCGCGCGCCGCAAGAACCGTGCGGGGGTTTCCGGCCGTTCGGCTGTTGCGTGACGGCGGTCAGCGGCTCTGGTTGGACGCCAGCCTCAGCTGTCGCGCCCGGGTCAGGATCTGGTTTTCCAGGTTGGTCGCGGTGTCTTTCGACAGGGGGCCGCTGACCCAGCCATCCGGCCCCTTCGACTGCTGGCGGAAGACGGAAACCCGTATCCCGTCGGAGCGCAGTTCGCGGCCCAGTATGTACACGCTCATCTTGTAGCGCTCGTTCGGCGCTTCCGGAGGCGAATACCAGTCAGTGATGATGACGCCGCCGAACGGGTCCGCCTGCGACAGCGGCATGAACGCAATCGTATCCAGCGAGGCGCGCCACAGATAGCTGTTGACGCCGATCCCGGAACCGCCCCCCTGGGTCTTCTTGCTGCCGCCGAGATTGAACAGGTCGAGCCCGTCGGAGCCGAAAATCGTTGTCGCCTCGCCCTTTTTCAGGTCGGACGTATAGACATTCGAATCCTTCTGGTTGGGGTCGGGCACCAGGTAATCCTGTTCGACGTTGAGCCCGCAGCCCGTGATCGCAAGGGCGAGGGCGCCAATCGTCGCTGCACTGATGAATCGTTTTTTCATGTCGGGCTTCACGTCGGGCTTCACGTCGGACCGGCCGAGGGGACGCCATACGGCTTGCGGTCCTCTCTCCGGATTTTCAACCACCCCATATGTATTCCTGTTCGCGACTGTTTTCAATGTGGCGTTTTCACCATGTCGAACGGCGCCTGTCTCCAGGGAGGCGGCGGGCATGCCGGCTTGCGCCGACGCTTGCCCGTTGTCCGGTGAAGCTGAGTGTCGAAAATGTTGCTACATCGACATGGTTCTGACGCCCGGTCACATAACCCTCTGATTTAATGGATTTTTCATATTGTGTTATTTTTGCCACATCGTTGCGTTTTTATCGCTATTGGGGGGTCGCATTTGTTGACGCGCCCATCCCGATATCGTTAAAACCACCCCAGCGACGTTCATCCCGCCGAGAACGGGGGGCTCGCGCAGGAACCGGCAACCAGATATCGACGTTCGTTACGTTGCTGTGCGCCGGACCTGATCATCAAACTAGAACTCTTACCTCAATCGATTGGAGGGGAATTATGAAGAAGCAACTGATGGCTACCACGGCGCTGGTAGCGGCCGGCGTTCTCGCCACCGCATCGGCGGCGCAGGCCAAACCCAAGCTCAGCCTCGGCGGCTGGTTCGAAGGCATCGTCGGCGTCGTCGACGATGACGACGTCACCGGCGGCGGCGCGCCCGCCAACCATGTCGGCGTCGACGTTCAGCAGGACTCGGAAATCCATTTCAACGGTTCCGTGACGCTGGATAACGGCATCAAGATCCGCACCCGGACCGAGC
>JAYOEY010000056.1:0-6371 GCA_038116945.1 Rhodospirillales bacterium
CCCTCCCGGCCACCCACGAGAGTATCCTGATGGGTGGCCGGGAGGGGGAGAGGGCCGGTGCGACCCGTCAGCCGGCTTCGCCGGCAGACGGTATAGCGGAGCGAAAACATGAGCCTTGCCGTCGCCATCCAGATGGATCCGATCGAGAGCATCAATATCGATGCCGATTCCACCTTCATGCTGGCGCTGGAAGCGCAGGCGCGCGGACACGCCCTGTTTCACTATCTGCCGTCCGAGCTGTCGTTCCGTGACGGGCGGGTCTACGCCCATGCCAGGCCGCTCGAGGTCCGGCGCGAGAAGGGCAACCATTTCACCATGGGCGCGGGCGAGACGGTCGATCTGTCGGCGGTCGACGTGGTGCTGATGCGGCAGGACCCGCCGTTCGACATGGCCTATATCACGGCAACCCACCTGCTGGAGCATATCCATCCGGAAACGCTGGTGGTCAACGACCCCATCCATGTGCGGAACGCGCCCGAGAAGCTGTTCGTCACCCATTTCGACGGGGTGCTGCCGCCGACGCTGATCACTTCCGACCGGCGCGAGATCGACGATTTCCGGCGCGAGCACAAGGACATCATCGTCAAGCCGCTGTTCGGCAACGGCGGGGCCGACGTCTTTCACATCACGCCGGAGGACGAAAATCTCGGCGCGCTGCTGGAGATGTTCACCCACAAATACCGCGAGCCGATCATCATCCAGCGCTATCTGCCGGAAGTGCGGCAGGGCGACAAGCGCATCATCCTGGTCGACGGCGTACCGGCCGGCGGCGTCTCTCGCATTCCCGCCGCGGGCGACGCGCGGGCCAATTTTCACGCCGGCGGCTCGGCGCTGAAGACCGAGCTCACATCGCGGGAACGCGAGATCTGCGAGGCCATCGGCCCGGCGCTGGCCGAGCGCGGGCTGATCTTCGTCGGCATCGACGTGATCGGCGACTACCTGACCGAGATCAACGTCACCAGCCCGACCGGCATCCAGGAGATCAACGCGCTCGACGGCATCCATATCGAGAAACAGCTCTGGGACGCGATCGAAACCCGCTTCAATTCCCGCCACGACCGCCGGCCGATGTAGCGCTATACTGTCTGCCGACGGTCATGAGAACACGGAGGCACCGATGGCCACGCAGATGAAGGACGCGCCCCAAAAAGGCGCGAACTGGCAGGCGGAGATGGATGCGCTGCACGAGAAGACGCAGGCGCTCAACCTCTATGAGTTCTGGTCGGTCGGCAAACAGGGCGAGCATGAGGCGGTGCGCGACCTGGCGAAGTTCGACCATGCGGTGCCGCATATCTGGAAATACAGCGACATCCGCCCGTGCCTGGTGAAGGCCGGCGAGCTGATCCCGATGGAGGAGTCGGAGCGTCGCTCGCTCATCATGTGCAACCCGGCGCTCAAGGGTCTGATCGCGACGACGACCACCATGTTCGCGGCCTACCGCATCAACAATCCGGACGAGATCGCCCCTGCGCACCGCCATTCGCCCAACGCGATCCGTTTCGGGCTGACCGGCCACACCAACTTTACCGGGGTCGAGGGCGAGCCGATCACCTTCGGACCCGGCGACCTTGTGCTGACCCCGCACGACACCTGGCACAATCACGGCAACGAGGGCGAGGGCGACGCGGTGAACCTGTCGGTTCTCGACATGCCGCTGGTGAACGTGCTCAACGCAACCTATTTCGAGAGCGACTATTTCGAACAGGACGAAGCCGGCGTGGTGGTCAGGCGGGATACCCAGGCCGACCGGTTCCACCCGGACTATTCGCGCCGCACCTACGGCAAGGGCGGGCTCAGGCCCCGCACGGTGAGCCACGAGCGCGGCACCGGAAACGCGTCGCCGATGTATGTCTATCGCTGGGAGGAGACCGCGGAGCTGCTCGACAATCTGCGCGACTCCGACGGCAGCCCGTATGACGGGGTGATGGTGGAATATGTCGATCCGACCACCGGACGGGCGCCCTACTCCACCATGACGTTCTTCGCCCAGATGCTGCGCCGGGGCGAGAAGACGCTAGCATCACGCCAGAACGCAAGCCTGATCTACACCGTGTTCGAGGGGAAAGGCCATTCAACCGTCGGCGGCAGGCGCTTCGACTGGGAGCCGTTCGACACGTTCTGCGTGCCCGGCGGCGAATGGGTCGAACATGTCAACGAGGCGGAGGGAGAATCGATCCTGTTCGTCTCGTCCGACGAACCTGTCCTGAAGACGCTGCATTTCTACATGCGCCACGGGCGCGACGCGGCGGGCGACGAGGTGCTGCTCGAGAGCTCCAACCGCTGGTGAGCGGTTTCCCGTGAGACGGCCGGTGCAAAGCCGCGACAGCGGCGCAAACGTCAGTCCGCCGTCGGCTCGATAGCGAAATCGACGACGTCGTCGCGGTCGAGAAGGGTCTTCGACAGCCGGTCCAGCCTGGCCTGCCTGTCGGTGCGCACCACGGTACGATATTCGTAGGTCCGGCCCTCCAGCAGCGCATGGTGGATCGCCGAGACCGAAAAACCGTGCTCGGCCAGCAGGGCGGTCATTGCCTCGGTATCGGGCGCGCGGTCGCGCGGAAAGCACACCCTTATATTGGCGAAGACCTGTACCGGCATCCGTCGCTCGAACCGGCGGAAACCCGCCAGCGCGCCCAGCGCCAGCACCGTGCCGAGAATGGCGGTATCGTAGAATCCGACGCCGAACAGGATGCCGAGCGCGGCGGTGATCCAGATCGACGCGGCGGTGGTCAGGCCGCGGACCGTGGCGCCTTCCTTGAAGATGACGCCCGCGCCGAGAAAGCCGATGCCCGTCATGATGCCTTGCGCCATGCGGGTGGGGTCGGTGCGGATCGCCTCGAGCGGGGTGCCGACGAACCAGCGCCACTGATAGACCGATACCAGCATCAGCAGCGCCGATGCCACGCAGACCAGCGCATGGGTGCGAAACCCGGCGGGCCGTCCGTGATAGGTGCGCTCCAGCCCGATCAGGCTGCCGGCGGCCAGCGCCGCGACGAGCGACAGCGCGATCTCGAGAAAATCGTTGAGCATGGCGGGATATCCGTTGACGCGCCGGAACGCGGCGCGAAGCGGTCGCTATATGCTCTCCGGGACAGGCGGTTTCAAGGGGCTGCGGTCAGGCGGCGAGAATTGCCCGCGCCCGGTCCGCCGCGTCGGCATCCACGCCGGCGAAATGTCGGGCGTCAGCCTCGGTCCAGTAATCGGTTATGGCCGCCCTGAAGGACGGGCGCGCCTCGATCCGCGCCAGCCAGTCGGCAATGCGCGGATATTTTTCCGACCAGACGGGCAGCAGCGTCAGGTCGCGCATCCGGTTGGCATAGGGCGTCGCCGCCGCGTCGGCGAGGCTGTAGGAAGGCCCGGCGATAAAATCGTTTTTCGCCAGCGCGGCATCCATGTCCCCGAACAGCCGATCCATCGTCCGGATCGCACTTGCGACGATGGGCGAATCCAGCCCGTCGCGATAGACCGATTCCTGCCGCGCTCGCCGGGCGGGATCGGGCATCTTTTCGAAATGGGCCTTCTGCTCCTCGGGCGACTTGGCGAGAAAGGAGGCGCGAAACGCCGTGGCATGGGTCAGCACGCCGGTCGAGGGATGCACCGGATCGTCGATCCGCTTGAGCCACAGGCGCATCCGCGCGCGGTCGGCAGGCGCCTCCGGCAGCAGGGACGGTTCGGGCGCGATGTCGTCCAGATACTGCATGATGACCGAGGATTCGATGATCACCTCATCGCCATCCACCAGCGTCGGCACCACGGCGTTGAGGTTGAGCTTCAGATAGTCGGGCGCGAACTGATCGCCCCTGCGCAAATCGAGCGTGCGGCTCTCGAAGGCAAGCCCCTTTTCCGCCAGCACGCAGCGCACCTTGATGGCGCAGACCGAGGTGGTGCCGTCATGGAGTACCAGCATGGCTTTCTCCCCGCTGTTTTCGACAGTCTATGCGCCGATTCGCCAGCTTGCAAAACCGGGAACAAAATGCGAACATTTCGGTGCGAAACGAAAGGGGCCGGACGATGGCGGCGGATGGCGGTATGATCGCGAATACTGTTCCCGGGCGGGAAGAACCCGCCGCGACACACGGAAAGACTGCGATGGCCGGCATGGCGGGCCGCATCCGCACGGTGGCATTTTCGGGCATCGACGCGCTGCCGGTCGACGTGCAGGTGCAGATCGCTTCGGGCATGCCGTCCTTCATGATCGTCGGTCTGCCGGACAAGGCGGTGGGCGAGTCGCGCGAAAGGGTGCGCGCGGCGCTGTCGGCCATCGGGCTCGCCATCCCGCCGAAGCGCATCATCGTCAATCTCGCCCCGGCCGACATGGTCAAGGAGGGCAGCCATTTCGACCTGCCGATCGCGCTCGGACTGCTGGCGGCGATGGGCGCGGTGCCGGGCGACATGACGGACGGCTATCTGGCGCTGGGCGAGCTCGCGCTCGACGGCTCGATCCTGCGGGTGGCGGGCGCGCTGCCGGCGGCGATATCCGCCAGCGCGCTCGGGTGCGGACTGATCTGCCCGGCGGCATCGGGCGGCGAAGCCGCGTGGGGCGGGAGCGGAACCGACATCATCGCCGCGCCGAGCCTGCTGGCGCTGATCAATCATTTGCGCGGGGCCCAGGTGCTGACGCCGCCCGAACCGGCGCTCTCCGCCGCCGGGCCGGACGCGCCGGACCTGCGCGACATCAAGGGGCAGGAGACCGCAAAACGCGCGCTCGAGGTCGCCGCGGCGGGCGGCCATAACCTGCTGATGTGCGGCCCGCCGGGCGCGGGAAAATCGATGCTGGCGGCGCGGCTGCCGGGCATCCTGCCGCCGCTTTCGCCTGCCGAGGCGCTGGAGACCAGCATGATCCATTCCGTCGCCGGCGCGCTGGAAGGCGGGCGCATCCTGCAGGTGCGGCCGTTCCGCGACCCGCATCACTCGGCCTCGCTCGCCGCGATGATCGGCGGCGGCGCGCGGGCCAGACCGGGCGAGGTGTCGCTCGCCCATAACGGCGTGCTGTTCCTCGACGAGCTTCCGGAATTCGCCCGCGCCACGCTGGAGGCGCTGCGCCAGCCGCTCGAATCCGGGCGCGCCGTGGTGGCGCGGGCCAACGCGCATGTCGCCTATCCGGCCCGGATCCAGCTGATCGCCGCGATGAACCCGTGCCGCTGCGGCTATCTGGACGACGCCGGGCTGGCCTGTTCGCGCGCGCCGCGCTGCGCCCAGGACTACCAGGCGAAGATTTCCGGCCCGCTGTTCGACCGGATCGACCTGCATGTCGACGTGCCGGCGGTGAGTCCCGCCGATTTGTCGCTGCCGCCGCCGTCGGAGGGTTCGGAGGCAGTGGCCGCGCGCGTCGCAGCGGCCCGCGCCATCCAGCGGGAGCGCTACGCGGCAGGCGACAGCGACGCCTCGCCGCCCGGAACCAACGCGGAAGCCGATGGCGAAGAGCTGGAGCGCGTCGCCGCTCCCGACGCGCCGGGGCGCGAGCTTCTGACCGATGCGGCGACCCGGCTGAAACTGTCGGCGCGCGGCTATCACCGGGTATTGCGCGTCGCCCGCACGCTGGCCGATCTCGACGGGTCGGACGCCGTCAGGCGGGTCCACGTCGCCGAGGCCCTGTCCTGGCGGCGGGTGATGCCGGGGCGCTAGAGCTGCTGCCGCGCCTTCGCCCATCGGCGATACAGCCCGTAGGCAATCAGCGCCGCACCGAGAAGGGCCAGCAGTTCGGGCGCGGAATCGCGGATGGAGGCAAGATCGGAAGCCGAGATGACGCCGGCGGCCGGCTCCACATCAGGCGGATGGACCGTCTCCGGATTCGCGCGGGCCGTCGCCGGCGCAAGAGCAGGCGGCAGGAATCCGGCGCAGAGGCAGATGCGCTCAAAAACGGTGCTGAAATAAGGCATGCCGCTGTTTCCTCATCTCCGGGCATGCGGCGCCTTGATCTTTGTTTTCTGGCGACCCGCCCGAAGCATCAACCCTATCGGCACAGGTCTTAACAGCGGGTTAAATCAGAAAGCCGGGAACGGCCGCGGATCAGCAGCCAAAAGTCGGCCGGCCCCGGTCTTCGGGGGCGCGCCCGGTATGGATACGGTCGATATTCGCCCAGTAGGCGGCGGTCTCGCACATGCGGCAGGGCGGCGAGGTCGTATACATCTCGCAGCCGGAAAGATCGGCCGTGCCGAGCGTCCGCGCCGCATCGCGGATCGCCTCCATCTCGGCATGCGCGGTGGGGTCGCCGTTGACGATCACCCGTGACGGGCCGTACCCCACGATCTTCGCACCCTTCACGACGACGGCGCCGTAGGGCTGGTCGCCGGCGGCGACAGCGGCGTCGCGCGCGGCATGGGCGCGGCCGACAAAATCGCGCGCCGCGGCCCGCAACCCGCGCGGAAGCAGGG
>JAYOEY010000057.1:0-2708 GCA_038116945.1 Rhodospirillales bacterium
TCGGTGTCGGCGTTGAAGGAGCGCTTGGCGATGGCGATGGCGGTCGGGCTGCGCTCCATGATTTCGGCGCACCAGCGCTCGATTTCGGCGTCGAGCTCGTCCGCCGGCACGACCGTGTTGGCGAGCCCCATCTCCAGCGCCTGCTGCGCGCTGTAGCGGCGGCACAGATACCACATTTCGCGCGCCTTCTTCTCGCCGACGATGCGCGCCAGATAGGCGGTGCCCCATCCCGGGTCGACGGACCCGACCTTCGGGCCGACCTGGCCGAACACAGCGTTTTCGGAGGCGATGGTGAAGTCGCACAAGGTGGCCAGCACGTTTCCGCCGCCGATGGCGAAGCCCTGTACGCGGGCGATCACCGGTACCGGCACGTCTCGGATCGCGGCGTGCAGCTCCTCGACGGGCAGGCCGATGGTGCCGGTGCCGTCGTATTTGCCGTCATGTTCCGACTGGTCGCCGCCGGTGCAGAACGCCTTGTCGCCGGTTCCGGCCATGACGATGACGCCGATGTTGCGGTTCCACCCGGCGGTCTTGATCGCGTGGATCAGCTCTTCGCAGGTACGGGCGCGAAACGCGTTATAAACCTTCGGCCGGTTGATCGTGATCCAGGCCGCGCCGTTCTTTTCGTCGTAGAGAATGTCTTCGTAATCCATCGGATTGTTTCCTAACCGTGCCCTATCTTAACCGTGCCCTGTCCTAACCGTGCCCTGTCCTAACCGTGCCCTGTCCTAACCGTGCCCTGTCCTAACCGTGCATAGTGAGGCCGCCGGACACAGAGATCGTCTGGCCGGTGATATAGGCCGCGTCGTCGCTCAGTAGGAAGGCGACGATGCCGGGATAATCGGCGGGCTCGCCCAGCCTGCGCATCGGGATCGCCCGCGCCAGCCCTTCCGCGATTTTCGAGCCGCCATCGGACGCCGCCTTGAAGGCGTCGAACAGAGGCGTGTCGGTCGGGCCGGGGCAGACCGTGTTGAGGGTGATGCCCTGTCGCGATACCTCCCGCGCCAGTGTCTTGGTGAAGGCGATGACGCCGCCCTTGCAGGCGGAATAGACCGCCTCGCCCGAAGACCCCACGCGGCCCGCGTCGGACGCGATATTGACCACCCGGCCCGCGCCCCGTTCTGCCATGCGGTTCAGCACCGTATGATGCATGTGGATCGGCCCCATCAGGTTGATGCCGATGACTTTCGCCCAGAATTCCGGGTCCGAATCGAGAAACCGGGTCGGCAGGTCCCATCCCGCGTTGTTGACCAGAAAATCGATCGGCCCGACATCGGTCTCGGTCGCCGCCACGGCTGCCTGCACGGAGGCAAGGTCCGTGATGTCGCAATGCCGGGCCGATGCCGCGCCGCCCGACGCGTTCGCTTCGTCCGCCGTCGCGGCCGCTCCGGCGTCGTCGATGTCGAATATCACCGTGCGCACGCCTTCCTCGGCAAGGCGCAGCGCAATGGCCTTGCCGATGCCCGATGCCGCGCCCGTTACGACCGCCGTCCGGCCTGTCAGTCCCCGCATGAGAGTTTCCCGCTGGTGTAGCTTCCGTTTTTTCCTTTATGCGGGGTGGCTGAAATTTCCGCAAGTTGACTCGCTTGTCCACGAGGCCGTATCCAAGGACAAACAGCGGAGACATCGACATGCCCTATTTCAAGTCGCTGCCGGACAACGCGGGTCCCGGCAACATATTCGCGGCCTATTCGGACGTATTCGGACACTGGACCCAGATGGGCGAGAAGCTCATCAACGGACCGTCCGACCTGACCCCCGGCGAACGCGAACTGATCCAGGCCTACGTATCCGGCCTGGTGAACTGCAAATATTCCTATATCGCGCATTGCGAGGCGGCCTATGCGCGCGGGGTCGAGCGCGGCCTGCTCGACCGGATCATGGAAGACCCGGAAAACGCGATGGACGAGAAATTTACGCCGATCCTGACCTATGTGAGGAAGCTGACGCTGACGCCGACCGCCGTGAGCCAGGAGGACGCCGACGCGGTATTCGCCGCCGGCTGGGACGAGAAGGCGCTGCACGACGTGATCGTGGTGACGGCGCGGATGAACTTCATGTGCCGCATCGTCGAGGGGTACGGTTTCACCCCGATGACGCCCGAGGTGGCCCGCGAACGCGCCGAGGAGCGCGCCCGGGTCGGTTACGTGGATCTCTATCCTCAGATGAAAAAATAGCGTAACTGGGGTTTACGGCGGCTAAAAGCATCACGAATGACATCAATCCTCGTAGTTGAAGACACTAAAGCGCTCGCGAAGGTCTACGAAGGATACCTCCGGCGTGAACCCTATGAGTTAGAATTTGTCGAGACAGTCACTGGCGCGAAGAAGGCTCTGGTGGAGTCGATTTACGAAGGAGTCCTGCTTGATCTCCGACTTCCTGATGGCGATGGCCTCGATATCCTTAAATGGATGAACGATAAAAGCCTCGCTTCGGCAGTTGTCGTGATGACAGCGGAAGGTTCGCTGACAAGAGCGGTTGATGCGATGAAGCTTGGCGCATCTGACTTTATCGTCAAGCCGTTTGCGGCTGACCGGCTGGTCTACACCGTCAGGAATGCTCTTGAGCGGAAGAAGCTGATACGCGAAGTCGAGACGATACGCCATGAGTACGATCGTGGAGAGTTCGCCGGTTTCATCGGACGCTCGTTGGTCTGACCTGCATTGGCAATAGTGGTCCGGGTTGATTGAGAGGATCTGGCTTATTCT
>JAYOEY010000058.1:0-2253 GCA_038116945.1 Rhodospirillales bacterium
CCAGGACAAGTGCGGCCATACCGATGAAAAGGAGCGAAACCGGCGGCTCCGGTATTACCGCGATATCTTCCTGCGAGACACGGATGAAATCCCAGTCCGCATTTGCGCCATTCCCGGCGGTCGTCGTTCCGTCGCCGAAATTGAAGCCGTTCGATGTCGAGGCCACGGCGACGCCGCTGAACGTCAGAACATCGTCAATAAAGAAATCGAAGTCGCTTGTTCCGCCGGCGCTGTCTATCCGGTAGGTATGAAACTGGGAAATATCGAGGTTTATGACCTCGAACTGGGACGCGCCGTGAAACACACGCACCGCTCCGACCGTAAAGCTGAGCGTGTAGCGGGCGGCGCCGTCGAACGCCGAGATGGCCACGCCGCCGTTGCCATTGATCGAATTGACCCGCAGCCGGGTTTCCAGCGTGGTCGCCAGCGCGGCATCCAGCCCGCCGCCGCTCAGGGCCGTATCGGGAAAGGAATAGGTCGCATTGCCGTCTTCAAACCGGGTCCGCTGCTCCAGCAGGCCGCCGGTAACGTTGAACAGCGTCGTTTCGGCAGTACCGGTATTGTTGAACAGTTCGATTTGCGGATCGGCTGACGGCAGCACGCCGGGCGTATTGAATTCCAGATTCCGGATGACGCCGGCGTTGCCGTTCGTCGATATCAGCCCGGAGGCGAGACACACAACCAGCGCCAGCGGCGCGACTATCGATTTCACCGGGTTCATGCGAACCACGCTCCGTATCAGGGCCTGACAAAAAACACTGCGACTTCGCCGCCAGCTTGGCATGGCGTCATAATACAGGCACATTTAAGCGCAACCGGTTTTCGGGAGCAAGACTGGAGGAACGGGCGGGCCACACACAAAAACGTGATCGTGCGCGACGGTTTTACAACCGGAGCAAAGCACGGGCAGGCATCGCCGGAAAATGGGGAGCGTCATGACGACATTTGTTCTGATTCACGGAGCGTTCCAGGGCGGCTGGATCTGGAAAACAGTGGCGACGCGGCTGCGCGATGCCGGGCACACGGTCTATACCCCGACGCTGGACGGGTGCGGCGAACGGGCCTACCAGCTCCGGCCGGGCATCACGACGGAAACGCAGGCCGAAGAGGTGTCCCAGTTTCTCTGGTCTGAGGATCTGAACGATGTCGTGCTGGTCGGCGCCTCCGCCGGCGGCATGGTGATGGCGAAAACGGCGGAGCTCGCGCGCGACCGGATCAGCCGGCTGGTTTTCTCGGATGCGCTCGCGCTGAAGGACGGCGAATGCATCCGCGATATCACCGGCGGCGAGATGTCGGTGAAGACCAAACTCGCCATCGGGCCGACACGCGACGACCGGTACAAGAGATTCATTCAGGAGCTGGACGAGGCGACCGCCGCATGGGCGGCGGACCGGTCGACCGTGCATCCGATCGGCTGTTTCATGAGCCCGGTGGTTCTGGAAGAATTCTGGAATCTGGGCTGGGACGCGTCGGTCGTCTGGTGCAAACAGGCGGGCAAGCCGGGCGAGCCGCACCAGCGGCGCTGCGCCGACGCGCTGGGCGCGCGCTGGCACGAGCTCGACACCGGTCATTTCCCGATGCTGACCATGCCGGACGAGCTGATCGACATCATCGTCAAGGGATAGGAGGAGACATGAGCGGAGAGAGCGAACGGCGGTCGCGCCGCTGGCGCGAGCAGCGCTGGCTGATGGATGCTGTTGTGGCGACCATCGGCATAGAGTGGGAGCAGGAGCGGCTGTCGCATTACGCCCGCCCGGCGGGGCCGGCAGCGGCGGCCGTGTTCCGCGCCGCCGGCGCGCGCATGAAGAAATTCAGCGACGCGCATCGCGAGTTCGCCGGCGCCGCGCGCCGCATCGAGGCCCGCGCGGAGCATTACGCGGGGCTCGGACGCGACCTGCCGGCGCGCGAAAGCTATATCCTGGCAGCGCTGCTGTGGGCCGCCGCCCGCTGGCCGCTCTATGAGATCGACCAGCGCTACCGCGATTACGAAGACCATATGGTGCGCTGCTACGACGCCTTCATCGAACGCGCGCCGCGGCCCATCGAGCGGGTCGACATCCCGTTCGAGCACGACGCGCTGTCCGGACTGCTGCATCTGCCGCACGCGCCGGCGCCGGGCGAGAAATTTCCCTGCGTGATCAATATCGGCGGGATGGACGGGTGCAAGGAAAACGTCGTGTCGATGTACGGCGACCCGTGGCTGGAGCGCGGCATCGCGGTGCTCGCCATGGACGGTCCCGGGCAGGGCGTGTG
>JAYOEY010000059.1:0-2108 GCA_038116945.1 Rhodospirillales bacterium
CCGGGTTCTGGCCCGCGCCTGCAGTGAGAATCTGCCCCATGATCACTTCGGAGACACCGTTCGGATCGACGCCGGCGCGCTCAAGAGCGGCGCCGATGGCAACGCTGCCGAGTTCATGAGCGGCCAGACTGGCAAACGCGCCATTGAAGGCGCCGACAGGCGTCCGCGCTGCGCCCGCAATAACGATATCGGTCATTCGAAAAACCCCATCCAGAAAACCTGCCCATATATAGATACGGGCGCGCGGAAAGAGTCATGCAAAAAACGCATGACAGCACCCGGTCCGGTGCACAAACCGGATTTCAGCCGACGGCGGAGAACCGGTACCGCAAATGCCGGAATTCAAGCCAGACCGAAACGGCTACTGGACGGCGCGACGCTTTTCGGAATCGATCGGCGAGACCACGGGCAGAAGGCGTTCCGGCCGCATGGGCGCCGACCAGGGCGGCTCGATCTCAGGTCGCCCGAACGCCCAGCCCTGGAGGTAGTTGACGCCTTCATCGCACAGCATTCCCGCGAGATCGATGTCTTCGACGCACTCCGCGACAGTAACCAGATTAAAGTTTCGCGCCAGATCGAGCAGCGACCGGATAAAAATCAGGTTCGCCGGATTTTCCTTGAGGTCGCGCACGAACGAGCCGTCGATCTTGACCATGTCCACGGACAGGGTCTTGAGATGGCGGAACGACGTATAACCCGCTCCGATATCGTCGAGCGCCACGCTGCACCCCAGCTCCTGGAGGACCGAAACGAACTTGGCGCAGGCCTCGACATCTTCCAGCCCGGCGGTCTCGGTAATCTCGACGGTCAGGCGTTCGGCTATCTGCCGGTCATGCCGAAGAACGCTTACGATGTGCCGCAGCCACGAGCGATCTCCCGCCGTCAGGCCGGAAACATTGACCGCCAGACGAGCGTCCGGATACGTGCGCAGGACATCGATCGACAGGTCAAGCACCCGGCGATCGATCAACCGGACCAGCCCCAGCTCTTCGACAACCGGCATGAACTGGCCAGCGACGACGATTTCGCCGTCGGGCTGGCGCATTCTCAGCAGGCACTCGTGAAATACCGGTTCCTGGGTGCGCGAATCCACGATGGGCTGATAGGAAAGGATGAGCCGGTCATCGCGCAGCGCTTTCTTGACCTGTTCGGCGATGACCATGTTTCGCCGGTGGCCGTCGCGCTGCGCTTCCGTGTAGCGATATACCGACCATGTATTGCGTCCGCTGCGTTTCGCGCTCTGGAGGGCGATGTCGGCCTTGGTGATGGCGTCGCTCGAACTTTGCGCCGAATCGGGAAACACCGCGGCGCCGACGGATACCGTGACATGGATCGGTCCCGCCTGGGTCATGACTTCGGTATTTCGAGCAACCTCGAGAATTTTATCCGCGGCGATGTGCAGGTCGTCCGCCGGGCAATTACTCAGCACGACGCCGAACTTGTCCCCGCCGAGACGCCCGATGACGTCGCAGGCCCTGAGACAGCGGTCCAGACGATGACCGACCGCCACGATGACGGCATCGGCGACATCGTAGCCGAACGCCTGGTTCACCATGTTGATATTGTCGATGCCGATGACGAGAAACGCGCCGGTCACGCCGTAACGCGTACTGTAGTAGAGCGCCTGATCCAGCGATTCGCGCAACCGCGTTCGATTGAAATGCCCGGTCAGCTCATCGTAGTTGGCGCAATACTCGATGCGCGCATGCTCTTCCATCCTGCGACTGACGGGACGCATGGTTCCGTGTATCTGTTTCGGCTTTCCGTCCGCCGAGAATTCGGCGACGCCCCGGTCGTGATACCATTTCACTTCTCCCAAAGCGTTGCGCAGCCGGAACTCGCACTCGAACTGCGCCGCTCCGGAATGCAGGGATTCGATCGCGTCGAGACGATGGCCGAGGTCATCAGGATGGATCCGCGCGTTGAGGTCTTCGCCGGTCGAGCGCTCCAGGCCATCCAGAAAACCGGATGCCCCGTCCTGGCCGAACCACATGATTTCGTCGCTGACGAAATTCCAGTCGTAGGGTACGTCGCCGGAAGCCGCCAGTGCGGCGCGTAGGCGCTCGAGCTCCACCTGTGTATTACTCATGTGCCGCATCCTGCAAATT